>DASTXR010000015.1:0-43927 GCA_035765415.1 Steroidobacteraceae bacterium | reverse complement strand
CGCGGCGCCTGCAGGAGCGGCAGGGCGCGGCGCCTGCGCGGGTGGCGGACTAGCTACTCGCGCGGCGGGCGCCGGGGCCGGTGGCGGCGCGGCGGGAGCGGGCGGGGCGGTCGGCTTGCGCAGGAACGCGAGCCGGCGCATCAGGTTGGTGGTGGTCGGCGTGACGAATTTCGCCGCGCCCTTGGCGTCGAGGAACTTGGCGTCGGCGATGATCATCGCGATGCCGAGGAGATCGTTGAGCGGCGAACGCGCGGGCAGGAAAGCCGCGGAGCGGCCATCGCCGATGTTCTGGAATATGTAGGTCTTGTCAGGCGCGGAGGACAATGCCGCCGCCGCGTCGATCACCAGGTTGTGTTCGTCGGGGCCGAGCGCGCCTTCATCGAGCCACAACACATCGCCGCGTTCATCGTGCAGGGAAATGGATTGCAGTCGGCTGCCGGCGATAGCCTGCTTCAGGGCTTCGCCGATCGCGGCCTTGGAATCGCCGCTAGCTGTGACACTCGCGCTCGCCTGCATTCGTGAAAACTTCCCCGGACTGAGCGTGCAGAGTCGCAAATCACCGCCACTGCCGCCGTGACATAGCTCCCGTTCCCCGGATTGCTGTTGCGGGGAATTGACACCATTATGTTCAATAGATCGGCGCACCGCGCAGTGGTTCACACCGCGACCAAAGTCGAAGACCAACTCGAAAGGGGATTCGTTGCGGTTGGTACCGCTACCGAATTTGTTTTTCGTGCGCTAGATTCGGGCCGCGAGACAGTGGCTAACCACTGCTTTTCAAAAAACGAAGGGGAACATCCGATGAGAATTTCTGCGAGCGCGCTGCTGCGCGTATGTCTACTCGCGTCCGTGCCTATCTGCGCGTCCGCGCAGACTGAGCCGGTCGTGTTCGAAGCCGAGTCGGGGACTCTCGGTCCAAACATTGCGACCGGCGTCGATGGCCCCGTGACGTTCATCACCACCACGGTGAACACGACGACGCCGCCCACCGCGGCGCACATCGCCTCGTACGACGTCACGTTTCCCGCCGCGGGAAACTACGAGCTGTACGCGCGTTACAGCGTGGGTCCGAACGCCGCCAATGACGACAGCTGGTATTTCGGCCAGGGCTTCGGCGTAAAGACGCCGGAAGTCGGCAACCAGTGGGCGCTGCAGAATGAAGCCGGCACCGGCTTCACGAATCCCACCGCCACCGTGCTCAACGGCGGCAACACCGGCAGCAACGTCTTCAAGTGGGTGAAGATCACGGGCAGCCAGGGCCCCGCGGCCTGGGTCGTGCCCGCCGGAGCGCTCACGCAAGTCTTCCAGTTCGGTACGCGTGAAGACGGCATGCGCATGGACAAGTTCGCGTTCGGTCGCGCCGGTTTCTGCTACACCGTGAACGACCTGAACACGGGCAGCTCGGCCACGGGCACCTGCCCGCCGCCGCCGCCGCCGGAACCGCCACCGTTCACGCGCACCGAGCCTGCCATCGCCACCGGCCTCGACAAGTATCTCGGCGCCGCCTGGAGCCCGGGCACGGCCTCACGCGGCTTCGCTAACTACTGGAACCAGGTGACGCCGGAGAACGGCGGCAAGTGGGGCACGGTCGAAGGCACGCGCGACGTCATGAACTGGGCGCAGGCCGACGAGGCGTACGCGCTCGCCAGGGCCAACGGCTTCCCGTTCAAGTGGCACACGTTCATCTGGGGCAACCAGCAGCCGGCGTGGATCGAGTCGCTGCCGACCGCCGAGCAGCGCGAAGAGATCGAGGAGTGGTACGCGGCCGTGGCCGCGCGTTACCCCGACATCGACCAGATCGAAGTCGTGAACGAGCCGCTGCACGATCCGCCGCGCGGCGCGACCAACGGCAACTACATCGAAGCCCTCGGCGGCAACGGTGTCACGGGCTGGGACTGGATCATCACGTCCTTCCAGCTGGCGCGGCAGTACTTCCCCAACGCCGAGCTGATCCTGAACGACTTCAGCATCACCAACGACGGTAATGCGACGACCAACTACATCACCATCATCAACCTGCTCAAGGAGCGCGGGCTGATCGACGCCATCGGCGACCAGGGGCATGCCTTCTCGACCACCGAGCCGGCGCCGATGAACAATCACCGCAACAACCTGAACCGCCTCGCGGCCACCGGCCTGCCTATCTACATCACCGAGCTGGATCTCGACGGTGTGTCGCAGGGTGTGCTCAACCACGAAGTGCAGCTCGCGAACTACCAGCGCGTGTTCCCCGTGTTCTGGGAGCACCCGGCGGTCAAGGGCGTGACCATCTGGGGTTACGTGCAGGGCTTCCACTGGCGCAACCAGCAGGGTGACTGGCTGCTGTACCAGAACGGCGGCGAACGTCCGGCGCTGCAATGGCTGATCCGCTACGTGCAGAACATTCCCGCGGTCGTGGGTGCGCAGACGCTGACGGTGAACGAGTCGGCGGCCGGCGGATCGCCGGTGGGCACGGTGCTCGCCACCGATGCGGATGCAGGCACGACGTTCTCGCAGTGGCAGATCGTCTCCGATCCGAGCGGCAAGTTCGTCATCGATGCGGCAACGGGAGTGGTGAGCCTGGCGGCAACCGCCTCGCTCGACTTCGAGACCGCGCCGTCGCACACGATCGCCGTCTCCGTCTGGGACGGCTACGTGCGCAGCGCCGCGGGCAACGTGACCATCAAGGTCACGAACGCCAACGACAATGCGCCGTGGGTCCTCGAGGGCCAGGCCTACTACATCGATGCCACCTACGAGTGGATCGGACGTACGAAGGCGAATGATGCTGACGACGCCAACGAACCGGGCTTCACGACCTTCACCAACTGGACGATCGTGGGCGGCGACGCTGGCGACATCTTCGTGCAGGACGGACCCACCGGTCAGATCCGCGTCGCGCAGCCGCTCAACATCGACTTCAGCAGGAGCCGGTACACGCTGCTGGTGACGGTGAGCGACGGGGCGAACACGAGCGCGCCCGAGACCGCGACCGTGCTCATTCCGAAGAAGATCCAGGTCTGCAAACTTGGCCAGACCCACGTGGTGCCGAAGGCGGAAGCCATGAAGTGGCTGCGCGAAGGCGCGGCGCTCGGGCCCTGCAAGGTACGCAACTAGGACGCGGCACGACACGCGACCGATCGCGAGAGGGCCGGGGTAACCCGGCCCTCTTTTTTCGCCTCGCGATTGTTCAGCCGCCGAGGAAGTCCCGCTTGCCGATGTCCACGCCGTTGTGCCGCAGCAGGTTGTAGGCGGTGACGTGGTGGAAGAAGAAATTCGGGATCGCCCAGTGCTGCAGGAAAGTCAGCCCGTTGAATTCCACGGTGCGGTCGCGCAACGCGATCTTGATGTCGCGAGTCTCGCTGCCGTCGACCGCCGCGGCTGGCACGCTGTCGATGAAGTCGATGGTTTTCTTCACACGCGCGAACAGTTCATCCATCGTGGTTTCCGTATCTTCGAACCTCGGCGGATCGATGCCCGCGAGCCGCGCCATCGAATTCTTCGCGAAGTCGCTGACCAGCTGGATCTGTCGGGCAAACGGCAGCATGTCCGGCGCCAGCCGTGCGTTGACCAGCACGCTGGTTTCGAAATTGCGCGCCTTCGCATTCGCGACGGCCTTTTCCATCACGTGGACGAGCTGGAGCAGCGCTCGTTTGAAGACGTCGTGGCTCATCGCATGCATCGAAATGTTCATGAGGACTTTCCTTTTTAATTCCTTTGGTGAAACAATGCCGCCACCACGCTGCCGTTTGGTGCGCCTATGAGTGAATTCTGGTCCGCCGCTCAACTCGCCGTCTTCGCGCGGGTGGTCGAGCTCAATGGCTTCTCCGCAGCCGCCCGCGCCTACGGCGTGCCCAAGGTCGCGGTCAGCCGCGCCATCGCCGACCTCGAAAAATCCGTCGGTCTGCAGCTCATGAAGCGCACGACCCGCAGGATTTTTCTCACCGCCGCGGGTGAAGCGGTGCTGCCTCACGCGCGCGCCATCAGCGGCGAGGTCGAGAAGGTACGCCAGCTCGCGCAATCCTTCTCTACCTCTCGCGAGGGACCCCTGCGCGTGATCGCCGACCCGGCTTATGGACGCGTGCTGCTCGCGCCGCTGGTGCCGCGATTCCTCGACAGTTTTCCGGACATCGCGCTCGATGTCGTGCTCGATTCCGGCGTCGGCGTCGACTGGGACGTGGCGATTCGCGCCGGCGTCAACGAAGACCCGAAGCTCGGCGCGCGACTGCTCGGCGCACCCCCGGCCGTGTTGTGCGCGACGCCGGCCTACCTGTTGAAACATCCGGCACCCGAGCGCCCCGAAGGCCTGCGCGATCACGCCTTGCTCACCCCCGCGGGTGAAGGCGCGGAGTATCGCTTTCAGATGACCAAGGCGTCGGCGCGCGCCGAGGTGCGAGTGCGGCCAAAACTCGCGGTCGACGATCCGGCGGTGCTGCACAGCGCGACGGTCGCCGGTCTCGGCATCGGGCTGCTGCCCGAGTTCCTGTGCCGCCAGGGCGTGGCCACCGCGAAACTGCGCCGGGTGCTCGCAGATTGGCAGGCGCCTTCCGCCGCGCCACTCTATGCGGTGTTTCCCGCCGGCCTGGAAAACGACCACCGGGTACGCAGCTTCGTGGAATTCGCTGCCGCGAACATCGTTCCGGCGCTGGCAAACTAGTCAAACGAAGGAGTGAAGATGTACCGAGCACCGGTCAAGGACATCCGGTTTGTACTGGATGAGCTCATTGGCGCCGATTCGCTGCGCGGCTGTCCGGAGTTCGCCGATTACTCGAGTGAAACCGCCGATGCCGTGCTCGGTGAAGCGGCACGGTTTGCCGAGATGATCCTCGACCCGCTCTGCAAGAGCGGCGACAAACAAGGGGCGGCCTGGTCGGCGATCGGCGTGACCATGCCCGATGGATACAGGGACGCCTACCGGCAGTTCTGCGAGAACGGCTGGCCGGCGTTGCGCAGCAAGTCCGAATTCGGCGGGCAGAACGTACCGGCCATGCTCGGCACCGCGGTCGAGGAGATCTGGGCCGCGTCGAATCTCGCGTTCAAGCTCTGCCCGATGCTCACGCAGGGCGCCATCGAAGCCATCCAGCACTTCGGGTCGCCGCAGCAGAAACAGCTGTACCTGCCGAAGATGGTGCGCGGCGAGTGGACCGGCACCATGAACCTGACCGAGCCGCAGGCGGGCAGCGACCTGGCGCAGGTGCGCACGCGCGCCACGCCGGCGGGACCTAACTATCGGCTCTACGGGCAGAAGATCTTCATCACCTACGGCGAACACGACCTCGCCGAGAACATCGTGCACATGGTGCTGGCGCGCATCGACGGCGCGCCGCCCGGGGTGCGCGGCATCTCGCTGTTCATCGTGCCGAAGTTCTGGGTCAACGCCGACGGCGCGCCGGGCGCGCGCAACGACGTCTTCTGCGCGTCCATCGAACACAAGCTCGGTATCCATGCCAGCCCCACCTGCGTGATGATGTACGGCGAAAACGAGGGCGCGCTCGGCCTGCTGGTCGGCGAGCCGAATCGCGGCCTCGAATACATGTTCGTGATGATGAACGCCGCGCGGCTGTCGGTGGGCCTCGAAGGTTATGCGCAGGGTGAACGCGCGTTCCAGCAGGCCGTGGACTGGGCGCGCACGCGGGTCCAGGGCAAGCCGCCCGTGCCGCTCGCGCGCATCTCGGGCTCGGCTTCGATGGGAACCAGTTCCTCGCCGGCGCCGATCATCGGGCATCCCGACGTCAAGCGCATGTTGTTAGACATGAAGTCGACGGTGGAAGCGTGCCGCGCGCTGGCGTTGTACACCGCGTTCCAGCTCGATGTCGGCGCGTCGCATTCGGATGACGCCGTACGCGCCGCGCACCAGTCGCGCGGCGACCTGCTGATTCCCATCGTCAAGGGCTTCTGCACGGAGTGCGGCATCGAGATCGCGTCGCTCGGCATCCAGATCCACGGCGGCATGGGCTACATCGAGGAAACCGGTGCCGCGCAGACCTTCCGCGACGCGCGCAT
Source organism: Steroidobacteraceae bacterium (assembly GCA_035765415.1). Taxonomy (GTDB): domain Bacteria; phylum Pseudomonadota; class Gammaproteobacteria; order Steroidobacterales; family Steroidobacteraceae; genus CADEED01. The sequence continues at coordinate 37,945 of DASTXR010000015.1, read as the reverse complement.
CACCTCCATCTACGAGGGCACCACCGGCATTCAGTCGAACGATCTCATCGGCCGGAAATTCGGGCGGGACCGCGGAGCTGCGCTGCTCGCGTTCATCGACGAGATGGAATCGTCGCTCGCGTCGCTGGCGCCCCTGCATGCGTCCGCGCTGCATGCCCGCAGCGCTGCGCAGGATGCAGTCGCCAGGCTCCGCAAGACGGCGGATTCCATGCTCAAGGCGCTGGCCACGGCTCCCGACCGCGCCATGGCGGTGTCGGTGCCGTTCCTCAAGTTCTGTGGTCTCACCGTCGGCGGATGGCTGATGGCGCGGGCCGCGGACATCGCCGCGCAGCGGCTCGTGGCCGGTACCGCCGATCGCCAGTTCTTCGAGGCGAAACTCGCCACCGCGCACTTCTATTCATCGCAAGTGTTGCCGCAGGTGCTCACGCTCGAGAACATCTGCACGCAGGGAAGCGACGCGGTATCGGGAACGGATGCGGCGCTGATCTAGTCAACTTCCGCCTGGAGTACGGCATGGACAGAAGGAATTTTCTGGCAATGGGCAGTGTCGCGGCGGTGACGGGTTCGGGCGTCACGCTGGCGGCCGCGGAAGCGGGATCCGCGGCGCGAGCGCCCGCCGCACCCGGCGGCAAGCTGCTCATGCGCCGCATTCCCTCGTCGGGCGAGACCATTCCCGCCGTCGGGCTCGGCACCTCGGGACCGTTCGAAGTCGGCGCCGATGAGGCATCGCGCGCGCCGCTGCGCGAAGTGCTGCAGGGTTTCTTCGCGGGCGGTGCGACGCTCATCGACACCTCGCCGATGTATTCCACGGCCGAAGCGGTGCTCGGCGAGCTGCTGACGCAGGAACAGCAATCCAAGGCGTTCATCGCCACCAAGGTGTGGACCCCGAGCTCGGGCGGCCACGGCGAGCAGAAGGGCATCGAACAGATGCAACGCTCGATGGCGCTGCTCAGGCACAAGCGCATCGAGCTCATGCAGGTGCACAACCTCGTCGATCTCGACGCGCACCTGAAGACGCTGCGGCGCTGGAAGGCCGAAGGCCAGATCAAGTACATCGGTGTCACGCACTACACCACCAGTTCCTATCCGGACCTCATCGCCATCATCGAGCGCGAGAAGATAGACTTCGTGCAGTTCAACTACTCGGTGACCACGCGCGAAGCCGAGAAGCGGCTGCTGCCGTTGTGTGCCGACCGCGGTGTTGCGGTGCTCATCAACCGCGCGTTCGAGGATGGCAGCCTGTTCAGCAGGGTGCAGGGCAAGGAGCTTCCGCCATGGGCGGCGGACTTCGGCGCGAAGAGCTGGGCGCAGGTGTTCCTCAAGTTCGTGCTGGCGCATCCGGCGGTCACTTGCGTCATTCCCGCCACGGGCAAGCTTCGCAACCTCGTCGATAATCTCGGTGCCGGACTGGGCGCGCTGCCCGACGCGAAGCAGCGCGCGCAGATCGTGGCGGCCGTGAAATAAGAATGGGGGCAGCCCCCTTTTCCCAGCAAAAGGGGTCAGCCCTTAGATCCGCATGCTGACGCGCAGGGCTGACCCCTTTTGCTAGGAAAAGGGGGCTGCCCCCATTCTTCAGGGCGCCGGCACCAGCTTGTAGATAGACGCCGTGCGCACGTCGACGATGAACAGCTCGCCATCGTTGTCCTGCGCGAACGAAGCCGGATTGAGTCCCGACTCCCATCCCTCGGTCTGGAGCAGCGTGCGCGTCGGCGCCGTGTCGGTTGCGATGTGCCAGAAATATCCGAGGTTGTAGTCGGCGAACACATAGCGGCCGACGAGCCCGGGGATGGCAGTGCCGTGGTACACGAATCCCCCAACCACCGACTGCCCGGTCGGATGGATGTATTCGGCCACCGGCGGCAGCAGCGGGGTCGTGGGCGTTCCGCAGTTCAACGATGTCTGCAGCGTGCCTTCGTAGCAGCGCCAGCCATAATTGCCGCCGCGAACCACGCGATTCACTTCCTCGCGCGTGTGCGATCCGACGTCGCCGAGCCATAACTGCCCGCCCTGCGTGTCGAAGCTCCAGCGCCACGGATTGCGGAATCCCCAGGCAAAGATTTCCGGACAATCCTGCGTGCCGGTGCCATCCATGTTGCACAGGGGATTCGCCGCAAACGGATTGTCGGCCGGAATGCGGTAACGGCGCGCGCCCGTCGTTCCGCTCACGTCGATGCGCAGGATCTTGCCGAGCAGGTTGTTGGTGAGCTGGCCATTGCCGGCAACGCCGGTGGCGCTGTCGTCATTGCCGCCATCGCCGATGCCGAGGTAGAGAAAGCCGTCCGGGCCGAACAGCAGGTGGCCGCCGTTGTTGTGGCCGCCGGGCTGGGCCATCTCGAACAGGATCTGTTCGGAGGCCGGATTCAACGTGGCCCCCGAATTGGCCGTGGTGAACTCGGAAATGCGTAGCACGATGACACCCGCGCTCACCTCGTGGGTATAGGCAACGAAGGCGCGCGGATCGGTGGGGAAGTTGGGATGGAACGCCAGGCCTAACAAGCCGTGAACGTTGCGGAACACCACGCGGTCGCGGATGTCGAGCACGTTGCTCGTGGTGGTCACGGCCGGTGTGTCGGCGAACGACAGAACGCGCCCGTCCTGCTGCACCACGATCCAGCGGCTGGTGTCGTTCGGCACGCGCAACAGCGAGTGCGCGGCGAACAATGTGAGGCCGGAAAACACCTGTTGCGCCGCGAGTCTCACGGGCGGCAGCGCCGCGGTGGTGGCGCTGACCACCGCCGACTCAGCGGACACATTGGGTGTGGGCGCTCCATCGACCGCCGCGACCGTGTAGCTGTACGCGGTGGCGGGCGTGAGCCCGGTATCGGTGAACGACGTGGTCTGCACCGTCGCCACGGGCGTGGCCATGCCCGCGCGGAACACGCGATAACCGGAGATCCCGCTGGCGTCCGTGGAGGCCGTCCAGCTCACGAGAATCGAGCTGGCCGACTGCGCCACCGCGGTGACCCCCGCCGGCACCGAGGGTGCGGTGGTGTCAGGCGGAGTCTGCGTCGTCGCACTGACGGATGCCGACGCGGCGGACGCGTTCGGCGTGGGAGCACTATCTACTGCCACAACCGCGTAACTGTAGGCCGTGCCGGGTGCAAGCCCGGTATCGGTGAACGAAGTGGTTTGCACCGTCGCGACGGGAGTCGCGCCGCCGTCGCGAAACACGCGATAGCCGGAGATTCCGGTGGCGTCGGTCGAGGCCGTCCAGCTGACCAGGATGGAACTGGTCGACTGCGTCACCGCGGTGACGCCGGAAGGTACCGTGGGCGCAGTGGTGTCAGGGGGAGGTGGCGGAGGCGGAGGTGCGGGAGGAGCGGGGGCCGCGGGAGGCGGACTATCGCTTCCGCCACCACCGCCGCACGCAGACAGCGACACAGCCAACGACGCGAGTGCCGCGAACACGAAAGACCGATTCATGCCACTTCCTGATTCTGGTTTTTGAGAGCGGCGTAAATCTGGCGCCCGGCGGGCATTTGCGCCGTCAGACCAGGACGGCATGTTGGGGCGCGTCGGTGGACGCCGCGCCGGCGAAAAGGCGAATCGGCGCGTAGGAATTTGCCGCGCGGCGTTCTTTCAGGATTTGATGGTGCGAATCAGGTCATCCATGGTGCGGATGACCGTGGCGCCGCTCGCGCTCATGGCATCGAAAGTGTTCCCCGGCGCGTAGCCGATGACCCGCATGCCGGCGCCGAGCGCCGCGGCGGCGCTGACGGGCGAGTCTTCGACGACGATGCAATCCGCGGGCGCGGCGCCAAGCCTTTCCGCGGCCAATAGATAGACGTCCGGGGCGGGCTTTGGACGCGCGACCATCGAAGTGACGTAGATGTGCTCGCCGAACTGCCCCGCCAGCCCGGCGACCTGCAACGACAGGCGCACCCGCGCCAGTGGCGACTGCGACGCCACCGCCAGGCGGTGACCGCGGCGGCGCAGCTCTTCCACCGCGACGCCGACGCCATCGACCGACTTGAGCTCCCGCAGGAACGCGTGCGCAGTGGCGAAGGCCCAGTTGTAGGCCCACGCGCTCGATGGCCTCTGCCCGGTTCGCGCGGCGATCGCATCGAGCACGCCATCGACGGTCTTGCCGAGGAACAGGTCGTGCACCTGCTGGACATCGAGCGTGAGACCGAGATCGCGGATGAGCTCGGACTCGACGCGGCTCGCCAGGTACTCGCTGTCGACGAGCACCCCGTCGCAGTCGAATATCAGGGCCGGCAGGGGCGCATCGCTCAAACTACCCTCAGTTCTTGCCGGGATTGAGGTTGATGAACGGAGTGGCGCCGCTGCCCAGCATGTACTGCGGCAACACGCCGTTCCATTTCTGCACGGCCTCCCACTCCACGAGCTTGGCGTTCTGCTCGAGCGCCTCGGCGCGAATCTGCATGGACTTGGCTTCGGCCTCGGCGGACAGCACCTTCTGGCGCGCCTGCTCTTCGATCTGCTTGGTGCGGTTCTGTTCTTCGATCGCCTTCTGTTGCGCGATCACCTTCTGTTCCACAGAAGTCTCGAACTCAGACGTGTACGAAATGTCGGTGATCTCGAACCGTGACACCTCCACGAATCGTTCCGCGAGATCCGCGCGAATCTGCTCGAACGCAGTGGTCGTCGCCTTGTCGCGATTGGAGATGAGGTCGACGGCGTCCCACTTGCCCACGACCTCTTTCAGCGTGCCGAGTATCACTTGTGGAATGAGCCGCTGTTCCCAGTCCGTGCCGACGTCGCGGTACATGGTGTGCGCCTGGTTCTGCTGCAGGCGGTAGTTCAGCGTGTACTTGATGTTGGCCTGCTGAACGTCGCGCGTGTACGACTCGGTTTCGCCATCCGTGCGTTTCACGCGCGTGTCGATTTCGATGATCTTGCTGGTGATCGGATTGAAGAAGTAGAGCCCTTCGGGTAACGACGTGGAAGTGATCTCGCCGAAGCGCGTCTTGACCCCACGTTGGCCTGTATCCACGACCTTGATGCCGCATCCCGCGACGCTGACCACGATGACGGCGATGACGATCACCACGGCCCACGTGAAGATCCTGCGGACGGGTAATTCCGCGCCGCCACTGCCTGCGTTGCCCGGCCCGCGGAATACGTTGTTGCTGAAAGCCATTATCGATTCTCCTGGAACTGTTAACCCCGGCGCAGGCGCGCGCGCCCGGCCGGTGACATGAGCGCGATCGGCCAGATGAGCGCCATGCGCAATCTCGTTTGCCAGCGCTGGTAGCGCTCCGCGGAATTTTCGGTGGAGTACAGGAAGGTCGACGTGGACGCCAGCGCGAGCACGATGATGCCGAAGACCCAGATGACAACGACGAGGCGTAGCAGTGCAAACAGCATGGCTGACCCTATTTGTAGTGCTCGTGCAGGTCGACCGGCGGGACTTTCTTCTTGCGCATGCGGATGTTGAGCATTTCCACCGCCACCGAGAACGCCATCGCGAAGTAGATATATCCCTTCGGCACCTTGTGGTCGAAGCCCTCGGCGACCAGCATGACGCCGACGAGCAGCAGGAAAGACAGCGCCAGCATCTTGATGGACGGATGCGCCGAGACGAAGTCGCCGATGGCGCGCGCGAACAGCATCATGAGGCCTACCGAGGCAATTACCGCGGCGATCATGACCGCCAGCTCGTCCACCAGGCCAACCGCGGTGATGATGGAATCGAGCGAGAAAACCATGTCGATGATGATGATCTGCACGATGATGGCGCCGAAGCTTGCCTTCACGCTCCTCGAGGCATGACCCTCCTCACCTTCGGTGAGCTGGTGGATCTCCATCGTGGACTTCCACACCAGGAACACGCCGCCGGCGATGAGGATGAGATCGCGGCCGGAAATCTCGGTGCCGGTGATGGTGAACAGCGGCGCGGTGAGCCCGACGATCCACGACAGCACCATCAGCAGGCCGATGCGCATGAACATCGCGAGGAACAGGCCGATGCGGCGCGCCTTTTCGCGCTGCACGCGTTCGAGCTTGTCGACCAGGATCGAGATGAAAATGATGTTGTCGATGCCGAGCACCAGCTCGAGCGCCGTCAACGTGAAAAAAGCGATCCATACCTGCGGATCGGTCAGGAGGGCGGCAATGGCTTCCATGGGTGGGCGCCATATTAGAGGAAATCAGTTCGGCGCGAGAACGCGCTACGCTTCAGCCATGCACAAAACGGTCACCTTGATCTTCTCCACGCTGGTTTTCCTGACGCTGTCGATGCGCGTCGACGCGCGCCTGCAATCGGGCGAGGTGCACGTCTGGCAGGTTCAGGAAATCACGCTCGCGGCAGCCCGCAACTACGCGAATCCGTATGTCGACATCGAATGCTGGGTGGACCTCGAAGGCCCGGGCTTCCGCCGGCGGGTCTATGGCTTCTGGGATGGTGGCCGCACCTTCAGGGTTCGCGTGGTCGCGACGCAGCCGGGTGAATGGACCTGGCGCGTGGGTTCGAGTCGCGAAGATGCGGGCCTTTCGGGCTCGGGACAATTCCGCGCGGTGGCCTGGAGCGACGCCGAGCTCGCGGCGAATCCCAATCGCCGCGGTTTCATCCGCTCCAGTGAGAACGGGCATGCGCTGCGCTATGCCGATGGCACGCCATTCTTTCTCGTGGGTGACACCTGGCTGGCGGCATCGACGTGGAGACTGCCATTCAAGGGCGCGCGCGCCGCGGCCGACTATGTGCCGGCCGAAGGCATCAGCTTCGAAGAGGCCGTGGCGTGGCGCAAACGCCAGGGCTACAACTCGATCTCTTTCATTTCCGCGTTTCCCAATTGGGCGGCCGACGAGCACGGCGCCACTTTCGCGAACCGGGACGGCGTGTACCTGCGCAACGCCTGGGAAAAATTCGGCCACTGGGCGCCGAACGCGAAGATCTCCACCGCCGACGGCGCCACGACGACGGCCAAGGACATGCACGACGAGCGCGGTAACCGTCCGTTCGAAGTTTTCGCGGACCGCGACGGGCTCGCCAATTTCGATGCGATCAACCCGGACTATTTCGCCAGCCTCGATCGCAAGATGCGGCACTTGTCGGAAGAAGGCTTCGTTCCTTTCCTGGAGACGATTCGCCGCGACAACGCTCCGTCGTGGAAACGTTATTTCGATTTCAACGCGTCGTACGCGCGATTCGTTCAATACCTGATCGCGCGCTACGGCGCATACAACCTGGTGTTCAGCGGCATCCACCTCGACTGGATCCCGAAAGATTTCAGCCTCACCGCCGATGAGTTCAACGAGGCGCTGACGTATCACCTGCGAAAGTACGGCCCGCTGCCATTCGGGCAGCCGTACACCACGCTGATCGACCGCTCGACTTACAAGGCCTTCGGGTCCGGAGCCCAGGCGCCGTGGCTCACGATGCACACGGTGGGCAACAACCCGCGCAATCACGCCATTTACGAATCCATCGAAGAGCTGTTCCGGCTCTCGCCAGCGCTGCCCGCGGCGAATCTCGAGCCTTACTACACGGGGTGGAACCACTCCATAAATCGCCCGGGTGGTGAGACTGCGGAAGAAAACTCCGCGCGCGACAACTATTTCGCGCGCGCCATGATGTATGGCTCGGTGCTGTCGGGAGCGCTTGCCGGCCACGTACACGGCACCGCGGCGTATGACGTCACGAGCACGGGGGAGCCCGCGGGCTGGAGGCCGCACATCTGGACGGCGTTGCGCTACGAATCGGGCGCGCAGATGCAGCACCTTCGCTCGTTCGTCCTCTCGGAGGGCGGCCGATACCAGGAACTGATGCCGGCCTCGGATGACTTGCAGCCCCGCAGCATTCCCGATGCCGCGGCCGACGGCCTCGATGGATGGTCGTTCCTGATGCGCACGGCCAAAAAAGATTTCGCACTCGCGTACTTCGAGAACAAGGCGCTGCGCGCGCGCATGAAAGGATTCACGCCCGGCGCGAGTTATCGCTGGACCTGGTTCGACCCGACCAGCGGCCGGTGGGCACGGCCCGTCAGTCTGAAAGCCGACGACGCAGGGCTCATCACATCGCCGGCGTTTGCCGCAGGCGGCCCGCAAACGACGCGCGATGTCGCCGCCAAGATTGTCAGGGCGCCTTGAGGCGAAAGTCCGCGTCGCCGTAATGGACGTAGTCCGCCCAATCCGGTGAGCGGCGCGCATGCACCGCACGCCGTGCCTTGACCAGCGCGGTGCCGATGCTCGCGCGCATGAGCTCGCGATAGAACACCGTGGCAAACGCGGTCGCGGAGGCATCGTCGACGGGCCAGTGCGTACCGACGTAGTGCGCGACGCCGGCGCGCAGCAGCGTTTCCGCGAGGCCGAGATTCTGCGCCATGCTCTGGGCGCGCGGTGGCGCGCGACGCTTGCGGCCGGGCCCGCGCCGCAGCCGTGCCGACTCGCAGGCGTTGAACATGACCAGCGGCGGCAGGCGAGACAGCGCGGAAAGGTGCGAACCCGTGAGCTCACCGTCGGCGAGCAGCAATCCGCCGTCCCCGGGGCGCTGCGCGTCGAACGAGGCGTGGCCCGCGTAGTGAATGACGTCGTGACGGCCCGACTCGAACTCCGCGGTGACTCGCGCCAGTGTCGCGGCTTCACCGGCGACTTCGGTGAGCCGCAGGTATTTGTTGCGGCCGAGCAGTTTCGCGATGCGCTGCCGTTCCGCTTCCGCGCCGGGCAGATCGCCCGTGGGATTGGCGATGAGCAGGATCGCAAGCTCACGCTGCTGGCGACGGCCGGCGTCGAAACGCGCGGGCACCAGGTCGGCGGTTGCGTAACGCCGGGACAGTCCGCCGTCGAGCGCGGGGAACCAGCCGCGCAGGTTGAGCGTCTCCCAAGGCACGCGACTGCTGGCGGCATCGTGCACCACCGACAGCGATTGTCCGCGCGTGGCCAGTAATGCGCGCAGCAGCGCCGGATGGAGCGTCAGCGCGCTCAGGCGGGATCCCAGCGCCCTGACGCGCGCCGGAGTCAGCGCTTCGCTCTGGAATTCCCGGTCGAGCTGGTCGAGCGCCGTCGACGCGAATTCCTTGCTCTGCGAATAGATCGCGGCGGAGCTGCCGCCGGTGAGCAGCGATGCGCGCCAGGTTTCGCGCGCTCCGCGGCGTGACTCGGCCGCCACGATGAGATGTGCGGTGCCCGGCACGCGGCGCGAGCGCGTGCCGGCGCGGGCGCGTTGCGATCCGAGCGGCTGCAAACGCAAGGCGCCGGCGGGCCGCGACTTCACGAAATCGCGAAGCCTCGTGTGAACCGCTTTTGCTTCGGCACGGGTGAGCACGTGGAAATCGACGCGCGTGAGCCCGGTCTGGCCCGCCGCGCGCGCACGCAACAGGCCGCGCAACTGCGCCGCGAACGAATCGGCTGGCACGATGCCCGCGGCCGCGCTCCAGGCGACCGTGGCGAGCGAACGATACTGCGGCGCTTCGGCAAAGCGCGCCAGGTTCTCCGCCGCGTGTTCGATGACGTCCAGGCTCAGCCGGTCGAAGCGCCCGAGGCCGACCAGCAGGTACGCGGTACGCACCTTCGGCCGCAGGCGCCACAGGCTGCGCGGGATGGGGGTGATGTGCCCGGCGTCGCCACTAACTACCCGGTGATGGAGCCAGTCATCGATCACGCCGCCCAGCCGCTGGTCGACGTCCGCGGCGGCGCCGGTGGCCGGCACGCCGCGCAACACCGCGACAGCGGTGGCCGCAGCACGAGCGCCGGCCACGTCGCCGACACGCACGCGGATGGTGAGCGGTTGCGCGGCGGCGGCGCGTTGCGGCTGGCGGTGGGCACGGCCGCGCGGCGCTTCGTTGAGCGTATCGAGGAACAGCCGGCGCTGTTCCGGCGTCATCTGCGGCCAATCTATCTTTCCGTGGTATTGGTGCCGCAACTCGCTGTCGCGCACGCGGGTCAGCGTGCCTCGCTTGAGCGGCGGCGCCGCCGCGAAGCGCTGCGTCGCGCCCGTGCTCAGCAGGTCCAGCGTGCCGGCGATGACGCGGTCGGCGAGCGGCATGTCGCTGTGTCCGCATTCGACATAGCTGTGGCGAGCGCCGGGCAGACGCGCGAGCTCGATGGGAACCGTGCCGTCACCCTGCAAGCTGTATTCGTATTCGAAGTCGCCGTCGCGCAAGGCGAGCCCCGTGGCGGTGGTGCGGTTGCAGCCGATCACCATGCTGAAACGCGCGTCGGCCGAAGCCATGCGCTCGCCGAGCCCGGCCGCCGAGCGCAGCAGCCCCGCATCGGGTCCGGGCCCATTCGCGGGCCACGCGTCGGCGTCGAACAGGTCGAGGTCGCTGACGCTGTTGTTGGCCGGCAGCAGTTCGTGCAGGCCGGGAAAGCTCGCGAACACGTTGCGCGCCAGGTATTCCGCGTCGTGCCGCAGATCGATCATGGCGAGTTTGCGCACCACGGGGTAGGTCCCGCGAAGTGCCTGCACCGCGGCCAGCGAACCGGCATTGGGCGTACCGAGCATGATGAGCTGCGAGACGCGTTTGCCGGCGGCGTGTGTGAGAGCCGCGCGCGCCACCAGCCCGCCCATGCTGTGGCCGATCAGCGCGACGTCGTCGCGGCCATCGGCTGCCAGCCGGTCCGCGAGTAGTTTGCCCAGCGAATTGATGTCGCGCCGCCAGTCGTAGTCGAGCAGCACGGCATCGAAGCCGGCCTTGCGCAGCGACAACGTGATCTTGAGGTAGCTGTAGCTCATCGCGCCGAGCGGGACGATGCGCGATGCGGCATTCAGCGTGAGCTCGGTGAGCTTGCCGAAAGCGATATCGATGGGATCCAGCCACACGATGTCGTTGGGGCGCTTGCCGCCGCGAATGAATCCGAGCTGCGAGCCCATGATGCCCGGCAGCACATAGACACGCCGGCGCGGCGCGCTGCGCTTCGCGGATTTTCGCGTGGTGGCCCTCGCCAGCCTGGCGAGCTCGGCGTGCAGCTCGGCGCCGAAGTATTCGACCAGCCCCTCGTTCGGCGTGCTGGCCGCGAGCAGCGAGATCAACGTCGCCTCGTCGAGCGCCAGCCGGTCGTACGGGGTTATGTGATCGGCGGGCGTGCCGCCTGATTCAGGATGGCTCATCGGGCGACGCCCAGCGTGTTGTCTATCCAGTCGATGACCGGGCGCCACAGGGTGTCGCGATGCCGCGAGGCGAAAAAACCTTCGTGGCCGATGCGCCTCGAGCCCGCGTCGGCGGGCGTGTACCAGCGCGATTCACGCTGGACGTGTGGATAGAACCGGTCGAGCGCCTCGACGGTACGTCGCGTGGCGATCGAATCGTCGGTGAAGCCGACCGAGAGCAGGGGCCCGCGAATGTCTGCGAAATAGTTGTCGGCCAGGTAGGTGGAGAGGTCGGGGCCGAAGTGGTCCGGGCGCAGGCACCAGCGCCGCCACTCTTCATATACGCCGCGTGGCAGCGGCAAGCCCGCCCAGCCACCGCCGGTCGGAACGTAACCCTTGAGCGCCAGCATCAGCGGACCATGCACGCGCCAGAACCACCACGCCAGATATTTGAAAGGCGCGAGCTCCCAGCGCCAGTACCCGACCGACGTCGCGATCTGCACGTGGGCACGCGCGAGCGCGTGGTTGCGCAGCAGCCCCAGGAACTGGCCACCGACACTGTGGCCCAGCGTGACGACGGGCTGTCCCTGCGCGCGTTCTGCGCCTGCATCGAGGGCCGCGCGCATGTCGAGCAAACCCCAGTCGCTCATGCGGACCCGTTCCGCGGCGGGACTCCCCGATGTCGAGAACCCCATGCCGCGGTAGTCGTACAGCAGCACGTCGTAGCCGCGCTCGGCCGCGTACTGCGCCAGCTTGAAATAGAACGCCTGCGGAAAACCGGTGGCGCCATTCATCACGATGACGCCGTGGCGCTGCGGCGCTGCGAACCAGTGTGCCGCGAGCTCGCGCCCATCGGGTGCGCGAAGGTCGAACGGCTGGGGAATCACAGCGCGTTGGCCTCGATGTTCCTGGCGAGCGCCAGGATGACGGCGCGCCGCGCGCTCGACTTGCGCCACACCGCGCCGACGGTGCGCGTGGGCACGGGTTTCACGAAGGGCTTTATGACGACGCCGCGCGCCGCGCCATAGGCGCCGCGGCCCGCAAGTTCCGGCAACAGCGTGATGCCGACTCCGGAGGCCACCATCTGCCGCAGCGTTTCCAGGCTCGTGGCGCGGAAATCCTGTTTCTCGTGCAGATCGGTGCCCGAGCAGATCTCGAGCGCCTGGTCGCGCAGGCAGTGGCCGTCTTCCAGCAGCAGCAGCGTTTCGTGCTGCAGGTCGGACACCTTGATGCTGGCGCGGCCGGCAAGCCGGTGACCGGCGGGCATGGCGACGGTGAACGCTTCCTTGTACAGCTCGCAGGAGTCGAGACCGTCGAGCGGCACCGGGAGTGCCAGGATTCCGACATCGATTTCGCCCGAATGCAGTTTCTCGAGCATCACGTCGGTCTGATACTCGTACAACATGAGCTCGAGCCGCGGCAGCTGCTTGCGCAGCTTGCCGGCCACGTTCGGCAGTAGATAGGGGCCGATGGTGGGCAGCAACGCCAGCTTGAGCCTGCCGGCCAGCGGGTCGCGGTGCCCCTTGGCGAGCTCGATGATTTCCTCGCTCGACTCGAGGATGCGGCGCGCCCGCTCGACGATTTCGTCGCCGGCGACGGTGAGCGACACGCGTTTGGGCTGGCGCTCGATGAGCTGCACGCCGAGGTATTCCTCGAGCTTCTTGATCTGCGCCGACAGCGTCGGCTGGCTCACGAAGGTGCGTTCGGCCGCGCGGCCGAAGTGCCGGGTGTCGGCAACGGCCACCAGGTAGCGCAAGTCCTTGAGTTTGAGGTCGGCCATAGATGTTCTCTATCGAGTTTATACAATCAATCGATTGGCCGGAATGGGGTCCGCCCCGGAGAATGCACGCCAATCCAGCCAGGGCCCAGATTGCTGCCCCGGCCATCGTTTCAACCAAGGAGCAGACATGTTAGGTATCGGCCAGAAGTTTCCCCAGTATTCGCTCACCGGCGTGGTCTCGAACGACCAGGCCAAGGCTTTCCAGCCCTTCGACCAGGAGACCCACAAGGGCAAGTGGCGCGTAGTCTTTTTCTGGCCCAAGGATTTCACCTTCGTGTGCCCGACCGAGATTGCCGCGTTCGGCAAGCTCGACAAGGAGTTCAAGGCGCGTGACGCGCAGTTGCTGGGTGTATCCACCGACAGCGAGTACGTGCACCACGCCTGGCGCAGCACCAGGGACGAGCTGAAGACCCTGCCGTTCCCGATGCTGTCGGACATCAAGCGCGAGCTGTCGACCGAACTCGGCATCCTCGATGCGAACGCGGGTGTTGCACAACGCGCCACGTACATCGTCGACCCGGAAGGTGTGATCCGCTTCGTGTACGTCACCGACCTGTCGGTCGGCCGCAGCCCGGATGAAGTCCTGCGCGTGCTCGATGCACTGCAGACCGACGAGCTGTGCCCGTGCAACTGGAAGCAGGGTGAAGACACGCTGAAGGCGGCCTGAGAAGGTCCGCGAGACAACGGCAAAGGAGCCAGTCATGAACATTGAACAGATACGGGATGCGTTGCCCGACTACGCGCGCGATCTCAAGCTGAACCTCGGCAGCGTGCTCACCACGAACGGCGCGCCGGGACTCAACGAGAAGCAGATCTGGTCGATCGCGCTGGCTTCGGCAATCGCTGCGCGCAACACCGGGTTTGCGCGCAGCGTCGAAGCCGTGTCGCGCGCTCACCTCGCAGACGTGGAGGTCGAGGGCGCGAAAGCGGCCGCGGCCATCATGGGCATGAACAACATCTACTACCGTTTCCTGCATCTCGTGGAAGACGGTGAGTACCAGACCATGCCCGCGCGCCTGCGCATGAACGTGATCGCGAACCACGGCATCGACAAGCTCGACTTCGAGCTGATCTCGCTGGCCGTGTCGGCGGTGAATGGCTGCGGTCTGTGCGTGACCTCGCACGAGAAGAAGCTGCGTTCCCACGACGTTTCGCGCGAGGCCATCCAGAGCGCGGTGCGCATCGCGGCGACCATTCATGCCGTGGCCGTGGCGCTGGAATTCGAGCAGAGCGAACCCGCGGCGGCAGCGTCGGCGGACCTCGCTGCCTGAGATCGGGCGATCGATACGCGGCGCCGGGACATCCTGGCGCCGTTTTCTTTACTGAGGCGCGATCCTCAGCGTGAACGGGAAGCGTTGCTCGCTGCCGGCACCGGACTTCAGCACCAGCTCGTACGATCCCGAGCTCAATTCGCGCGGATCCAGGTAGATCTCGGCGAAACCATCCGTCGTCTGCGAAATCGACGCGTCGTCAGTCGGCAATCCGCCATCCGACGCTTCCTTGCGAGCGAGCGTTACGGCGAATGGGACGGCGTCGGGATCCTCGACCAGGATCCGAAACTTCACGAGGCCAGCACTTTGCTGCACGCTGTAGTCGGGTGCGCCGGCTGCGCGCGTTCGAGCCAGCACGAAGGTGGCCGCCACCCGCGCACCCCCGATCTCGCTCGACTGGATCAATGCCTGCGTGGCCGATGGCCCCTGGTACCGCCATGCGCTCCAGACACCGGCGACGACGACCAGCACGGCGGCCGCCGCCGCATACCGCAGGACTTGCGGCTGCCTGGCTGCGGGGGCGAGCAGGGGATCGAGCTCATGACGCTGTTCCAGCAGCTCCAGGCCCGCTTTGATGCGCCGCCGCACGTTTACATCCGCCGCCAGCGCCGGCCGCTCGATCATCGACTCCTCGAAGCGGGCAACCTCTTCATCCGTAAGGCTTCCTGCGACATAGCGTTCAGGGGTTGGGTGTTCGGTCAATTTCAGCTCCACCAATGTTGCGTTGCGAAGACCGCTAAAAATGTCAGGAAAAACAGGTCTTCGCCGCTCAGTCCGCGCTTTTCGAGCAATTCGAGGAAGCGGCTGCGCGCCCGAAACAAGATGACATTGAAGCTCGGTTCGGTCAGCCCGAGCTCCCTGCATATGTCCTTCTTGTCTTCATCCCTCAAGTAATAACGCACCAACAGCGAACGATCGCGAACTGACTTCATTTCAGCCAAAACCTTACGGATTGCCATGGCTGCCGACTCACGCTGCGCGTCGTGCTCCTGCCCGAGCGAGTGGTCGGCCACCTGGTCGATGGCCTCGCTGTCCACATCGGTCTTGCGGCGCTGTTCCTTGCGGCGATCCGCCGCCACGAGGTTGCGGGCTATTTGCGCGACAAACGCTGGTAGTTTGTCAGGCTCGTCCAGCGGCTGGGTGCGCAAGCGGGAGATGATGATGATCAGGGTCTCCTGGCAGAGCTCCTGGGCGAGCGCGAAATTACCCGTCATGCCGACGAGGATCTGGGTGATTCCCGGAGCGATGCGCCGCGACAACAGGTCTTCCGCTTGTTTGTCGCCTGCCCGAACGCGGAGCGAGAGATCGGCGAACGACGTTTCCTGGTTTTGCACGCGCACATCGTGGCCGAACTGAAAATGTCCGTAAAGCTGGCGTTGACTGCCACACGAGCGCTCGTGCAGCCTACCGTCGCACGCCAGCCTAACCACATCACGGGCGCAATCGCAGTCGCCTCAGCCTGGCAAACAAGAACAGGGTCATGACTCGTCAACGTATCTGCGGAATCTTCATGGCCGCGGCCCTGGCAGCCGCCGCGCGGACCTGGTGCGCGAGCCCGCCGCCCGCACCCACGTGCGAACCCCCGGCTCGCAATGTTCTGCGGGAGCTGCGCCTCGAGTTGCGAGACCGCACGCGCAGCGAGCTGCCGCTCGAACTGACGGCGAACTCCGCGGTGATGCTGTTGGGCAGCGAGACGGGAATCGACGCCATCCTCGAAGTGCGCGACGCCGCCGGCAACAGGCAATCTGCGGACAATCCCCTGCGCCGCCGGGGTCCGCAGCGAATCCTTGTGGAAGCGCAGCCTGCGGCGCGGCGTCTGACGATCGGGGGCGTCGGCAAGGAACCGGCACGAGGCTCCATGCAGGTACAGGTGGTGTCGATGCGCGGTATGCCGGCCGAATGCCTGGCGGCATTGCGCGAGCTGGCCACCGGTGACCAGCACTTCGCGCGCGCGCAAGCCATCTCGATGGGCGACGTCGAAGCCGGCGAGCTGGAATTGCCGCAGGCTAATCGGGCGGCCGTGTCGGCTTATCGCAAGGCCGCCGCGGCGCTGCCGCGCGCCGAGTCCCTGCGCGCTGATGCGCTCACTTCCATCGCAGGAGTCCTGTTATTAGGGACGCAGAACTGGGCTGAGGCACTCGAGGCGTCGCAGGTCGCCGAAGCCGAACAGGCGGCGCTCGGCCTCGAATATGGCAGGCTGCGCGCGCGCTATATGAGGGCGTCAGCGCTCATGGACGTGGCCCTGCGCGCGGCCACGCCCGCGCAGACGGCGGCGCAGCTCGAACAGGCGCGCACGTTGTTACGCGAGGTCGCCGACGCTCATGCACGTCGCGGCGAGATCTACGACCAGGCCGTGGCGCAAAACAACATCGGCCTCGCCTATTACTACGAGGACGCGTTCGTCCTCGCGCTGCCGGAGTATCGCGTCGCACAGTCGCTGCAACACGGCCTCGGGGAACGCATGCGTGAAGCGCAGGCGCTGCAGAACATAGGTCTCGCCCAGGGCGAGCTCGCGCAGTTCGGAATGGCGCGCGAAAATTTCGAGCGTGCGCTGGCGCTGGTCGACGAATCCACCAGTCCGAAGCTCTACGCCGACATCCTCAACAACCTTGCGCTGATGAACACGCGCAGCGGCAGGTTCGACGACGCGCTGCGCATCTACTCCCAGGCGCTGGCAATCATGGAGCGCGTTCATTCCAGGCGCGAACAGGCGCGCAGCCTGCATGGAATCGCGAATGTCTACCGCGCGACGGGCAGCCGCCGCCAGGCACTGGACTACTATCGCCGCGCCTTTGAATTGCGATCGTCCACGGCCGACCTCGTCGGTTACCTCTTTTCATTGAATTCGCTTGCCGACGGGTTGCGTGACGACGGGCGCGCCGCGGAAGCGATCGCGATGCGCACCGATGCGATGAAAAGTCTCAAGACCGACGTGCAGCGTGCGCGGCTGCTCGTGTCGCTGGCGTCCGACCAGTTTGAAATCGGTGCGCTCGATGCCGCACGCGCGAGTCTTGCGGGAGTGATCGACGCGAAGGGTTACGGCGACCGCGTGCTCCTCGCAAGGGCGCTGGTCGTGCGCGCGAAGATCGGCAGGGCGCAGCGATCTCTTGGCGCGGCGCGCGCCGATCTCGATTCCGCGATTGCCGTGTTCCGCGAATATCAGCTCGCCAACGACGAATTCGAGGCCCTGCTCGCCAGTGCGAAGCTGGCCTGCGACGCGCGCAACAGCGCCGCCGCCACGCGCGAGGTCGACGCCGCGCTGGCGCTTGCCGAACAGCTCCGCCGGGCGAGCAACAATCCGACCATGCGTGCGTCGCTGTGGGAGCCGATGCATCCCGCGTTCGACCTGCGCATTCGCCTGATACTCGCGCCCGAAGCCTGTGGATCGCCGGCCGCGCCGGCGACGGCCGAACGCGATCGCCGCGCGCTCGCAATCGCCGAAAGCTCGCGTGCCCGGGCGCTGGATGAGTTTCGCGAACTCGCCAGCCGGACCGCGTCGGCCACTGGCTCGAACGTGGAGAAGCGCCGCCAGCAGATCTTCGAGCAGATCGGGGACCGCCGGCAAAGGATCGAAGCAGGCGCCGACACCGGCAGGCTGGACAGCGAGCGAAACACCGCGCTGCGCGCCGAAATCGTTCAGTTGATGCGCGAACTCGACATCCTCGACGCCGGCGTCAAGCCGCTTCGCGCCAAACAACAGGAAGTGGGTGCGGCCATACGTCGTTCGGTTGAAATGATTCCGGCCGACACGGCAGTTATCGAGTACTGGCTCGGCGAAACCAATACATATGCCTGGCTCGTGACGCGCGCACACATTCGGGTATTCGACCTGGGTCCAACCAGGCAGATCAACCAGGTCACGCAGAAATTGAGCGAATCGATGGCTGACTTCACTGAAGTTCCCCAGCAGTCCCGCATTGCGAACGCGAGCGCCTTGCATGCGCTGGTCGTGGCGCCGATGGCCGAAGCGCTGAAGGGCATTCGCACGATCTACTTCGTCCCGGATGGAGCCCTGCACCAGGTGTCGTTTGCGACGCTGGTGAGTAATGCCGGGACGCGTACGCCGCGTTTCCTCATAGACGACCATGACGTCGCCGTTGGCGCATCGATCACCACCGCGATCCCGGCCGGCAACCAGGCGAAGCTCACCGCCAATGCCGCTGCGCTCATCGTCGCCGATCCGGTCTACGGTCGCGATGATGCGCGGTTCGCCGAGCGTGCAGAAACTCGCGCGACCAGAAAACCCGGAGTCGCGCAAATCATGCGCGGCGCCGGCACCGACGGGCTCGAGCGGCTCATGGCATCGGCGCGCGAAGCCGACGTGGTCGCCGCGCTGTTCAGTTCCGGCAGCACCGAAAGGCTCAGCGGCTTCGACGCCACTCGCGACGCCGTCTTGTCGCGTGATCTGGCGCGATATCGCGTGATTCATCTCGCCACGCACTCCGTGGCGGATATCGAAGCCCCACAACTCTCCACGGTTGTGTTGAGCACTTTCGATGCTGCAGGAAGGCAAATCCCCGGCGAATTGTTCGCCGGGGACTTGCTCGGGCGGCGCCTCGACGCCGATCTCGTCGTGTTGAGCGGCTGTGATTCGTCGCTCGGCAAACAATTCATCGGCGAGGGCTTGCTGGGCATGCGTTACGCGGCCCACGCGGCCGGTGCGCGCACCGTCGTTGCGTCCTTGTGGCAGGTGGCCGACGTCGTCGGCCCGCAACTCATGGCAGGTTTCTATTCACGCATGACGCGCGCCGAACAGCCGCCGGTCGCCGCGTTGTCGCAGGTCATGCGCGAAGAGAAGAAGCGCCGGAGCGATCCGGCATTGTGGGGGGTTTTTCAAGTGTCGCACGCAAGGCGTGCGCCGACGGTTCACTAACTAATCATGAAAAAGGGAGAACGTGTCATGGGGGTTTGGGAAAGAGAATGGAAATTGAACGCGGGCTCGGCGGTGATCAGCGGTCCGCCGCCGCAGGAATCGGTGTTCGAGCTCGTCAGGCACGATGCTCAGGGCATCACGTTTTATACCGTTCAGTTCGGCGAGGGCCGGATGCCCGCGAGCTGGGAAGGTGTCAAGCTGTTTCCGCAGGGCAGTACGCCGCGCGCGTGGTCCAACGGCAAACTACCCGCATGGACGGGGACGCAGGGGCCCGCCTATTCGACTGGAATCGCAAAACACCTGAGTCTCACCGACTCGGATACGGAGCGTCTGGAAGGTGAATTGTCGTCCGGTGGCGCGAAGGTCAAGGTCTGGCTGTTCAGGGCTGCAGATGCGGTCGATCGTCCGGCGCCGAACAATGACCTGCTCATCGTGCGGACCAGGTCGGCGCTGCCCTGGAGCAATGCCGCCGCCGCTGGCGGCGTCGGTCCGATCGAGGATGGCACTGGCCACGGAAACTAGCCGAGTCGATGCCGAAGAAACCCAAAAAATCATCGATGGGCGTGACCGGCCGTGCACTGGCGGTGCTCAATCCCCAGTGCGCGGCCGAGTTCGCCTTGCGCGGCAAGGACCTTCTGCATGCAGACCTGATCGGCGCGTCGACGATGGCGGACCAGACGGACTTCTGCAGTATTCCGAAAGACCAGACCATCTACTACGAAGCCCTTGGCATCGTGCTCATCGGCGGTCAGTTGAAGCAGCCGGAAACGCTGCTCGACTCGGCCGGCAATACCTTGTTCGGCAAGTGTTATGACGACATGACCGTGCCGGCGCCTGCGCCGGAACGATCACGACGACGATCACGATCATCGGTGCCGCTCCGTGCCGCGACTGCGACAGCCGCCGCTGTCGCAAGTTGCTGGGCCGACTCACCTCAGCTGACCTGGGGCGTGCAGGCAACGGGTGCGCACGCCAGTTCCCGGGACGGATCGGGTATTCGCGTTGCGATTCTGGATAGCGGCATCGATCTCGAGCACGAAGCATTCCGTGGGCTGCCGCCGCCTCGATTGCGATCGTTCGTGGCCGCTCGCGCGAATTTCGATCACAACGGGCACGGCACGCATTGCGCCGGCACGATATGCGGCGGCTGGGCGCCCGGCGGCCAACGATATGGCATTGCGCCGCGCGTGGAACTGTTCGTCGCGAAAATCTTCGATGACAGGCTTCGATCGTGTGACGCGCGCACTCTGGCCGCACTCAACTGGGCGGTGATGAACCAGTGCGACATCGTTTCCATGTCGGTGGGAGGCCAGGTGCCTCTCAATTCGCCGCACTCGCCAATTTTCGAGGCGGCGGCAAAAGCGGCCCTGCAGAAGAACACCCTCTTGATTGCCGGCGCCGGCAACGACTCATCGAGAGCGGGTTCGAATTTCATGCCGGTGAATCATCCGGCGAATTGCCCCAGCATTGTTTCGGTGGGTGCAATCGACGAATGCCGGATCGTCTCGGATTCGTCGAACCGGGGGTTGAATGCGCATGGCGGCAAGGTCGATTTCGTCGCCCCGGGAATGCGTGTTCTCTCGGCGCTCGCCGGCGGAGGAATCGCGCCGATGGACGGCACGAGCATGGCAACACCTTTCGTCACGGGCATTGCGGCACTGTGGGCGCAAACGGACAGCAGCCTTCGTGGACAGAAATTGTGGGACGCGCTGAAGCCCCATGCGCTGAAGATGCGTGACCTGGACCCGGCTGGCAACGCAAAGGATTACGGAGAAGGCCTGCCGCAGGCGCCTCCCTAACGTCAAACTACCCTGCCGCGTCTTCCGCCGCGCAGGAAGTCTTCGACGTTCAGCGCCAGCTCGTCCACCGCGCGCTGGCGCGCTTCGAATGCCGCCCACGCGATGTGTGGCGTGACGAGCAGGTTCGGAATTTCAGGCTCGAACAGCACGCTGCCATTGACCGGCGGCTCCTGCGGCAACACGTCGATGGCCGCGCCGCCCAGGTCGCCGCCCTTGAGCGCGGCGACCAGTGCGTCGAGATCCACCAGCGCGCCGCGGGCCGTGTTGATGAGCAGCGCTTCGGGCTTCATGAGCGCCAGTTCGCGCTTGCCGATCAGCCCGGTGGTGGCGGGTGTGAGCGGACAGTGCAGGGACAACACGTCCGCGGTGCGCAGCAGCTCGTCGAGCGTGACGCGCACGGGTGAACCGGAGGTGGCGGACTCCGTGGAGCCCTGCCGCCGGGCCACGAGAATCCGCATGCCGAGAGCATCGCGCGCGGCGTTGGCAACCGCGCTCCCGAGAGTGCCGTAACCGACGATGCCGAGCACCTTGCCCGACAGCTCGCGGATGGGCGCGCCGGGAACGGTGAATTGCCCGGAACGCGACCAGGTGCCGTCGACCGCGGCCTGGCCGTATTCGCGCAGGCGATGGGTGAGCATCAGCATCGCGCCGAGCACGTGCTGAACCACGGACACGGTGCAGTACTCGCGGATGTTGCAGACGGCTATGCCGAGCTCGCGCGCCGCCTCGAGATCGACGTTGTTCGTGCCCGTGGCCGTGAGCCCGATGAAGCGCAGCCCGGGCACCGCGCGCATGCGGGCACGCGAGATGTTCAGCTTGTTGGTGAGGATGAAATCCACGCCGGCGATGCGCTCGTCGACCTCCGCGTCCGTGGACGTGGCATGCAGCGTGATGCCGGGCAACACTCTTTCGAGCTGGGTGGTGTCGAGGTCGTCGTGGCTGACGGTTCCGAAATCGAGAAAGACCGCTCTCATCCAATCCCTCAGGGCTGTCTAGCTAGTTCTCCCGGGAGGTGACGCGACGGCGCCGGCCATGCCCGCGGGGGCTGCGAGAGTACCACCGCTGTGGGAGGTGACGGCAATGGCCGGAGGGATCAGCTTGTACATCACCGGGGTGACGAGGCGCGCCAGCAGCGTGGAGGTGATGAGTCCGCCGATGATCACCCAGGACATCGGCGAATAGAGGCCGATGTTCTGCAGGGCCAGCGGCAGCAGTCCGCCGATGGCGGTTGCCGACGTGAGCAGGATGGGCAGGAAGCGGATCTCGCCCGCCTGCTCGATGGCTTCATCGAGCGGCACGCCCTGCTCGCGTAACTGGTTGGTGAAATCGACGAGCAGGATGGAGTTCTTGATCTCGATGCCCACCAGCGCAACGAAGCCGATCGACGCGACGAAAGAGATGTCGTTGCCCGACAGCAGGAGCATGACCAGGCCACCGAACACGCCGAGCGGAACCACCGTGAGCACGATGAGCGTGGATTTGAAATTGCCGAACTCGAGCACGAGGATGGCGAAGATGCCGAAGATAGCAACGATGATGGCGATTCCGATTCCGCCGAAGGCTTCCTGCGACGCTTCGTCTTCGCCGCCCAGGTCGTAGGTGTAGCCGCGCGGCCAGTCCATCTGGTCCAGTTGTTTGGTGATCTGCCCGGTGAGCTCGCCGACGTTGTAGCCCGGCTTCGCGTCCGCATCGATGGTCATGGCGCGTTCGCGATTGAAACGCTGGATGAGCGTGGGCGCCTTCTCGAACTCGAGCGACGCGAGCTGCGACAGCGGCAGCGTCGTTCCACCCAGCGATGGCACCCGCACCTGTTCGAGCGCGGCGAATTCCGCCTGCTGCATGATCGGCGTCCGCACGACGATCGGATATTGCTCGCCGGTCGTGTCCTTGAACGTTCCCACGCTCACGCCGGCTACGGCGAGTCGGACCGCGCGATCGAGCTCCGCGGTCTGAACGCCCAGCTGCTGTGCCTTGCGGGAGTCGATGCGCAGCTTGAGGTTGGTGCGCGCGACGTTCAGTGGATTCTTGACGTCGCGAGTTCCGGGCGTGCGCTCCATCAGGTCTTCCACGCGATGGGACAGGAGCTCGATGGTGTTGAGATCCTGGCCAATCACGCGCACCGAAATCGGCGCCGAGATCGGCGGCCCGTTCTGGAATTCCTTCACATATATATGCGCGCCGGGATAACGCTCGAGCCGGTCGCGCAACTGCTGCAGCAGCTCCGGTGTTTCATCGGTGTCGTACTCGTGGAGCTGCACGAAGACTTCGGCGTAGTTGGCCGCGTCGTTGCGCGGGATGTGGTTGTAGTAGATCTGGGGATTGCCGTGCCCGAGATTCGCGAACCAGCTCTTGACCTCGGGCATCTTCGCAAGCTCGCCCTCGACCGTGCGCAACGCGCGATCGGTTTCCGACAGCGAGGTGCCGTTCGGCGATTCGACCTGGATCAGGAACTGCGGAGTGTCCGCCTTGGGAAACAGGCTCGAGCCGATCACCGGCACCAGCGCCGCGGACAGCAGCAGCGATCCGCCGATGGCGGCAACCACGGTGAGCTTCGGCCGCGCCAGGCACCAGTGCAGCGCGGGCCGGTAGTAATGATGGATGACGCCCATCACGCGTTTCAGGAACGGGTTCTCCGCGCCTTCCTTTTCCTCCTCGAGCACGCGGCTCGCGACGAATGGAATGATGAACAGCGCCAGCACCAGCGAGCCCACGATAGTGGACACCACGGCCATGGGCAGCACGCGGATGAATTTGCCGGCCGTGCCGGGCAGCGCCAGCAATGGCAGGAACGCGAAAATGAGCGTTGCCGTGCAGCCGAGGATGGCGACGAATATCTGCCGCGTGCCGTCGAGCGCGGCCTGCACGCGTGACTTGCCCATGCGCAGGTGGCGCGCGATGTTTTCCACCACGACGATGGAATCGTCGACCAGCAGTCCCAGCGCGACCACGAAGCCGGCAATCGACAACTGGTTCAGCGAGTAGTCGAGAAAGTACAGGCAGGCGACGCCGAATGACAAAGACAGCGGGATGGAGATCATCACGATGCCCGCTGCGCGAAAGCCCAGTGGCAGCAGTGTGAGCAGCACCAGCGCGATCGCGATGCCGAAGTCGAAATACAGCCGGTTGAGACGCGAGCGCACGTTCTCGGACTGGTCGAAACCCACTTCGAGCTTGATGCGCTTCGGCAGCCCGGCCGCGAACTGGTTGGTCGCATCCATGACGCGCTCGCGCACGTCGAGGATGTTGTAGCCGTCCTTCTGGTTGGCGGTGACGAACACGGCGCGCTGGCCCTTGTAGCGCCCGGTGTAGCTGTAAGCGGTGGTGCTCCACGTCACATCTGCCACGTCGCGCACGCGCACGATACGTCCGTCGATGGATGCAATGACGGTGTCGCGCACCTGGTCGAGCGAATCGTAACTTCCCGAGGTCTTCAGCGAGAAGCTGCGCGCACCGAGATCGACGAAACCCGCGGGGACGTTCGCGTTCTCGCTCTGCACGGCGCCGATGAGCTGCGCGGGCGAGAGATTGAGCTCGGACATGCGCCGCAGGTCCACCGCGACCCGCAGCTCACGCTCGGGGTACGCCCAGCTCTCCGAGGTGCGCACGCCATCGACGGTCTTGAGCTTGTCCTTGAGCTCGCGTGCGTAGTCCTCGAGCTCGCGATACGGCGCGCCATCGGACAGCAACGCGATCTGCACGGTATTCACCAGCCCCGGCGAAAACTTGCGCACGATGATCTGCACTTCGGGCGGGAATTCCGGCCGCAGCGCATTCAGCTCGCGCGTTACCTCGTCGTATTTCTTGTCGGCGTCGGCGGACGCGATGAACTCGATGGCCGTGAAAGACACGCCGTCGCGGATCGACGTCTCCATCTTGAGCACGTCGTCGAGCGCCGCGAAGCGGTCCTCCAGCGGCTTGGCGACCAGGCGCTCCAGGTCCTTCGGGTCCGCGCCCGGGTAGATAGCCGCGACCGTGAAGCCGGGGATCTTGAAGTAAGGATCTTCCTCGCGCGGAACGCTGGTGAACGCATACCAGCCGAGCGCGACCAGGCACAGGAACGCCACCAGCGTGAACTGGTAGCGGCGGATCGGAAATTCCAGGAACGACATGTTCGCCTCCCGTTCCGCCGTCAACCTTCCGTGGGCCGCGCAGAGGGGTTCACCGCCTGCTGGGTGGTGTCACGCAGTATTTCCACCGCCTCGCCGTTCTCGAGGAAGAGTGCGCCATCGGTGATCACGGCCTCGCCGTTCGCGAGACCGCTTTCGAGCGCGATGCTGTCGGCGGTGATGAACGCCACGCGCACGTCGCGGCGCCGGGCCTTGCCGCCGTCGACGACGAACACGCTGGCGCGGTCGCCATCACCTTCGACCAGCGCGGCCATGGGCACGTAGGTGAGCGGCGGCGCATCGGTGGTGGGCGCGAGACGCAAACGCGTGACCAGGCCGCTCACCAGCCGCGGCGGCGGTGAATCGAACTGCACCTCGATGGGGAACATTCCGGTGCGCTCGTCGGCGGCGCTCGAGATCTCGACGATGGTGCCGGTCATCGGCTGGCCGGGGAAAGCATCCATGCGGATTTCTCCCTTGTCGCCGAGCTTCACGTTGACGATCTCGCGGTCCGCAAGCGCCGCGCGCACCACGTAGCCGCGATCGCTCTCGCCGAACACCAGCACCGGCGCGCCGGCGGGAACCAGCTCGCGTTCCTCGGCGAGTTTGCGCAACACCTTGCCGTCGCGCGGCGCGCTGATCACCGAATAGCCGAGATTGAATTCCGCGGACTTGAACTGCGCGCTCGCCATGGCCGCCTGCGTGCGCAGGTCCTGCAGCTGCTCGAGGCTGATGACCTGGTCGGCGTAGAGATTCTCGCCGCGCTTGAGATCGCGCTCCGCCTTGTCCGCCATCTGCCGCGCCTGCTCCATCTGGGCGCTGACTTCCGTCAGCTCGATTTCCGCGAGGCGTTGCCCCTGCTTCACCACGTCGCCTTCCTGCACGTAGATGCGGCGCACGAGCCCACCCATCTTGAACGACAGGCGCATCTCGTGTTTCGTGGCGACGGTGCCGCTGGTGTCGATGGGCGGAACCGCCGGCCCCGTGCTCGCGCGCTGGATCCTCACCGGCGTGGGCCGCTCGGCTGTGGGCGCTTCGTTCTTGCCGCAGCCCGCGAGCGTGACCAGCACGAGCAGGGCGAGCCCCGTTCCCATCCGTGTGTGTTGCCCCGTTCGTGCAGTCATCATGGCGGTTACCTTGATCTAGTTAGTCGCGGGCGGCACCGGCAGGGTGCCGGCGGCGGTCGCGTAGTCGAGCTCGGCCTGGCGCGCGAGCACCAGGAAACGCGTGACGTTGAGATTGAGCTCCGCGCTGGTGAGGCTGGAGCGGGCGTCGATGAATTCCACCTGGCTGATCGCGCCTTCGTCGCGCTTGCGGCTGGCGATGCGGAACGCCGCCCGCGCGGCATCGGCGCGTGCATCGGCGGTGGCCAGGGAATCGGCGCTGGTATTGAGCCGGTCCAGGGATTGCTGCACTTCGAGCTGAACCTGCTGGGTGAGTTCGTCGAGCTGCGTCGCGGTCCTGCGGGCGATGGCCGATGCTTCGCGGACGGCGGCGCGGCGCGCGCCCCCGTCGAAGAACGTCCAGTTGAGCAGCAGCGACACGGTTGCGTAGTTGCTGCCGCGCCCGAACTCATATTCCTCGCCCTGCGTACCGCCATCGGCGCCCAGCGACAGCGTCGGCCAGCGGTCGGCCCTGGCGATGTTCACCTGCGCCTCGCTGGCGCGCGTCAGATGCGTGAGCTCGGCCAGCTCGGGACGGTTCGCCAGCGCGGCCGCACGCAGGTCCGCCAGCGCGCGCGTGCGCGCGGTCACGTCGGCCGCCACCTCGGCGTTCTCGAGCGCGGTGTCGAGCGGGCGATTGAGCAGGAAGTTGAGATTGCTCCGGGCCTGCGCGGCAAGGTTCTGCGCTTCGCGCGACTGCTGGGTCACGGCCAGCAGTTCCGCGCGGGCGCGCAGCACCTGGTCCTGGGTGATCTTGCCGTTGCGATGCAGGGAGTCGTTCACGCGCAGGTTTTCGTTGAGCAGCACCACGCTCGCGTCGACGATGCCCTGTGTACGAACCGACGACAGCCAGTGCAGGTAACCCACGGTGATGTCGCGCTTCAACTGGCGCGCCAGCGCCATCTGCGCGTACTCGCTGGCGCCTAACAACTCCCGCTGGGCGCGAACCGCCGCGGGTATGGCCGGCTGCAGCAGCGGCATGCGCAGCGTGATGCGCGTTTCCTGTTCGCGTTCACGCAGGAAGGCGATGGTTTCGTCCTGCACGGCGGGGAACTGCGGCGCCTGGCCCTGCGCCATCAACAGTTCGTTGAGCGTCTGGTATGCCGGGTTCAGCGCCTGCCCCAGCGGCAGCTCGAAGGTGCGGCCACCTTCGGACCGCGAATAACGCGCGCCCAGGCTCAATTCGGGGAAGTAACGTGCGCGAGCGCCGTCGAGGGCCGCTTCGGATCGCTCGACCTCGAGCGATTGCGCACGCAGCGACAGATTTGCCTGAAGGCCTTCGCGTACGTAGTCGTCGATGACTGCCGCCAGCGGGCGGGTCGTTTCGGCCACGACTCCCTGGGCGGGCAACCGGGCGGGCAGCGCCGCCAGGACCACGGCCAAACAGGCGCCAATGACTCTCAATTGTGTAGTCGCTGGACGCATGTCTAGTCGCGAGGGCAAACACTCCATGTGTTCCGGTCCTTCAGGTCAACTCTTGAGATCGCGCGTGATCATGCTGATGGCGTGATCGATGAGCGCTTTCGCCGTCACGCCGTGGTGAGTCAACGCGTGCGCCTTCGTGGTGGTGAGCTGGATGATCCCGTGCATGAAGCCCCACAGCGTGACGCTCATCAATATGGGCGAGCCCACGTCGTTGCGGATGCTGCCGTCGCGCACGCCAGTTTCGATCGAGGCGACCAGCGTGGCCTGCAGGCGGTCGCCCCCCGCGGCGCAGGCCTGTTCCGATGGCGACCCTTCGGTGGGTTCCGAGGACTGCAGCTCGCAACGCGCCAGCGCGTCGAAAAGCACGGGGAATTCCTGCGAAAAGGCGACGTAGGCGCGCCCCATGGCGCTCACCTGGTCGAGGCCGGTGCGATGCCGCTCGGCGGCTTCGACGAACCGCGCATGGAGCATGGTCATGGCGCGTTCGGCGAGCCCGAACATGAGATCGGACCGGTCCTGGAAGTACACATATAAGAGTGCGCGTGACAGCCGTGCGCGGCGCGCCACGTCATCCATGGTGAGGGCATCGAGCCCCGCCTCGCGGCCGGCCGCTTCGGCGGCGTCGACGATCTCCGCGCGACGGCGCTCCTTTTCCTCGAGTCTGCGTTCAGCGATGTAATTCATGGGGGCGAAGCCTAGGCTGCCCTCTGACGACGTGTCAATTAGTAGAGATGTGTGCATTTCAGTACCGTTCGCAAATGCGAACCCATCGCATTTACATTGGCATGCGCGTCACCCCATACTGCGGGCCGTGAAAACGCCCCTTTCGAATGCCGAGTCCAGTCGACCGCTCGCCGAGTTGCGTCGCGGCGAAGCCGCGCTCGTTTCCGGGCTTGCCGAAGTCGTGGGTTTCGATGACGGACTTGGAAGCGGCGCCCTCCTGCTGGCACGGCTGCGCGATCTCGGTTTCGTGGCTGGTGCGCGCTGCCAGGTCATCGCGCGCATGTGGCCGGTTGGCGATCCGCTGGTGGTCCGCATCGGTGGTTCGACGTTCGCATTGCGCCGCGCCGAAGCGGCCGCCGTGCGGGTCACGCGGCTGGAAGCTGAACCCGTAGCGCGAGCGCAGCTCACGCCTAAGGACACCAGCGCCGCGCTCGCCTAGAGCTGCCGTTTTGGACGCCGCCGTCTCCGAAGCGTCCCTGCGCATTGCGCTGATCGGCGTTCCCAATTGCGGCAAGACCGCGCTGTTCAATCGCCTGACCGGCAGCCGCCAGAAGGTGGCTAACTACCCCGGCGTGACGGTCGAGAGGCGCGAAGGCGAACGGCTGGCGGCCGACGGCCGTGCGCTGCGCATCCTCGACCTTCCGGGAACCTACAGCCTCACTCCGACGACGCTCGATGAAGCCATCGCGCGCGACGTCCTCCTGGGCCGCGTCGCGGATGCTCCCGCGCCGGGGCTCGTGGTGTGCGTGGTCGACGCGGTGCATCTGCCCATCGGCCTGCGCCTCGCGCTCGAAGTGAAGCGCCTGGGGTTGCCAATGGTGCTCGCGCTCAATCGCATGGACGTCGCCGGGCGCCGCGGCGTGAAGATCGACATTGCGCGCCTGTCCACCGAGCTCGGCGTGCCGGTGCTGCCGACCATCGCGGTGAAGCGCGGCGGCGCGGACGCTCTCATCGAAGCGATTCAGCCGGCGCTGTGGGACGGCCATCGCCGCGTGGCCGCGCCGGCGTGGCAGGAATCCAGTACCGAAGACGCCGAACAGACACAGATCGATCTGCGCGGCGTGCTCGCCGCCGTGGGGTACACCGCCCCGCAGGAAAGCCAGTGGATGGCACGCTTCGACTCCGTGCTGCTGCACCCGTTGTATGGCTTGCTGGTGCTGGTCGCAGTCATGTTCGTGATGTTCCAGGCGGTGTTCAGCTGGGCGGAAGCGCCGATGAACTGGATCGACGGCGGCATGGCCTGGCTCGGCGAATTCACCGCCGCGAGCCTGCCCGCGGGTCCCCTGTCGAGCCTGCTGGTCAACGGTGTCATCGGCGGCGCCGGCGCGGTGCTGGTGTTCCTGCCGCAGATCCTGATCCTCTTCCTGTTCATCCTCGCCCTCGAGGACTCCGGCTACCTGCCGCGCGCTGCCTATCTACTCGACCGCATGATGGGCGGCGTTGGTCTCTCGGGCCGCGCGTTCATTCCGCTGCTGTCCAGTTTCGCGTGCGCCATCCCCGGCATCATGGCCGCGCGCACCATCCCGAGCTGGCGCGACCGGCTCACCACCATCATGATCGCGCCGCTCATGACCTGCTCGGCGCGCCTGCCGGTGTACGCGTTGCTGATCGGCGCGCTGATTCCCGCCACCGACGTGGGGCCCTTCAATCTTCAGGGCCTGGTGCTGTTCACGCTGTACGTGGCCGGCATCCTTTCGGCGCTGGTGGTGGCCTGGGTGATGCAGCGCTTCGCGGGCGCGCGCCAGTACTCGCCGCTGATGCTCGAGCTGCCGGACTACCAGTGGCCACATGCCGGCAACCTGCTGCTGGGCCTGTGGGAGCGCGTGAAAATTTTTCTCTCGCGAGTCGGCGGCATCATCCTCGCGCTGATGATCGTGCTGTGGTTCCTGTCGAGTTACCCGGCGCCGCCTGACGGGGCCACCGGCCCGCCCATCCAGTACAGCTTCGCGGGCCGTCTCGGCGCGATGCTCGAATACGTGTTCGCGCCCATCGGCTTCAACTGGCAGATCTCCATCGCGCTGGTGCCGGGGCTCGCCGCGCGCGAAGTCGCGGTCGGCGCGCTCGGCACGGTGTACGCCATGTCGGCCGTGGGGGATGACGTCGCCGGCCAGCTCGAGCCGCTGATCGCCAGCACCTGGAGCCTGGCGACGGCCTGCTCGCTGCTCGCCTGGTATGTCTTTGCGCCGCAATGCCTGTCGACGCTCGCGGTGGTGAAGCGCGAAACCAATTCGTGGCGTTATCCCATCATCATGGCGGCCTATCTCTTTGCGCTCGCGTACGTGGCCTCGTTCATTACGTATCGCGTCGTCGGGGCCTGGGCGTAAGGTCGCGACCATGACACAGCAGATACTGGTCGCCGCCATCGTCGTGATCGCCATCGCGGTCAGCGCGTGGAAACTCGCGCCGGCACGGCGGCGACTGCGCGTCCTGACGGCGCTCGACGCCTGGGCAGTCCGCCATCCGCGCCTCGCGGGCTGGCGTGAGCGGAGCCTGAAACCGCGCATCTTGCGGGCCGCGGGTTCGGGCTGCGCCGGCTGCGCGGCAAACGTCGGCGTCAAGCCGCATCATCCACCGCGGTGAATTCTTTCGGGCGCGTCGCGTTGTCAGGCGTCGGCGTGTTGCTGCTCGCGTTGTCCGCGCGCGCGGCAGAGCCTTCGCGGCAACTGCGTGACGACGCGGGTGAAGCGGTCGCTCTGAGTTCCGCGCCCTGCCGCATCGTTTCGCTTGCGCCCGGGACCACCGCGATGCTGTTTGCCGCGGGCGCGGCGCATTGCATGGTCGGCACCATCGCGCACAGCAAGGAACCGGCCGAGGCGGCGAAAGTGCCGGTGGTGGGCGACGCGGAGACGCTCGATTTCGAGCAGCTGATAGGGTTGCGTCCGACCGTGGTCGTCGTGGCCGTGGATGTGGTCCAGCGCGCGCGCATCGATCGCATCCGCACGCTCGGCATCCCGGTTTACCAGGTGCACGTGACACGGCTCGCGCAGATGCCCGAGTCGCTGCGGCGACTGGGAGCGCTGGCGGGCACCGAAGCCACGGCCAACCGCGAGGCCGACGCACTGGTCGACGAGCTCGCGGCTATCCACGCCCGCTACCAGAGCCGTACGCCGATCCGCGTCCTGTACCAGATCTGGGATCGGCCTATCTACACGATCGGCGGCCAGCACGTGATCACCGATGCCCTGCGGTTATGCGGCGCCGTCAACGTGTTCGCGGACCTCGGCACCGCGGCGCCCGCGGTCACACGCGAGGCGGTGGTGCTGCGCAATCCCGAGCTGATCCTGGCCTCGGCGCCGCCGGGAGCGGCGGACGACTGGCTGGCCGAGTGGCAAAAGTATCCGGCGATGGCCGCCGTGCGCGACCGGCATCTCGTGAAATATGTCGACGAGCGCATCGATCGCATGGGGCCTTCGGTCATCGCGGCGACCGGCAACCTCTGCGCCGTCATCGACAGGGCGCGCTGAGACCCCGCAGCCCGGGAAACGCGTTCCACTTCCGGCGGCTGTACCCGAGTGTCGGGTGACGGTATCTTGCGATCCCGCTTCGACCGGAATCTTTTGCCCTGGTGAGCGGTCACAGCTAAAGCCGCACGCTTCCGCGGCATGGGAGAAATTCGATGAAAGCGTTTTTATTGATGTCGGCAGTTGCCCTCGTGGTCAGCGGTTGCGCGAGCACCGCGACGCAAACGGCCTGGGGCAAGCCTGGCGTGTCCAAGAAAGACTACGGGACGGATGTCGGCATGTGCACCGGGCTCGCGGCGCAGGCGACCAGCGAGGGTAACTCCAACACGGCCGGCGGCGTCGGCGGCAGGAACAACGCAGCCGTTGGCGGTGGCGGAGGGCAGGCTTCTCCGAGCGCAAGCACCCCTGCCAGCGGTACCTATTCGGGCATGGCTTCGTCCGACTACGCGCAACGCGCGGCCACGCAACAACGCACCCAGCAGATGGCGGAGCAGCGCGCGCGCGCGGATGCATTCAAGGGCTGCCTGATGGAGCGGGGCTACCAGGAATTCGCGTTGACGCCGGAACAGGCTGCGCACCTCGCCACGCTTCACAAGGGCAGCAACGAATACCTCGAATACATGTACAAGCTCGGCAGCGACGCCGAGATCGTGGGCAAACAAAGCCGCGTGCCCGCGAAGTAGTCAGGAGCCGCATTCGCCACAGGGGGAAACGATGAAAACACTGATGTTGGTGGCGGGAATCGGTCTCGCCCTCAGTGGTTGCGCGGGCACTGCGCCGCAGACCGCCTGGGGAAAACCAGGTGTTTCCCGCGTGGACTACGGCACGGAAGTCGGCATGTGCACCGGGCACGCGGTGATGCAGAACAGCGGCGGGAACGGCGCCAAGACCGCCGGTGGCATCAGCGGCAGCAACAACTCTGCGGGCGACCGTATACCGACCGGCAGCGAGGGAGGCGGCAGTGCCGCCGCCGCTGCAGCCGCCGGATCCTCGTCAGCCCCGGTATCGGCGCCGGTTCCGGCCGGTGGCACCTACTCGGGCATGGCCTCGTCCGATTTCGCGCAGCGCGCGGCCACGCAACAGCGAGCCCAGGAAATGGCCGCGCAGCGCGCGCGTTCCGAGGCGCTCAAGGGCTGCCTGACGGGGCGCGGATACCAGGAGTTCGCGCTCACCGCCGAGCAGCGCGCGCACCTTGCGACGCTGAAGAAAGGCAGCGACGAATATCACGAGTACCTGTACCAGCTCGGCAGCAATGCCGACGTCGTCGCGAAGCAGGGCCGCGCGGCCGCGAAGTAGTCAGTCGGGGATCACGTCGAACGCGGCCGTCAGCCGGCGGCCGCCTTGTTCGAACGGCACGGTCCCGTGCCACAGGTACGACGGAAACAACACCAGCATTCCCGCGGCGGGTTCCACGAGGTGGTCGGCGGTGCATCCGGGGTAGCGGTCGTCGGGTTCCCCGAATTTGAGCCAGCCCGCCTGGGCGCGCGCGTCTTGCATCGCCGGCAGCTCCACGTAGTAAGCCGAGCTGATCCAGCCACGCGGATGCACGTGGTTCACATGAAAGCCACCGGGCATGAGCCGCACCGACCACGAGCCGCTGATGCGATATCCCGCGGATTTCCTGCGGTCGGTCGGATGGCTGCGATCGCCGTCGCGCAGCCGCGCGATGTAGTCGCGGATCGGCGCATCGACCAACGAGAAAAATCCGGCGATCACCGGATTGTCGGCCGGCAGGTTGCGCTCGGTCTGCGAGCCGCCGCGCAGGCTCTGATCGAGCGGGTGATGGTCGGTGCGGTGCAGGCGCGAGAGCTCGCGCGCGAACGCCGCGTTGAAGTCGCCGATGGTCGGGAAGGCCGCCGGCGGCGCCGGCCGGTACACACGCACGAGCCGCGGGTAATCGTGCAGCTCTGCGTAACGCGCGTCGCCCGACATGCGCAGCGCGGTCGCGTGATACGCGATGAGCTTCTGGTCGTCGGGGTCGCGCAGCAGCAGTTCCTCGCAAAGCGCGCGCGCCTCCGCGTCGAGCGCGCGCCTCAGCAATGCCGGAATGAGATTGCGCTTCATCTGCGCGGAATGCGGCGCGCGCTGCACGGCGGCGCGCAGCGAGGCCAGCGCTTCCGCGGAACCATCCCGTTCGTCTAACAACACGCCCACCGAGGTGAGGAATGCCGCCGAGTGCGGCGCGCGCCGCAGGCCTTCGCGAAGTAGTTCGAGCGCGCGCTCCGCCTGGCCGGCGTTACGCAGCAATCCGGCCGCCACCAGGCGCAATTGCATCTCGCCGGGGAAATCGCCGATCGCCTGCTCGAGTGTTTGCGTGAAGTGTTCGGCGGGATTGCGCGCGTAGCGCAGCCGCGCGAGGTGCTCGTGCAGCGCCGCGTGCGCCGGCCAGCGCTCAAGTCCCTGCGTGAGGCGTGCCTCCGCTTCGTCGTCGCGCCCGGCGAACCGCAGCGCCAGCGCCAGATCGACTAACAACTCCGGCGAATCCGCCGCCTCGAGCGTCAGCGATTCGAGCTCGCGCAGCGATGGGTCCGCGAGCCCGCACAACGCGAGGAGCCGCGCGCGTTCGAGCCGCAGCGGTCGCGATCCGGGTTGTTGCCCGAGCGCGGTATCGATGGCCGACAGCGCCTCCTCGAAGCGTTGCATATTTGCATTGACGCGGGCCACGCAAGCCCAGGCCTCGGCGCTGTTGGCCTTGTCCACGATCGTGGCCGCGATTGCCTTGGCCGCCTCCAGATTGCCCGTTGAGGCATGGGAAACAACCAGTTGCAGCGGAGTCTGGCTCGCGGAGGGGGTCATCGACGGCGGCTTCCCGTTACCTTGGACACGACAAAATTTGGCTTGCCGAGACATGCGGCCCCGCTGCAACTATTGGCAAAACGGGCCTTGCTTGTGTACGCGATGTCGCTACACTCCAAAAAAATACTAACAATCGGTTACCGAATTTAATTAGCTCGTAACAGGTCTATACAGGGGGGGCATTACAGTGTCCAAGGCAACGAAAAAGTCGCGGCGTGTCGCCGTCGGCGCGAACAAGTCGCGTCTCAAGGAATTATCCATATTTGCGGTCGGAGCCACGTTGCTCGCGCCGTACGCCATTGCGCAGGAAAAGCAGGAGCAGGATGCCGCGCCGACCAACACGTCGGCGGCGAAGTCCGATGAGGCTCTCACCGAGATCCTCGTCACCGGCATTCGCAAGGCCCTGCAGACCTCGCAGGAAATCAAGAAAGAATCCGACACGGTCGTCGACTCGATCACCGCGTCCGACATCGGCTCGTTCCCGGACAAGAGCGTGGCCGAAGCCCTGCAACGCATGAGCGGCATCACCGTCACGCGTTTCGCGGCGTCTGGCGACACTTCGCACTTCTCCGCCGAGCCCTCGGGCGTGCTGGTGCGCGGCCTGCCGCAGGTTCGCAGCGAATTCAACGGCCGCGACAGCTTCAACGCGAACAGCTCGCGCGGCCTGTCCTTCGGCGACGTCTCCCCCGAACTGATGGCCGGCGTCGACACGTACAAGAACGCCACCGCCGACATGATCGAAGGCGGTATCGCCGGCACGGTCAACCTGCGCACGCACACTCCGTTCGACTCCGAAGGTTTCGTTGCCGCGTTCTCCGCGGAAGTGGGCGCCGGCTCGCTGGCCGAGGAAGTGGCGCCCGCCGGCTCGATGCTGCTCAGCAATCGCTGGGACACGGGCCTCGGCGAGTTCGGCGTGATGCTGAACGCCGCCTATTCCGAAGTCATCACCGAATCGCAGGGCGTGCAGTTGCTGCGCTTCTTCAATGCCAGCGGCGTTGACGCCTATGGCGGCGGCACGAAGTGGATCCCCGGCGGTATCGACCTTCGCAACAACACGTACACGCGTACGCGCACGGGCGCCGCTTTCGCCACGCAGTGGCGCAGCCCCGAAGAGTCGCTGCAGGCGACGCTGCAGTACAACCGCTCCGAATACGAAAACAACTGGGAAGAATATTCACTGACGGCCGGCGTGGGTAACTCCCAGCAGCCGCAAGGCCTGGTGCTCAATTCGGAATTCGCCCGGCATCCGGCGGGCACACCGGCATACGAGTTCGACAGCCGCGGCGTGTTCGTGCGAGGCGTCATCAACGATGTGGGCGATGGCTGGGCAGGCGCGACGAATAATCCGAACTTTGCGCATCCGGACGGCTACCGGGTGCGCCTGAACCCCAACGACGACCCGGCTACACCCGCGAATGAAAGCTTGCCGTGGCAGTTCGGCAGTCCGGACTGGACCTGCTACACCTGGGCTGGCCAAGGCAATGGTGGCGGCCCGGCTTACACGGACGCCGCGGGTGCCCCGGTCACCTGTCCGAACTCGCGCGGCGCCGGCCTCAGCGCTGACACGCGCTCGTCAACGCAGACCAATATCACCGAAGACTTGTCGCTCAACCTGCGATGGGAAGTCAGCGAGCGCCTCGGCCTCAATTTCGACATCCAGAAAATCGAGTCGTCGGTCGTCAATTTCGACAACAGCGCCAACAGCAAGACGGCGGCCGATGTCAGCCTCGACATCAGCGGCGACAAACCGGTCTTCAGTTTTGCTCCGCCCACGGGTTATGGCTGGACGGCGGGCGGCTTCTCCGACCCCGCGAACTGGTTCAAGGAATGGCAGATGGAGCACGCCGAAGACAGCTTCGGCGAGGAACTCGCCGTGCGTCTCGACGCAGACATCGACATCGGTGACGGCTGGCTCGATTCATTGCGCGTCGGTGTTCGCTCCGCGGACCGCGACCAGCAGGTGAACTGGTCAACCTACAACTGGGGCTCCGCGCAGCCACTGTGGGGCATGCAGGACGATGTGCCGGTGTTCCTGAACCAGGGTCTCTGGGCAGACACTTACACGCCGATCGACCTGGGTTCGAACCAGGTGGGCGGCGGTGTGTTCGGCGGCGGTACGTTCCTGCACCCGCGCTACGACATCGTGAACGACTACGAAGCCACGAAAGAGCTCTACGGCAACGGCAACAGCAACAGCTGGGTGGCGCTGGACGAGCGTGGCTGTGCTCTTCCCAACAGCCCGAGCGGGCTGTATTGCCCCGTTGAAATGCTGGACGTGGTCGAAGACACGCGAGCGGCCTATGTCATGCTGAAGTTCGGCGGTACCGACACGCAGTGGTTTGGCATGGACGTCAAAGGCAACATCGGCGTTCGCTACGTGACCACGGAAGTGTCGTCCACCGGTGGTGCGCAGTTCCCGCAGTACGACGAACCGAGTCCGCCGCTTCCTGGTGAGCCCGTGGACGCAACGGCACTCATTTCGGACGACGACAGGGCCTTCCAGAACAACGGTTCCTATACCGCGGTCGGCGGCGACAGCCATTCGAACATCCTGCCGAGCCTGAACATTCGCTTCGGGATCACGGACGATCAGTTCCTGCGTTTCGCGGCTTCGCGCGCGCTGGCGCGTGCCGACATGGGCCTCTACAAGTTCTACTACACCGTTGCAGTGGACGGCGGCGACTGCGCTGACGGCACAGTCACGTACACCATCCCCGGCGACTGCAGCAGCCCGCCGGTGGCGTGGACGCCGCGGTACTCCGCGGATGGTGGAAACCCCAAGCTCAAGCCGACGACGGCCGACCAGCTCGACTTCACGTACGAGTGGTACTTCTCTAGCGCCGGCTCGTTCACCGCCGCGTTGTTCTACAAGAAGTTCAACGACTACATCATCAAGGCGTCGGTCGATGAGCAGTTCACCAACAACAACGTGACCAGGACGGTCAACGTGACGCGTTCGATCAATGCCGACGGCGCCAGCGTGTCGGGATTCGAGCTCGCCTACCAGACGTTCTTCGACAAGCTGCCGGCGCCGTGGAACGGCCTGGGCATCCAGACGAACTTCACGTACGTCAACAACGAGGGCGTGGAGAACTCGGGTCTCTCGATCGTCTCGGGCGATGGCAGCACGAACCAGGATGACCAGATCACGCTGACCGATCTGCCGCTCGAAGGGTTCTCCCCGCTGGCATACAACTTCGTGTTGATGTTCGAGCAGGAGAAATACTCGGCGCGCCTGGCGTGGAACTGGCGTGACACCTACCTGATCAGCCAAGCGGACTGCTGTATCAAACTGCCCATCTGGCAGGATGCATACGGCCAGCTCGACGCGTCGTTCCACTACAAGCCCAGCGCGAGCTGGGACGTGTTCCTCGATGCGCAGAATCTGACCCAGCAGGAGACCGTGCTGCGCCAGCAGGTCAACCAGCAGGGTCTGACACTGCCGCGGTCGTGGTTCACGAACGACCTGCGTCTGCAGCTCGGCGTTCGTTATCGCATCCAGTAAGGCTCGTTGCAGAGCAACCGGGCGCGCCGTATTACGATACGGCGCGCCCTTTT
>DASTXR010000014.1:0-54106 GCA_035765415.1 Steroidobacteraceae bacterium | reverse complement strand
TCTCGGACGACGAGCGGGCGGAACTGCGCGAGCTCAATGTGGCCATGGCCCGGAGCAAGGGATCGTAGGTCTCAGGAATCGCTTCGTCCGGCCGATAAACCAGTCGGGAAATCGTCCGACAAATTTTTCCGGGCCGTGACCCATTTGGCCCGAATTTTGCGTTGTTCCAGAGGTCAAACTCGCACGGAAGTCTTTGACGGGCTGGCGGTTTTCGCTTTGTCAAGCCACAGTCATTTGCGTAGAATGCCGCCCCTTTCCCGCAAGCCTCCTTTACATCGCCGTCGGCGCCCCCACGGTGCCGTACCGCAATACGCCTTGAGCGTCGGAAACTCATGACACAAAAGCACAAGCGCCCTGCTGCCCCTGCCTCGAAAAAGCTGCCCGCCAAGAAGGTGGGCAAGCCCGCTGCCGCTGCCCATTCCTCCAAGGAAAAGGCCGTGGCTGCGCATGCCGCGAAGGCAAAGCATGTTGAGAAACATGCCGAGGTGAAGAAACCGGCTGGCAAGGTGAAGGCCCCGGAAAAAGTCGCCGCGCCCGCGGTCGACCCGAAGGCCAAGGTCGTCGAGTTGAAGCCGGCGCAGAAGCTCGCGGCCGCGCGCGCCGCTGCCAATGCCGCCGCCGCTGCCGCGGCTCCCGCCGATGGCAAGCTCAAGGGCAAGAAGGGCTCCGCCGAGTTGATCAACCTGCCGGCCCGCCGCAACGTGCTGCCCGAAGAGCGCCAGTCGCAGCTCAAGCTGCTGATCGCGCGCGGCAAGGAACAGGGTTACCTCACCTACTCGCAGGTGAACGATCACCTGCCGTCGGAGATCGTCGATCCCGAGCAGATCGAGGAGATCGTAAACACGATCAACGACATGGGCATCCCGGTGTACGAGAAGGCGCCGGACAACGAGAGCATTCTCGCGCCCGAGCCCTCCGCGCCCACCGACGAAGAAGCCATCGAAGAAGCCGCCGCGGCCCTGGCGGCGCTCGATGCCGAGCTGGGCCGCACCACGGATCCCGTGCGCATGTACATGCGCGAGATGGGCACGGTGGAGCTGCTCACGCGCGAAGGCGAAATCCGCATCGCGAAGCGCATCGAGGAAGGCCTCGACGCCGTGCGCCTGGCGCTGTCCAACGACCCGTCGACCGCCGACTACCTGCTGAAGGCCTACGAGCCGGTGAAGACCGGTGGCGCTCGCCTGGTCGACATCATCGTCGGCTTCATCGATCCGAATGCGCCCGACGTGATCGCGCAGCCGCAGAACCCCACCAAGATGGAGCTCGCGCCGCCGCCGGCCGAAGAAAAGACCGAGGGCGACGACGAGGAAGGTGAAGAAGGCGAAGGCACCGAAGAGGAAGCCGTCGACACCGGCCCCGATCCGGAAGAGGCCGCGCGCCGCTTCGCTGCGGTGGGCAAGCACTACGTCAACGTCCTGAGCCACATCGAGAAGCTGGGCGCCAAGGATCCGAAGACGCTCAAGGTCCGCAAGAAGCTTTCCGACGAGTTCATGGAGCTCAAGCTCGCGCCGCGCATGTTCGAGGCGCTGATCTCGAACCTGCGCCACCAGGTCAACGAGGTCCGGCAGCTCGAGAAGGAAATCATGATCATTGCCGTGCGCGACGCCGGCATGCCGCGCAAGGAATTCATCCTCTCGTTCCCCAAGAACGAGACTTCACACCGCTGGCTGCAGAAGCAGGTCAAGGGAGGCAAGAAGTGGTCGGCCGCCATGGGCCGCCTGCAGGAAGAAATCCTGCGCCGCCAGGACAAGCTCGCCGCTCTCGAGAAGGCGTATCACCTCACCATCACGGACATCAAGGAGATCAACCGTGAAGTCTCGATCGGCGAGGCCAAGGCCCGCCGCGCGAAGAAGGAGATGGTCGAGGCCAACCTGCGCCTGGTGATCTCGATCGCGAAGAAGTACACCAACCGCGGTCTGCAGTTCCTGGACCTCATCCAGGAAGGCAACATCGGCCTCATGAAGGCGGTGGACAAGTTCGAATACCGCCGCGGCTACAAGTTCTCGACCTACGCGACGTGGTGGATCCGCCAGGCCATCACGCGTTCGATCGCCGACCAGGCGCGCACCATCCGCATCCCGGTGCACATGATCGAGACCATCAACAAGCTGAACCGCATCTCGCGGCAGATGCTGCAGGAGATGGGCCGCGAGCCGACGCCGGAAGAACTGGCCGTGCGCATGGAGATGCCGGAAGACAAGGTTCGCAAGGTGCTCAAGATCGCCAAGGAACCCATCTCGATGGAAACGCCCATCGGCGACGACGAGGACTCACACCTCGGCGACTTCATCGAAGACACGTCCGTCGCATCGCCCATCGACCAGGCCACCATGGAGTCGCTGCGCGAAACCACTCACTCGGTACTTGCGCAACTGACCCCGCGTGAAGCCAAGGTGCTTCGTATGCGGTTCGGTATCGACATGAATACCGACCACACGCTGGAAGAAGTGGGCAAGCAGTTCGACGTGACGCGCGAGCGCATTCGCCAGATCGAGGCGAAGGCGCTGCGCAAGCTGCGTCATCCTTCGCGAAGCGAGCAGCTGCGCAGTTTCCTCATCGAAGACTGATCCCGCGATCGCGCGGGAAGAATCAAAGGCCGCTCCCTTCAAAAAAGGGGCGGCCTTTTTCTTTGAGACCTTCGATCTCTCAAGGAAAGGGGAGCGAGGAGATGTCTTGTGCCACGGTGACATCCCATCGAACCGCGTGCTTTTGCCCGTCGCTGCGATAGCAGAATCCCGTGAGCTGCACGACGCCGGTTGTCCGGTTGCGCTCATTCATCGCGGTCGCCCTGCAATCGTTCAGCACCGTCGTGAACAACGGGCCGAACCACAGCGGCGGCAGCGCCCGCATGCCGAAATCCTTGTGCCAGATGAATGCGTGAAGATCGATTCCGTACACGCTCCCATGACCCGAGGAAGTACCAGAAACCATTCTCTGCTCGTTGAGGTCGGAAGCTTCACTCTTGGTATCGCCCGCGAGCGTGCCGATGTTCACCGCGGAGGTCGACACGCCGTCCCACACGAACGCGCGCCGGTTCGCCGGGCTGACGGAGCCGTACGAAAAATTCCCATAGGTGCCTGCCACCCAGCCGTAGTCATTGATCGCCGCCGCGATGCTGTGAAACGGCTTGCCCCAGACATCGAGCTCGGCGAGGCCCGCGGGGGCAGGCACGGCGGTGCGTACGCCGCCGCTGAGAACGAACATGGAATGCAGCGATTCGCCAGCATCGTCGCCGACGATCTCGCCCGAATTGTTGATGTCGGTGGCGATGGGCGGCATGCCCTGATCGACCCAGGTGTTGTTGCCATCCGGATCGGCAATGCAGAAGAGCCTCGCGGGGGCAGCGAAGACGCCCGTCCAACCCATCGGCAGGCGCTCATAACAAAGGTCCACGGTGTCTGGCGGCGGCGGAAGCGCCGGATTGGGAATCAGCTGCGACCACCCGACCACCTGGCCGGACTCGTTGATCGAAGTCGGGACGGTTCGCCAGGCGAAAAGAAGTTCGGGCGCCACGTTGCTGTTCATGGCCTCGACCCAGATGCCCGGGTAGTAACGAAACGCGCGACGCGCGCCGTCGCTCGGCCTGGCATACGAGCCGACGACGACACGCGAGTCGTTGATGCTGGACGCGCCCGCCGAAGTGAAGGCGGGCGAGCCATCGTGCAGGCTCACCATCAATCCGTCCGCATGCATGAACGCGTTGAATTTTCCGGTTGCATCCTGCGCGTCGCCGACGACATCGCCGCGATTGTTGATGTCGAAACCGTGACTTTGCGCGCCACCCAACGTGCCGAGGTCGACTACCCGGATGCTGACAACGCGATACCTGGTGTAAACAAATGCATCGGCGATGCTGGGAATAGCGGCGAAAGCCGCGAGAAGGGCCACTGGTGCGAATCGCATGTTTTCTCCCTGGTACGGCGCCGCCATGCCATGCACGAAGCGGCGCCTGCAATTGCCCCCGTTCAGACCGGCCAGAGGTTAGCCCCTAACATCACGGAACGCGCATCGACGGCCGAAGCCGATGCGCGAACTGTGAAATCCGACCGCGAAAGAGTTTCAGGGAAACGCGGAGACGTCGACCACCACGGTGACATCCCATCGCACCGCATGTCTGAGCCCATCGCTG
Source organism: Steroidobacteraceae bacterium (assembly GCA_035765415.1). Classification (GTDB taxonomy): domain Bacteria; phylum Pseudomonadota; class Gammaproteobacteria; order Steroidobacterales; family Steroidobacteraceae; genus CADEED01. The sequence continues at coordinate 49,977 of DASTXR010000014.1, read as the reverse complement.
CGATAGCAGTACCCCGCCACCTGCACGAGGCCTGAAGACGCGTTGCGATCGTTCATCGCAAACGCCTTGCAGTCGTTGTGCACTGTCGTGAAGAACGGCCCGAACCACAGCGGCGGCAGCGCCCGCATGCCGAAGTCCTTGTGCCAGATGAACGCGTGGTCATCGAGACCGTAGACGCTGCCGGTACCCGACGAGGTGCCAACGACCATTCTTTGTTCGTTGAGGTCTCCGGCCTCGCTTTGTGTGTCGCTCGGGAACGTGCCGATGTTCACCGCGGACGCGGACACACCATCCCAGACGAAGGCACGCGCATTCGCGGGGCTGATGGAGCCGTACGAAAAGCGGCCGTAACTGCCTGCCACCCAGCCGGTGTCATTGATCGCCGCTGCCTTGCTGTGAAACGGGTTGCCCCACACGTCGAGCTCGGCGAGTCCCGCGGGCGCCGGGACGGGCGTGCGCACGCCACCGCTGAAAACGTACATGGAATGCAGCGATGTGCCGGCATCGTCACCGACGATGTCGCCCGCGTTGTTGATATCAGTGGCGATCGGCGCCGTGCCCTGATCGACCCAGGTCTCGTTGCCATCCGGATCGGCAATGCAAAACAGCTTTACGGGGGCAGCGATGATGCTGGCCCAGCGCATCGGCAAGCGCTCGTAACAAAGATCGACAGTGTCTGGCGGAGGCGGGAATGCCGCGTTGGGGACTATCTGCGCGAATCCGGCAACCTGCCCGGACTCGTTGATCGAACTGGCGATGGTTCGCCACGTGAAGGGCAACGCGGGAGCCACGCTGCTGTTCATGGTTTCGACCCAGATGCCCGGGTAGTAACGAAATGCGCGCTGGATATTGTCGCTCGCGCGAAGATACGTGCCGACGACCATACGCGAGTCGTTGATGCTGACCGCGCTCGCGGAAGTGAAGGCCGGCGACCCGTCGTGCAGGCTCAACATCGATCCGTCCGCATGTATGAACGCGTTGTATTTCGCAGTCGCATCCTGCGCGCTGCCAACGACATCGCCGCGGTTGTTGATGCCGAGGCCGGTGCTTTGCGCACCGCCCAGCGTGCCGAGATCGGTCACCCGAATCGTGGTGACGCGGTACTTGAAAAACGAAGCTGCATTCGCAGCGGGCGCCGCGGCCAATGCCGCGAGAAGCGCAATTGATGCAATACGCATATGTCCTCCTGAAGGAACGAGGGCGTTTTACAGGCCTGACGGGATCGATACCTTCCTGACCGTGATGTCCCAGCGCACGGCGCGCCGGGTCCCGGAAGAATCGACGGTGCACTCGCCGACGGCCTGCACCAGCCCACTCGCCTTGCGATCGTTGACCGACCAGGCCGTGCAGCTGTTAGGTATCCAGGTGCCGAACAGGCCGCCACTGGCATGCCAGTAGCCGCCGATGCCTGGAAGCTGAAAGAGCCCGAAATTCGAATGCCAGAGGAATGCCAGCGTGCGATTCACGGTCTGGCCGCTGAAGTTCCATGTGCGGCCGGAATCGCCCACCACCATGTACTGCTCGTTGATTTCGTGCGCCGCGCTGCGAGTCCCACCCGTAAACGTGCCAAGACTCTGGGCGCTGGCCGACGTGCCGTTCCACACGAACGCGCGTGTCTGCGAGGTGCTCTGGCCTTCGTGATCGTGCCCGTAACTGCCCACCACCCAGTTGCTGTCGTTCATGCCGCGCGCGACGCCGAATAGTTTGGTCGAGCCGTCGAAGAGCGGAGCGCCGGCGGGCTTCGGGACCGTGACGACGGAGTTCTGCAGGTTGTTGTAGAAGAACATCGAGTAGGTAGTCTTGCCACCGTCCGTTCCGACGATGTTGTTGGAATTGTTGATGTCGTGGGCGACCGGCTTGATGCCCTGGCCCCACCAGGTGTCGTCGTTGTCGGGGTCGGGAATGCAGAACAGCCCGTACGGGTTCTGGCCGGCGTTGTTCCAGACCACCGCGAGCGTCTGGTGGCACAGGCCCAGCGTCGGCGGGGGAATGTTGACGGTCATGCTCGCCGTTCCCACGATGCGGTCGGTTTCGGTGATCCCGTACGCTTCGGCGGTCCACTCGTACCCGAGACCCGACGATGCATCGCTGGGCATCCATGAAAGCCAGATGCCCGGGTAATAGTAGAACGCCCGCTTGTCGTGCACGACCGGGTAGTTAGCATCCTGATAATAGCCGACCACCACGCGCGAATTGTTGATGGCCTGGGCAAACCCGTTCCTGAAGTTCGACGGGTCGCTGTGGATGCTGTACATCTGCCCGTTCAGGTGGATGAACGCGTGCAGCCTCGAGTCGCCGCTCTTTTCGGTCCAGCCGACGACATCGCCCAGGTCGTTGATATCCCGGGCTCCGCTCTGGGATCCGAGCGATCCCAGGTCCGTGACCACCACGTCGTCGACCACATACTTGAACGGATTGATTTGCTGCGCATCGGCGAGATGGGCAGCCAGCAGCAACGGCAGTGCCGCGGTGAATTTCGTGAGACGCATGAAAGGGCTCCTTCCCCTGTTGGCGGGGGTTTTTTGTCCTTGCAGATTCCAAGACGGGAAATGCGGGACAAAAAGCTCATGCGACGCAAAAACGGGAATCCGGAAAAAAGAAGGCCGCTCAAGGCGGCCTTCTCATGCGATGAGCGGAAGGTCCGTCAGCCGAGGGGCTTCCGGCACCGGTTGCACTCGCGCGTGCTGACGAGCTCCGAGATCTCGGTATCGTGCGGCACGTAACCGCAGTGCTGGCAATGCATGCCCCGCATGGCCGAGATGCGGCGCTTGCTCCGCGTGACGAACAATTGTGGAAGTGCGACCCCGACCAGCGAGACCGTGGCAATGCCTATGGCCCATGCGACCGCGTAATCGCCGGACTCGCGGTACTGGTACTGCCAGAGCAGAACGCCAACGAGGCCCAGACCCAGCAGCGAGAGGATATCTCCGCGCTTCCTGACGGACTTCAATTGCGCGTGAGTGTCGTGCCAATAGGCATCACGAGTGACGGAACTGAGCTGCAAACTTTCGACAGCCATAGCTTCAACCCCCTTGATCGACCCAGAACGGCAACTTCCTTATCTTTGTTTTTATCCAGGAAACTCAGCCGGTGCGAAGCACCCCTGAATGCTTCGAGCCGGGGCCACGTTAGCGCAGGCAGGAGCCTCCCGCCACTCGGCCGTTGCGGGAGATTCACGAAGCGTGATGTGTGACTCGGTAGTTTCCGCCGCCAACCTAAGGGGATGCCGCCGGCCGCGCGTCCGTATTCCGCTTGCGCGCGAACGGGATGAGCATCGGTACGCGCTCGCGGTAGTCCTCGTACGCGCGGCCGTGATGCGCGATGAGGTCGCGTTCTTCGAGCTGGATGGCGATCAGGATGTATCCCGTCGTCGCGATCGCGAACACGAGATGCGAGACCGTCATGGTCGGTGTCGCCCAGAAAGCGAACAGCCAGCCCGCGTACAACGGGTGACGCACGAAGCGGTAAGGTCCCGGCGTACCGAAAGCGAGCTCGGTGTACGGGCGCCCTCTCAGCTGCAGCCAGACCTGGCGCAGACCGAAGAGGTCGAAGTGGTTGATGAGAAACGTGGATCCCAGCACCAGCAGCCAGCCAAACGCGAAGCAACCCCAGAGCACGCTGCGCACGATGGGATCGGTTGCCGTCCAGACGGTGCCGCCCAGCGGCTGCCACCAGGCAAACACGGCGATCAGCGCGAGACTCGAGAGCAGCACATAGGTGCTGCGTTCGGCGGAGGCCGGCACAGCGCGCGTGAACCAGCGTTTGAATGCGGGCCGCGCCATGACGCTGTGCTGGATGGCGAACAGGCCTAACAGCCCGAGATTCACCAGCAAGGCGGCGGTAAGGCCCGCGGTGGGCGTGCCGTCCAGGCTGCGCGGCACGCCGAAGTTGCCGACGAAACCGATGGCGTAAACGTATGTGCCGAGGAAGACGGCGTAGCTGACGACGCCGTACAGAAAGATCGAAAGACGCTGGAACATGATTCCCTCCCGGTTGATTCGAGGCAGGCAAGTTAGGCCTCGAACGTGGGAGCGGGCGTGGAAACGCCCGTGGAATCGGCGGCTGGCTGCTACTTGCCTACCGCGATGGAATATTCGACGTGCAGGTCGCAGGGAGTCTTGCCGAGGCGGCCGCGGACGCGTTCGCCCTTGCAGGTCGTATGACCGGCGGCGCCGTCATGGCCCTTCTTTGCCACGTCCGTCACCGGAGCGGCCAGATCGAACTCGCCGTTGCAGCTCGCATACGGACACGGATACACGAAGTACGCGCGCGCCGGCGGATGCAGCACGATGGACTGCGGCGCCGGCGGCTGCAGGGTCTCGTCGCTGAACGCGAAGTCGATGCGGATGGACGCGAGATCCGGGAACTGCACGCGCAGCTCTTTGGCAGCCATGCGATTGCGCCGCTGTTTCTCGCGAAGAAGGTTGCGTGCCCCTTCGGGGCCTACCGTGGTGAATTTCATTTGGATTACATGCCGCGACCGACGCGGGTGGAGTCTTGCTCCACCCGCGTCGTCGCAGCCAATGTCTTACCGACGACCGTAGCCGCCGCCGCCACCACCACCGCCACCGCCGCGGGGCTTGTCCTGCGCTTCGTTGACCTTGAGCGGGCGACCGCCAAAGTCCTGGCCGTTCAGCGACTGCATCGCCTTCTGCGCATCGGCGCTCGACATTTCCACGAAGCCGAAGCCGCGCGGCTGGCCCGTGTCACGGTCGTTGATCAGCGCGACTTTGTCCACGCTGCCGTGGGTCGCGAAGAGGGCACGCACCGAATCTTCGGTGGCGCTGAAGGGCAGATTTCCAACGTAAAGTTTGGTCAAGAGAATACTCACTAAGTAGATGTAGATAGGCAGGGGAACCCTGCGAGAGCGACTCTGGCCAAACTTCGCGTCAGGAAGACGCGCTAGCCCAGGGGCGGACAAGACGAGGAATCACAAGCCGGGCGGCACAGTACAGGATTTGTCGTCGACTTGCCGGAGTTCTTGGCCCAAGGTCGTGCAGTTAAGGTAAGCCGCCACAATTGCCCCTGTGGCCGTCCGGCTAGCGAATCGCGATCCGGCACTCGGGGACTGGAGTAATGCGGCGGCGGGCCCTGGGTGCTTGCGCGGCATCGGACGCTGCCACCAGGATAGGCGCTTGAACCATTTCCCCTTCCAGAAGCGGCAAGTTCCATGATCGGCGAGCTCGAAGCGGCATTCCTGCGTGCCTGCCCTTCGTTCGAAGGCCCGCTCAAACTCCTGCGCGAGGACCACAAGCTGTTCGGCGCCGATTTGCAGACCGAACTTTCGGAGGTTCTCGGTCAGCTCGGCTTTCACCTGGGCAGCACCGCGAAGCAGGTGCCCACGCAGGAGATGATCCAGGCGCTCAAGGTGGTCGAACGCGTGCTGCAGGACGGCAGCGAACAGCAGAAATGGGCCGTCACGCATTTCCTGATGCCGTCGCTGCAGAGCTCGGTCAAGGCGGCCGGCCTGCGGACCGACGCGCTGCTCCCGCATCTCGGCGCCGCCACCGCAACCTGGTGGAAGGACCTGACGAGGAATCCCGGCGGCGCCGAGGACTGGTAGCTAGACCCGCGGCAGCTTCGCGAGCGTCTCGCCGAAGATGGCCAGCGCTTCCGCGTAGCCATTGCGCATAGCCCCGAACCCGACGCGGATGTGCGATGGCATCTCGAAGCAATCGCCTGGCGCCGCCAGCACACCCGCCTTGGCGAGCGCCTCGCACAACGGGCGCGCATCCCGGCCATCGCGCAGCCATGGAAAACACGTAGTGCCGCCACCCGGCGGCGCCCATCCGAACACGTCGCGATGTTTCTCCATGAACCGCGCCAGCAACGCGAGATTGCCCTGCGCCACCTGCGTGAGCCGGGCGATGATGTCCGGCGCATGCGCGAGCGCGTGCGCGCCGATGGCCTCGGTCAGCGGCGAGCCGGAAATCGTGAAGTAGCTTCGCAGGTCCATGAGCGCCTCGCGCCGGTGCGCGTCGCGATCGACGAGCCAGCCGATGCGCAGGCCCGGGATCGACAGCGCCTTGGCGAAGTCACCGAGCACGATGGTATTGGGCAGCGCGCTGGCGCTGGGAAGGCGCTCGCCGAAATACAGCGGGTGATACACCTCGTCGACGACCAGCGGGATGCCGCGCTCCGCCAACGCCTCAGCCAGCTTGCGCTGCTCGGCCGGCGGCATGACGGCTCCCGTGGGGTTGTGAGGGGTGTTCACGAACACCAGGCGCGTGCTCGAATCCACGGCGGCGAGTACGCCATCCGCGGTCTGCGCGAAGCCCTGCTCGCGATCCAGCGCGTACTCACGGACGCCCAGACCCCAGGCGCGCGCCAGCACGGGCACCGCCGGATAGACGGGCCTGGGTATCACGATGGATCCGCCGGCCCCGGCAACGAGGCTGGTGAGCGCCACGATGGCCTCGGAAGCGCCGGTCATCATGAGCACGTGGTCGGGATCCACGGCATGCAGCGCCGCGACGCGCTCGCGCAGTAGTTTGCTGCCCTGTGGTGGTGCGTAGGACAGCGTGATATCGCCGAGCGTCGCCAGGCTCCCGTTGCCCTTGTCACTGGCCGCGTCGTTTCCCGCGTTGCTTCCCAGGGCCATGAGCTCCCCGAAGGTCCACAAGGGCCCGGTGCTCGAGGCGATGTTGTAGCGGATGGGCGGAGTCGCGAAATCGTGCGCGGCGAGCCAGGCATCGAGCTTGAATGGAGGAACTTTCATGGCGTTATGATCCTGCGCGCGCGGCGCGATCACAATGTCATGTCGATGACATTGGCGCGTAGGCGTATCTTGACCAGGGGAATCGCATGGACCTCAAACTCGCAGGGAAACTCGCACTGGTCTCCGGCAGCACGGCCGGCATCGGCTTTTCCATCGCCGAATCGCTGGCCGCGGAAGGCGCGCGCGTCATCGTCAATGGACGCAGCCAGTCGGGCGTCGATGCCGCGCTTGCCAGCCTGCGCACCACTAACAAAGATGCCATCGGCTTCGCCGGCGATCTGTCCGACGCGGCGGTGGCCGAAACCCTGGTGCGCAGGCATCCGGGCATCGAGATACTGGTCAACAATCTCGGCATCTTCGAACCCAAGGCCTTCGAGGAAATTCCCGACGCCGACTGGGTCCGCTTCTTCGAAGTGAACGTGCTTTCCGGCGCGCGGCTGGCGCGGCTCGTTCTGCCGGGCATGCGCCGCGCCAACTGGGGGCGCATCATCTTCATCTCGAGCGAGAGCGGCGTGCAGATACCCGCGGAAATGATCCACTACGGCATGACCAAGGCGGCGCAGATCGCGATAGCACGGGGCATCGCCGAATCCGTGGCGGGCACCGGCATCACCGTGAACAGCGTGTTGCCAGGTCCCACGAAGTCGCGCGGCGTCGGTGACTTCGTGGATGCGCTCGCCAGGGAACAGGGCAAGTCCGGCGCGGAATTCGAGAAGGACTTCTTCGAGCACGTCCGCCCCACTTCGTTGCTGAAGCGGTTCAGCACTCCGCAGGAAGTGGCCTCGCTGGTCGCGTATGTCGCGAGCCCGCTGTCGTCCGCCACCACCGGCGCCGCGCTGCGCGTCGACGGCGGCACGGTGAAGAGCGCGTTCTGAATGAATATCCCCGGCGATGAAGCGTGGGCTGGAAGCGAGGACAGCATCGATGCGCGCAAGGCGCGCTCGTTCTGGTTTGGCCGCTCGATCGACGACCTGCAGAAGGATTTCACGGCGGGGCGCGGCATCTATCGAGGCCACGAGCTGCTCCACATGCCCAGGCCCGCCTTCCAGTTCTACGTGTTCGCGTTCGCGCAGTACCTGATGTCGGACGCCGCCATCGGCGACCCGGACGGCGCGAGCTGCTTCCTCCACTATCTCGCCGCGCGCGAGAAGCGCGATCCCGGCAGCGTGGCGCAGATCTTCGAACGTCTCGAGCCCACGATCGACTTCGTGGCCGCGAGCCAGGCGCGCTTCGACGCCAGCCGCGACAGTTATGGAGACTTCGCGGAAAAAGCCGCGCAGCTGAAGAAGCTCTGCGGCGCCACTCATTCACGACGCGACCCGGAAGATCAGATGCTCGACCCGACGGATGACGCCTGATGAACAAACCTGACGACTACGAAGCCATGCTCGCCGTGGCCATCGCCGAGGCGCGCCGCGGTCTCGCCGAAGGCGGCATCCCCATCGGCGCCGCGCTGTTCCACAACGACGGCAGGTTGTTAGGCTGCGGACACAACCGGCGCGTGCAGGAAGGCGACCCCTCGGTGCATGGCGAGACCGACGCGTTCCGCAAGGCCGGGCGACAGCGCCGTTATCGCGACACCATCATGGTGACCACGCTCGCGCCCTGCTGGTACTGCAGCGGGCTCGTAGTGCAGTTCCGCATCGGCACGGTGGTGGTGGGCGAGTCGCGCACGTTTCAGGGCGGCATCGACTGGTTGCGCGAGCGCGGCGTGAAAGTGGTCGACCTGGGCTCGTACGAGTGCGAGAAGATGCTGGGCGAATACATCGCCGCCAACCCGGAAGTGTGGAACGAAGACATCGGCGAGTGACCGCCGGTGTAATGCCTAGGAAGCGGTTTCCGCGGCGGGCTGGATCGTATATTCGAGCGTCAGCTGACAGGGCGTGCGGCCGTTCTTGTCGCGCACACGGTGGCCGCCGCATTTCTGGCTGCCATGCGCGTGGGGCTCGTGCGACTGCGCAAGGTCGGCCACGGCGCGGCTGAGGTCGAACTCGCCGTCGCAATCGGCATAGGGACAGGGGAACACGAAGTAAGCCTGTGAGGGCGGATGCATCACCAGCAGGTGACGCGCGGGCGCGGTGATGTCCGGGTCCGATTCGCTGAAGTCGAACTCCAGCCGCAGGGACGCGAACTGCGGATACATGTTGCGCATGAGCTGCGCCGTGGCCCGATCCCGGCGCTGCCGCTCACGCAGCTGGTTGCGGCTGTTGCCGCTGGTGAATCTCACGGCACCACCTTGGGTTCCGGCACGCCATCAACCGGCGTGGCCACGGGCTCGCCACCGATGACCTCGGGTTCGCCGGACACGCGCGCCAGTTTCTTGGCCAGCTTTTCCTGCTGGCGCGCCTTGCGGGCGTTTTCCTTCTGACGCTTCGCCTGGTTGTAGTTAGTCTTTGCCAAGAGGGCGGTCTCCGTTCGCCGAGAGCAGCGTCAATTCGTGACAGGCAGCCGACGTGCTCGGGTTTCTCCCCGGCACGAAGATGTTGAGACAGGAGTCGTCTCCATAAAGCATGCCCGCGGCCGTGCGCACGTGCGCGAACGGCCCGAGCATGACGGGCGCATCGTTTGCGCCCATGGAAAACCGCAACTTCACCGGACCTTCGCAGTCGAGCTCGCGATGCATGCGCCCGCTCAACTGCCAGCAACCGTCCACGCACCGCGCCACGAGATAGTTTTCCGGACCGCGCAGCGTCCCATCCGCGTGGAAGCGGAAGAACGTGGCAACGGTCAACGTGGGCGCGTCACCTTTGATGGATCGGAAGTTCAGTCGCAGCATGTAGTTGCGGTTTACCTTCAGCGCCGGTTGTAACCGCCGCCGCCACCGCCGCGCGGCTTGTCCTGCGCTTCGTTCACCTTGAGCGGGCGACCGCCGAAGTCGCGGCCGTTCAGCGTCTGCATGGCCTTCTGCGCGTCCGCGTTCGCCATTTCGACGAAGCCGAATCCGCGCGGCTGGCCCGTGTCGCGGTCGTTGACCAGGGCGACTTTCTCGACCGAGCCGTACTCGGCGAACAGCGCGCGCACGGAGTCTTCGGTGGCGGAGAACGGAAGATTACCTACGTAAAGTTTCATGAATGAATCCCAATGAGCAGTGGACCTACGGAAAATCCCGTCGGTCGGTTCGCGAATGCTTTGAGGTGACAGACTCTGGCCAGTAGTGCGTCTCGCGACGCGGGTCCAGGGACGGACAAGACGAAGGATCACAAGCCGGGGCTCAAGGTAACCCAAATGCGCCAATCGCAGGGGTCTAAATGTCCGTTGCGGTGCCAAATGCGCTGGCCGAGGCCCCCGAGCGGGTTTTACGCGCCTTTTTCGGGCAACGCCGCATCAGCGGCGCGTGATCATGACCTCGAGGTAAGCCGCATCGACGACCATGGTGCCGTCTTTGGCGCGGTTGAACCTCGCCACCAGCGCCAGCAGTTCCGAGCGCAGCGCGCGTTTGCGCTCGGCATCGAGCGTCGCGAATATCCCGTGCACAGGAAGATAGGCGGTGCGCAGCCTGTCGACCCAGTCCATGGGAGTGGCGCAGCGAAACGCGATGCGCCTGGCTTCCGTTTCGATGTTGCCGTAGGCGCCAAACAACTCTTCCATGCGATCGCGGATGCCCCAGTCGCAGGACATGCCCGCTGCGGCCTGTACCGCGTGGCGGTGCACGATCCGGAAGAGCTGGCCGATGAAGCCGTCCGGCGTCCAGTTGGTGAGGCCCACTCGCCCGCCGCGCCGGCATACCCGGATCATCTCGGATGCGGCCCGCTCCTGGTCCGCGGCGAACATGGCGCCAAAGCAGGAGAGCACCGCGTCGAAGCTCTGGTCGCCGAAAGGCAGCCCCTCGACATCGCCGTCGACGATCCGGATGCCCATGGATTCCACTTCGCGGCGTTGCCGGCTGCGGTGAAGCAGGTCCGAGGCATGATCCGTTGCCGTCACGTCGCACCACCGCCGGGCGGCGGCGAGAGACGCATTGAAGCTGCCCGTGGCCACGTCGAGCACCTGCTGCTCCTGGCACAAATTCACGCTTTCGCAGAGTTCCTCGCTCACCACCTGCAGTGCATTGCCCACGGCGGCATAATCCATGTTCGCGTACGGCAATTGCCGGCGTGTCATCGCCGCCCGATGGTCGATTCGCGGGGTATTTCTCGAAAGAACTGCGTTCATGAAATCCATCTCCGATCCCTGTTCAGCCATCAAAACTACCCGCGGCGCGTGGTAGCGAGCGTGGGAAAGCCCGTGGAATCGCTCGAGTTCCGCCTGCTCGGGCCGCTGCAGCTCTCGCGCGGCGGCACCGTCCTGAAGTTGCCCTCGTCGCGCAAGGTGCGCGCGCTGCTCGGCTACCTGGTGCTGGCCAGCCGGCCGGTGGCGCGTTCGCAGGTATGCGAGCTGCTGTGGGACGTGCCTAACGACCCGCGCGGCGAACTGCGCTGGTGCCTGTCGAAGATACGCGGCCTCGTCGACGAGAAAGGCCGCAAGCGCGTCATCACCGACGGCGGCACGGTGCGGCTCGACCTCACCGACTGCCTGGTCGACACGCTCGAAGTCACGCGCGCGCCCGAACACGGCATCCAGAAGTTAGGCGTGGAGCGGCAGCGCGCGCTGGCGGCGCACTTCGCCGGCGAGCTGCTCGAAGGCCTGGAGATCGCGCGCAGCCCGATGTTCGACGCCTGGATCACGGCGGAACGCCGGCGTTTCCGCGGCATCCAGGCCGTGCTGCTGGAAAACCTCGCGCGCGCGCTGCCGCACGATGCCGCGGCGCCCTACCTCGACGACTGGCTCGAGCTCTCGCCATTCGATCGCAACGCACACGAGCTGCTGCTCGGCTCGCTCGCGCGCCAGGGCCGCATCGCCGAAGGCGAGGCCCACCTCGCCGCCGCCTGCAAGCTGTTCGAATCCGATGGTCTCGACAGCGCGCCGCTGCGCGAGATCTGGCGCCGCACGCGCGAGAAACTCGCCGCGCAAACCCAATCCGGGTCGCCGCAACTCGTCCACGCCAGTCTCACCGAGATTCGCAGCTTTGCGACCGATGCTCCCGCGGCCTCGCGCCGCGCGTCCATCGCCGTCATGCCGTTCGTCGATCGCTCCTCGGACGCCGACAAGCGCGGCGGCGCGGCCGATGCGCTCGCGTACGACATGATCACGCGCCTCGCGAAGTTGCGCAGCATGTTCGTGATCGCCCAGGGCACCACGTTCGCGCTGCGCGATCGCGCAATCGGGCCCGAGGAAGCCGGCCGCATGCTCAACGTGGATTACGTGGTCAGCGGCTCGGTGCGGCGCCACGGCCGCAAGTTCACCGTGAGCGCCGATCTCATCGAGACACGCACCGCGCGCATCGTGTGGGCCGAGATCTTCGACGAGAAGATCGACGACACCCTCGATGTGCTCGACGAAATCGGCAACCGTATCGTCGCGTCCGTGGCGCACGAGATCGAAATGGTGGAACGAAATCGCGCCATCCTGAAGCCGCCGAACTCGCTCGATGCCTGGGAAGCGCATCACCGCGGGCTGTGGCACATGTATCGCTTCAACAAGGCGGACAACGAGCGCGCGCGGCAGTTCTTCTCCCGGGCCGTGGAGCTCGACCCCACGTTCGCGCGCGCGTACGCGGGGCTGTCGTTCGCCCATTTCCAGAATGCGTTTCTCGGCTGGAAGAAGTCCGCGCCCGAGATCGATCGCGCGTTCGATGCCGCAGGCAGGAGCCTCCTGGTGGATGACCGCGACCCGGCCGCGCACTGGGCCATGGGCCGCGCGTTGTGGCTGCGCGGCGGACAGGACCAGGCCGTCATGGAACTCGAGCGCGCGGTCGATCTCTCGCCGAACTACGCCACGGCTCACTACACGCTCGCGTTCGTGCACTCGCAGTCGGGCGATCCGCACGCGGCCATTTCATTCTCGGATCATTCCCGGCACCTGTCGCCATTCGATCCGCTGCTGTTCGCGATGCTCGGCGCGCGCGCCATCGCCCTGGCGCGCCTCGGGCAATACGACGAAGCCGCCGAGTGGGCCATGAAGGCGGCCGCGCGGCCAAACGCCCACCAGCACATCATGGCCATCGCCGCGTTCACGCTGGGCCTCGCGGGGCGCACGCAGGATGCCAACGCCTACAAGGCGCGCATTCTCGAGCGCGTGCCCGACTATGCGATGACGGACTTCCTGGCGGCGTTCCGTTATTCGCCGGAGGCGGAGGCGTTGTTCAAGAAGGCCGGGAAGAGCGTCGGAATTTCCTGAGGACGAAACGATGATGCCCGCCAACGAATTGCTGCTGTTTGCGCTCGCTTCTTTCATCATGGTGCTCACGCCGGGGCCTAACATGATCTACCTGGTGTCGCGCTCGCTGTGCCAGGGGAGAAACGCGGCCGTCATCTCCCTGTTCGGCGTGGCCACCGGTTTCCTGTTGCACATGTTCGCCGCGGCGGCGGGGCTCACCGCCATGTTCATGGCCATTCCGCTCGCCTATGAAATCCTCAAGTGGTTAGGCGCGGCATACCTGCTGTGGCTCGCGTGGCAGGCCGTCAGGCCCGGCGCGCGATCGTCGCCGTTCGACGCGCGCACGCTGCCCGCCGATTCTCCCGCTCGCCTGTTCGTCATGGGATTCTTCACCAATGCGCTGAATCCCAAGATCGCGGTTTTCTACCTGGCGGTTTTCCCCCAGTTCATCCGCCCCGAGCACGGGTCGGTGCTCGCGCAGAGCGTGCAACTCGGAGTCGTCCAGATAGCCATCAGCTTCAGCGTAAACCTGGCCCTGATCCTGTCCGCGGCCCGCCTGGCCGCCTGGTTCGCGAAAAACCCGCTGTGGCTCGGTGTTCAGCGCTGGCTGATGAGCCTGGTGCTGGCCGGTCTCGCGGTGCGGCTGGCGCTCGAATCACGACGCAATTGACGATCCTTCGACGCCTGTGATTTATTGGCCGCGCAAGGGGGATCCATGAAAACGCTCCAGTACCTCGCCGTCGTCACGTTGTTAGGGTTTGCCCCGGGCGCCTTTGCCCAGATCAACATGCCGGACCCGTCGGTGCCCGGCGCCTCCATCAACAACCCTGTCCGCGTCGTCGCCACCAACGACATGATGGTGGACCGGTTCATCAAGCGCTGGCTGCGCACGCATTACCCGGGGTGGGACGCCGACCCGCACGAGTACATGGAGATGGGAAACGAACGCTACGCCGTGGTCTATATCACTTCGGCGAACAACCCTGGACGCAGGGTCTACTTCCGGGTCCAGCAGTCGCAGAACGAAGACGCCAGCGCGGGATTCCCGCCCCTCTGACAATCTTGCTGCGTTGCAGACAGGCGAAGTCGGCGCAATCTGATAGCTAGTGCGGAAGCCGCGGTTCATACTCCGCGCGCTCCGGCGTTGCACCCACATCGAGGTCGCCAGCATGTCCACCGAAAACCCCTACGCGCAGTATCACGTCGTTAAAAAGGGTGACACCCTCTCGAAGATCGCCGAGGAGTATTACGGCGACAAGATGTTGTACCCGAAGATTTTCGAAGCGAACAAGGACGTCCTGCAGGACCCCAACAAGATCAAGCCCGGCCAGAAGCTGCGGATTCCGTGATTCAACAGTATTTCCAGGAGACCCCGATGCGTATCGCAAACCTGTTCGTGGCGGTTGCCGCTACCACCCTGATGCTGGTCGGTTGCGCCAGCCAGAAAGAACCCGCCGAGAAGGCGCTGGCCCAGGTCGAATCCTCGCTCGCGGAATTCCGCGCGGATGCCGAAAAGTACGCCGCGGAAGAACTGCAGGGCGTCGACGCGTCCATCGCCCGGCTCAAGAGCAGCCTCGCCAACAAGGATTATTCGGCCGTCGTGAAAGCGGCGCCGGCGCTGAATTCGACCATCACCTCGCTCAGGGAGACGGTCGCAACCAAGAAGGCGGATGCCGACGCCATGCTGGCCGCCGCGCAGGCGGAATGGACCGATCTGTCCGCCAAGGTTCCGCAGATGGTCGAGGCCATCCAGAGCCGCGTCGACACGCTGGGCAAATCGCGCAAGCTGCCGGCAAATCTCGACAAGGCCGCGTGGGAAACCGTCAAGACGGACTTCGAAGCCATGAAGACCGAATGGACGGATGCAACCGCGCAGTTCGCGTCCGGCCAGGCCGGCGAAGCCGTGCGCAAGGCGCGTGAAGTGAAGGCCAAGGGCGATCAGATCCTGGGCCAGCTCGGCATGACTCCGAGCTAACTAGAGATCGATGCGCCCGACGATGACGCGCGTGACGCGCGCGGGCACGGAGAGCTCGAGCGGCAGGAAGTAGTCGGTCCATTCGCGCGGCACGATGTAGAACAAGCGCAGGCCCGGCTTCTGGAAGTAGCTCGCCTTCCAGGTGTTCAGCATTGCCTCCGCCTCGTCGGCAAACAGGCCCTGGGAAATCAGGGCCTTTTTCATGGACGCCCGGAGCTGCGCGGCACCGGCTGGCGTGTAGTCGCCGCCGGCGAAACGCTTCACGCGCGCCAGCGGCTTGCCGGCATTGTCCTTCCTGAGGGTCACACCCGCCTGCGGACGGAACGCGATGACACCATCGGCGCGCACGTCGGCGAGCCAGATGACGGGCAAGGCCGCTTCGGCGGACCTGAGCCAGGCGAGATTGGCTGGCGTCGCGAGCTCCACCGCACCCTGCGTGGTTTTCGTCGAGAGCAACGCATCGAGATGCGCGACGCCGCGATAGAAAAGGTATTGCTCGCCTTCGCCGGCGACCGGGTTGAACACGGCGACGGAACTCACCTGTCGCGGCGCCAGCCAGACTTCGCTGTTGGTGAGCGGCGCGACCACCGTGTCGTGCAGGCGCAGCCCTTTCCATTGCAGCTTGCCCACCACGTAGTTGTTGAGCACGTCGCCATTCCAGTCGGTGGTGAGCACGCCATCGTGCACTTTGTCTGCAATGCGCTCCTGGTCGAGCGCCACTGACGCAAGCGCGTGCGGATAGAACTCGTTGATAACCCCGCCGCGAAACCGCACCTTGACGTCGACAGGCGCAGTGAATGCCTTGTTCGGCGGCGGATGAAAGTAGATGACCGGCGTTTCGAGCCGCATGGTTACGTCCGGCCGACCCGGAATGTTTGGCAGCTTGCCTAGGATGCGCTCCGGCTTGTAGCGCGTGGTTTCCGGCTCGTAACGGTGCACGAACTGCGGCAATACATCTGCCTCGTCGATGCTGTTGAGCCCGCCTTTGGGAGTGCCATCCGCGGCGTGAATGGTGGTGATGGTTCCCCACTCGTGGACCACGAGGTCCGCGGCCAGTGCCGGATGCACCGGACCGGCCAACACGGCGCCTAACAGCATGCTGCGGAAATGGCGACCCGATGCACTCACGGCGGCTCCTTGCGGCTCGAGTTGCTGAGGATGGCCCCAGGACCTGACATCTGACTCGCACAGGCCGGCGAAGTTTCGCGCCGCGACGCCGCGGCGCGAACGCCCCCGCTCGAGGCTATTTGCGGGATTTCTGCGCCTCGAGGTAGGCCGCCTGCCCCCTGGCCTCGGCCGCCTGCGTGGTCACCAGCAGCTGGATCTCGTCACCGACCTGCGGCACGAAAGCGCCGAGCCCGAAATCCGAGCGCTTGAGCGTGCCCCGCGCGTCGAAACCAATGGTCGCGACCTCGGTACGCGCATTCTTGCCAACCTTGAGCAAAGTCACGTCCAGCGTCACGGGCCGCGTGACTTTGCGGATGGTCAGGTCGCCCGTGATCCTGAAGCGATTCATGCCCGCGCCCTTGTCCACGCGCGTGCTCACGAAGGTGGCGGTGGGATATTTCGCCACTTCGAAAAAGTCTTCGGATTTCAGGTGTTCATCGAGATCCGGCACACCCGTGTTCAGCGAGGCCATCGGAATCGTCACGCGGATCGACGACATCGTCGGGTTGCCTTCGTCGAACTCGAGCGTTCCCGTGCCTTGCGCGAACTGCGCGGCAGGGTACGAGAAGCCCAGATGATCCCAGCGCAACACGCCCTGGGTGTAGTTGGGCTCGAGCGTGTAGGTGGTGGCGGAAGCGGCTTGCCCGATGAACGCAAGCAACGCGGCGAACGCAAGTCGGTACATGGAGATCTCCTCAGGTGTGAATGAATCGCTGCGGGCACGCTGCTGCCATGCGGCTGAAAAGTCCTGAAACCGTGCTGAAAAGCTCCGATTCGCGCTGAAGGATGCGGGACGCCGTGTTATATCCACGGCCCTCATGGACCGTCTCACCAGCATCGCGCTCCAGGTCGGCGCCTGGCGCATCGACCCGCAACTCGGGCAGATGTCGTGCGGAACGCAGACGGTGCGCCTGGAAGCGCGCACGTTGCGGCTGCTGATGTATCTCGCCAACCGCGCCGGCGAGACCGTCGGGATCGATGAGCTGCTCGACCAGGTCTGGTCGGGCGTCGTCGTCACGCAGGATTCGGTGTACCAGGCCGTCACCGCGCTGCGTCGCCTGCTCGGCGACGATGCGAAGAACCCGACGTACATCGTCACCGTCCCGCGCCTGGGTTATCGGCTCATCGCACCGGTGCGGGCGGCCGCCGACGAACCTCTGGTGCCACCGCCTTCCTTGCCCGAGCCGCGCGCTTTTCTGTCCCGGCGAATCCTGCTCGCCTGCGCGGCGATCGTATTGGCGGGAATCGCCGTATTCGTGTGGCATGGCGCCACGCCGGATGCAAAGTCTGTCGCGGTGTTGCCCTTCCTCGATCTCACGAGCCAGGCCATGAACGAAGAATATTTCGCCGACGGGCTCACCGAGGAGCTCATCGGCCGCCTGAGCAGCGAGGCCGGGTTCAAGGTGCCCGCCGCCAGCTCCTCGTTCTTTTACAAGAACCAGGAACTGCCCCCGTCGCAGATCGCCAGGGAGCTCGGCGTAGCCTATCTACTCGAGGGCAGCCTGCGGGAATCGGGCGACACCTTGCGCATCACGGCGCGGCTCACGCGCGCCGCGGATGGTTATGTGCTGTGGACGAAGAATTTCGAGCGGCCCAAGGCGGACCGGCTGCAGATCCAGGACGAGATCGCGCGCGAGGTGGTCGTGGCCCTGCGCGAAACGGTGCACTGACTAGTGCGCCGGCCGCGCGCCGCGGGCCGTGGCCGCGCGCGCCGCGCCCGGTTGCAGGTTCCGGCGCACCAGCGCCTGGCGCGCTTCCCATTCCTTCTCGGGGGGAAGCGCCACGATGAATTCGGACTGTCCGCCGGCGTGCGTCGCCACCGGCACGCCGTCGCGATACAGCACCCGGTTCCGGGCCAGCGCCGGCACGCGCGCGCCCGGCGTGATGATGCCGGTGAGATTCAGCGGATCGGCGGCGCTCAGCGACACGAAGTCGCCTTTCGCTTCCAGCCGCCGGATGGCGCGCATCGACGACACGGCCTCCGGCAATGCGTACTGCTCGCCGCTCATGCCCGCGACGAACCGGCCACCGCGGATCTTTCCCTGCGCTTCGAGCCGGCGGAACACGCGCAGCAGCGCATGCCAGGGCGGCAGCCAGTCGGCTTCGCGTTCCAGCAACTTGCGGAACACCACTCCGTAGCGGCGCAGCAGGATGCCGGCCACCTGCTCGAGCGCCTCGGCGTCGTTGCGCGTGGCGCCCTTGCGGATGAGGCTCCAGCGGCCGGCGTCTTCCAGGCCGAACAAGGCCACGCGACGGCGACGTGCCACGAGCTGTCGCTTCCTGTCGCTGGGGATCAGCAGCGCGCGGAGGCCGGAGTAGCTGTCCGCGTTGACCAGGCCCGCGGACACCAGTTCTCCGAGCGCGGTTTCGGCCTGCGAACGCAGCAGGCTGGTGCCACTGACCAGGTCGTCGAAGAACGAAGCGCCCTGCGTGCTGAAATATTCGAACAGCGCGCGCGCGCCATGCGAGAGCTGCATTTCTTCGTGCGGCGCATCGGCCAGCGAGTGCCACAGCGACCAGTTCTTGCGCGTCACCAGCGCGATGGGCGTGGTGCGCACCGGCGCGGCGCCCACGGATTTCGTGGGCGTGAGTCGCGCCCACAGCGCGCGTCCCGAGAGACACAGGCTGTCGAGCCAGTGCGGGTCGTATTCGTTGAGCCGCGCGGCGAGCACGTCGCTCTCCCAGGCCGCCGCCGGAATTTCGTAACCCTCGAGCTGCGCGATGACCGCGGCGAGGCTTTCGACGCCTTCGGATTTCGGCTGGCGCGTGACGCCCTGCCATTCGAGCAGGAAGCGCATGAAGTCCGCGCCCGACACGGGCTCGATCTCGGCGCGCAGCGTCTTGATGGTGTAGCGGTGGATGCGCGCCAGCAATCGCCGTTCGCACCATTCGAGCGTGGCGTCACCGGCCTGCACGGCCTCGGGCGTGCTCGCCTCTTCCGTGAACCGGCCACGAAGCACGAAGCCTTCGCTTTCGAGCTCGACGAGCGCGATGTTGATTTCGGAGAGGGCGAGGGCAAGCGTGTCCGCCATGTCGCGCGCGGTGATGGGCCCCACGCTCTGCAGCCGGCCGCGCACTAGATCGGTGATCGCCTCTTCACGCTGCCAGACTTTCTCCGCCTTCTCGGCGGGCGGTGACACCTGCGGATCGAGCCGGCCGTGCGGATAAACCGCGAGGACCAGCGGCAGGCATTCGGCGCACACCCAGAACACCTGCGACTCCGCATGCAGGCGCGTTGCGCGCCGTGCGTCGATGAGTTCGTCGAGTTGCCGCGCCCAGCCCGCGCTCGCGCCCTCCTGTTGCGTGATCACGCCCATGGCATGCATGGCGTCGTGCAGCTCGTCGGCGTTCGTGACTTCCGGCCACGCCTGTTCGCGCACGGTCGCGATGGCCGCCGGATCGAGCTTGCCGATGTCCGCCGCGCTTTCGGGGTCGAGCCAGCGTCGCTGGCTGACCGCGAGCGTTCGCCGCTCTTCGAGAGGCGCATCGTCGAGGTAGGCATAAGGCCGCGCGTTGAGAATTTCCGCGGCGAGCGGCGATGGCTCGATGAGATCCCTGGCGACGACCTTGATAGTGCCTGCTTCGAGGCCCGACAACAGATTGCGCAGCCCATCGATGTCCATGGCGTCGTGCAGGCAGTCCTGCAGCGTCTGCTTCACGAGCGGGTGATCGGGAATCTCGCGCGGCCCCGACAAATTTTCCGCGCAGGCGATCTGGTCGGGAAACAGCACGGCGATGAGGTCCTCGGACGCCATGCGCTGGATCTGCGGCGGCGTGCGCTTGCCGCCGGAGCTGCGGCGGATGGCCAGCGAGATGCTGGCGTTCCAGCGCCAGCGCGCCGTGAACATGGGCGAGTCGAGCATGGCCTGGATCAGCGTGTCTTCGACCGTCCTGCTGTTCAGGAATCGCGCCACGCTTTGCAGGTCGAAGCTGTGTGTCTCGCCGAGCGACAGCACGATGGCGTCTTCGGTGGCCGCGGCCTGCAGCTCGAAGTTGAAGGTGCGACAGAATTTCTTGCGCAACGACAGCCCGAAGGCGCGATTGACGCGGGCTCCGTAAGGCGCGTGGATGATGAATTGCTGCCCGCCGGATTCGTCGAAGAAACGCTCGAACACCAGCGTGTCGCGCTTGGGCAGCTCGCCGAGCACGGCTTTCGCCGCGGCGAGGTACTCCACCATCTGGTGCGCGGCCGGCCGTGGCAGGTGGTAACGCTCGATGGCGATGTCGATGGCGCGCGCGAGGGATTCGGCGGTCACTTCGGGCAGGAGCGCCTCGATGTCGGCGCGCAGTCGGGATACGGATTCCGAGAGCTCATCGGTGCGCGCCGGCGCTTCGCCCAGCCAGAACGGGATGCTGGGAGGCTGGCCCTTGGCGTCCTCGACACGTACGCGGCCGGCTTCCACGCGCAGGATGCGATAGGAAGTGTTGCCGAGCTGGAAGATGTCGCCCGCCAGGCTCTCGATGGCGAAGTCTTCATTGAGCGTGCCGACGAAGATGCCGGCCGGTTCGAGGATCACCTGGTAGTCGGCGTTGTCGGGAATGGCGCCGCCACAGGTGATGGCCGTGAGCCGCGCGCCCTTGCGCGCGCGCAGGCGATTGTTCACCGCGTCGCGATGTAGATAGGTGCCGCGGCGGCCGCGCTTGGTGTCGATGCCTTCGGCCAGCATGCGCACCACGGCGTCGAAATCCTTGCGGTCGAGATTGCGATAGGGATAGGCGCTGCGCATGAGCTCGAAGAGCTCGCTCTCGCCGTATTCGCGCGCCGAAACTTCGGCGACGATCTGTTGTGAGAGCACGTCGAGCGGGTGTTCGGGAATGCGCAGGCGATCGAGCTCGCCGCGGCGCACGGAATCGAGCAGCGCCACGCAGTCGATGAGCTCGTCACGGCTGCCGGGGAAGATGCGGCCCTTGGGCACGCCACCCACGGAGTGATTGGCGCGGCCCACGCGCTGCAGGAACACCGAGATGCTGCGCGGAGTGCCGAGCTGGCATACCAGCTCCACGTCGCCGATGTCGATGCCGAGCTCGAGCGAGGCCGTTGCCACCATCACCTTGAGCGAGCCGGCTTTCAACCGCTGTTCCGCGTCGAAGCGGGTTTCCTTGGAAAGACTGCCATGGTGGGCGGCGACGTTTGTTTCGCCGAGCCGCTCGGCCAGGTGGCGCGAGACGCGTTCGACCATGCGACGCGTGTTGGCGAACACCAGCGTGGTGTGGTGTTCCTCGATGAGTTTCGCGAGCTGGTCGTAGACCGTGGCCCACACCTCGCCGGACATGACCGCCTCGAGCGGCGCCGCGGGCATCACCAGGTTGATGTCGCGCGCACGTACGTGTCCGGAGTTGACGATGCGAGTGGCGCCGAAGGTGGTGCCGGGCACCAAAAGTCGTAATTCGCCGGACGGATCGAGGTCGAGTGACGCCTGCCTCTCTGGCGAATTACGACTTTTGGTGCCCGGCACCGCCTCACCCACCAGGAACCGCGCCACCTCCTCGATGGGCTTCTGGGTCGCGGAGAGTCCGATGCGCTGCACGGGTTGCGCGGCGTTGGCGGCGAGGCGCGCCAGCGTGAGCGCGAGGTGCGCGCCGCGCTTGGTCTGCGCCACGGCGTGGATTTCGTCGACGATGACGGTGCGCACGGTCGTGAGCATCTCGCGGCCGGAGGCGCTCGTCAGCAGTAGATAGAGCGACTCGGGGGTGGTCACGAGGATATGAGGCGGTGTGCGCCGCATGGCGGCGCGCTCGGTCTGCGAGGTGTCGCCGGTTCGAACTGCGGCGCGGATTTCCGGCGCATGCGAACCCAGGGAGAGCATTTGCGCGGAGATCCCCGCCAGCGGCTGCTCGAGATTGCGCTGGATGTCGTTCGAGAGCGCCTTCAACGGCGACACGTACACCACGCGAGTCACGTCGCGCAGGCGCCCCTCCGCTCCCTCGCGCGCCAGCGAATCGATGGCCGAGAGAAAAGCCGCCAGCGTCTTGCCCGACCCGGTGGGCGCGGCTATCAGCGCATGGTTGCCGCTGGCGATCGCCGGCCATGCCTCGAGCTGCGCCGGCGTCGCGCCATCGGGGAATGTGCTGGCGAACCACGCCTGCACGGCGGGGTGAAACTGCGGGAGTGGCATGGACGGAACTCTATATAGAGGCGTCGTGGCGTTCCATCCAGCATCGGAGGGTTCACACCCCTGTATACGGCGCGCGGGGTCGTAGGAATTCGTGTGGAATCGGGTAGTTACTCCGATTGCGCTCGCGCGATCAGCCGCCCCGCTTCGCCTGCGCCGCGATGATCAGCGCCGCCTTGTCGCGCACCAGGTTTGCGGACTCGCCGGTTTCGAGCAGCGTCTTGAGGTCGCACAGGACGATGCTGAAACCCTCGACGGTGTCGGTTGCCTGCGCCATGGCGTCGGGGCCCTCGAAGCCGCTGACCGCCACGTCGACCAGCGTGGCGCCGCCGTCGAACAGTTCGAAACTCATGTCGACGTGAATGCCATCGGGCCAGTCGAACGACAGCGCGCGCGGCGCTTCGAAGCGCGTGACGACCACCTTCGCCGTCGCCCCCGGGACCATGAACTGCCACTCCACGCGCGCGCCCGGCGCGAGTGGACCGCTCGCATCCTGCAGCCAGAACTTGCGCAGCGTCTGCGGGTTCACGAAAGCGGAGAAAACCTCTCCCGGTGGCCGGCGGATGAGCATGCTCGCGTGGACGGGTTGTTCGTTCATGAGCCGATTGAAACACGATCATGCGGCACCGGCCGTAGGCCCATGCCGCGGGCAGCGTTCAGACCGCGTCTGCGCGCCAAATAGTAAGGACCTCCCTCGGCGTCTCGTGACGCCGTTTCCCGTGGCACACTGCGACATGTCCGAGGGAGACCAGATAACTACCGCCGTGTATGCCACCGCCGACCTGACGCGGGCGCAGTGGGACGAAATCTGGACGCTCACCGAGGAATTCTTCGACGTGGATCGGCAATACGCCGAGGCGGAATTGCGCCGACGCCAGAGCATCGCGACTTTTCGCATGAACGATTCCCTGCTCGGCATGGCGGCGATCGATGTCTACCCGGCCGAATTCCGCGGCTCCACGCTGATCGTGATCCACACTTCGCACGTGCTCATTCGCGAAGCCTGGCGCGGCCGCAACCTCCTGCAGAAGCTCGGGGCCCGCACCTTCCTCGCCACGCGCCTGCGCCATCCGCTGCGCCCTATCTACTGGTTCTTCGACACGTTCAGCTACAAGAGCTACCTGCTGCTGCCGCGCAATTTCCGCGAGTACTGGCCGCGCCACGACCTGCCCACGCCCGAGCCTCGCGCCGCGCTCATCCACCAGCTCGCGGCCGACATGTATGGACCGGCCTGGCGCCCGCAGCTCGGGGTGGTGGCGCGATCGGGCCAGAAACGCATGCGGGCGAGCGCCGCGCCGCTGGTCCTGGGACCCGGAAGCGCCCCGGAGCTGGAATTCTTCTCACGCGCCAACCCCGGCCATGCGGAGGGCGACATGCTGGTGTGCCTGTGCCCGCTGACCCTGTCGAACTGGCTCGCCGTCGTCCGCAAGGCGCTGGAGCGCCTGCGCCGGCCGGGGATGCATTGACGGCGGTCGCTTCTAGCGCGACCCTTTGCACAAGGACAAAGGCCCGCAAGAGAACCGGGAGCAACCCATGAAAAACATCACCGCCGCCTCCATGGCCATCGCATTCGTCTTGTTAGCCGGCTGCCAGTCGGCCACCACCACACCCACGCAGACGTCACCGGGATCGAAAAACTTCAAGTACGGTCTCGGCGACGGGCAAACCATGTCCACCGCCGTGGAGATCCGCACGCGCAGCGAAACGGATGGCGGCATCATGATCCGCGAATGGATCAAGCAGCGTTATCCCGGCTACACCATCCAGCAGCAGGAGCTCATCGAGCAGCGCGACAAGGCCTACAACATGATCACCATCATCGGGCCGAGCAACACCGCGCAGAGCATCTTCTTCGACATCTCGACCTACTACCGCCGCATCGGAAACGACCAGTTCCCGAAGCCGTTCAGCTGACGCCAGCCGAATGCCGGAAATACGCGAAGACGACATCGAGATGATCGTGCGGCTGCTGGCAGCGCTCGGCGCCGGAGCGCTGATCGGCTACGAACGCTCTTTTCATGGCCGCCCCGCCGGGCTGCGCACCCACGTGCTCGTGTGCCTCGCGTCCTCGCTGCTGATGCTGGTGACCGTGTTCGAAGCCCACTGGGTGCGCACCACGGTCGAGGTGCGCCTCGATCCCACGCGCATGGCCCAGGGCATCATGACCGGCATCGGCTTTCTCGGCGCCGGCGTCATCGTCAAGGAAGGCCTCAACGTGCGCGGCCTCACTACCGCGGCGTCCATCTGGATCACCGCCGCCATCGGCATACTGGCCGGAGTCGGCCTGTACCTGCCCATGGTGGCATCGACGGTGCTCACGCTGGCCGTGTTGTCGGTATTCCGCTGGATCGAATTGCAGGTGCCCACGCAGGCGTACTTCAACTTCGACGTGAAATACGCGAACGACGGCAATCTCACCGAGGACGAGATGCGCGCGCTCATCCAGCAGCACAGGTTCAGCATCGCCAATTTCAGCTACCGGCTCGATGCCGAAGGACGCGTGCTCCGCCACAGCATGACGCTGCGGACCACCGACCGCGGCGCCGCGTCGCGGCTCGCGCTCACGCTCAAGGAAAATCCGACGGTGCTCGAGTTCCGCCTTTCGCCCACGGGCGACTGAGACCGCCACATCGTCCTACGGCATCGGCCGACAACGCCGACAAGCCTTGAATTGTTTGTCTGGCAGTTAGGCCCGCTGCGGCGCGGCACACTGCCGGCATGAACAAATCAATCTTCATCGCAATTTCGGTGCTGGCGCTGGCCGCTTGCGAGACTCCGAACGGCGCAGGAACGGGTTCCGGAAACGTTCGTGGAACGCAGAAACCCGTGGCATTCACCTGGGAAAGCGACGACAGCAATTCCGGCGACATCACCGCCACGTTTGGCAGTGGCCGCGTGTTCAGGGGTGAATACGTGCAGGTGTCGCGCGACATCCGCAGCGAGAGCCTGGATCCGTTGTGGGATGGCTGGGATCGTCCGCGCAGCAAGAACGCATGGCGCTACTGGAACGCGGATTCGCGTTCGGAGTTCGTGCGGGAAAACGACGGCCGCGTGCTCGCCAACCTCCATTCGGAGAATGGCGAATACATGCGTTGCCGCTTCACGCTGCTCAGCCCACAACGCGGCATGAAGGGCGGTGGCGAAGGCCGCTGCCAGCTGTCGGAGTCCAGCAAGGAAATCAACGCGGAGTTTCCGCGCCAGTCTTGATACGCTCCGCGAGGAGTGGCCGAGCACCTGACGAAGCTGACGAAGATCCTGGCGTGGACCGCGGCGGCGGCGTTTGCCGCGTCGTGGTTCCTGCCGGTTCTTCATGACGTCCCCGGGTGGATGGCGTTCCGTTACGCGCTGGCGCCGCTGGTGCCGTTCCGCGAGGCGGGAGACATGGCCTGGGAGGAGTCCGCTCCGCAGGTCATGAGTTCGCTCACCAACGTGGTGTTCGTCATCCTGTTCGGTCTGTGGGCGTCGAACCAGAGCGTGCGACCCGGGCTCTTCGTGCGTATCGCGATCGCCTGCTTCGTGCTGAACCTCTACTGGTTCGTGAATGCCTGGCGCGAGCATGGCCTCGGCGAGCTGCTGATCGGTTACTACGTGTGGCTGGCCGCCTTCGCGCTGCTGCTGGCGACGGCGTCGATCATCGCTTACGCAAGCCGTCAAACATCGAAAATACCCACGGGCGACACGCCATCATGAGCGCCACGCTGCGTTTTTCGCGGCTCGGCAGGTGACGATCCAGCTCGGCAAGCTCGTTGAAGTCGGCCACGAGCCGCGCCAGCTTGCGTTGCAGGACCATGCGTGACGCCTCCGACATCTCCGCCGAGCGGAAATGCAGCACCTCGTCCTGCGCGGTGAAGCCCGAGCGCATGAATTCCTCGCGCACCTGCTGCTCGTAGGTGCGGCGGATGGGCCCGTCCTCGCGCCAGGAGATGGGCACGTGCACGCGCAGGCGCGCGCCGAGCCGCGCCCGCAGTTCGACCAGGTGCAGGTTGTCGAGCTTCACCAGCCAGCGCCGCAACTGCCTCTCATCGGCGCCGAGCGTGTCGGCCACTTCGCGCGGCGTGTGGCCGTTGGTCAGGAGATAGAAGCAGGCTAACAACTGTGGCTCGGCGGCCAGCGCGGATTCCTGCGCGGCGGTCAGCGTGCCGGAAGTTTCCGCGGGCCCCGGCGAGACCGGCCGGATCAGCTCATCGAGCGAGATGCCGGTGGCTTCGCAGATGCGCTCCAGCCGCGGCAGCGACAGCGAGCCGCGCGACAGGATTCGTTTTACCGATGGCTCGCTGAGCGAGATGCGCTTCGCGAGCATGGCGTAGGTGATGCCGCGCGAACGCAGCGAGCGCTTGAGCGCGAGGATGATGCGTGTGGTGTCTCCCATGGCCGGCGATTCTGCCGGAAATGTCGGCCTTTGGCGTCAGCACCCTGGGTATCGTGATCCAATACCCGGATTCGCGGTATTGATTCCGGTGCATCGATGGGCGAGCTTCGGTCCCCATGCACAGCATCGCCACCGTTCGCAAAGCCTCAGGGCCCCTGTGGGTGAACGACACGCACTCGGTGCTCAACCACACCGCGGTCAGCCGCGTGGTCGAACCTCAGTGGGTGGGCGACGTCGCCGAGGCGGTGGAACGCGCCCGGCGCCTGCACGAGCCGCTGGCCATCAGCGGCGCGCGGCACGCCATGGGCGGCCAGCAGTTTCTCAGCGGCGGCACGCTGCTCGACATGCGGCGTCTCAACCACGTGCGCTGGTTCGATCGCGGCCAGGGCCTCATGGAAGTGGAGGCCGGCATCACCTGGCCCGACGTGATTCGCGGCTACCTGGCGCTACAGCGCGGCGCGACCCGCGCATTCGGCATCCGCCAGAAACAGACGGGCGCCGATCGCCTGACGCTCGGTGGCGCGGTGTCGGCGAACATCCACGGCCGCGGGCTCCGCTGCCAGCCGTTCATCGCGGACGTCGAAGGGCTGGAAGTGGTCACGGCCACCGGCGAGATCGTGCGCTGCAGCCGCACGGAACACGCCGAGCTGTTTCGCCACGTGGTGGGCGGTTACGGACTCTTCGGCGTGGTCACCGCCGTGACGCTGCGGCTGGTGCCGCGCGTGAAAGTACAGCGATGCGTGGCGCGCCTCGAAATCGATTCCCTCATCGACGCGTTCGACGAACGCATCGCGCAGGGCCACCTGTTTGGCGACTTCCAGTTCGCGACGGCGCCGGACAGCCCGGAGTTCCTGCGAACGGGAGTTTTGTCGAGCTACCGGCCCGTGGCCGACGATTGCGAAATACCCAAGGACCAGCGGCGCCTGTCGCAGGACGACTGGAACAAGCTGCTGACGCTCGCGCACAGTGACAAGCGCGCCGCCTTCGAAATGTTCTCGGAGTTCTACCTCGCCACGCACGGCCAGCTCTACTGGAGCGATACGCACCAGCTCAATCTGTATCTTGAGGACTACCACGGCGCGCTCGATCATCGCCTCGGCTCCGCCGTGCGCGGCAGCGAGATGATCACCGAGCTGTACGTGCCGCGTTCCACGCTGGTTTCGTTCATGAACGACGTGCGCCGCGATTTCCGCCTGAATGGCGTCGATTTCATCTACGGGACGATCCGGCTCATCGAAGCGGAGGACGAAACCGCGCTGCCCTGGGCGCGCGAGAATTACGCCTGCGTCATCTTCAACCTGCACATCGATCACCGGCGCGAGGATGTGGCGCGCGCCGCCGATCACTTCCGCCGTCTCATCGACCTGTCGTTGCGGCATGGCGGCAGTTACTTCCTCACCTATCACCGCTTCGCGAATGCCGCGCAGATCGAAGCTGCGCATCCCGCGATCCGCCAGTTTCTCGCCGCGAAGCGCAGGCTCGATCCCGAAGGAACATTCCAGAGCGACTGGTACCGGCACCTGTCGGCGTTGTTCGAATGAACCGCGCCGCAACACTGCTGTGGTGTTGCGTGGCGTTGTTCGCTTTTCGTGTCGTCGCGCAGCTCGAGGTTCTGTTGCTCGCACCGGACTGGCTGCCGGACATGGACGCCTGGTACTCGGGCCTCATGCCCTATCACCTGCTGTTGCCGGCGCAGATCGCGATTCTCATGCTCATGGCCGCCGTCGCGTCCAACCGGCGCGTGCACAGCGGCGGGTTCGCGCGCGCGAATCCACGCGTTGCCGGCGCGCTGCGCATCTTCGCGGGAATCTATTTCGTGGTGATGGCGGTGCGGCTCGCCGTGAACTTCAACACCCATGGGCCTGACTACTGGCGCGAGGGCGCGATCCCCGTGGCCTTTCACTGGGTGCTGGCGCTGTTCATCCTGGTCAGCGCACGCGGCTCGTCCTTGTCAGGCAACGTGCGGATTCCAGCCCAGCACCGCCATCAGAACGATGAAGCCGACGACGTAGCCCACGGCGACATACCAGCCCTGCCGAAGCCATTGGCCTACGGACTTGGCTTCCGGAACGAGATTGGACACGGCGACACCCGCTGACGAACCGAACCAGATCATGGATCCGCCGAAGCCCACGGCGTACGCAAGCGCGCCCCAGTCATAACCGCCCTGGTCCAGCGCAAGCTTGGTCAGCGGGATGTTGTCGAACACCGATGAGACTACACCCAGGCCGAAGGTGGACACCGCGGTCGGTGGCGGTAGTTTGTCCACCGGCATCATCGAGGCCAGCAACACCAGCGACAGCAGGAACACGCTGCCCGTCACGGCCGCGGGCACGGCTTGCCAATCCGGCCGCCGCCATGGCGTCACCAGCAGGATCACGCCGATGACGGTGGCGCCGATGTAGGGAAAAGCGCCCGCCTGTTCCTTCGGCAGGCTGTTCGCATGGATATTCGCCGCGATGGCGCTGACCAGGATGAGCACCACGATGATGATGCGCGCCCAGTCGACGTGAATCTGCGGATCCGGATTGCGTTCGATGGGCGAAAAACGCTGCTGCGCGCGCGCGGCCGGAATTGCGAACACGAAGAACGCGGCGACCGAGGCCACGTAGGCGTGCAGCACTTCGAGCGGCGAAACGCCTTCCAGCCACATCATGGTGGTGGTCGTGTCGCCGACCACGCTGCCGGCGCCGCCGGCGTTGGCAGCGGCGACAATGGCCGCGACGAAACCAATGTGCAGCTTGTGGCGATACACGGTGCCTGCGACGGTGGCTCCGATGAGCGCGGCCGCGATGTTGTCGAGAAACGCGGAGAGCACGAACACCAGCGCCAGCAGCGTGAAGCCGCCCTTCCAGTCGTCGGGCAGCACACGCGGCATCAGGTGCGGCACGTGGCTTTCTTCGAAATGCCGCGACAACACCGCGAAGCCGACCAGCAGGGCAAACAGGTTGGCCAGGATCACCCACTCTTCGACGAGGTGAAACCACAGGCCGAGCAGGCCCGGCTGTCCGTAGAAATCGCCGAACAGAAGTTTGTAGGCCGTGACCAGCGCCAGGCCCGCGAGGGCGACCGGCAGCGTGTGGCGGTGAAACACGGCCACGCCTGCCAGCGTCACGCCGAAGAGGACGAACTCGACTGGAAAGCTCACGCGGTGACAGGCGCGTGCGCCGCGATCACACCACTGTTGACGGCATCGGCCATGGCCGCGATGTCGGGGGCGAGATAACGGTCGATGTCGTAATGCGGCACGCGCGCGCGGATCTCGCGCATCACGCGCTGCAGTTTTTCCGAAGTGAGATGCGGGGCGCGCAGGTCCACGCCTTGCGCGGCGGCGAGCAGTTCGATGGCGAGGATGTTGGCCGTGTTCTCGGCGAGATCGCCCAGCTTGCGCGCCGCGAACGTGGCCATCGAGACGTGGTCTTCCTGGTTGGCGGAAGTCGGCAGCGAATCGACGCTGGCCGGATGCGCCAGCAGCTTGTTCTCCGAGGCCAGCGCCGCGGCGGTGACGTGCGCGATCATGAACCCGGAGTTCACGCCGCCGTCCTTCACGAGGAAAGGCGGCAGGCCCGAGAGCGTGGCGTCGATCAGCAGCGCGATGCGGCGTTCGGACAATGCGCCGATCTCCGCCACGGCCAGCGCGAGATTGTCCGCCGCCAGCGCCACCGGCTCGGCGTGGAAGTTGCCGCCGGACAGCACCTCGGCGGTATCGGCCCCCTCGGTCAGGAAGACCAGCGGATTGTCGGTGACGGCATTGGCCTCGCGCAGCAGCACCACGCGCGCCGCTTCGATCTGGTCGCTGCAGGCGCCCATGACCTGCGGCTGGCAGCGCAGGCTGTAGGGATCCTGCACCTTGCCGCAGTCCCGGTGGCTGGAATTGATGGGGCTGCCGGCTAACAACTCGCGATAGGCGGCGGCGGCGGCGATCTGCCCGGGATGGCCGCGCAGCTCATGGATGCGCGCATCGAACGGGCTGGCCGACCCTTCCGCGGCGTCCACCGACAACGCACCGGCGACCAGCGCCGTGGCGTAGAGATTGTCGATGGCAAAGAGATTGAACAGCGCCAGCGCGGTGGAGATCTGCGTGCCGTTCAGCAACGCCAGGCCTTCCTTCGCGGCGAGCTTGATGCGCGCGAGGCCGGCGCGCTTCAGGCCTTCGTCCGCGCTCATGATTTTTCCCGCGCACTCCACTTCGCCCACGCCTAACAACACCGCCGACAGGTGCGCGAGCGGCGCGAGGTCGCCGCTGGCGCCCACCGAGCCCTTCGACGGAACCCGCGGCAGCACGTCGGCGTTGTAGAGTTTCACCAGCGCATCGACGAGCTCGCGGCGCACGCCCGAGTAACCTCGCGCCAGCGTGGCGATCTTCAGCGCCAGCGTGAGCCGCACCACCGGCGCCGGCAGCGCCGCTCCCACGCCCACGGCGTGCGACAACACCAGGTTGGTCTGCAGCAGCTCGAGCTGGTCGTTCGGAATGTGGGTTTGCGCAAGCCGGCCAAAGCCGGTGTTGACGCCATAAGCGGGCTGGCCGCGCCGGACGATCTCCGCCACGGCCCGGGAACCTCGCTCGATCGCCGCGAGCGCGGGTTCCGAAATCGAGAGCCTGGCGCCGCCACGCGACAATTCGCGCAAGGTGGGGAAATTCAGTGGATTGCCGATGGCGAGCATCGCGGCATGATGCCTCAACTGTCCCCGTGAGATCAGTCCCCCCGCTAGAATGCGCGCATCACTCGAACCAGGTTCCAACACATGGATTCTCGATTCGTCGCTCCACGCGTCCTCGCATTCCTCGCCCTCGTTTCCCTGGCTGCCTGCAACACGAACATGAAACAAACACCTGCCGCCGTCGCCCAGGCGGAACTCAACACCGCCACTGCCGCCGTCGTTCCCCAGCCGCCCGTCGCGGCGAAGAAGCCTTACCCGGTCCATTCGCCGAATGGCGTCCGCGAAGACGAGTACTACTGGCTGCGCGACGACAAGCGCGAGAACCCGGAAATGCTCGCGTACGTGCAGGCGGAGAACGCCTATGCCGACGCCATGCTCGCGCACATCAAGCCGCTCGAAACCAAGGTCTACAACGAGATCATCGGCCGCCTGCAGCAGGATGACTCCACCGTTCCCTACCTCATGAACGGCTACTGGTATTTCCGCCGCTTCGAAACCGGCAAGGAATACCCCATCTACTCGCGCCGCGCCGATGCGCCGAATGCACCCGAAGAAATCCTGCTGAATGCCAACGAGCTCGCGAAGGGCCACGACTTCTTCGAGATCGGCGACATCTCCATCAGCCCCAACAGCAAGCTCATGGCCTGGGCTGAAGACACCGTGGGCCGTCGCCAATACGTCGTGAAGGTCATGGAGCTCGCGACGCGCAAGGTCTATCCCATCGAATTGCCCAACGTGGAAAACAACGTCATCTGGGCGGGCGACAACCAGACCTTTTTCTATATCGAGAAAGATCCGGAGACGCTGCTCGGGTTTCGCGTGCGCAGCCATCGCCTCGACAGCGCCAACCACAAGGATGTCGCGGCGGATCCGGTGGTGTGGACGCAGGAAGACGAGAGCTTCTACACGCAGCTCGCGCGCACCAAGGATGAGAAATTCCTGCTCATCCACACGCAGAGCACCGTGTCGACGGAAGTGCTGTATGCCGACGCGGCGTCCAGGAAACTGGAGTTCAAGGTGTTCCTGCCGCGCGAACGCGACCATGAATACCAGGTGGAACATGCCAACGGCCGCTGGATCCTGCGCACCAACTGGCAGGCCAAGAATTTCCGCATCGTCGAAGTGAAGGCAGGCGCCGAGGGCGACCGCACGAAGTGGAAAGATCTCGTCGCGCATCGCGATGACGCGTTCGTCGACGCCTTCGATGTCTCCCGCAATTTCCTCACGATCGAGGAACACTCCGGCGGCCTGCGCAAACTGCGCATCCGGCCGTGGAACGGCGCCGCGGACATCTTCGTGGAAGCCGACGAGCCCAGCTACACCATGGCCCTCGACGTCAACCGCGAGTTCGACAGCGACAAGCTGCGCTACACCTACCAGTCCATGGTCACGCCGAAGACCACGTACGAACACGACTTCAAGACGGGAAAGCGCGAGATGCTCAAGCGCGAGCCGGTGCTGGGCGGTTATGACCCGGCTAACTACGCCACCGAGTTCGCCTGGGCCACGGCGCGCGACGGCGTGAAGGTGCCGGTGAGCATCGTCTACGCAAAGACCACGCCGCGTAACGGCACGGCGCCGCTGCTGCAGATCGGTTACGGATCCTACGGGTCCACCTACGATCCCGAGTTCTCCTACCTGCCGCCGTCACTGCTCGATCGCGGGTTCGTCGTCGCCATAGCCCACATCCGTGGTGGCCAGGAGATGGGCCGCGCCTGGTACGAAAACGGCAAACTCCTGAACAAGAAGAACTCGTTCACGGATTTCATCGACGTCACGCGCTGGCTCGCGGCCAACAAATACAGCGACCCGAAGCGCGCTTTCGCGCTGGGCCGCTCCGCCGGCGGGCTGCTCATGGGGGCCATTGCCAACATGGCTCCCGCGGACTACGCGGGCATCGTCACGGGCGTGCCGTTCGTCGACGTGGTCACCACCATGCTCGACGAAAGCATTCCGCTCACCACCAATGAATTCGACGAGTGGGGCAATCCCAAAGAGAAGAAGTATTACGACTACATGCTGTCGTATTCGCCCTATGACAACCTGAGCGCGCAGGACTACCCGGCGATGTTCGTGCATTCGGGCCTGTGGGACAGCCAGGTGCAATACTTCGAGCCCACGAAATACGTGGCGCGCCTGCGCGCGCGACGCACGGACAGCAGCCTGGTGGTGTTGCGCACCAACATGGAAGCCGGCCATGGCGGCAAGTCGGGTCGTTACGAACACTACCGCGAGTACGCGGAGCAGTACGCGTTCATCCTCGACCAGGCCGGCATCAAGAACTAATGGGGCGCGCCTCGGTGTTGACGACCTTCATGCTCCGGTTTGCCATCGGCGCAGCCTTCGTCCTGCTCGCCGCGTGCACGACCACGCGCAAGGACGCGGCGCCGGCAACCGCCACCGTGCGCTTCGAACCCGTGAGCTGGTCGAAGCTGCCCGGCTGGCGCGCGGATGACACGCTCGCCGCCTGGCCGGCCATCATCGCTTCCTGCAACGCCATTCACAGCAAGGCCGAGTGGCAGTCGTTTTGCGGCGCCGTGGTCGCGGCCAGCCCGGGCGATTCCGATTTCGTGCGCGCATTCCTCGAGCAACACCTGCAGCCTTATCGGGTCCTGCGCCAAACCGGCCGCAAGCGCGAGAAGGCCGGCCTCGTCACCGGCTACTACGAACCGCTGCTCATGGGCTCGCGCGAGCGCTCCGAACAATTCGCCACGCCGCTCTACAAGCGCCCTGATGACCTGCTCGTCGTCGAGCTTTCGTCGCTCTACCCCGAGCTCAAGGGCAAGCGCGTGCGCGGGCGCGTCCAAGGCAACAAGGTGGTGCCCTATTTCAGCCGCGGCGAAACCCGCGAGGCGCCGACGCTCGTCGGCCATGAAATCGTGTGGATCGACAACGCCCTGGATGCGTTCATGCTCGAGGTGCAGGGGTCCGGGCGCGTTCAACTAACTACCGGGGAAACCATCCGGCTGCAGTACGAGGACCAGAACGGGCACCCCTACCGCTCGATCGGCCGATATCTCGCCGACCAGGGCGCCATGACGATCGACCAGGTGAACATGCCGGCCATCCGCGCCTGGCTGGCCGCGAATCCGCAGCGCCTGCACGAAGTGCTCGACAGCAACCCGAGCGTGGTGTTCTTTCGCGAAGCGCCTCTCGACGACCCGTCGGTGGGACCCAAGGGCGCGCTCGCGGTGCCGTTGACGGCCGGGCGCTCGATTGCCGTGGATCCGAAATTCCTGAAGCTCGGCGCGCCGATGTTCCTCGCCACCACCGCGCCCAGAACCGGCCTTCCATTGCAGCGCCTCGTCGTGGCCCAGGACACGGGTGGCGCCATCCGCGGACCGGTGCGCGCCGACCTGTTCTTTGGCTTCGGCGCCGAAGCGGGAGCGCAGGCCGGCACCATGAAATACGACGGCGAAATGTGGCTGCTCTGGCCCAAAAGCGCGCCGCCACCGTAGGCGGCCTCACTCTTCCGCTTTGAGCCAGCCACCGCACCGGTCGGTCTTCTTCCACTCACCAGCCACCTTGTCCAGCCGCAGGATGGCGCCCGTCGAGCCGTTCAACTCGACCGCGACCCACGCGAACTGGTTGCCCGGCTCGAATATCGCGCGCGACAGGATGACATACGGAAAACGCGGGTTCTTCTTCTCGCCCAGCTTCAAACCGGCCGACTTCGCCATCTCCTTGTCGAGAGCCACGCGCCGCGCCGTGAGCTTCTGCAGTTTGCCCACCAGCGCCAGCGCATCCTCGCGCGGGAGACCACAGAAACTGGTGCGATCCGCGTTCGTCAGCGAGCTCGTGACGTGCGGCGCGCCCTCGAACTGGGTTTCGAAGTAGAGGCGTTCGTACTGGCGAGTCGCTTCGACGTTGACCAGCGCGGCAATCGCCTGCAGCACCGCCCGCTCTTCGCCCGCAACGGCATCCGCGGGCCGCGCAACATCGACGGCCATCCACATGAGCCCTGCCGCACACAAGAAGCGGCGCGAGTTAGTAGATGACATTTCCCGATGTGATGCACTTGCCCGCGGAGTACCCGGTGCAGATCGTGCGTACGTCGTGCAACCGGCTGTTGGTGAGGGCCGCGGTGGCCAGCGTGCCCGCGGTCTTGACGCTGATCGCCACTTCGCTGAACACCTTGGTGATGTTGATGTTCTCGAGCGTCGCGCCCGCGTAGATGTTGATCGCCTTGGCGGAGGCCAGCCACGGCGAGGGCGCGATGATCACATTGCGCAGCCGGGCGCCGTTTTCGAGGCGAAACAGCATGGATTGCGCCACGATGGTCTCGCTGTGGCTGTTTACGTCCATCCCGGGCCCGGGAATGTAGGTCCTGCAGCCCCCGTCGTAGGTGCCGCCGCTGATCCGGATGGTGGTGGAAACCACGAACGTGCCGGTGGAAACGCAGGTTGCCCCAGTAATGGGCGCCGGCTGCGCGTAGAGGCTGCCGGCGAACAGACACAACATCCCTGTCAAAAGCGCACGCAACGACCTTCTCCCTGAGTCCTGGCGTTCCTTCGAGCGGGGGCAATCTACGCACGTCTGCTCAGGGGGTCAACGAGAGCGTCGGGCGCCGTCTTTTAGTTAGACGGCCCCGTGACACCGGTTTCTGGGCTGCCGCGATGCTTCATCCCGCCAAAATGTTCCCCGAATTTTTTCGAAAGACTTGGCGCATTCGCGGCGCTGCGACATTTCCGGCCGGGCTCTCAGAGCGATCCCTAAGGACCGCTGCATCGTTTCGCGTGGCGTGGACCTTTGGCGCTGTCGTCGTCACGCAACGAGACCCAATCCAGTTTCGCTCGTGGCGGCAGCGGAGCGCGCACACGTCCGATTGTCGGGTAGATAGGCCGACGCTGCACGGAGTATTCCTGTGCTGACATCACCACACGCGCGCGCTCCCGATGCGCCGAGAAGGCGAGTAGATTGACTCCAGTTTCATTCGAGCCATACACGACAATCGGACATACGGGCCAGGACATCCGCCGCCAGCGGACCTCGTAGTTGAAGTCCTACTGACTTGCGCAAGCGAACTGTGGCAAGCTCCGCCCCCAATCGCAGTCGCCACTGCTCAAGATCTATCGATGGACTAACTACATAGCGACGCCCGCCGGCAGTTCCGACCGATTTGCGCATGGACCGCGCTTCCCGGGCCCGGCGGCTCAACCAAGGATTTTCCCGTCACATCAAAAGGACTTGATGTATGAAACAGTTCGTTTTGTTTGCAGTGGCCGCGTTTGGGTTTCTCTCGACCGCACAGGCTGGATTTCCCGATGCGTCCGCGGCGCTCGGCACCACACGCGCGTCGGCCGAGTTCGACGAGATCCGCGGCGAAGAGCGCGCGGTGGTCACCTCCGCGCCGTTCGTGCCGCCGCCGCTGAATCGCCGCCACGCCACCAAGGTGCTGCTCGACGTCGAGGTCAAGGAGCACACCAAGGTCCTGGCCGATGGCGTCACCTACACCTACTGGACGTTTGGCGACGATGCGCCCGGCCAGTTCATCCGCGTCCGTGAAGGGGACCTGGTGCAGACCAAGATCAGCAATCACCCCGACAATTCGGTCGCTCACAACATCGACTTTCACTCCGCCACCGGCCCGGGCGGCGGCGGCGAAGCGTCGTTCGTGGCTCCCGGCCACAGCGCCACCTTCACCTGGCGCGCGATGCGTGCGGGCCTATATCTCTATCACTGCGTGGCGGCACCCGCGGGCTTGCACCTCGCCAATGGCATGTATGGCCTGATCCTGGTCGAACCGAAGCAGGGCATGCCCAAGGTCGACAAGGAATTCTTCATCGTGCAGGGAGAGTTTTACACCAACGGGGCCTATGGCGAACGCGGCAACCAGCAGTTCGACATGAGCAAGGCGGTGCGCGAACAGCCCGAGTACGTGGTGTTCAACGGGCGCGTCGGCGCGCTCATGGGCGAGAACGCATTGCGCATGAAGGCCGGCGAATCCGTGCGGCTCTACCTCGGCAACGCAGGGCCTGCGCTGATGTCGTCGTTCCACATCGTCGGCGAGATCTTCGACGATGTGTATGGCGAAGGCGGCACGAAGGTGAACCAGCACAATGTCCAGACCACGGTGGTTCCGGTCGGCGGATCGGCGATGGTGGACTTCGTGATGGACGTGCCCGGCGCCTACCAGTTCGTGGACCATTCCATGTTCCGCGCCTTCAACAAGGGCGCCATGGGCGCCATCGAAGTCGAGGGGCCGGTGCGCCCGGAAATCTTCTCGGGCCGGCAATCCCAGGAGATCTTCAATCCCGGAACCCGGCTGCAGCGCGTGGCCGCGGTCACCACTTCCGCGGCGCCAGCGCCGAAGCCAGCGCAGCAGGTGGCGAGCTCCGCCGACAGCGCCATCCATGCGCAGGGCAAAGAGGTGTACGAGAAGATCTGCACCGTCTGCCACCAATCCGACGGACGCGGAATGGCCGGAGTGTTCCCGCCGCTCGCGAAGTCGGACTACCTGATGCACGACTCGGAGCGCGCCATTCGCGTGCTGCTCGAAGGCCTGCAGGGTCCGATCACGGTCAACGGGCAAACCTTCAATGGCGTGATGCCGAACTTCTCGCTCTCGGACGCAGAGATCGCGGCGGTGTTGAGCTACGTCCGCACCAACTTCGGAAACTCCGGGGCTCCGGTGGCAGCGGTCGACGTGCAGCGCGTCCGCGCATTGCTGGCGAAAGCGGGGTCGGAACCGAAAGACCGCACCGCCAGCGACCGACGCTGACGGAGTCACCATGCGACTCCTGATCGCCGCGCCCACCTTGTTGTTGGGCGCCATTGGTTTGGTCGCGGAAGCCGGAACCGCGAACCATGTTGTGCACGCGTGCAAGAGCACGAGCGCGTGTCGAACCCACGAGGTTTTCGTGCCCGCCGGGGTCTACGTACCGTTCTTCAAGACTGGCACCGAGACCCGCTCGGTGCCGGTCGACCCGATCTGCCTGAGCGCAACGACGGTCACGCACGAAGAATTCCTGGGGTTCGTGCGCGACCATCCGGCTTGGCGAAAGTCGCGCATCAAGAAGCTGTATGCGGAGAGCAGCTACCTGACGGACTGGCAGGACGACCTCACACCGCGGCCGGAAATACTTTCGCAGCCAGTGACGTTCGTCTCCTGGTTTGCCGCCGGCGCCTATTGCAAGGCCGCTGGCGGCCGCCTGCCGACGGTCGCCGAGTGGGAGCGTTTTGCCGGCGGCAGCGCGCCGGCAAACAAGCCCGGCGCCACCGCGGATGACCCCGCCGGCACAGGCAACTCGCCGTTTGCATTCGCCATGGGACGCAGCGCTCCCGAATTGGCGAACACCGCGCTGGCGTTCCCGGGCGTCTGGGAATGGACCTCCAACTTCAATTCCGCAATGGTCTCGGGCCGCAT
The DNA here is from genome assembly GCA_035765415.1 of Steroidobacteraceae bacterium. Classification (GTDB taxonomy): domain Bacteria; phylum Pseudomonadota; class Gammaproteobacteria; order Steroidobacterales; family Steroidobacteraceae; genus CADEED01. Next base: position 11,412 of record DASTXR010000014.1, on the reverse strand, counting down.
CGGCACCTCCGCGGGCGCCAACTCGAGCCAGTTCTGCGGCGACGGAATTCGCGCGGTCGACCCTTCTAACTACGGCGCGTTCCTGCGTTACAGCTTTCGCAGCAGCCTGCGCGCCAACTTCGCGTTGAAGAATCTCGGCTTTCGTTGTGTGCGGGAGGTGTCATGATTCGAGCTCGCAAAGGCGTCGCGTTTCTCGCCGCCGTGACGATGATGACCGAGGTCGGAAGCGAACCCACCGAGCGTTCGGTTTATCAGCTCGATTCGACGTGGGTGCAGGACAACGGCCGCAAGTTGCGGCTGGGCGCGCTCGAGGGCGACATGCAGCTCCTGGCGCTCATCTACACCACCTGCACGGGCGCCTGCCCGGTGACGGTCAAATCGTTGCAGATGTTTTCCAGGAACATGCCCGCCGACATCCAGGGCCGGATCCGCTTCCTGCTAGTCACCGTGGATCCCGAGCACGACACGCTCGCGATCCTGCGCGAGTATCGCCGCGAGATGAAACTGGACCGCAGCTGGAAACTGTTGCGCGGGTCGCCCGAGGACGTGCGCGAGCTCGCGGCGGTGCTCGGCTTCAACTACGAACAGATCGAATCAGGGCAGTTTGCGCATTCCAACCTGGTCACGGTTCTGGATCGGCGCGGTGAGATCGTGCACCAGCAGAACGACTTCGCCAGCGACACCGCGACGGTGGTCGAAGCCATTCGCCAGCAAGGGAGCCCGACACCGCAGTGACGTCACTCCTCGGTTTTCATCCAGCCGCCGCACCGCGAAGTTTTTTTCCACTCGCCGCCGACCTTGTCGAGCCGCATGACCGCGCCCGACAGGCCGTTCAATTCCACGGCGACCCACGCGTATTTGTTGCCCGGCCCGAATACCGGACGCGACAGGATCAGATAGGGAAACCGGGGATTCTTCTTGTGCCCCAGCTTGAGTCCCACCGACCGGGCGATCTCCTTGTCGAACTCCACGCGGTTGGAAGTGACGGTGGATAACGTCCGCACGATATGCAGCGCTTCCGACCGCGTCAGGCCGCAGAACTGATTGCGGTCCGGATTTTCCAGGGAGCTCGCGACGAACGGGGCGCCTTCGAACTGCGACTCGAAGTAGAGCCGCTCATAGGGGCGGGGCGCGTCGCGAACGATGATGGCGGCAATCGCCTGCAGGACCGCGAGCTCTTCGCCGACCAGCGCGTCGCCAACAAGGGCGGCGCCAGGTCTCGCGACACTGGCCGACAGCATCAGCAATACGCAGCAGAAAGCGGTGGCCCATCGAGAGATATTTTTTTCTTCTGGTGTCTTCATGGCGGCGGAAATTACGCAAGCCATTCACGCCATGCCACTGCCGCAACGGCAGTTTGCGAACTGCGTCGGCCTCGCACTTTTACCGCGCGCGAAAATTCGCGTCGCGCCAGCGCGGTGCGCAGTTATTCCGTATCAGCGATGAGTTTTTCTCAACCCCGTGATGGATCAGGCCGCTTCCTGTTCGGCCTTGAGGAGGCTCGCCACGTTGCGCTCCACCCACCGGCTGAACAGGCCCGCGAGCCGCGCGAGCGAGCGGCCCAGCGGCGTGAGCCGGTATTCCACGCGCGGCGGCACCTCGGGATAACTCTTGCGGCTGATGAGCCCGAAACCCTCGAGCTTGCGCAACGTCTGGATGAGCATCTTCTCCGACACGCCATCCACGCCGCGGCGGATTTCCGCGGTGCGCATGGGGCCGTTGGCGAGTTGCGCGACGACGAGCAGCGTCCACTTCTCGGCGAGCACGGCCATGACGCGGCGCGATGGGCACGCGGAACTGAACACGTTTGCAGCGCATTGGGCTTTTGGCATGGGCGGCACCGTACCACAACGCCGATACTTACCAAAAGGTTGGTACCCCCTAGGTCGCCAGGTGGGGGTACTTACCAGCAGGTAAGTACTTGTGCATCGGTGGGTGCCTCTCCAGAATGCCCACCCGATTCAAAACCACGCAATGGAGTACGTCATGCAGTTGTATTTCTCCCCCGGTGCCTGCTCGCTCGCCTCGCACATCACCGCGCGTGAAGCCGGCCTGTCGCTCGATCTCAAGCGCGCCGACACCAAGACGAAGAAGCTGGAAGATGGCTCTGACTACTTCGCGATCAATTCCAAGGGCGCCGTGCCGGCGCTCAAGCTCGACAATGGCCAGGTGCTCACCGAAGGCGTGGCCATCATGCAATACCTCGCCGACCAGAAACCCGAGAGCAATCTCGCGCCGAAGAACGGCACATTCGAGCGTTATCGCGTGCAGGAGTGGCTCAACTACGTCACCAGCGAAGTGCACAAGAGTTTTTCGCCGCTGTGGACCGCGTCGAACGACCAGGCCGTGAAGGACTACGCGCTCGCGAACCTCAAGAAGAAGTTCGACTGGTTGAACACGCAGCTCGCCGGCAAGAAATACCTCACCGGTGACACGTTCACCGTGGCCGACGCGTACCTGTTCACCGTCGTCAACTGGACCAACCCTCTCGCGATCGACCTGGCCCCGTGGCCGGCGCTGAAGGAGTTCCAGGCCCGCGTCGCCGCACGCCCCAAGGTTCAGGAAGCCATGATCGCCGAGGGCCTGATCAAGAAAGCCGCGTAAGAAAATGGGGACAGTCCCCATTTGCTAGCAAAAGGGGCCGGACCTCAACGTGAGGTTCGGCCCCCCGGCCTGCCGCCGTAGCGGGCCTCAGCCCGCTTTCTTGAGTGCCGGCGCGCGCAGCAGCGCGAAGTCCACGGTGTTGAAGTTGTTTTCCGCCACGTCCCTGTAGAGCCGCTTCGCTTCGTCAGCGGCGTCGGTCGCTTCCAGCGCCTGCGCCAGCAGATACTTGTTGCGCAGCTGCGTCTGATCCGCGAGCCGCAGCTCCGCGACGGCCTTCCTGTAATTCTTCTGCCGCAACGCGATGAGCCCCGAGAGCTCGTGAAACGGCTCCATCTTGCGCGCGTTGTTCTCGCCCGCGACCAGGTCCGCGGTTTTCTGTGCGAGCTTCGTCGCCGATTTGTAATCGCCGCGCCAGGCAGCCAACTGCCCGTCGAAGAACGCGATCTGCGCTTCCTGGATTTTCGAGAACGCTTCGGTACCCACCACCTTCGCGTTTTCGCGCATCAGCGCCGTGCGCGTCGCGAGCACACGCTCCGCATCGTCGTTCAGCCCGCTGAACAGCGCGATCGTCGCCGCGTTGGTCAGCGCGAATACCTTGGCGTTCAGCACCTGGTCCTTGCCCGCACCGAAGCTGTCGATGTCGGCCACCAGTTTCTCGAGTGACTGGATCGCCTTCGCCGGCTCGCCCGCGTACACCCACGTGAAGCACTTGAACGGCACGAGGAAACCGGCATTCGCCGGTCCGCCCGCGGCGATACCGCGGTCATAGTCCTTGCGCGCCTCATCGAAGTGGCCCAGGAAGGAGTTCACGTGGCCCAGCTTGATGGGCGCCGTCAGGTCATTCGGATCGAGCTGAAGCGCCAGCTTGTAGTAGCGCCGCGCATCCTCGAGCCGGTTCGAGCCGCGGTACACGTCGCCCAGCGACCAGTAATAGACGTCGAAGCCCGGCTCGATGGCGATCGCCGCGCGGTAGTATTTCTCCGCCCTGGCGAAATCCTTCGGTTCGTTGAATAGATAGGACCCGGCCAGTGCGAACGGCGCCGGCGAGAACTCCGGCGCGAGCTCCGCCACTTTCGCGAGCGTGGCGCGCTGCTCGCCGAACTTGTTGAGCGCGCCCTGCGCGGCGGCGAGCAACATCCAGGCACGCGGCGCATTCGGGTACCTGTCGGTGAGCCGCCGGGCGAGCGCGAGCTGCGCATCGAAGTTGTTCGCCAGGAACAGCTTGTTGAACTCGAGCAGCATGCGCTCGCCTTCGCTCGCCTGCGCCGCACCCTGCTCCGCGCCCTTGAGCGCCGCGTTGAATTCCTCGGTGGAGAACGTGACGTTGCTGAGATTCACCCAGGCGTAGGTGAAATTCGGATCTGCCGTCACCGCGGTGCGATACAGCGCGTTCGCCTGCGCGGCGTCCCCGCGATCCTGCGCGGCCTGGCCCGCGTCGAACGCCAGGCGGGCTTCGGCTGAAGACGTCGTGATCGGAATTTCCTGCACCGCGGCAAGCGCGGTCAAAGGCGCGGCGAGCAGCGCCAGCAAAGCCGCGCGCAGCCACGCATGTCTGATCGTATTCATGGGTCACTCCCGGATGATTCGCCGCGCGATGCGCGTGGGAGCGGAGTTTCGCGCCGTTCGGAACCGGCGGAAGGGGGTGTGCGGCAAGGCGAGACCGGCAGACGCCAGTGCGTTTTTCGCCGCCCCACATAGTTAGGGCGGGATTCGCCTCGACGGCCGGATGGAGCGTTTCGTCGCCCGCCGCACGTATTGCCCTGGCGTTATTTCACCTTCACCGGAAACTGCTGCAGCGTGTAGTAAGCGTTGAGCTCCGCCGGCGCGTTCGCATCGAACAGCGTTCCCGACGCGAGCTTCACGTGATAGATGCGCGCGGTCTGCCGCGGATGCACGGACTTCTGCTCGGTGGAAACCAGCTTCACGGCGATGGACTTGCGATCCGGGCCGATGGTGAGAGCCGTCGTGCCTTCGCCATGCAGGTCGAGCTCGGGTGAGCCGTAATCCGGCGCATCGCGATACACCCACGATTCCATCGTCAGCGCCGTCTTCAGGATCCCCTCGCTCACGCCATTGCCCAACGGCTGCGTCAGATCGATGCGGAAACCCTCGGGCGTCGCGATCATCGCCAGGATCTGCGGCGCCACGGTCTTTCCGTCCCAGCGCACGTGCTGGAGCGCCGCGACCTTGCCGCCCTTGGCCTGCCACCCGCGGCCGGTCTGGCCTAACAACAGGCTGCCGTCCGCCAGGAACACGGGCCGCATGACGCCGGACTCGAGCCCTTCCATGAACGGCATGACGCTGCCTTCTTCCACGTCGCCGACCTTCTGCACGACCACGCGCAACAGGTTCGATTGCGTCTGGTCGCCGATCAGCATCTGGCCCGCGAACGGGCCGAACTTGCCGCGCGTGGTGTCCCAGGCCGGATTGCCCGGTGAATTCGCGACGCGGTTGTGCGGGAACATGATGATGGGCCGCTCGCGCCGGTCCGCCCACTTGTCGTAGGCGATCTCGGGAGAATCGGGCGTCATGCCCGGAAGATCCACGAGGCCGGCCGGGTGGCCGTAGAACTTGTCCTTGCCGAGCACGAACATCTTCGAGGTGGCGACGAAATCGCCCTGGTTGTCGGCATACCAGACGCGCCCGTCCGGGCTCGCACCCACGCTCGCGGGACTGCGCAGGCCTTTCGAGAACAACTCGAACTTGCCATTCGGTTCGACACGCACCGCCCAGCCATTGAAGCCGCCCCAGGTCCCCATGACGTTGCCGCCGGCGGTGTACGACGATCCGGAGCCGTCGTGCACGAGGTTCAGCGCGAAGTAGTAAGCGCCGTCGCCGCCCTTCACGGGGCCGTGCATGTAGCTGTGGTAGTTGGCGTGGTACGAATGAGCGTCGAACAACGTCTCGTACTTGTCGGCGATGCCGTCGCCGTTGGTGTCGGAAATACGCGTGAGCTCGGCTTTCTGCCCGGCCACGACCACGAGGCCCTTGCCGTCCTCGACGACCACGCCGAGGCTGTCGAACAATCCTTCCGCGAACAGGCGCCACTCGCCTTTGACGAGCCGCCAGATGCCGGCGGTGCGCGTGGCAACGACCACCGTGCCATCCTTCGCCACGGAAAGGCCGAGCGCTTCGAACAACTGGTCGCGGCCGTAGTTGTCCTTGGGCGAATAGTAGTTCTCGATGCTGTATCCGGCCGGCAGCGTGGCGGTGGATGCCGCGCGCTCGAGCGGCGCGCGCTGGTAGGCATAGCCGGAAGGCGCCGGCCGCCAGGCGACGGGCGCGACCGCGATTTTTCCGCTCAGCGTGGCGTTGGTGTTGCCCGCGGGCAGCGTCCAGCGGTCACCCGTCAGCGTGCCGCCGCTGGCCGCGGCGCCGGTCAGCAACGCCTCGTTCAGCACGAAGCTCTGCGCGGTCGCAAGCTTGCCGTTCACGCGAATCGCGACTTCGCCGCGCCCGGAGATGGTGGTGGTGACATCGACGGTGTTCTTGCCTACGCGATACCTGAAAGCGGGCGCGGCGGTCTTGCTCTTCGAGTCCCGCGAGTAGCCGAGGAACTGCGCATCCGCGCGGGCGATCAGCGCAAGCTGGTCTTCCTTGCTGTAGAGCCAGGACTTGAACGTGGCCGTATCGCCGAACCTGCCTTCCTTGAACGTGAAGTCCACGGGCGCACCCGCGGCATCGAGCGGCGCCAGTAGATAGCCACGTTCGCCGAACCCGATCTCGCGGCTCTCGTAGCCGATGGCGAGTCCGCGATTGCCGCGATTGGTGAGCTCGCCCGTCATGTCGAGGAAACCGCCCTGCCAGATCTTCACGATGGCGAGCAGCCGCGGATCGAACGTGTAGTTGACGCCGTCCGGGTTGCCGACGTGGATGCTGCGGCCGGAAACGCCGGGCAACGGCCCGCGCTGCAGGCGCACGGTGTCGCCCACCAGCCATTGCAAGGAATCTTTCATCGGGTCGTAGGGTGCTTCGGGCGTCATGCCCGCGAGCTTCACCACCGGGCCGCGGTTCTCGGGCGGGTTCAGCGTGGCCAGGTAGTCGGCAATGGCGTCGACCTGGGCGTCGGTAAGCACTTCCCTGCCAAACGCCGGCATCACCGGTAGATAGGCCTGTCCCCGCGTGGGGCCACTCTCCGCCACCGCGAGCTGATCGGCGGGGGTGCGCACCGAACTGCGCACGTATTCGCGGCCCGCCTTGATCTGGAAGCGGTGTCCCTCACCGCCCTCCACCACTTCGCGCGTGCGCGGCTCGCCGCGGATGAGGCCGAAGAGATTGGGTCCCGAGCTCACGCCCGTGTCGCCGGGCTGGACGAGATGGCATGCGTGGCAGCCCACGTCTTCAAAGGTCTGCTTGCCGAGCGCCACGAGATCGCGCAGTTCCTTCTCGTTGGTGTCGCCGCCCGCGGCCTTGGGCAACGTGAGTTCATCGAAGTCCGCAGCCTCGTGGCGCGCGTTGCGCACCGCGAACGGCCCCTGCGCGACGACGATGAAAGCGGGCCCGCGCTTGTCTTCGCCCTGCCAGATGGCGACCGCGCTGGGTCCCTCGAAAAAGACGGCGCGGCGCGTGTCGGCGCCGTTGCGCACATCGAGCGCGAACGCGTTGTCGAGCTTGGTGAAGCCGGCATCGAAGCGCGGCGCCCGGAAACGAACCGCAAAAGACTGCCACTCGCCGTTTCCCTGGCCATTACCCACGAGTTCAAAGGCGTACCGGCCCATGAGCACGAGGTTCGCGCGTGCGCCCGCGGGCGCGCGGTATTCGAACGACGTGATGCTGTCGGCCAGCGTGGCGCGCGTGACCAGGGGCTTCGTTTCGCCCGCGGCCGGCGCGGTGAGCGCGCCATCGACCACGGTCCACGCCGGGTTGTCGCGGAAGGCTGCGTTTGGCGGTATTACGTTCTGCGCCTGGGCGATATTGAAACTTGCAAGCGCGGCGACGGTCAGTACGCCTGCGGTGTAGCGGCGCAGAAATCTCGACATGGAACCCCCTTGTGTGCGGCTACACTAACCGAAAATTCCCTGCCTCTGAAACCGGTTTCCCTTGCAAACACTATGACAATCCTCTGGATCCTGGCCGCCGCCAACGGCGGCGTTACCCTCCCCACTCCCCAACCCGAGATCATCGTGACGGGTTCGCGCGTCGCGACCAGCCCCGACGACATCGCGGCCAACGTCACCGTGCTCGAACGCGAAGATTTCGACGTGGAGAAGCCGACACAGCTCGCCGATGTCCTGCGGCGCGTGGCCGGCGTACACGTGGACCAGGTGGGCGGTCGCGGCGGCACGGGTTCCGTTTATGTCCGCGGCGCGGACCCTAACTACACGCTGGTGCTGGTCGACGGCGTGCGCGTCAACGACCCCACCAATGCGCGCGGCGGCTCTTTCGACCTGTCGGCGCTCGACATCGCCGACGTCGAGCGCGTGGAAGTCGCGCGCGGACCTTACTCGGCCGTGTATGGCGGCGATGCGCTCGCCGGCGTGATCAACATCGTCACGCGCCATGCTCCCACGACCAAGGGCTACGCCTCCATCGACGCCATGGGCGGCGCGTACGACACGCACGAGATCGCGCTGAACGCCGGCGGCCCGGTGGTCGGCGGCAACTGGAACATGGGTTTCAGCGACACGCACGAAGGCGAGCAGGTGCGCGGCAACGAATTCGCGTCACAACGCGTCTCCGGCACGTTCGACACCCAGTTCGGCGCGTTCACCACGCTGAGCTTTTCGGGGCGCTTCACCGAAACCGAACGCGAAGGTTTCCCCGACGACAGCGGCGGTTACGAATTCGCCGACATCCGCGACGTGGAAACGCGCGATGCGGATGAAAGTGTATTCGGCCTCGGCGTCACGCATCGCGCGGGCGATGCCACGTTCGCGCTCTCGCTCGGTTACCTCGATCGCGACGATCACATCGACTCTCCCGGCGTCGCGCCGGGCCTGCGCGATCCTTTCGGAGTGCCGCCGAGCATCGTCGATTCGGAGCTCACGCGCTTCACGGCCACCTTCACGGGCACGCAGAAATTCTCGGAAAACCTGTCGCTGGCCTACGGCGCCGAGTGGCAGCGTGAAGAAGGCGCCAGCGACGGGTCGCTCGATTTCGGTGGCGGTTTCGTGCTGCCCACTTCGTTCGAGCTCACGCGCAATTCCTGGGCGCCGTTCGCCGAAGTGCGACTGGACACGGGCTTTGGCCTGTCGACGCAAGCCGGTGTGCGCGTGGACAACCCCGACGGATATTCTTCGGTCACGAGCCCGCGGCTGCGCGTGGCCTACGAGTTCGCCGGCAGCGGGTTCACGCTGGCCAGCGCCTGGGGCAAGGCGTTCAAACTACCCAGCATGTACGCGCTGGGACATCCGCTGGTCGGCAACCCGGATCTCGTGCCGGAACGCGGCGAGTCATACGAAATCGAGCTGTCGCAACGCCTGCTCGACGGCGCGGCGCGCTGGAGCGCCACGTATTTCGACGGCGAATTCCGCAACGCCATCGACTTCGATTCCGGGCCGCCACCCATGCTGGTGAATCGCAATCGCGTGGATTCGAGCGGGTTCGAGCTCGCGGGGTTGCTGGATGTGAGTGAGCAGTGGACGCTCGACGCCAGCGTCACGAATGTCGACAGTCGCATCGCTTCGGGCGGCGAGCTGCGTAATCGGCCGGAGTGGCGAGCGGGCCTCGGCGCACACTGGGCGCCAAACGCCGCGCTCAAGTTCTCGGCGGCGGCCACGTACGTGGGCTCGTCCTTCGACTCGTCCATTCCCACGGGAGATGTGCGGCTGCCGGCCTACACGCGCGTCGACGCGAGCGCGGTGTGGCAGGTCTCGCCGCGGCTCGAAACCTATCTCGCCATCGACAACCTGACGGACGAGCAGTTCGAACAATTCATCGGGTTCGAGGCGCGCGGCATCGCGCCGCGGCTGGGCGTGAAGTTCAGTCTTTGAGCTCCAGGCGCAGCTCGAGAAACCCGGCGACGCGCTGCGCTGCCGGTGGATCGAAGTTAGACAGCACCACCACGACGTAGCCTGACTTCGGAAAAATCCTGAGCATGCCGTTCATGCCGGGCGCGCCGCCGGCATGGCCGAGCGCCCCTGCGCCGTCCCTGCGCAGGTCGTCGAAGCCGTACGCGTATTTTCCCGCCGGAGTGTCGACCTTGCCCGTGAGCAGCAGTTGCGTGTGTTCGGCATCCAGTAGTTTGTTGCCGAGGAGCGCCTCCGAGAATTTCAGCAGATCGCCCACCGTGGAATAACCGCCGCCGGCGGAGGTGCCGCGAAAAGGCAGGGTGTCCGTGTTCGCAAGCCACTTGGCCGCGCCCGGCGCGCGCAGGTAGCCGATCGAACGGCCCGGCACGTCCTTGCTTTCGGGCTCCGAACCCGATCGAGTCATTCCCGCGGGCTTGTAGATGCGCCTCGCCACGTATTCGTAATAGCTCTGTCCGCTCGCTTTCTCGATGACGCGGCCGAGCAGCACCATGCCGTAGTTGCTGTACTCCCAGCGGGTGCCGGGCTCGAACGCAGGGCTGCGGTGGCCGTAGAGGGCGACGTAATCGTTGTGCGTGCGCAGTTCGAGGCGATGTCGATCGAACGCGGGACCAAAGATATCGCCGGTGCCGCCGGTGTGCGTCAGCAAATGGTGGATCGTGACTTTGCTGGCGGTGTCCTTGTCCGGATAGTCGTCGAGAAACCTGCCCAGGGGATCGGTGAGTTTGACCTTGCCGGCCTGCACCAGTTGGAGGATCGCGGTGCCCGTGAACATCTTGTTCATCGAGCCGATGCGGAACCGCGTATCGAGCGTGTTCGCCACTTTCTTCTCGCGATCCGCCAGGCCATACGCCTCGCTGAACAGCACCTTCCCATTCCTGGCCACCAGCACGGCGCCCGAAAAGCGGTCAGCGGCGGAGTCCTTCTCGAGCCTGGCGCGCAGCGCGGCGATGATCTCGGCCTCGCTCATGAACGGCACCGGAAATTCTGCCGGGCGCGGAATGGCCAATCTGTTGAGCGACGCAATGCGTTGCGGTTCTTCGGCCTTCACGACGATATTGAAACGCACGAACTGGTCCGAGTCGCGCTCCTGCATGACGCCGATGAGACTGGTGGCAGTCGCCTCCTCGAGCGCGCGCAGGTCGAAGCCGCCGCTTCGATCGCGCAGGCTCAATTCCCGATTCATCGTCCCGCCGGGCCAACTGCTTTCGAGAAATGCGCCCAGGCGTGCCGCATCGCCCGAGTTGAAGGCTTCTAGCCAGGCGGAGAACAGGCGGAAAGGAACCCCATCGCGCGCCGCGTCGGCCTCGGCGACCGTGAGCTTGCCGGGCGAAGTCTGGAGAGATGGCGGCGCGCCTTGCGCGTGCACCGCCCCTTCGAACAGGAACACGAGAAGCAGGAAGCGAGCCAGGTTCGTCACTTGATGAGCGGCTCGCCGAGCTGAATCGAATTTCCATCGGCATCGTCGACACGCCCGTCGCGCATGCCATAGGGGCGATCGGCGAGTGGCACTTTCACGAACGCGCCGGCGGCGGCGATACGTCCGAAGTAGTCGTCGACGTCATTCACTTCGATGTACACCCTGGACGGCACCGGAGCGGTTTCCACGGTCAGGCTGATCTCGACACTGTCGCGGCTCACGCTCGCGTGAGTGGGCGGCTCACCCGCCGTCCATTCGATGGCGAAGCCGAGCACGCGCGTGTAGTAGTCGATGGCGCGCTGCATGTTCGCCACCTGGAAGATGGGGGCGATGGATTGGAGCTTCGATCCGCTCATGGGCCTCCCAATTTTGCGATTCAACGCCGGGTTTTCTCGAGGATTGCGCGCAGTTCTTTGACTG
>DASTXR010000013.1:0-17037 GCA_035765415.1 Steroidobacteraceae bacterium | reverse complement strand
GAACTGATCGCCGACGAACGACACGACGAGTGGTTTGATGCCGCCCGAACCCAGCGCGATCAGGAACAGCCCGGTGTAGAAGCCCGTGCGGTTGTCGTCGAATGCGGCGAGGCACGCGTGCCCCACGCAGTAGACGAGCGAGAGCCAGAGAATCGTGCGGTACTTGCCGAGGACCCGATCGGCGATCCAGCCGCCGAGCAGCGGGAAGAAATACACGCCGATGACGAAGGAGTGGAATACATCCTTCGCGATGCCTGCACGCTCGGCTTCCGGTGCATACAGCAGCAGCGAGGTGACCAGGAACGGCGTCAGGATGTTGCGCATCCCGTAGAAGCTGAAACGTTCGCACGCCTCGTTGCCGATGATGTACGGAACCTGCCGTGGCAATCCGGACCTGGCCGTTGGGGCTTGGGGGTTGAGTTCGGCGGTGGACATCGATGTGGGGCCTGGTTCACTCGGGCGTATGAGCGTACCCCATTCTCATCTAACTCATTGCGCGCCGCCGACGTCGGCTGGGTTACGCTTGCCCGTGCTCGGGTTGTCTGTCTGCTGACACAAGGGGTCCGCATATGACGGGGATGAAGGAAAGGTTCGCTCCGAGTGAGCAAACGCAATCGATAGACCCCTCGCAGGCTACCGGAGGTCACTACCGAGCCATCTTCGAACACCCCACGATCCTCATGATTGTGCTTCAAGCCGTGCGCACGGATGGGGGACTTGTCGCTGATTGGATCTACGCAGACGTAAACCAGAACGTCCTCAGACTCCTGAACAAGACGCGCGAAGCAGTGCTCGGCAAGCGGCTGAGCGAGCTGCTGCCCGATCGCGCCGAACGATTGATCGCCATGTGTGCGCACGTCCTGACGACAGGTGAACCCACTCACTACGAGTCGCACTTTGACTCACAGAACTTCCTGACGTGCCTGTTTCCCGCCGGCCCCAATTCGATCGTCAGCACGGGAATCGATGTAACGGCGCGCAATCGCGCTGAGCATGAAGTGCAACGGCTCGTGGACGCCCTGCGTGCAGAGACGGAAACGCTCTCTGCAGTACTGAACGGCATCAATGAAGAGGTCTACTTCACCGACCCTCAGGGCCGGTACACGTACGCGAACCCCGCAGCGCTAAGCGAGTTCGGTCATGTCTCGGTGGTCGGAGTTCCTGTCTCCGCCATTGTTTCCGATCTCACCGTGTTGCGTCCGGATGGCACGCCGCGCCCACTCGAGGAGGCGCCGCCTTTGCGAGCGCTGTCCGGTGAGGTGATCAAGAACGCAGAGCAGATCGTTCGTAACCCTCGAACGGGCGAGTTTCGGTATCGCGAAGTTAGTGCAACTCCTGTGCGCAACGCCGAGGGCCACATCTTCGGATCGGTGTCGGTCGCGCGGGATGTAACGGAAACGAAACGGGCGGAAGCGAGATTGCGCGAAGCCGTGGATCAGGCCCGGGCGGCCGAGGCCGAAAGTCGCAAGACATTGGCGGCAGAACTCGTGGCGATGCAACGTCTGCACGACCTCAGCACGATGGCCATGACGACGAACGATCAGCAGGCGCTGCTCGAGAAGATCCTCGATGCAACGATTGCGCTGCATGATGCGGCATCCGGCAGCGTGCAGCTCCTGGACCCGGCTACGCAGACTCTGCATATGGATGCTCATCGCGGTATGGACCAGGAGTCGTTAGATCACTTCGCTGCAGTCGACGCTCGCACAAATTCCGCTTGCGGCAGGGCGCTCGCGCGTCGTGAGCGTGTGATCGTTGAAGATGTCGAAACGGATGCGACAGGCATCTTCGATCCGGTAGCTGCGCGAAGAATGGGTTTGCGCGCCGTGCACTCGACGCCGCTATTCACGACCGACGGCGAAATACTCGGGATGTTATCGACGCACTTCAGGTCGCCTCGCACGTTCACTCAGGACGAACTGCGAATCACGGACCTCTACGCCCACCAGGCCAGCATCGCCATCGAGCGCAAGCGTGCCGAGGCTGCATTGATTGCAGCGCGCGATACAGCCGATCGCGCGAACAAGGCGAAAAGCCATTTTGTCCGCGCGGCCAGCCACGATCTGCGCCAATCGGTGCAGACGCTCACGCTGCTCAACGGGATCTTGCGCAACTGCACACTGGACGCCAGTGGACGCACGGCGTTGCGGGAGCAGAGCGAAGCCATCGATACGATGATGCACCTGCTCGATGCGCTCCTGAACATCAGCAAGCTGGAGTCCGGAAAAGTCGCGCCGGAGCTAACCGACTTTGCGGTGACGACTCTGTTCGAAAAGCTGCGCACTGAGTTCTCCAGCCTGGCAGCGAACAAAGGGCTCGAACTGAAGACCGAGGAGCCGGCGTCGCTGGCGATTCGCAGCGATCCAACGCTTGTTGGAGAAATCGTCCGGAATCTGCTTTCGAATGCAATCAAGTTCACACCGCAAGGCTCGATCACGCTGCGCTCCTCGCGAGCCGGGCCGCTCGTGCGAATCGAAGTCATCGATACCGGGATCGGCATCCCGCGCCAGGAGCTGCCGCTGATCTTCGGGGAGTTCTATCAAGTGGGCGTCAGCGCAACGCTGAGCCGGCAGGGCCATGGATTGGGCTTGGGGATCGTGCAACGAATTGCCGCGCTGTTGGAGGCGGATATCCAGGTGGACTCGGAAGAAGGCAAAGGCTCGGTCTTCTCGCTCAGCGTACCGGCGGGTGATCTCGATCTTGCGATCGGTGCTGAACGAGACTCCAACCCGCAAGCCGGCTGCGATGCAATATCGTCGACCATACTGCTGGTAGAGGATGACGCGTCGGTGCGCGCCTCCATGTCGCGCTTCTTCAGCTGCCTTGGATATCGCATCGTGACCGCCGCATCGCTCGATGAAACTTTCGTCGTCGTCGACAAGTCGGCTCGACTCGACTTGCTGATCACCGACTTCCATTTGCCGAACGGTAAAACGGGCTACGATGTGATCAATTACGTTCGCAAAGAGCTGGGCAACGCCCTTCCCGTCATCGTGCTCAGCGGCGATACGTCAGCTGAGATCGAGGACCTGGCTCACGAAGTCGACGTTCGCTTCATGAGCAAACCAGTCGTTCCAGAGAGCCTGTTGGCACAGGTGCAGGAACTGCTCGCGCGGAGGGTATGAAACTGAGACAGTTTTCCATTACGCCAACAGCGGGTTCGAGAACTTTCTTTCCGGCAGGTGTCGAAACGGGGGCGTGCCGTTCGACCAGAAGGTAACTACCAAGGAGAAACCCATGTCCCGATACGTAGATGGATTCGTTCTACCGGTCCCGAAGAAGAACCTCGCGCGCTACCGCCGCATCGCCCGCGTGGCCGGCAAAGTCTGGCGTGATCACGGGGCCCTCGAGTACGTCGAGTGCGTCGCCGACCAGCTCACCAGCAAGCACGAAGGCAAGACTTTCACCTCGCTCTTTCCGAAGCTCGCCAAGGTGAAACCGGGCGAGGTGGTGCTGTTCTCCTGGATCATCTACAAGTCGAAGGCCGACCAGAAGCGCATCATGAAAATGGTGATGCAGGATCCGCGCCTCACCAAGCTGATGGATCCCGCCAACATGCCCTTCGACATGAGCCGCATGGCCTGGGCCGGCTTCAAGCCGATTGTCGAAGCGTAGGTGGCGCGTTAGTGCCCCGCGGTCGCGAGGTGCTTCCGCAGAAACGGCAGCACCCGCTCCGCGAACCTTCCATCCTCCGTCCACGTCCGATTCCACGGATCCCCCCGATACTCCTCCGCCTCGTGCTCCACCCCCAGATCCTCCAGCTTCCTGCTGAACTGCCGATTCGAAACCACATGCGCCTGTGTCGTGTCGAACCTTCCCCAATCCAGCGCCAACCCGCGCATCGACCGCAACGCCGCCGCCGACTGCGACAGCGTCTCGTCTAACAAGAACGACTTCTGCATCGCCATTGCGCGGTCCGGGTTGTACGCCGCCTTTCCGTCTTTCAACCCGGCATAGAAATCGCAGAAGCAGGGCGGCGCCGCGACGTTCGGCGCAAATGCCTGGTGGATGGCCCAGAAGATCTGCGTGCGCCCGAGTCCGCCGAGCTCGGCAAACGTCTTCGCCGCATGGATGCGCGGCCAGTCGATCTCCAGCGACGACCACGGGATATCGCCGGCACCCGTCGCAACCGGATGCATCGCATACGCGACGCTGAATACATCCGCCTTCACCATCGCGAGCTTCAACGCGCCGCGTCCGCCGAAGAAATCCCCGACGACGGCGCGGCTTTCGCGCCGCGCGAGCGTCCGATACTTTGCGTCGATCAAGGGGACGACTTCGTCGACGGTGTAGTCGATCCACCTCCCGCTGACAGGCGAATTCTCGTACAGGCTGCCGGTCGTGGGTCCGGTGTAATCGGCGACGACGAGGATGAACTCCTGCACGCCGCCGTCTGCGAACGCGCGCTCGATCAACCGCTGCGCGCGCCCATCCTCGAACATCTGCCGCGGGCCCCACCAAGCGTTGTGCAGGAAATATACGACGGGGTAGCGCTGCTTCGATTTCGTGTATCCGGGCGGCAGCAGCAGCTTGATCGCGCGCTCGGGCTTGAGGCCGATGCGGTTGTCGCGCAGGGCAGTGGACGTGAATGGTTCATCGACGACGGTACCGCGCGCCGGTGCGGGATCGCGCGGCAGCGCCGGCAACGCGACGAGCAATCCGACGATCAACCCGAGGGCGTTCTTCAGCAACATGGAGCGGCTCCGTTTCAAGAGAAGGAGCCCAACTTTGAGTCTCAGGGCGCGCCAAAACGTCCGGACCGACCGGCGCGGACCTTTTCCGTGCGATTCGCCCGGCCGAACATGCTGTTCGGGCGCCCGGGTCCGTGGAAACACTTTCGTCAACCCGATACGCTCAGCCCTGAATGACCACACTCCAAAGCTCGTGCTACGCGGCCGCCATCATCAGTTGCCTGCTGTGCGCGTTCGTGGTCGGCGGCAACCGCGCGCCCAGGCAGTTCAAGTACCTCGTGGTGTACCTGGTGCTGGAATCGCTGCGGTACGCATTCCTGTGGCTCATGATCCAGCCCGCTGCGCCCGCCAAAGCCTTGTGGCTGGGTCTCCTGTTCGTATCTTCGTTCCTGGTCGCGCCCGCGTTGTGGATGTTCGCGCGCGAGATTGCCGAAGGCCGGACGCCATCGCTGCGACATTTGCGTGGCCCGCATCTCGCCGTGATGCTCGCGGGCGTGCTGCTGACGATGCCGCTGCTGTTGCGCACGCATCTCGGCACCGCCTACCTGAATCCGAACGACATTGTCACTCCGCTGCACAGCCTGTTCATCCACTCGACGATGCTGGCGGCCATCTTCCTTTTCCTGTGCCAGGTGCCTTACTACCTGACCGCCTGCCTGAGACTGCTCGGCAACCACGTCGCACTTTCCAAGGCGATGTTCTCCGACGTGGAGCCGGGCTCGGTGAAGACGCTGCGATTGCTGATTTTCATCGTCTGCGCGAACTGGCTCGTCGGCCTGCTGCGGGCTTTGTATCAATTGACATTGGGGGGAGCCGACAACGGCATCCGCATCGTGTTCTGCGCGCTCGAGGTCGGCGTGACGGCCGCGGTCGTGTTCGCGTTGATGCGCCGGACGACGACCTTCAGCATCGAAGATCGCGCGCTCGCGCAGGAATTGACGGTCACCACGAAATACGCGCGATCCGCGCTCGACCCGCCGGCCCGCTCGAGGATTCGGCGCAAGCTGACGGAAGCGATGACGACGGGCCGGCTGCATCGCGACAGCGGCGTGACGCTTCGCGGTCTCTGCGAATCGCTGAAGGAGAATCCGCATTACGTGTCGCAGGTCATCAACCAGGATTTGGCAACCAGCTTCTACGACCTGATCAAGAAGCATCGCGTCGAAGATGCGATGAATGCGCTCGTCGCCGAGCCGGAGAAGTCCGTGCTCGACATCGCGCTCGACGTGGGCTTCAACTCCAAGTCCACGTTCAACGCCGCGTTTCGCCAGCATGCCGGCATGACGCCGCGCGAATTCCGCGCCTCACGCAGGCACGCGCAGGAGCCCGCTCAGTTTCACTGACCGCTCGTCGAGTGGCCTGGGCTTCCATCTACCGCGCGTTCCGCCGCGGCCGCTGCCACCGTCAAATGCCGGATTCGATGCGGAATGTGTTCCCGAGCCTCTCGAGCGTGGGTCGGACCTGCTCTACACGCTTCTGCAGGTCTTCCGCCTTCGCGCGTACCGCGGCGTCGCGCGCGCAAGGCGAGGTCAGTACGGCGCGAGCGTCTTCGTCGCTGATTTCGAATTTCACCTTTCGCGCCTCATCCTTGAGCTGTTGAACGCTCTTCGCGTCGGACCCACGCACCGTCAACATCGGGCCGCGCAAGAGGTCGGTGAGCGTGAGCGCCTTCGCGAGCGCGAACGCTACTACGCTGATGGAAACCTGCGGCGCACCCGCTATGCCGCCCAGGAACTGTCCGAGGAAGTACGCGGCGTCGTTGGCCGTGATGTTGGGCTTCAGCACGGACGGCGCGTTCTTCGCCATGATCTTGAAGAGAACCGGGCAGTTCGTCGCGATGTACGCCAGGCCCGTGAGAATGGGGCCAATCTGCGCCGCGGCCTGGTGGACTTCATTGCGGTGTTTGGAATAGCTGGCGGCCGTCTTGCCGATTCCCACGGTGATTGCGGCGATCGTCGCTGCGACGCCAATGAAACCGCCCGCGAACGCGGTGAAGAAGACCATCTGTGCCTGGCCGACGGTTTCGAGCCACGCCGCCTTGGCGCCGCCTGTGCCCATGGCCGCGAGATATTGATCGCGGATGAAGTCGCCGGTGGGCTGCGTGTACAGCACGTTCCCCATGATGAAGGCCACGCGGCCGCCGTACTCGGTGATGAAATAGCGATTGCCGGCCCAGGTCGTCATGGGCCTGATGGTCACCTTGGCGCCCGACTGGTCGGTGGCAATGACGGGATACGCCCCCGTCCTCAGTAGCTCCACTGCCTTCAACGCGGCCGCGGCGCCGCGTGCGATTTCCTGCGTCGACGGCGCCTTGGGCGAGATGGCGAGCTGAAAGTAGTCCCAGGCCTTGCCGCCGCTGGTGGGCACGGCCTCGACCATGACGTTGCAGACCCGCATGCCCTTGAGCGAGAACCACGAGATGTTGTTCTTGTCCGAGCCCAGCGGCTTTATGGTCGCGGCGCTCGGATCGTTCGGGCCTACCTTCAGGCCCGCGGCGCCCCAGACGCCGATGGTCAACGGTTGGCTCTCGAGGTTCCACTTCACGATCGCGTTGGAAATCCTTGCTCCCTTGTCGTTCACGAAATGCGCCATGTGAAACTCCCTGTAGATTTCGGCCGCTTCTTTCGTCGGTTTTTTCCAGCGCGGCGCCGCGCATACTACCGGCCGGATTTGCCCTGCGAAACATGTCGCCAACGTGCGAATCGGACTCAAACTAGTTTGATGAAGGCGGCGCGAGTCCAGGCCGCCATCGCACAGGGCGCGAAACGTTCTGCCATGTGCGCCGCAACAGCTCGGCTGAACATAAGACCGGTTGCGCGAGTCGGCAGCCTAACTTCCGCGGATCGTCACCGAAGTCTCCCGCGCGTTCATCGCTCCAGAACCACGCCGTCCAACGATTCGACTCCCGCGTAGTCGCTGCAGGTGCCGGTGCCATCGATCGTGACCGGCGCGCCCTGGGCCTGCGCGGCAAGCAGCATGGCAAGGAGCTTTTTCCCCGCTTCGGTGCTGGTCGGAAACGAGAAATGCCAGGTCCAGGCCGCCGTGGCGCAGGACGGGGAGCCTGTCGGTGCAACACTCAGCTGGAGAAACACCACTTCGCCGATCGACCTGCGGACGTGCATTTTGACGATGGTGGCGTGTTGCGCGACTCCCACGGCGAGAGCGGGTTCGGCAAGCGAAAACGCAAGAATGGCCAGGCAAAAGAGTTTCTTCATGAGCTCTCTCCTTGTTTCTCTTGTTAGTTAGACGCGGTGGTCGGGGCGCGAAGTTCACCGGAGTCCCCGATCGCGCGAATCGCAGCCTAGCCGAAACTCGAGAGGACAAGCCAGTCGTCTCGTGATGAAAAGCCGGGTGTGACAAATGGCCGACTTACGACAGAGATTCAGGTTGCGCCCAAAATGGATCGGGACTTCCACTCGCCCGACATTGCGTCCCTATTGCACCCGGATTGACCTCGTCGCCCTGCAGGCTTTCAGCAATTGCTTCCGCGGTAGTGAAAATTGAGTAAGCTCTGAGCGCGCGGGGAGAGCAAAAGAAAATGAGCAGGCAATTCTGGCTGCCGGTGCTCGGCAGCGTGGCACTGTGCGCGTGTGATACGCATCCGCCCGTAGCGGACGGCACATTCGTTTTCGACGACGAAGTCGCGCTGGTCCGCAATGAACAGAAGCGCATCGACGAGGCGTCCCGCGAGCTCACGGTGAATGACGACGCAATCCTGGTTGCGATCGTCGACGAGAATCTCACCGACGTGACACTGCGTCTGTCCATCCCGGGTCAGCCAGAGGCGCTCGAAGTCGAGAACAACCTCGAGGGCGCGGGCGTCGAGATCGCGATGCTCGAAGTGGAGCAGGGTTCGCGTCTCACGGTGACGCTCTCGGGCCCGCCGAACGCCGAACAACCCGGCTCCGTACGCCTGCGCGTGCAGCAGTTCAGCCGCGATTCGGCAGACGATCCCGATTTCAAAGCGAAGCTGGCGGGCTTGCGAGCCTGGACCACGGCAACCAACGCGAGCTTTCGCGTGGATTCGATCCGCAAGATCGCGATGGATCAATGGGATCTTGCGATCGACCGCCTGTCAGCGCACGGCGATCTGGCGCTGGCCGCGCAGGCGCGCCTGACCAAGGCGAACGCGTGGCATTTCTTTGGCATCGATTGGCGCAGGGCACTTGAGGAAGCGCAGCGCGCCGAGCGTGCGTTCGCGTCGCTGCCCAAACCGGATGTGATCAACCAGGCCCGCGCGCGTTACATCCAGGGGCTGGCGCTGCGAGAAATCGGGTTGGATAGGGCAGCCGTGAATCCCACCTCCGACGAAGCGAACGCGGCGGCTCGCGCCATCCTGACCGAGCTCAGCGCGGTTTCGTCGCCACTGGCGCGCGTCGAGCGTGCGCGCGCGCTCGAGGCGATGGCGTACATCGACATGAACCTGCAGCTTCTCGATGACGCGAAGTCAGGCCTGGAACAGGCGCAGGCCTTGTTCAAGGAAGCGGGCAATATCGCCGGAGAGCGCGAAATGCGCGGCAGTCTCGCGACCGTGCTCGTCGAGCGGGGTCGCTTCACCGAAGCGGCGAAACTGCTGGACGCGATATTTCCCGAGATCGATCTCGTTCCGAACCACAATCGGCGCCTGACGATGCTGATCCACGCCGCGCGCGCCCAGGGCTTCGCCGGCCGCACGGACGAGGCCATCGAGAATCTGGATCGCGCAATTTCGCAGGCGCGCGAACTTGAGCTTCGGACCCAGGAGGGACGCGCGCTGAGGGAGCTCGGAGGTGTCTACTGGCATCGCGGCGACTCATTGCAGGCGGCCACACTGGCTACCGAGTCGTACAACATTCTGCGCAAAGAACAGAACGCCATGGACCTCGTCTATGGACTCGAAGCGGTGGGTTTTGCGTCACGCATCGAGGGCAACTATGAACGTGCCCTCGAGTACCACGACGAAGCGGTGCGCCATGCTTCTCACCCGGTAGCAAGGCTGCGCCAGATGCGCTGGGTCGGGCTCGACTACCAGGACCTGGGCAAATATCCGGAGGCGATTGCCAGTTTTCGTGCCGCGCTCGCAGTCAAACTACAGGATCCACGACACCAGGCTTTCAGCGACGTGAAGCGCGAGCTGGCGCAGTTGCTGATCGAGCACGGCGATGGCTCCGCGGCAATCCTGTCCGAGGCCGACGCGCTGCTCGCCGACTCGTTGCGGCAGTGCCTCGACGTTAAGGACGGTCTCGGAGAGATCGGCGTCTACCGCGTGCGCGCATCGCTGCTCGCCAAGCAGGGCAAGGACGCAGCCGCGCTGGCCGAGTACCAGCGTACCTTCCGCCTCATTTTCAATTTGCACGCCCGCACCGACAACGCCGAGTTTCGCGCGTTGACTCATCGTCACGAACAGCCTGCGTTCCGCGGCTATTTCGACCTCGTGATGAAAGACCTCGTGGCGCAGGGGCCCGCGAAGCCGCGGCCTGCCTCGGCGGCCGAATCAGACGCGTTGCGCATGCTCGAGCTGGCGCGTGAATCCCACTTCGGCGCTGTGGGACAGCCAGTGATGGATGCGGACACCACGGCCCGCGTAGACGCGCTGCTGGAAAAGATGGCTGACCGCAGCATCCGCATAGCGACATTGCTGAAGGGCGAGACCACTGCGGAAAAACCGGCGCAGCTCGAAGCTCTGCAGATCGAGATGTCGAAGCTGCGCGTGGAAATCGATCGCGAACGCACCGCGGCAGCGCGCAAGAGCGACGACCGCGCGCGTGCAGCCGGGCGCGCGGTGCGCAGCTGGAGACCGGTCGCATCGAACGCCGTGCAGCTTTCGTATGCGCTCGGAAACGAACATGCCTATGTCTGGGCGCGAACATCCGACGGTACGCGCGTCGCCATGCTCAGTGAGAGTCCGGCGCAGATCGAAGAACAATTGGCGGAGCTCGCGGCCTTCGATCCGCAGAGGGCGCCCGCACAGATCGAGCAGTCGCTCGCGGAGGTTTCCGCCGTGCTGTTGCCCGCCGGCCTGCTTCCCGCGAATTCGAACGTGGCGGACATCGTCGCGGAGGGTCGCATCGCCAGCGTGCCGTTCGCAGGCTTGCGCTCGCCCACCGATCCGGCGCGGCGGCTGGCCGAGACGCATTCGATCACCATGATCCCCTCGTTGTTCACCCCCGAGCAGCCGCAGAGTCCGCAACACCTGCGCCCGTTTCGGCTGGTCGCGCTGGCCAGTGGCAGCGGCACGATCCGCGCGGCACCCGTGGCGGACCCGGCGCCCAGGTTGCAGGCGGCCACGGCGGAAATTCGCGCGGTCGCGGGCCTGTTCATGGAGCAGGACCCCGCCGCAAGGATCAAACTATTCGGCGGAAAGGATGGCGACGTGGCCACGTTGCGCGCGATCTGGAGCAGCGGCGCGGACGTCGTGCACTTCGCGACGCACGCACTTCCGGACCTGCGTCAGCCACTGGCGTCGTTGCTGGTTCTGCCCGCGACGGATGCAGCAGGCCAGGCTACCTATCTCACTGCGGGACAGGTGCAGGGCTGGCGCGGCGATACGGACCTGGTGTTCCTCAGCGCCTGCGAAAGCGCCATCGGTCCGCCACGTTTCGCGAGCGGCATGCCAGGGCTGCAGCGCGCATTCCTGCGCGCCGGCGCGCGCGGCGTCATCGCCACGATATGGCCCATCGAGGACGTCATGGCGCGTGAATTCGCCGCCGATTTTTACCAGCGTTTCACGCGGGGACAGCCCGCGGTGGAGGCGCTGCGTGAAACCCAGCGTGGCTGGCTGGTTCCGAAGACGGGCGCAAGCGATGCCGAGCAGATGCGCCGCCGGATCACCGCGCTGGCGCACGCCTACTTCACGAGTTGAATGTGCGCCGGCGCAACCCGCCTACAAACACGCGGGCAGATTGACCGGGCGTCAGCATCTGCCGGCTATTGTTGCGTCCCCGCGTTCACGCACGTCCAGGCCGTTCCTCATTTCCGGCCCGCGCACGAAACCGCATCTTGCACAGAATGCGGAAAGCGACTTCGAGGACTTCACGCGGTCACCTGGTGCGCTGCGCGACGCTCCTGCTCGCAGCCACGACGTGGCCAGCGTTGAGCGGCGCGGCCGGGGGCCTCGTGCCTCAACATACCGAGGATGTGCGCCCGGCGCTTGCACGCGCGTCCAAGGGTGGAGCCGCAACCCTCGACCTCACCGCTTTCGGCCGCAACTTCCGCCTGCAACTCTCTAACAACCAGCGCCTCGCGCAGGTCGCCGCCGGCAGCTCCGTGCAGCTCTACAAGGGCACGCTCGAAGGCGTTCCGGGTTCCTGGGCCCGCATCAGCATTCTCGACGGTCTGCCTCGCGGCATGATCTGGGACGGGCGCGAACTGTTCATCGTCGATGCGCCGGCGGACGCGGTGAATTACGGCGCGGCCGGCACGGTGATGTTCAAACTCTCGGACGCCGTGCTGGAGCGGGGTGTTTCTTTCACGGGCGATGCGGTGGAAGCGCCGCGCGACGCGGCCGCCGAATATGACGCCATGGTCGGCGAGCTGCGCGCCCGGACGCAGGCGCTGCAGGCCGGCGTGGCCACGGAAGGAGTCGACATTTCCATCCTCGGCGACGCGGCCTATCTGGCGCGCTACGGAAGCGAAACGCAGGCCCGCGATGCGATCCTCACGCGCCTCAACAACGTGGACGGCATCTTCAGCTCGCAGGTGGGAGTGGAACTGCAGGTGGTATCGGTGGGCATCGCCAATGAGCTCACGGCCGGCCTGACCGCGACCACCAATTCGAGCGCGCTGCTCGAAGAGTTAGGCCTGTTGCGACGACAGACCCCGGCGCTTTCAACCACCGGCCTCACGCATCTGTTCACCGGACGCCAGCTCGACGGCGACACCGCGGGCGTCGCCTATTCGCTGGCGCTCTGCAGCCCGCGTTTCGCCGCCAGTCTCACGATGGCTCACAACAGCGTGACGCTCGACACCTTGATCACCGCGCACGAGATCGCCCATGTGTTCGGCGCCCCGCACGATGGCACGGAGCAATGTGCCGCGACGCCGCAGGGCCAGTTCATCATGACGCCGAGGCTCACCACGTCGGTCACGTCCTTCTCCCAATGCAGTCTCGACCAGATCAACGCGGTAATCGACAGTTACGCCTGCGTGGTGACGCTGCCTTCGCCTCTGCCTCCGCCTCCGCCTGGCCCGGCGCCGGCCCCACCTCCGGCTCCGCCTCCGGGTGACGATGGCGGCGGTGGAGGTGGCGGATCGCTAGATCCATCCTGGCTACTGCTCCTGCTCGCGCTGCGAGCCGCGCGCCGGCGTCATGGCGACAAACCTGCCTTCCCACCCAACGCGGTAACCATCGCGCTCACGTATTGAGCCATCGAACCGCCCGAAGAGTCGTAGCAGGGGTCCGGCCCGTATTTCCTGATGTCCGCTTCGTAGTTGAACACCTGGTCGGCGTTCCACAGGAAGCCGCCACCGATTGCGGACTCGCCGGCCCAGGATTTGAATAGCGAGTACACGCTGCCGCCGGGGCATGTGCTGAACGGAAAGTCGCCCTCCCAATCCTGAGAAGCGGTGTTGTAGAAGCGGCTCCAATCACTGCCCACGATGTAGCCAGTAGTGTCGAAATTCGGTATCGCCTTCGAGATGGCCTGCGCCCATCCTTGCGGATCGTTATCGGTGCCGCCCGCGTAGGCCTGCAGGTTCCACCACTTCACTGCTCCGGGATTGGAGCTCGAAAGCACCTTGAGCGAATCCGTCCAGAACGCCGTGTCCGCGTATGGACAGAAAGTGATACCGAATCCGATCCGGGCGATCATCTGGCAGAAGGCCGTGAACGACTCCCGGCTCGCCGTGTAGGTCTCTTCATTGTCCATGTCGATGATGCCGACTGTCGGGAGCACCGAGCGCAACCTCACGAAATTACGCTGGAGATTCGTCCCTTCGAAGGACCCGTTGTTCGATTCGTAGATCTTCTGGATCGCGCGAAAGTCGTAGATCACGTCGCTTGCGCCACCGATCGAGGCGAGTGTCATCGCGATGGCGCCTCCCGAAGCCAGGCTCGCGACCAATTTTCCCCAGGAAGTCGCGGCGCCGGGTGCGCTGCCGTAGCCCACGTAATCGCCGTTCGAAAAAACCAGGGTGTCATTGAAGTAGATGTCCCCGAGAACCTGTTTCGGCTCGATGTCGAAGTCGCGACCGATGTGAAAGAGGCCGAGGATCAACGTATTGAGCCCCGATGTTTGGAACGTCTGGACATTCTGTTGCACGCGCGGAACGTCATCGTCCGATACGGCATACAGACACGATGCTGCATAGGCGGCGAAAATCCTGCCGTTCATGGGTCTATCTACTCCCTGGTCGCTCGTTTCGGCGCAATCGTCGTTCGCGGAATTGGCGCAGAATCCGGCCACCCGGGTCAATTGTGCTTTGTACGTGCCTTAGGCAGTTCCCGTGCTCATACACGCGGCGTATCAGGCAGGCGCAGCGGTCGGCGCCGTCGACTGCAGCGCTTCGCGCACATGTAGATAGAGAGAAGCCGGTGTCACTGGCTTGTGCAGCAGGGGAACTCCGTATGCCTGGGCGTCTCGCAGGCGCTCTGGTGCGATGTCACCGGTGATCAACAGCGCCGGGATCGACAGGCCCATGGCGCCGCGCAACGCGGCGATAGCCTGTACACCCGTGCGCTGCTCACGCAATCGGTAATCGCATATGACGAGATCAGGGCGCATCCGCAACGCAAGCTCTACCGCCTGGTCGATGGACTCTGTCACCACGCAATCGCAACCCCAGCTGCGAAGCAGTTGCTGCATGCCCTGACGGACGACCTCATCGTCATCGACGACGAGTACCCGCGCTTCGAGCCGTTGTGAAAATCCGGGCGCAGTTTGTCGCGGCTCGTCGATCACCTGGCCTTGCGCCAACGGCAGCTCCAATCGAAACCGCGTGCCGCGGCCCGGGACGGACGATAGCGACAAGGCGTGGCCCAGTGCATTCGCGAGCCCGCGGCAGATCGCAAGTCCCAGGCCCATGCCTTTTCGCCGATCGCGCTCGGGATTGTCGAGCTGGTGGAATTCCTCGAATACCGCGTCCTGATCGGCCGCTGCAATGCCTACACCGGTATCCCATACTTCGATGCAAGCGCTGTTGCCGCGCCGGCGGCACGCGACCAACAAGCCGCCGTGATCCGTGTATCGAATCGCGTTCGAGATGAGGTTGCGAAGAATCAGCTCCACCATCGCCGGATCCGAGTGCGCCGCCGATGCGGATTCCCGCGAGCGATAGGTGAGATCCTTCGCGTCCGCCTGAAGGCCGAATTCGCTTTCGAGCTTGTGGAACAACGGCTGGAGACGGAAGTCTCTGCGGCTCGGCCTGATCACGCCGGCCTCGATGCGGGAAAAGTCGAGCAGGGTGTCGAGCATTCCCGCCACGGAGCGGGACGCATCTTGCAGGTAGCTGAGCATCTGGCGCTGATGCACGGCCAGCTCCGTTTGCGACAACGCCTCCAGGAACAGCCCCTGCGCGTGCATGGGCTGGCGTAGATCGTGACTCGCCGCTGCCAGGAACCTGGATTTCGCGGCATTGGCGCGCTCCGCCTCCGCACGCGCGGCCTCCGCGCGGCTCGACTCGATACGCAATCGATCGATGAGTTGCAGATTCTCGGCACGCATCTCGATAGCGTTTCGCGCAGCTTGCGACATGTTGCGGGCCTGCAGGATCAAGGTGCCCGTGAACACGATGCCGGCCACACTTGCAAACCGGAAAGCTGAATCGTCCGAGGTCCACAGTTTGGCCGCGACCATGGCCAACAGCGGCACGCAATAGGCGATGCCCGTGATGGGAAGCGGTGCGTTCAATGACATCGTGCCGACCAGCATGCACGCGAGCGATACCATGACCAGCATCTGCTCTTCCGGCGTGGCGGCGTCCAGCGTGATCCACGGCAAACAACCCCACACAAAACCCTGTGCGGTGTTCAGCACGAGCCGCAGCCGGATGATGCGTTCCGCGAGTTCGAGAGACAGCGGCGCTCCGCGTTGGCGCCTGGCGTGCAGAATCGCCAGCAAACGAAGCAGCACGACCGCTGCACTCCACAGCGCCAGCGCGACACGATTCACATCGTTCGACAGCCCGAAAAACAGCACCAGCACGAGCAGCGGAACCGCCAGCATCGAGCTTGCGGTATTGGCCAGCAGTAGTTTGACCTGCTCGATGCGCAGTGTTTCCATCGTCAGCTCGCGAGACCCGTCCGCCGTGCCTTGACCACCGCCTCGGTTCGGCTGTCGACTTCCAGCAGCGCGAGAATGGCCTGCACGTGGCCGCGCACGGTGTTCTCCGACACGCCGAGCCTCCGCCCGATCAGTTTGTTGGGAAGGCCCTGGCACAGGAGATCGAGCACCTCGCTTTGTCGTGGCGTGAGATGAGGCCTGCCGCCGTGGTCCGCACGGGTGCCTTTGACATGCCCGGCGGGTCCCAGCGCCTCTTTGTTGATGACACGTTCGATCAGCCGAATGATTTCGGTCGCCGAAGCCTCTTTAGATAGATAGCCGGCTGCGCCACGCAGTGCGGCCTGCTCCATGCTCTGTGTGTCCGATGTGGAAGAGAGCATGACGATCGGTGTTGCGGGCCACTTGCGCTGAAACACGGGAATCGCGTCGATCCCGTTGAGCCCGGGTAGATGGATGTCGAGCAGCACCAGGGTCAGGGTCTCGCTCGGCGTTCGCAAGCCTGCTTCCATCGAGCCAGCTTCGAGGAGCTGCAAGTCCGCGAATCGCGACCGGATCACCATGGTCAATCCGGCGCGAAACATGGCGTGGTCGTCGACCAGCAGGATGGGAGCCAGCGTCGATTGAGTCATGCGGGAATCCTTCCCTTTCGTTGCTCTGCCACCGAGTCGCCTGCGACAGTCCAAATGGACTATTGGCTCGGCCCGGTCAACAGCTTTTAATCCAACTCAGATTTCACGGCCCGCAACCCAGCGAGTAGATAGTCATGAGCTTTCCAATTCCGCACACCAACCCTGTTCAATACCAGCAGGTCCGCGAGACCTTGCAGACCGGCGACCTGCTGTTCTTTGCCGGCACTTCACCCGTGGATTTCATGATCGAAGCTCTCGATGTCGCGGCGGGCGATCCTCCCTATTCGCATGTCGGGATGGTCATCCGCGACGGTAGTGAGCTCTACTTCTGGGATGCACCCGGCGGCGGCAATATATTCCGCGATCCGTATGCCGCCCTTCCCAGGAACCGGCTCCACACCATAGGCATAACATCGCACCCAGGATGCCGTGTGGCGCCGCTGGATCTCGTGCTGCCTTACTACATGGGACTCCTGGGCGGCCATTTCTGGGTGCGTCATCTCACACCGTCGGTGACGC
>DASTXR010000012.1:0-12893 GCA_035765415.1 Steroidobacteraceae bacterium | reverse complement strand
CGGTCGTACACCGTGAAGAATCGCGGCCGGATGGTTTCGCCGAAGTAAGTCTCGGAAACCGAATGCAGTAGATTGGTGGCGTCGAGCGACAGGTCGAAGTTGTCGTTGAAGCTATACCCCACCGACGCATCCAGAATCCCGAATGGTTTCGAGTACACCGGCAATGAGCCGGACCCCGGTCCGCTGGTGGTCTCCACGTAATCATCGCGCCACGTATATGCGACCCGCGCTCTGAAGCCACTGCGTTCGTAAAATACGAGCGCGTTATAGCTGTGCGGAGAAAGGCCGACGAGCGGCACCGCCACGCCGGCGATCGGACCAGGTGCAGTGCTATTCACGCGCGTGTAGTTCGCCTGCACGCCAAAGCCGCTCCATGGCGCGGGCAGGAAATCGAAGAAGCTCTGCACACCGATCTCGTAGCCCTTGATCTTGCCGTCGTCACCATTCTGCGGACGGGTGATCTCTGCGGTGCTGTACGTGGGATAGTCGGGCAGGCTCACGGGCTCGACACGCGTGACAGTCTGTATGAAGCCATCCACTTCCTTGAGGAACCCCGCCGCGTAGGCATACCCGTTCTCGCTGAAGTACCACTCGAATCCGAGGTCGTACGAGGTGGATTCGAGGGGGCGCAGATCCGGATTGCCTGCCCGGCCCGTGAGTCCGATGACCGTTTGAGTAGTGAGGTTCAGGTTTGGTGACAGATCTCCGAAAGTCGGGCGTGTGAGCTGCCGCCCGGCCGCGAGCCGCATGTACACGTTCTCAGCAAGCCCGACGCGCGCGTTGAAGCTCGGCAGGAAGTTTGAGTAGCTCGTGTCCTGGCTGATCGGCTGACTCACACC
Source organism: Steroidobacteraceae bacterium (assembly GCA_035765415.1). Taxonomy (GTDB): domain Bacteria; phylum Pseudomonadota; class Gammaproteobacteria; order Steroidobacterales; family Steroidobacteraceae; genus CADEED01. The sequence goes on along the minus strand of DASTXR010000012.1, from coordinate 12,054 downwards.
CGTGGTCGAGGTACGAAAGCCATCGACAGACAGGTCGGTTTCGACGTATCGGCCGCCGACATTGCCGGTGACGCCGAACCGCCCGAGGTCGAAGCCGAAATTCAGTTGTGTGAACACGCCGGCGGTGTTTTCGGACTGCTCGTAGGAGTTGAGCGGATTGAAGGACGGGTAACAGATAGCGTCACCGAACGCTTCGCACTGGCGCTCGATGTCACGCGACAGCGACGGCGAAGCGCTGAACTGCTGCGTCAACGACGGAACGCCGGTACCGAGGAAGAACTCCGTATACGGAATGTGCGCCAGACCTTCGGGTAGCGTGGTGCCGGGTGGATTGCCGGTGATGTGGCTGCGATTGCCATTGTGGCGTTCGACGTCGCGCGCGGCATATCGCGCACCGAATGCCAGACTCTTGAACACGCCATCGCCGAATTCGTATTGCGCGTCGATGAGCGCCGACTGGCCGGAGCCGCCCGCTTTCTCCAGACCATGATTCGAATCGATGTACTGGTAGCGCGACACATCGTTGAAGTCGAAACCGGTGAGCTGCAGCGTGGGGATGCGCGTGCTCGTGTCGAACGTGAGTGTGGTGCCGGCCGTGCTCAGCGGATTGCCGATGCGCAACGTGGCGCTGTCGTCAGTGCGGTCAGAGTCCGTATAGCTGAAGTCCGCGTTGAGTTTCAGCTTGTCGGTGGCCTGCCAGCTGCCGCCGGTCGCCAGCTGCCACGTGTGCGCCTCGCGATCGAAGATCGTGGTGTTCGACGTGAACTGCACGTCGCGATACGCGCCGGTGCGCACTACGTTCGTGTCGGGGTAGTACGTGAAGGTCACGCCCGGCTGTCGCAGCAAGGGCCCGCGATTCGCGAACCGGACGTAGGTGCTCTGATCGATCTGATACTTGTTGTATGCGCCTTCGAAGAACAACTCGACCTTCTCGCTGGGCGCCCACTGCACCACGCCGTTGAAAGCCACGCGTTCCCGCTCGGTCATGTCAACGTTGTTGCCGCCACCGCGCGGGGCGATGACCAGATCGCCAGGGTCGGCGTTCGTACCGGGGAAAAAGCCATCGCGGTCGAAGTCTTCGATGTCGTAGCGATCGGCAAAGGGCTCTACGGCGGAAGCGTCCTGCCTGCTGGCGCTCTCGAGATAAGCCGCGCCGAACAGCACACCGATTTCACCGGAACCGACATCCCATCGATTGCTGATGAGTGTCGATACCTGCGGTTTGATCTCGTCGAGGATGTCGTAGCTGTTGGCCCGCGCACTGAGGCTCGCGGTGAACTCCTCGAAATCCATGGGCTTGCGCGTCTTCAGATTGACTACGCCGCCGAGCCCGCCTTCGATCAGGTAGGCAGAAGGGTTTTTGTAGACGTCGACACCACCGAGAATCTCCGCCGGGACGTTTTCCAGTGACAGATCCCGGCCGGTGTCGCTGTAGATCTCGCGGCCGTTCAACAGCGTTTTCACCTGGGTCAACCCGCGAACGGCAATCCCGGCGCCCTCGCCGCGGTTCCGCGTTATCTGCACGCCCGGTATGCGTTGCAGCGCTTCGGCCAGGTTGTTATCGGGCAACTTGCCGATGTCTTCGGCAACCACCGAGTCGACGACCTGGTCGGCCTCTCTCTTGATGATTTGCGAACTGCGCAGGCTTTGCCGGAATCCGGTCACCACCACGGTAGCGATATCGTCGGCTCCGGCGGTATCGGGCTGCTGCGCGCCGGCCGTGGAAGCTATTGCCAGCGCTGGCAAATACAAGCCAGCCATATCCCTGAACTTCCTACTGATAAGCATGGATCCTCCCCCTACGTGCAGAAATTAGCCGAAATCTTTGATATTTCGACTTTCACAAATCCCCGTAATGGCGGAAGTAAAATGCCAGCGGTGGCAATCTGTCAAGCGCAACGCGAACCGCGGACAGCGCACTCGAGGGCGCCGTTCGTCTCGGAGCTCAACTCTCTTTTTCGATCACCAGCGTCACGCGGTAGTCCTGCGGAGAGATTCGCGAGGTACTGACGGGTTCAGGCTCAACCCGTACCAGCGTCACGCGATACGCCCCCACGATCGAACTGCTGCCCAGGAGAACTTCTACCGGCGATTCAGCTCGCGAGGCCTCTTGTATCTCCAGCTGAACTCTGACTTCTCCCGCCCAGACACAGGTGGTGTCACGAGGGCAGCGCGAATCTTCGATGACGGAAACAAAACGCAGCTTCACGTCCGCGGCTTTCACCGACGCCGTGGCGCCTTGCGCCAGCGTGAATTCGGTGCCCGCATCGACTGCCTGCGCCTGGGAACCTTCAGCACCGCAGCCCGCCAGGGCGAGGCTCGCGAGAATCACTGCGATTCGCATCATGGAGTGTTCTACCCAAATGAAGTGGGCCCTGCGTGGTTAGCGCAGGACCCACGTTTCGACATCAGCGTTGCAACTATCTACTGCTGCGTGATCCTCACATCGTCGATGCCCGCCTCTACGAGGCTGGCCGTCGCCGCATCCGCCGCTTCGATCAGAATGCGAACTGTCTGACCGGCGAAGCTGGTGATGTTCGCGCTCGCGGTGGCCCATGCGCCATTCACATTGGTCGCAGAGCCGATCCGCTGGAACACCACGCTGCTGGTGTTGCCAACGACGGTGACGCGCAGGAAGTCCGCGCTCGTCGCGTTCGTCCCGTGCGCCAGGTATTGGCTGAACGTCAGCGTCAGGGTGCCCGTCGCGGGCAGCGTGATCGCGGGCGAACGGATCGAGGTGACACCGCCATCGATGTCATTCGTGCCCGCACCGGCCGCACCCGCCAGCCGCGCCGTGACGAGATCGTTCGCGCCGCTGATCGTGGTGCCTAACTGCTTCACTCCGCCCGAGTCGGTGGCTTCAGGATCGCCGCGCTCCCACTGACCTGTGGTCGCGGTGTCCGTGCCATTGGGATTGGTCTGCCATCCGAGCGCGGTCTCGAAGTTGTCGAAGAACACGGTCGTGCCCGGATTCGGATTGCCCTGGCAGGACGCCGGAACGTTGAAGCCGTTCGTCGGCGTGGTGCTGGCCGCGCCGCCGCTCACCGCGTTCGTGCCAAGTCCATACGCCGCGAACGCCTCCCACATGCGGCACACGTCCTCGCCCGCGTGATTGTCCTGCGCCGCCTGGATGATGCCGTCGCGGATCTGCGTGAACGTCGGATTGCACGCGGTGTTCTTGAGGCCTTCGTTGACGTACAGCATCGCGCGCTGGTTGCCCGCGCTGCCGTTTGCGTCATAGAGGTTCGTGCTGAAACCCCAGCGATCGACCAGCTTCCAGTACACCTCCCACATGCCCTGTGCCCACACCGAGCCGACGCCGTGCGGAACGGCCATGCCGTTGATGCTGGCGTACGTCCACGTATTCACCGCCGGATCGGTGCTGTAACGCTGCGTGCGAATGCCGTTGCCCGTGGTCTGCTGATTGAGCGAGTACGTGCCCATGCCGCGCGGCTTCGGTCCCGTGTCGCCGGGTTGTGCGGTATATGCAAGCGACCACCAGTCCGACAGGCCCTCGCCGGCCTGCTGGCGGTTAGTCAGGCAATTCACGTTTTGCGGACCACCGACCAGCCGGTTGGAGATGCCATGGCCGTATTCATGGATCACGATGCCGGCGTCGAGATCGCCGTCGCGATCGGGATTGGGGCTGGTCCACACGAACATCTGCATGCGCGGACGAGCTCCGTCCGCTGGCGTGCCGAAATTCGCGTTGTTGGTGCCGGCGCCATCCTGCGCCTCGGCGCGCACGGGATCGTTGCCGAGACCGCCGCGACCATAATTGTTGAGCTGGAAGTTGCCAGCGGCTTCGTCAAAGCCGTAGTTGTACTGCACGTCGTGGATGATGTTGTTCAGGTAGAACAGGTTGGTCACCGCCGCCGGGCGATAGCCGCTCGGCGCCAGCGTCAGGTTCAACGCAAAGTCGAAGTTGCGCGTCGCCCCGCCGCTCGGGCTGGAACCCGCATCGGCGACGTTGTTGGCGTCGATGTCCGTGTAGGCCTCCGCATTGTTGCCAATCGTCGTGGTGGTCTCGGCGCCCGCCACTCCGTTGGTGTCGTGCCAGCCGAACGGTGACGCCAGCGCATTGGCCGGATTCACCACGAGCACGCGACCGTCCGCCGGCGGCAATGGCGTGGTGTGGTTAGGGCTCTCCACGGGCCGCGGATACACGCGATATTGGTCGCCGGCCACCCAGTCGAAGCGCGTCCACACCTGGTTGGTCGCGGCATCCACCGTGAGATCCCACATGTGCTGCTTGTCGAGCGTGTGGATCTGGAAATTCCACACCAGGCGCGCCTCGCCCGGCCGCACCGGCAACAGCATCAGCTTGCCGTTGATGGGCTCGAGCGAAATGCCGGCGTGCGACACGCGATTGGCGCTGACGGCGCTGGGCGCCGGCATCTTCATGCCGGAGAACCGCAACGCTTCGCCGACCGCCGCCGGCAGTTGTTTGGCCGGCTTCAGCGAACCGACGGCGCGCTGCAACCCCGCCATGAACGAGTTGTTCACGCTGATGACGCGTCCATCGCGATTCACGTTGATCTGCAACTGCGCGTTGTAGACCGGAATGCCCTGGTATTGCTGCTGCAGGTAGATACGCGTGGCTCCCGTGACCTTGGAGAACACGACGTCCTGCACCTTGTAACCGTCGACGTCCGATGCCTCGAGACCCAGCGCGGCGAGATTGCGGCGGACGAAGTCCATCGCGATCGCCATGGGCTGGCCGGAGGTCGCGGGGCTCAGAAAGCCGCGTTCGCTCGACAGCGAACGCACCGCGCCGGTTATTTCGTCGAGCTCCAGCGCCGACAACTCCTGCACGTCGGCCGAGAGGCTCTGCGGTACTTGTGTCTGTGAGCGGAGCTGATCGCCGGAAAGCGCGCGGCTCAGGCCGGCGCGGGCATCGTAGTGGCGTTCAGCCTCGTCGGGAGCCTGTGCGGATGCCAGGCTTCCACATAGCAATAGCGGAAGCAGGTACGAAAAACGGGAATGACGTGAGCTCATGGTGAATTTCCTTTTCTGTTGAGCAAACGGAAGTTTTGCGCAGGCAATGCGGCTCGTGACGCGCCCCGCGTCTAACTATTTCCGACTTTCATGGAGAGGAATTGACAATCGTCGCGCGAGCCGCAGCACTTGTGCAGACCTTCCCTGGTTTGCGACGTAAGGCGGGCGATCCTCAGACACGCCCGATTGAGTGTCAATACGTAACCGCTGGTTGCGATTTCCAGCGCTCGAAACAGCCGAAGCTGTCCCGGGTGGGCGATGCAGCATGCCGTGGTAGCGCTAAACAGGCAGACCCATTTCGCGCGACGGATTGATAGCTAGCGCGGCTTCTACATGCGCCGCGGGCGCCACGACCTCGTTTCCTGCGGCGGAGCCTTCTGCTGCTTCGCCTGCTGATTCGCAGCGCCGCGCGGCCTGCGCAGCGTCGTGCCATCGACGTGATCGTCGGGCAGCATCAACGCGAAGGTCGGCGGGTTCTGCGCACGCACGCGCGTCACGGCCTCGAAGCCGGATGCCAGTTTGATCAGCGTGGGTTCGCTGAACGCCGTGCCGAAGAAGCTGATGCCGAGCGGCGCGCCGAACACCATGCTCGCCGGCACCTGCACGATGGGATAACCAGCGCCCGCGGCGAGTCCCGAACTGCCGAACAGGAAGCGGTCGCCGTACAGCAGGTCCGTGGCCCACGCCGGATTGTCGGTGGGAGCGATGACCGCATCGAGATCGAAATCCGCGAGCGCCTTGTCGATGCCGTTCACGCCTGACAGCCGGTCGATCTCCAGCGCCTGGTTGTATGTCATGCCGCCGAACGCGGGCTGCGGGTCGTCCGGTCCCGGAGCGAGCGAATTCGCGAGCTCGAAGATTTCCTGCGCGAAGAACGGCATCTCCGCTTCGGCATTCGCTTCGTTGAACGCGATGGCATCCGCCAGCGTCTTGCCGGCGAGCGGCACTCGAGTGCGGGTTGCGAGATAGTTGCGCAGGTCGTCGCGAAATTCGTAGACGAGCACGAGGAACTCGCCATCGGCCGGCGCGAACTCGAAGCCGGCGGCATCCAGGTCGATGACGGTTGCGCCCGCCGCTTCGATCGCCTCGATCACTTCATCGAATGCGGCGCCCACCTGCGCCGGTGCGGATTCGATGCCTGAACGCGTGAGCCCGAGACGCGCGCCGCGCAAACCATCGCGATCGAGGAACTGCGTGTAGTCGGCCGGAATGTTGGTCGGCCGGGCGCGTCCTTGCCACCCGAGCGGCACACCCGCCGTCGCGGCGTCGCGCCCGTCCGGTGCGCGGCTCTGGATGACGGCGAGCGCGATCGCCGCGTCGGCGACGGTGCGGCCGTGCGGCCCCACCGTGTCCTGGGTATGCGAAATGGGCACCACGCCTGCGCGGCTGGTGAGCCCCACCGTGGGCTTGATGCCCACGACGCCGTTGGCGTTGGCCGGGCACACGATGCTGCCGTCCGTCTCCGTGCCCAGCGAAACCGCCGCGAAGTTCGCGGTCGCCGCGGCGCCGGATCCCGAGCTCGAGCCGCACGCATTGCGATTGATGCCGTAAGGATTGTTAGTGAGCCCGCCGACCGCGGACCAGCCGCTCGAGGAATTGAACGAGCGGAAGTTGGCCCACTCGGACAGATTGGTCTTGCCGAGGATCACCGCACCGCCGGCGCGCAGCTTGGCGGCCACGGTGGAATCGCGTGGCGCCGGCGCGCCCACGAGCCCGAGCGAGCCGGCCGTGGTCTGCATGCGATCGCCGGTGTCGATGTTGCCCTTGAGAAGCACCGGAATGCCGTGCAGCGGCCCGAGCACGCGGCCGCGGCGGCGCAGATCGTCGGCGCGACGCGCCATCGCGACCGCGTCGGGGTTCAGTTCCATGACCGAGTTCACGCCCGGCCCGTCCTGGTCGAACGCGAGGATGCGCGCGATGTAGGCGCGCGTGAGCGTTTCGGAAGTTAGACGCCCCGCGGCCATCGCGGCCTGCAACTGCGCGACGGTGGCGTCCTCGAAACGGAATCGCGTGGACTGGTCCGAATCCGCCCGCGCTGCGAGCGGCGCCAGAACGACGAGAACGATGGCGATGATGCGATTGACCATGGCGGCACTCCCTGCTGACATCGGCCTGCTGACATCGGCGGCAACTTCAAGCGGCGTAATGTGCGCCGGGTCGCCGGCCCGAGTCCATCAGATTCTGCCTACAACCCGCGCGTGAGGGTTGTTAGGCGGCGTCACGACTCCTGGATCCAGCCACGCGCGCCGGCAGCCGCCAGGAATTCGACGATCTCCGCGGATCGCGCCCGGTTGGCTGTCTTGAGCAGTACCTCTTCCACTACCTGCACGCGGTCGCGTGAGCCGTCGCAAAGTCCGAGGATGGCGGCCGCCACGGAGTTCAGCGGCACATTCCCATCGGGACACACCAGAACCACCTGGCCACCACTATCCTCTGCGCCCCTCAGGTGAATCCCGGGTGCGAGGCGTACGCCATTACGCGCAGCGTCGTCCTTCGTGCTCCTCACGATTCATGACTATGCAGATTGCATGCCAGTTCAGGCGGGCGAAGGCGCCCGCCGCAACGGAATGCCGAGGCGCTTGCAGCGGCGGTAGAGAGTGTTGCGACTGATGCCGAGCCGCGCGGCCGTGAGCGACATGTTCCCGTCGCATTCACGCATGTGGCGCAACACGTCTTCACGAACGATGGACGCGGGGGCGGAATGCTGCGACGCGGGCGCGACGTGACGAACGGATTCATTGCGAAGCTCACTCGGCAGGTCGCTGAGCCGCACGACACCGCCGTCGCAGATCGCGAGCGCGGTGCGGATCACGTTGCGCAGCTCGCGCACGTTTCCGGGCCAGTCGTAGGCCAACAGACGCTGGAAGGCCGCCACTTCGATGGCGGCGGGCCGTTCGTCGCTGGTCTCCGCGGCAAGGAACTCGCGTATCAGCCGTTCCTTGTCGGTGCGCGCGGCGAGCGGCGGCAGCTCGAGCGTGATGCCGTTGAGGCGATAGTAGAGATCTTCACGGAATTCGCCGCGCGCAATCATCTCGCGCACGTTGCGATGCGATGCACTGATGACGTGCAGGTCCACCTTGATAGGCATCTCGGTGCCGAGCGGCACGACCTCCTGCTCTTCGAGCACGCGCAGCAGCCGGGTCTGCAGCGCCAGCGGCATGTCGCCGATCTCATCGAGAAACAACGTGCCGCCTGAAGATTGCAGCACCTTGCCTCTCATTCCTTCCTTGCGCGCGCCCGTGAATGCGCCCGGGCGGTAACCGAACAATTCACTTTCGATGAGCGACTCCGGAATCGCGGCGCAGTTGAGCGCGACGAACGGCCGGGCCGCGCGATCGCTCGCGGCATGCAGCGCGCGCGCGAACACTTCCTTGCCGGCGCCCGTGGGTCCCTCGATCATCACGGGCACACGGGACTTCGCGATGCGATATGCGCTGCGCACGTTGCGAAGCATCTGTGGGTCCTCGCCCGCGAGCTGTTCGAGCGTCAGCGGCGCGCGCCGGGCTGTCTGGGCCTCGACCTGCATGACGTGCGCGGATTTCGCCGGCCGGATCGACACGTGCGTGTGCATGGCGCCACGGTCCAGGCTCGCAAAGAAGCGCCTGCCTACCGCGACATCGCGCACCGGCCGCAGCTCGCCGCCGGTGTAGCCGGAATTGCGCCGCCCGGGGTCTATCAACTCCGCCGCGTTGACGTCGAACACGGAATCGATCGGCCGCCCGATCAGCGCGGTGCGGTTCTCGGCATTCAGCAACTGCATCGCCGTCTCGTCGGCGGCGAGGATCGTGGCATCCGGCGCGAGCGCGAGCGCGCCGTCGTGTTGCAGGTTCACGAACTCCGGCCGCGCGTGGAAGCGGAACACGACACCGTCCTGGAAGTGCCGCAGGAACAGGTACTTTTCGATCAGGCGCGCGGACAGGCTGACCAGCGCTGTGGTGTGCGCGACGCCGGCGCGCTGGGACTGCGCGCTCAACGTGGAGGCGTCGAGGACCGCCACCAGCGAACCCGTCGGATCCCGGATGGGCGCGCCCGAACACGAGAGGCCGATGTGACACGAGCGAAAGTGTTCGCCCAGGTGCACCGTCACGGCCTGGTTCTCGGCGATACACGTGCCGATGCCATTCGTGCCCTCGCGACGCTCGCTCCAGTCGGCGCCGCAGATGAGGCCGGCCTTGCCGAAGGTGTCCGCCAGTGTCGCGTCCGTCTTCTCATACAGCACGACGCCGCTCGCATCGGTGAGCACCAGCGCGTAACCCGACTTGGCGATGTAGTCATACAGCCAGTCGATTTCCGCCGACGCAATCTGCACGAGGTCGCCGGATTGTTCACGGCGGCGCGCCAGTGAAGGCGCATCGAGCACACACGGCGCGTAGTGACGCGCGGGGTCGATGGAATAGTCGAGTGCGCAGCGGCGCCACGACCCCGCGATCGCGGGATTGAGGTCGACAGCCGGACCTTGCAGCCGCGACCGGCCGCTCACGAAGTCGAGCACGTTCGCCGCATGTTGCACGACAACGGAATCCACCTTGAGCTCCCCGGATGCGCTTCTGGCGGTCGGGCTGGAATGTATCACCCCTGTCACGGTGTCTTGAACCAGTGTTAATACGAGTACACCTGAGCGCCGGACCAGTCGCCGCCTGCGCCCAGCCGCGGGCCTGCCGCACATCCATCTACTCGCGCGTAGGCCGGTTCTTACTGGCATGCACTTTGCTTCAACCCGCCCCTCGTGGACACGACAAGGGAGACGTGCCATGGCTAACAGAAAGACGCGATGGGGATCGGCATTTGCGGTCGTGATGTTCTGCGCTGCAGCACCCGCGACGGCCGTGGAGATGACGGCCGGCGAGTGGAAATTCACGGCCAACGGCAACGTGAACGTCCACTACATCGGCTCGAGTTGTGAGGATCAAACAACACCGGCGGTCGCGGGAGGCCTGGCGTGCCGCGGCAGCGCGGGCGAAGACCGCACTTCGTCCATCAGCAACGGGTTGCTTCCCGCCGCACTGGCCCTTGGTGCGTCGACGACGCAAAACGGCTACGACCTGGCCGTGACCTTCGGTTTCTATCCCGGGATCAGCACCAACGACGGCAGCGCGAACCTCCAGCAAGGCGCGGGCCAGACGAACACGGCGCTCGGGAGCGCGAGCATAGACATGCGGCAGGTTTTCCTGACGTTCGGCAACGATCAAATGGGCCAGTTCCTGCTGGGCCGGAACATCGGGTTGTTCGGCGCCGATGCGATCCTGAACGACATGACGCTGCCCGGCGTGGGTGCGGGCAACGGCAACTACGCCGCACCTTCCAACACTTCGCTCGGATCGATTGGCCTCGGTTATATCTACACGGACTGGCTCGCGCAGATCGACTACACCACGCGCGACATCGGCGGCTTCAAGTTCACGATCGGCATCTTCGATCCGCTCGAGCCGCTCGGGCAGGCGCTGCCTCCGGGAACCACGGCGCCGCCGGAAAGCACGCCGGGCTGGCACGCGAAGGCCGCGTTTACACAAGGGCCTGTCTACTTCTCCGCGAGCCTGATCAGCCAGAAACACGAAGGCGTCACGGACGCATCCGACTTCGACAGCTTCGGTTTCGACGTGGGAGGCAAGCTCACGTTCGGCAACGCGGAGTTCCTCGCGTGGTACTACCAGGGCGAAGGGCTCGGGACCACCGCGTTGTTCCTGTTCGGCAGCGACGGCCTGGGCGGAGAGCGGGACTCCGACGGATTCCTCGCGCAGTTCACGTACAAGTTCGGCGATCTCAAGCTCGGCCTCAACTACGGCGAGAGCAACCTCGACCTGGCGCCGGGTGAAGCGATTTCGGCGCTGGTGGAAAAGAACCAGAAGTACACGCTCGGGGCCTATTACTCGCTCACCAAGAACCTGACGCTGCTGGGAGAATTCACCGATACGAATGCCCAGGCGCATAATGGCGTAGAGAACGACAGCAGCAACTTCAACCTCGGGGCGTATCTCTCATTCTGAAACTGAACCGTGTTGCCATTCTGTTCGGCTGCCTGCTCGCCACGTCGGCGCGTGGCGAGCGCGCGTACGTGTCGAACGAGGATGGCAACAGCGTCTCGGTGATCGACACGCGGCTCGAGAAAGTCGTGGCCACCATCGATGTGGGCAAGCGCCCGCGCGGCATGAAACTGGATCGCGCCGGCGCGCGCCTGTTCGTCGCCGTGAGCGGGCTTCCGAAGTGTCCGCCTGCTGTGCCGGATGAAGAATGCGCGAAGCGCAAGCGGGATCTGAACGCCGATGGCATCGCCATCATCGATACCGCGACGCACAAGGTGGTCCGTGTGCTCGCGGCCGGCTCGGATCCCGAGCAGTTCGATCTGAGTGTCGATGAAACCCGGCTGTTCGTGGCCAACGAGGATGTGGGGCGCGCCTCGGTCGTGGATATCGCCAGCGGCAAACTGATCGCCAGCATCCCCGTCGGCATCGAGCCGGAAGGCGTTGCCGTGGCACCGAACGGTCGCTGGGTATTCGTCACGAACGAATCCGACCACGCGGTCTCGGTGATCGACGCGCGCACGCTGAAAGTCGTGAAGTCCGTGCCCGTCGGGCAGCGGCCGCGCGACATCGCATTCACGCCGGGCAGCGATGTCGCCTACATCACCGGCGAGCTCGATGCGTCGCTGTACCGCATCGGCTTGCCAGGCGACGAGCCCGCCATGCGCGTACTGCAGATGCGCAAGGAGGCGCGGCCCATGGCGGTGGTGCTGGACGCGGCGCGAAACCGGCTGTACATGAGCACCGGCCGGGGCGGAACGATTGCAGTCATCGACCTCACGAACGCGGCGAAGCTGGTGACCGAAGTGCCGGTGGGAACACGGCCCTGGGGCATCGCTCTCTCGGCGGATGGCAACAGGCTCTATACCGCGAACGGCCCCTCCGACGACGTGAGCATCGTCGATACGGCCGCGCTGCGCACGGTCGGGAAAATTCCGGTCGGCCGCTCGCCATGGGGAGTGGTACTGGAAAGGGGGCAGCCCCCGTTTCCTAGCAAAAGGGGTCAGCCCTCCCTCGAAACTCCCATCGCGGACAAGGT
>DASTXR010000011.1:0-3691 GCA_035765415.1 Steroidobacteraceae bacterium | reverse complement strand
CTCAACTACGACTTTTGGTGCCCGGCACCACCCGTCCGGCACCACCGGACTCGGTCAGAACTTGCCCGCCTGGAAGTCGGCAAACGCCTGGTGGAGCTCTTCGCGGGTGTTCATGACGAACGGGCCATAACGCGCGACCGGTTCGCGCAGCGGGCGGCCCGCCACGAGAATCAGCCTGCTCTGCGCTTCGCGTCCCTGCAGGATCACTTCGTTGCCGTCGCCGAGCACCGCGAGCTCCTGCGCATGGATGGTGGCCGCCTCGCGCGACACGCCCACCGAGACGCCGCCCTCATACACGTAGACGAAGGCCGAGTGGCCCACCGGCAGCGGCAACGCGAAGTCCACGCCCGCATCCAGGCGGATGTCCATGTAGACCGGGTCCGTGGCGGGCTGGCGCACCGGGCCGCTGGCGCCGTCGAGCTCGCCCGCGATCACCTTGACCTTGACGCCGGGCCGCTCCACCACGGGCAGCTTCTCGCTGCCGAATTCCTGGTAGTTAGGCGCGGTCATCTTGTCCCTGGCCGGCAGGTTCATCCACAACTGGAAGCCGCGCATGCGGCCTTCACGTTGCTCCGGCATTTCGGAATGGACGATGCCGCGGCCCGCCGTCATCCACTGCACGGCGCCCGGCTCGAGCACGCCTTCGTTGCCGTGGTTGTCCTTGTGGCGCATGCGGCCGTCGAGCATGTACGTGACCGTCTCGAAACCCCGGTGCGGGTGTTCCGGAAAGCCCGCGATGTAGTCTTCGGCCTTGTCCGTACCGAATTCGTCGAGCAGCAGGAACGGGTCGAGATCGGGCAACCGGGGCTGGCCGATGACGCGCGTGAGCTTGACGCCCGCACCGTCGGAGGCGGGCTGGCCGCGAAGTGTCTGGATGACAGCCCGCGGGGTGGTGGCGAGTTTGGCTGCTGTATTCATGGTCGGCCCGAAATGGTGTCATTGCGTCACAAATCAAGGGTTTGACAGCGCGCCTGCTGCTTGACGGCCATGGGGGCTGCCGGTCTAATACGCGCCCCTCGATTTCTACCTGTGGCCGGGTAGCTCAGTTGGTAGAGCAGCGGATTGAAAATCCGCGTGTCGTTGGTTCGATTCCGACCCCGGCCACCATTTCCACTTCGCTCGCTTTGTTCCAATGCTGGCCGGGGTCGTAATCCCTGGGCTCGCTTGCGCTCGCCCGTTCGGCCGGGCGAATGCACTTCAAGTGCATTCGCTAAACTGCACCGGCCTCACCCAACCCCGGCCACCACTCCTCAAATAGGGCCCTTCGTTGAGCAAACGTCCGGCGGTCCTCTTCACCCTGCTGCTTCTCGTCGCCGGAATCGGCGGCTATCACCTGATTTCCCGGCAGCGGGATGGCGGGCAGCCCGCCTCCGTGGCGCCTGCCCGAAAGCCTCCTACCGCGAATCGCGCACGCGAGACCCACCCCCGCATCGACGATGCGGCCGACATCCTCGGCCCGTTCGTTCCGCGACTCGGGCGCATGGCGGACGCGTTCGCCACGGACCTCGGCGTCGACGTGCAGGTGGTCTCCAGCCGCGATGGGTCCACTCCCATCGAAATCCAGGCGGACCAGGCCTTCGGTCAGCGTGGGATCGGGCGTGAAGCGCCCACGGGTGGCCTGCTCATCATTCTCGATCCGAAACTCGAGAGCGCGCGAATCGAGGTCGGCTATGCGCTCGAAGGCGTGATGACCGATCTGCACATGGGCCGGCTGGCGCGAGACCAGCTCGCGCCGTACGTGGCCTACGGCGCCGCGGGCATGGCCGTGATGGACGTGCTGCATTACCTGCGCGAGCAGGCATTGCTGGCGGCCGCCGCGGGCAATCTCGAGATTCCGGACAAGGCGCGGGAGCTGCCGGAGTACCTGGAATACAAGCAATACCTGTCGGGCGGAGCGGGCGCGCGCACGGCGTTGTCGTCGTTGCCCGCGGATGCGGACCTGAAGAAGCCCGTTCCCGCGAATCAGCGATCCCGGTACGCCCCCGCGGACACACCGGAGGAGTCCGTCGCCGCGCTGCTGCGCGTGATGGCCGACCTGGCCGGGGATCCGACGCTCGAGCTCTACACCGAAGGCTCGCAACTCCTGCGGACTAACTACCCGCTCGCGCCGTTCGAAGAGCTGCAACGGCTCGAGCGCATCGAACGGTCGAAACCGCTGAGCTACTGGAAACATGAAGGCTACGCGGTGGCTTCGAGCACGAAGCCCGTGCGCGGATTCGTGCCGATCCTGCTGCGCCGGGAAGGCAATCTCTGGCGCGTCGACCTGGTGGAGACCTGGAAAAACCTGTTCTTCGACGCGGACGGAAACTACTTCCTGCGCAATTCGAACACGCCTTATGCCGCAGGCCTTCGCCAGTTCGGTCGCGGGGGCTACTACGACCTGGCGGCGCTTCCTCTGCGCACGTCGTCGCTCGATGCGGAAATCTCGTCGCTCGAAAAACGCCAGGACGTGTTGTCGACGCTGCGCCGCGGTGAGTTATGGCTGCGCAACGCTTTTGTCTTTCCCCGCGCGTGGCTCGCTTACGAGGAAGCCAGGCGCAAAGCGCCCAATGATCCCTTGGTGCTCGAAACGCTGGGATCGCGCGCGCAATACCTGGGATTTCCGGAGCTCGCGATTCCGGCGCTCGAAAAAATCGGCACCGGCCTCGAGCTCACCATCGCCGCCGCCTACGACGAGATGGGCGATCCGAAGGGTGCGCAGCGCTGGGTCGATCGAGCGCTCGAAGAGAATCCGCTCGACGTGTATGCCTTGCGATGGCGCGAATACCTCGCGAAACATCATGGCAGCGCGGAGGAACTGCTGAGCGCGCGACGTTCGCTCGAGGCGGTCACGGAAGATGCGAAACGTGCCGGAGATCCGGTCGTGTTGTGGTTCCACCCCGGCGCGCCGACTTATGAATCCCAGTCGACCATCGTGGTGGATGGCACCACGGTCCACGATCACAGCCACTTCGGCGTCACGCTCAGGAACACGAGCGGCCGGGAAGTGGAGATCGAAAGTGTGCGCCTGACGAGCCAGGGAACGGCGGGAGCGAGCGGGCTCGGCGACGTGAAGAAAAACTGGACGTTTCCCGCCGGCAAGAACCGGCTGAAGGCGGGAGAAGCCGTGTACTTCGACAAGCAGTGGGGTTTCGTCGTCGACACCGGCCATGAACACGTGCGTTACATTTTCCGGCTCTGCTGGCATGGTGCGAGCGACCCAACGCCGGTTCGCCAGTGCAGAACGCAGTGGATAGACGTCCTGCCACAGTGAGAAACAAATGAATCCAGAATGGTTTGGTTACGCAGCCGCGGTGCTCACCACGGTCTCCTTCGTTCCCCAGGCGGTGATGACCATCCGCACGCGCGACACGCGCGGAATCTCGCGCGGCATGTACATCATCTTCACCATCGGCGTGGCGCTCTGGCTCACTTACGGAATCTGCGTGAACTCCGGGCCGATGATCCTCGCCAACATCGTCACGCTGGGTCTCGCGGGCACCGTGCTCGCGTTCAAGCTGCGCTATGGTTGACCCACTCGCGGGACTGCTATCAATCGCTCAGGAATCCCCGCCGCTCCGCACGCCCGCGTTGCAAAACACCAACAACTTCGACGCCTGCACCTAACACTCACCAAATCAGTGAGTTCGAGCAGCGATCGGCGTACGCTCTGACGCCAACGTTGGATTTGTCACTCGCCATGTCACCGGTA
>DASTXR010000010.1:0-13934 GCA_035765415.1 Steroidobacteraceae bacterium | reverse complement strand
ACGCAGGAGCTCCGCGCGCCCCGCGCGCGAAATGCGGTAGTACTTGCGAGAGGGACCCGAGCTCGATTCCACGAAGTATGTCTCCACCAAACCTTCCGTATGCAGCCTGCGCATGAGCGGATACACCGTGCCTTCGCCCATGCCGATCGCATCTGCGAGGCGCTTCGCGATCTCGTAGGCGTAGTTGTCTTCCTGCGAAAGCAGCTCGAGCACGCATAGTTCGAGCACACCTTTCTTGAGCTGTATGTCGATCGGCTCTTTCATGGTTGCGTGCGCAACCTTATAAAGCACGGTACTGATCAATGCAAGGTAGTGGCGGTGATTTCCAGTCACGAGGTCGCCCGAACACCAGTGGAGCAGCGCGTTCGGGGGCTTGATCGCGGGAATCATCGCCGGATCAGGCCGCCGAAGCTCGCTGATCCCCTTGCCGAGATTCGTATCTGGCTACGCGCTCGCACCCGCCTCGAGCAGGACGCGCGTGACGACAACTGGTCTTGCACGCAGGTTACTCACCAGGAGCGCTCGAAAATCAGGCCGATGATGGGAAATGCTTCCCCGTCCTCTGCGACATTTACGCCCCGCCGCGGGTCGAATTCCTGCGATTCAGCGCCGGGACCGCCATAGACGTTGATCACATCCAGGAACGCAACCAGGTCCACTGGCCCGAGAGTACGCCGGTAATCAACCCGGATATTGAGCGAGTGATAGTCATCGAGCCGAAGCGCATTCCGCTGCGTCAGCTCCTTCGAGTAGCGCAGCGGCTGTCCTGGTCCCAGCACGTCACTATTGATGATGAAGTCGTCCGTGGGGCGGCCGGTGGCCCATTTCCAGCGAGCACCTAGCTTCCAGCGTTGGCTGATCTCCCAGCTACCGCCGATGGAGAAGAAGTGTTCGCGGTTGAAATCAGCGTCATGGTCCCCGAAGCCGTCGTTGTCGTCGATCCGCGCATTGTTGTAGGCGTACACGACATCCCCGAACCAGCCGTCTGCGAAACTCCGCGACAGAACGACGTCGAGGCCGAGATTCCTGCCTTCACCGTCGTTGGTGACGCGGCCACTGGTGCGTTCCTGCTCGACGACGAGATTATCCAGCCACTGATAATACGGCTCGACGAGCAGCGACCAGTCCGGGCCGAAGGACCGCTCGAATCCGACACTGACGTGAGTGATTCGCTCGTTTTCGACAGCGAAGTTCTCGGTGCTGGCCGCGCGGACCAGAAAGCGCGGCGACTGATAGAACACGCCCGCGGTTGCCGACACTCGCACGCCCGGCTCGGGACGCCAATTCGCCGCAAGCCGCGGAGAAACGAGCGATTCGTCTGAAAAGCCATCGCGGTCGTAACGAAGACCCGCTCTCAGGTCCCAGTCAGCGAACTCGAACACCTGTTCGCCGTAGGCGGCGTAGCTGGTCTCATTCGCCTCATAAACCGAGTTGATGTTATCCGGTGTCAACGTGATGTATTGCTGGCCGGGCGGACGCGGATCGGTCGAACGATAGACGAACCGGTCCCAGTCCTCCCTGAGGAAAGTCGAGTAGTCGACGTCGGTCTGCCAGACACGCAGCCCGGCGGATCCCTGGCCGAAGCGGTTGCGCGTCACATAGTCGCTGTGCCAGCCGATCTCGGTTTCCTTCTCGGCGACGGTAATCAAGCGCTCGCGCACCGGGACATCCGGGGCCGGCGTACCCTCCGGCACGAGGTCCGGATAAGCCTCACCCTCCGCTGAAATCTTGTCGTTCGCGCGGAGGTAAAGTCGGTTCGTCCATTCACCGGTCTCCCCGACGAGACGGCGCCAGGTCAGCGCCGTGAGGTACAGGTCCTGCTCGGTGTCGATCAGCGACACGTCCTCGAAGTCCGGAGACTCGAGGACGTTGTCGATGTCCCGCGTGTATTCCTCCGGCGCGTAAATGCCGAGGAATTCAAGCGTGTCGCCAGAATCCAGGGACGTCACCGTCTTGAGGACGATATCGGTCAGCTCGGGCTGGCCTATGTCCAGTTCCTCAATCATCTCGAAGACCTGGCCGAAATCGAACTGGCGCGCCGTGAGAAACATGGTCGTGTCCTCATGAATGCCGCTTGGCCCCTCGTAGCCCAGTTCGAGTCCTGCGATGTCCACCCGCAGACTGGCGCTGGGCGTCGGGCTTCCGCCAACGACATCGAGATCAAGCAGGGAACCCGAGCGCCCTCCATACGCCGCGCTCCAGCCGCCGGGCGAGAACTCCGCACTCGCGATCGAGTTCGGCGCGAAGATCGAGTAGCGACCGCCGCCGCCGATGTCCTCCTCCTCGCCAAGTGTCTGGTCGAAGTGAATCACACGGTCAAAGGGCACATCGTCGATCAGGATCAGGTTGTCTCGGGGTCCACGGCCGCGGACCGAGAAGCTGGCGAATTCGCCGCTGGATATCAGCCCCGGCAGGCCGTCAAGCGCCCGCATCACGTCACTGCCTGTGCCAGCGGCACTGCGCAGTTCCTCTCGGTTCAGCAATGAGTTGCTCGCCGCTCCATGGGGGTCGGCAATCAGCGCGCGGGCTGAAACTACGACTTCGTCGAGCGCCTCCGTGCGGGCGAGCATCTCGAGGTTGAGCGGAGTCACCTTTCGGCCCACTACACGTACGCTCGGTTCCCTGACTGCAACCAGGCCAGAGCCATCTGCCGTGACCGCATAGAGCCCCGTGTCGAGGTCGCTCAATTCGACAGCTCCGTTGGCGTCCGTGCGACCGGCAATGGAGTTACCGTCGCGGCCGGTCGCGGTGACAGTCACGCCCTCGAGAGGTCGCTGTGTCTCCTCACCGATTACTGTTATGCGCATCCCACCATCTGCGCTTTGCGCCATCGCAGCAGATGATGCGCAGAGGACGAGCACCCATGCGAATAGCCTGGCGATCCATTTCATGCCGCTCTCCCGATTGTGCTGCGCACAGTTAGACGCATCAGTTCTAGGCCCATGGAGGTCAAGGCCGCGTGAGGCGCGCGTGAAGCCCGCGTGAAGAGGTTCACATCGCCGTGGCGACGGTGTCAGTAGGACCCCGCAGATGAACGCGATCGGGAAGGCGGATCACAGGACGGCCCATCCGACCATTTCCCAGCTCAGAAGCTCGCTCGACGAGGTCGACGCAACGCCATGAGCTTCAAATTTGCTTGCGACCTGTTCGCTGCTAAGGTGTCACAAGTTCTCCTCGGCATGAAAAGTTACCGGTGTGATGCGAACCGAATCCAACTCCACCACACTGTTGCTCATCGAGGATCACCGCGACATCGCCGAGATGATCGCGGAATACTTCGAACGGCGCGGCTACGCCATCGACCACGCAGCCGATGGCGTTACGGGCCTGCACTTGGCGGTCACCAACCAGTACGATGTGATCGTCGTGGACGTGATGCTGCCCGGCATGGACGGCATGAGCATCTGCCGCAAGTTGCGCGAAGAGGCGCGGCGCGACACGCCTCTGCTCATGCTGACGGCGCGCGACACCATCGATGACAAGCTGGCGGGTCTCGACGCCGGAGCGGACGACTACCTGGTCAAGCCCTTCGAGATCCGCGAACTGGAGGCACGCATCCGCACGCTGCTGCGCCGCCATCGCGGCACGTTGAGCCGCGACACGTTGCGCGTCGGCGATCTCGTGCTCGACACGGCCACCCTGACGGTGACACGCTCGGGCACGTCGATCAAGCTCATGCCCATCGGGATCAAACTACTGACCCTGCTCATGCGCGCGTCCCCCCGTGTGGTGACGCGCCAGCAGCTGGAGCACGAGGTCTGGGGTGACTCTCTGCCGGACTCCGACACACTGCGCAGCCACCTGTACGCGCTGCGCCGCGCGATCGACAAACCTTTCGCCCGACCCCTGTTGCACACCCTGCCCGGTCTCGGATACCGGTTGGCCGATGAAGAAGCACCCCGGCCCTGAGACCGGCATCCGCGCCTGGCTTGGCCGGGCGTTCCTGATGCAGATCGCGCTGATCAGCATTACCGCCGTGATGGGCGTCTTCCTGGCAGGTGCGTTGCTGGAAGGGGTGCTGATCCGCGCGGCGCTCGACGACGAAGTGAACCATTTCTGGAGTCAGCGACAAGCGGACTCCAGTCTCCAGCTTCCGAACACCCGCAACCTGCGCGGCTATCTAGATGACGACGCACCCGCGGAGCTCAAGTCCCTGTCCCTGGGTTATCACGAATGGATGCGCGATGGCCTCGAGTTCGTGGTGTACGTGACCGAGAGGGACCATCGACGGCTCTACCTGGTATTCGATCGTACCAACGTGAGCCGCCTTGCGGCCTACTACGGCCTGGTGCCGCTCGCCGCCGTGCTGCTGGTGTTGTACGTGTCCACGTGGCTGGGCTTCCGCCGCGTGCGGCGTGCGGTGTCGCCGATGATTTCGCTGGCGCGCAAGGTACGCGAACTCGACGCCGACACTTCGGGCATCGACGATGTGCAGTCACTGCAAGTACCCGTGGATGCCGACGAAGAAGTGCGCGAGCTCACCGATGCCTTGCTGCGCTATTCGCAGCGCCTCGCCCACTTCCTCGAGCGCGAGCGTCAATTCACGCGTGACGCGAGCCATGAGTTGCGCAGCCCGCTCACGGTGATCCTCATGGCCGTCAGCATCTTGCTCGAGGACCCGGATATCACCGGGCAACGGCGCCGGACGGCGCTGCGCATTCAGCGCGCAGCGCACGACATGGAAGAGCTCACCAACGCCTTCCTGCTGCTGGCGCGCGAGACCGAGACCGGCCTGCCCATGGAGGCCATCTGCCTCAACGATCTCATCGCCGATGAAGTGGACCGCGCCAGGACGCTCGCTTCTGACAAACCGATCACGGCCGAAGTGCGCGGCACGAATCGCCTGTTCCTGGAAGCACCCGAGAAGGTGCTGTCGATATTGCTGGGCAACCTGTTGAGGAATGCCTTTTCATATACCGAGGCGGGCGAAGTGGTGGTCGAGATCAGTGCCGGCAAAGTCACCGTCCGCGACACCGGCGTTGGCATGGCGGCCGACAAGATCGAGCAGATGTTCCGGCCTTTCGTGCGCGACGAAAGCAATTCTCGCAGCGGCTACGGCGTGGGCCTCAGCATCGTGCGCCGGCTGTCGGACCGATTCGGGTGGCCGATCAGTATCGTGAGCCAGCCGGGCGTCGGCACTACCGTCGAAATCAGATTCCCCAAATCCAGGATCGGCTGACCCGCCTTTCACCCCGACTGCACGTTTCTTTCACGCGCCCTTCACGCTCGATCTTCGACCATGCTCCGCACATCCGATGCGAGGGGTCGACATGAGTTTTGCGGCGCGGCAGGCGATCAACTGGACCGAACAAGGCCTGGTTCCCGACAGTGTCATCCGGGGGGCGATCCGGCGGCTGCTGCGCGGGCGGCTGGCAGAACTGCAGGCCGACGATGTCGAACATGTCGCCAGTGCCACCGCGAGTTTCGTGGATGGCATGAATTGCGCGCCCATCGCGCCTCTGGCGCACAAGGCCAACGAACAGCACTACGAGTTGCCGCCCGAGTTCTTCGCCGAATCGCTGGGTCCGCATCGCAAGTACAGCTGCTGCCATTGGCAGGCGGGTACGGCCACTATCCGCGACGCAGAAGAACAGGCACTGGCCATCACCTGCGAGCGCGCCCAGCTCGCGGATGGTCAACGCATCCTCGAGCTCGGTTGTGGCTGGGGCTCGCTCACGCTGTACATGGCGCAGCGTTTGCCCCGCGCCAACATTCTCGCGGTCTCCAACTCTGCCCGGCAGCGTGAATTCATCCAGGCCGAAGCCACGCGCCGCGGCCTCCGCAATGTGGAAGTACTCACCTGCGACATGAACGACTTCGCGACCGACCGGCGCTTCGACCGCGTCGTATCCGTCGAGATGTTCGAACACATGCGCAATTACGCGCGGCTGTTCGAGCTGATTTCCGGTTGGCTCGAACACGATGGCCGGTTCTTCATGCATATCTTCGTGCATCGCTCCGTGCCCTACCTCTTCGAAGACCGCGGTGCAGGCGACTGGATGAGCCGGCACTTTTTCTCGGGCGGCATCATGCCGAGCGCAGTCCTGCCGCTACAGTTTCAACGTCACCTGCAAATCCAGAAGCAGTGGGCGTGGAACGGGCAGCACTACGAGAAGACCGCCAACGCCTGGCTGACCAACCTCGACGCCCGACGCGATGAAGTGCTGCCCATCTTGCAGGCAACGTATGGCGCCGAGGGCGCGGTGTGGCTGCAGCGCTGGCGCATCTTCTTCATGGCCTGCGCAGAGTTGTTCGGGTACGAGGAAGGCAGGGAGTGGTTCGTGAGCCACTACCTGTTCGCGCCGCGTCGGGACTGAGGCCGCCGGTGTTCAATCTATGCAACTTCGTCGCCTACCAACTCGCGTGGTTCGCCGTCCTTATTTCAGCGGCAAGAGGCCAGGCCTGGGCGGGGACCGCCTTGGCGCTGCTGCTGGCCGCGGTGCATCTGGCGCTGCGACGCGAGGCGCGGGAACTGCGGGTGATCGTTGTCGCGCTTCTGCTGGGCCTGGTCATCGACAGCACGCTGGCCTTCACCGGCCAAGTGCGCTTCGCGGACGCCTGGCCCAGGAATTTCGCGCCCTACTGGATGCTCGCGCTGTGGATCGCATTCGCCACCACGCTGAATCACTCGTTGTCCTGGCTCATGAGTCGCCCGTTCGCTGCGGCGATCGCCGGCGCCATCGGCGGCCCACTGGCCTACCTGGCGGGCGGGAAAATCGGCGCTCTAACAATGGCCGTGCCGGCGGCGGCGATGCCGCTCATCGCGCTGCTCTGGGCCCCGGCAATGCTGGTGCTGTCATCGGTGGTCATGCGCCATGCCGTGCTGCCCGCGAGCCGGCGGGTGTCGGCATGAGGGGCTCGTTTAATGCGGTGGTGGCCGCCACGATGCTGGTCACGCCTCTGCACGCCGTCGCGGTGGAAGAAACCACGCGTGAGTGGCGCTTCAACGTCTCGGTCGATGATCGCCGGATCGGCGAACATCGCTTCGTGCTGCGTGAAAGCGGCGGCCGGCGCGAACTGAGCAGCGATGCGAATTTTCTGGTGCGCATCCTTTTCGTCAAAGCGTATCAGTACCAGCACAAGACACTCGAGTCGTGGGAGGGCGACTGCCTCGCGCGCATCGATGCCCGCACCGACGACGACGGCGAGAAGTTCGTGGTCACGGGACAGCAAAGCGGCTCTGAGTTCCGGCTCACGGCCGGCAAATCGCGCGGCGCTCTCCCCGAATGTGTCCAGACCTTCGCGTACTGGAACCCGCTCATCCTCGATGCGCAGCGCCTGCTGAATCCGCAGACGGGCGAGTACATGCCCGTGCGCGTAATCAAGCTGGGCCGCGAGACCCTCGCGGGTCGCCAGACCGAGCGCTTCCGTCTGATCGGTGAGGTGGCCAACGGCGCGCCGCTGCAAATCGACTTGTGGTACTCGCCAGCGCAGGAGTGGCTGGCGCTCGAATCACGCACGCCCGATGGCCGGCGGATGCGTTATTCCCTGGAGTGAACCGTGCGCCCAGCCAACAAGGTGGTGATCATCGTGAGCTTCTTTTCATTGCTCGCCGCATGCCGGTCTTCCCACGCGCCGATCACGACCGCGCCGCATGTGGACCTGTCGCGATTCATGGGCGACTGGTACGTGATTGCCAACATACCCACGCGCATCGAGCGCGGCGCGCACAACGCGATGGAATCGTATCGGCTCGACTCCGACGGCTCGATCCCCACGACCTTCACGTTCCGCGAGGAAGGCTTCGAAGGCCCCGTGAAGCGTTACTGCCCGCGCGGTTTCGTGCGCGACACGGCCACGAATGCCGTCTGGTACATGCAATTCGTGTGGCCCATCAAGGCCGACTACCGCATCGTGTTCGTGAGCGACGACTATCAGCAAACGATCGTCGGTCGCGAAAAGCGCGACAACGTGTGGATCATGGCCCGCACGCCGCAGATTTCCGCAACCGAATTCGAGGACTTGCGCGCGAAAGTGGCGAGCGAAGGTTACGACACGAGCAAACTCATGCCTGTACCGCAGCAGTGGCCGGAGAGCGCCGGCGCACCGCCACGCAGCGCCGGGAAGGAGTGCTCGTGAAGATAGCCGTCATCGGCAGCGGCATCGCCGGCAACGTGGCCGCTTACCACTTGTGCCGCGAGCACGAGATCACCGTCTTCGAGGCCGCGGACCACGTGGGCGGGCACACGCACACGCACGAGATCGAGTTCGAGGGACGGCAAATTGCCGTGGACACGGGTTTCATCGTCTGCAACGACCGCACTTACCCGCAATTTCTCGCCTTGATGGCCGAGCTTGGGGTCGAACTGCAGCCCGGCGAGATGAGCTTTTCCGTGCAGGCGGCGAACGGCCTCGAATACAACGGCACCTCGTTGAACAGCCTGTTCGCGCAGCGTCGCAACCTGCTGCGACCGTCGTTCTGGCGAATGATCCGCGACATCCTGCGCTTCAATCGCGAGGCGCCGCGCCTGCTGGGGTCGCCCGACAACGGCCTCTCGATGGGCGAGTATCTGGACCAGAACGCCTACTCGCGCGAGTTCCTGGATCACTACATCCTGCCCATGGGCGCCGCCATCTGGAGCGCGGGCACCGGCACGCTCCGCACCTTCCCTGCGCGCTACTTCGTGCGCTTCTTTCATAACCACGGAATGCTCACCGTGGACGACCGGCCGCAATGGCGCACGGTGAGGGGCGGCTCGGCACGCTACGTCGACAAGCTCACCGCGGGCTTTCGCGACCGAATCCGGCTGCGCACGCCGGTCGAGGGCGTGCGCCGCGGCGCCGCGGGTGTGTTCATCAAGGCGGCGAGTTCCGAGCCCGAACGATTCGACCGCGTGTTCTTCGCATGCCACAGCGACCAGGCGCTGCATCTGCTCACGGACGCCAGCGAGACGGAGCGCGAAGTGCTCGGCGCCATCCGTTACCAGCGCAATGATGTGCTGTTGCACAGCGACGTCGGCGTGCTGCCCCGCAGTCGGCTCGCATGGGCGGCGTGGAACTACCATCTACTGGACTCCGCCGCGGAGCGAGTTGCCGTCACCTACCACATGGGCTTGCTGCAGAAGCTGGACACACGGACGCCGTTGCTCGTGACGCTCAACATGGCCGACCGCGTCGATGAACGACGCGTCATCCGCCGAATGAGCTACGAGCATCCGGTCTTCACAGCGGCGGCCGTGGCGGCGCAGGCACGGCAGGCCGAGATCAACGGCGCCAACCGAGCCTACTTCTGCGGTGCGTATTGGCGGTTCGGCTTCCACGAAGACGGTGTCGTGAGCGCGCTCAATGCGCTGAGTCATTTCCGGAACATCGAACATGCACAGCGCCCTGTACACCGGACGGCTTGATCACCGCCGCTTCGCGCCGCGCGCGCATCAGTTCAGCTACCGGCTGTTCATGATGTATCTGGATCTGGCGGAGCTGGACGAGATCTTCCGGGGACGCTGGCTCTGGTCCGCGCGCCGGCCGGCGCTCGCCTGGCTCAAACGAGCCGACTACCTCGGCGACGCGTCGCTGCCTCTCGACACTGTGGTGCGCGCGCGCGTGGCGGAGCGCACGGGTGTGCGCCCGCCCGGCCCCATACGCATGCTCACGCATCTGCGCTACTTCGGCGTGGGCTTCAATCCCGTCACGTTCTACTACTGCTTCGACGCCGCCGACACACGCGTCGAGTCCATTGTTGCCGAGATCACCAATACGCCCTGGAACGAGCGGCACGCCTACGTGCTCACCGATCCGCAACCGGAATCGATGGAACGCGTGCTTCGCTACCGCTTCGCGAAACAGTTCCACGTATCGCCGTTCATGCCCATGGAAGCGGACTACGACTGGCGCTTTGGAACGCCCGGCAAACGCCTGTCGGTGCACATGCAGAACTACGAGCACGGTGAACGCGTGTTCGACGCCACGCTCGATCTCTCGCGGCGCGAAATCAGCACCCGCTCGCTGGCGCATGCGCTGGCCGCATTCCCCTGCATGACGGCCAGCGTGCTCACCGGCATCTACACCCAGGCCTTCAGGCTCTGGTGGAAACGCATTCCTTTCCATGCCAATCCGTCGAGGGCAGATGACGCTACCTCACAATCCTGAAGCCGCTGGCGCGCTGTCGCCCGAACGAAAGGCGGCTGCCGGCGTGCTGGATTCCTTCGCCAGGCGGGCGGTGCTCACCAAACTACAGGCGCTGCGCGGCGGCTGCCTGGTAATCGACGATGGCGGTGAGCGACTTCGTTTCGGCAAGGTATGCGACGAGCTGCCGGACCCCGTTGTGATTCACGTTCGGGATGCTCGCATGTATGGCGACGTCGCTGTCGGCGGCTCGGTCGGGGCGGGCGAGAGCTACATGCGGGGCTACTGGCACACCGCGCAACTCGTGGATGTGATCCGCCTGTTCGTGCTCAACATGGATGCGCTCGAGGGCCTGGATGGCGGTACGGCGCTGCTCACCGAACCGCTGCGGAGGATCGTGCATGTATTCCGGCGCAACAGCCGCGCGGGTGCACGCCGCAACATCGCCGCTCACTACGATCTGGGAAACGAGTTTTTCCGGCTGTTGCTCGACGAAACCATGATGTATTCGGCCGCGACCTTCGAGCACGAGGGCCAGTCGCTGCATGACGCCCAGGTTGCCCGCCTGGACCTCGTCTGCCGAAAGCTGGATCTCAAACCCACCGACCATCTGCTCGAGATCGGCAGCGGCTGGGGAGGCATGGCGTTGCATGCCGCCCGGCAGTTCGGCTGCCGCGTGACCACCACGACCATCTCGCGCGAACAATGGAAGCTGACTTCGGAACGAGTGCGCGAAGCGGGACTCGATGACCACATCCAGGTGCTCTGCTCCGACTACCGCGATCTCACCGGTCAGTTCGACAAGCTGGTGTCCATCGAGATGATCGAGGCCATCGGCCACAGCTATTACGACACCTATTTTGCCAAGTGCGCGAATCTGCTCGCGCCGCACGGCGCCATGCTGCTGCAGTCCATCACCATTGCGGATCAGCGTTACGAACGCGCGAGCCGCTCCGTGGACTTCATCAAGAAGTACATTTTTCCGGGAAGCTGTATTCCCTCGGTGGCCGCGCTCAGCCAGTCCATCGCGCGCGCCAGCGACCTGCGCATCTTCCACCTCGAAGACATCGGGCCGCATTACGCCACCACGCTCGCGCACTGGCGGCAGAACTTCCGCGCCAATCTGCCGCGCATCCGCGCGCTGGGTTACGACGAGACTTTCATACGAATGTGGGAGTACTACCTCGCCTATTGCGAAGGTGGTTTCGCTGAGCGAGCGATCGGCGATGCGCAGCTGCTGCTGGTGAAGCCCGGCAACCGGCGCGCGCCGCTGTGAACACGAAACTGTTCGACGTGGATTCCGGGCTTCTCTCGCTCGGACTCATCGCGACGCTGTCACTCGCCACCTGGCTCTCGAGCCTGTGGCGCAAGGACGTGAGCATCGTCGACGGCATGTGGCCGGTGTTCATCGCCAGCGGCGGTGGCGTGTATGCGGTGATGGCGCCGCAGCTGGGCGCGCCCGCCGTCGTCGCATTCGCATTGCTCTTCCTCTGGGGCGCGCGACTTGCCATCCATATCACCTTGCGCAATCACGGCCAGCCCGAAGACCGTCGCTACCAGAAGATTCGCGCCAACAACCAGCCGCATTTCGAACTCAAGAGTCTGTATATCGTGTTCGGGTTGCAGGCCGCGCTCGCGTGGGTCGTAGCACTGCCGTTCATGGCCACGCGCGCGGCCGACGATTTCGGTGTGCTGGCCACTATCGGGACCATGGTGACTGCTTTCGGCCTGGTATTCGAAGCCATCGCGGACTGGCAGCTCGAGCAGTTCAAGAAGCGGAAGGACAGCCACGGCAAAGTGCTGGACACCGGGCTCTGGCGGTATTCGCGCCACCCGAACTACTTCGGTGAGTGTTGCGCTTGGTGGGGTTTCGGCCTGATCGCCCTCGGCACCGGTGCATGGTGGGCGCTCGCCAGCCCGTTGCTCATGACCGTGTTGCTGCTCAAGGTGTCGGGCGTGACCATGCTAGAAAAGGACATCGGCGAACGCCGGCCGGAGTACCAGCGCTACGTGCGCGAGACCAATGCATTCGTGCCGTGGCGCAGGCTTTGATGCTCATCTGTGCGACGCGCGCTGTGGTGGGCCTTGTGTCCTGTTGCTGGTGATGTTTGTGGCCGCCGGCATTGGCACATTGTGCCGGGAGCGGCACGCACGCAGCACCGCTCCCGGCAGGCCTCAATTGCGGGCCGACGTATTCTTCGGGACAGTTTCGCTTTCCGCGCTCTTCGAGAAACGGTCAACGAATTCTGTCACCTTGCTGCGAAGCGCGGTGAAAGCGGAAGTGGTGTTATCGGTTCCCTGGAGCTGCTTTTCGAGCTCCTCGATCGATTGGTTGAGCGAGCCGTACTCTGGTGCCGCCTTGGCGTACCCGAGAAGCTCCGCCCTATCGAGCTCTTCCCGTGCCGAAGCCAGCAGCTTGCGCGCCGCTGCCTTGTCGCTCTCGCGCTTGCCCTGCGCGTCCTTGATCGCTGCTTCCGCCACCAGGATCGGCAAGGGTGTACGTGTTTCGGTGACAATCAACGTATTGAGAGCGGTCTGCAGCACGGTACGCGCCTCGTCGGTCTTCTTCTCATCCAATAAGCGAGCTGCCCGCTGCATGGCGTGCGGATAACTCGCGAGCGGAAGATGATAGGTGCGATGGCGAAGTTCGCTGCTCAATCCTTCCAGAGTTACGCGCGCGGTCGAGTAGTCTTTACGATCGAGTGCTTCATCAGCGTCGCGCGCGCGTTCGGCAATCTCGGACTTGGCCGTCGGCGCCGTATCGACCAGCTGCACTTCGACTTCGACCGGGATCATGGCTACCGTGGGCTTGCGGGCCACGAGGATGGCGATCTTGCCGGACGCCTGCTCGATCGAGGCCAGGGCTTCCGCGGTCTTGCCCGCCTCAATGGCCTTTACAGCCTTTTGCGTCTGCTCGATTGCCGCAACTGCGTCGCGATCCAGGGTGGCTTTCGCTTCGCGTTCCGCAAGATCCCGGCTCTGGGCGGCTTCATCTTTCCGCTGGGACGAGTTCTTCGTGGTGGTTTGTGTGGATGATGCGGCGCTCGGCGTCGGTGTTGCCGGACGAGTGGACTCTTCGGCGCGAATGGGCGTGCTGAGTGCCAGGCTCGACGCGGCGGCAAATATCGGCAATGCAAACCTGGCGATCTGTTCGGTCTCGTTGAGTTTCATGGTGTGTACTCCGTTGATGTGGGATGGGTAACCTCGCTTTCCTTGGGCAGCCTCAAGTATCGAAACCGAAGAACAGACGGCGAATGACTTCGGAAGTTCCCGCCCACCAGGCGATCCATCGATCGGTCGAAAGCGCCCGCGGTCGCGCGGAACAAGGTCCCCGTGAAGGGGCTGCGCAAGATCGTCGAATGCCGACGATGGGACGCACTACTCGACCAACACCGAAGCGCGGGCTTGTCGACCCACGCCGATTGGACATGTAGATAG
The DNA here is from genome assembly GCA_035765415.1 of Steroidobacteraceae bacterium. Classification (GTDB taxonomy): domain Bacteria; phylum Pseudomonadota; class Gammaproteobacteria; order Steroidobacterales; family Steroidobacteraceae; genus CADEED01. Next base: position 431 of record DASTXR010000010.1, on the reverse strand, counting down.
GCGCAGGCGCTCGAATTTCAGCAAACCAGCTCACCATCGGCCAGCAAGGGTGGCGAGATGATCATCCACGCCCGTTTGAATCTGGTCCTGGCGGTATCGTCCCGACTTCGCGCTGCGAAGTTTCAGGTGCTCGAAACGGGCGAAAGTCCGGATCGGTACTGCGGAAGCGATAGATGCCGCCACGCTGAAAACGTCTGTATGGACTTACATATGGATTTTTTTTCAGTGTCGTCCTCGCCCCTCGTGGGCCTGCCCAACTACCCCCTTGAAGCCGATTTGGAGATCCCCAATTTTGTCCGCCGTCAGCAATTTCATGCCAGCGGAGGTACTCAAACATGTTTACTACTTTCAGGACCCTCGACAGCCCGCTGTTCAACGAGTTTCAGCGGCTGGAGCGGGATCTCGACGAGTTGTTTACCGGTGCGACGCCG
>DASTXR010000009.1:0-31416 GCA_035765415.1 Steroidobacteraceae bacterium | reverse complement strand
ACGACCCAGGATGACCTTGGGTTGGGAGAACCCGGCCGATACACTCAGCCGGGCTGTTGCGTCGACCGGTTGAGGTCACCAGGACCATTTCTATTACTCGCGTTCGCTTGCGCGAGGCGGCGCGCCAGAGCTGTCAGCGCTCCGTTGAAGGGCGCGCTAAACGCGCACGGCTGGATTGAACCACCAAGAGGATCTGCGCGCTGATCGCCTCGCGCTGCGCCGCCCTCGATGTTCGCGCCGGAAGCCTGTCCTTCTTCACGCGCTGACGCGCCAACGGCGTGCCTCGATCCCGCTTGCAAGGAAATCGGAATCTGGAGTCCGGAACCCGGAACCCGGAACCCCGAACCCGGAACCAACTACGAGCGCCCGGTGGAAATGTGAGCGGCGGCTAGCCCCGTCCCCTCTTGCAGCAAGTCAGGAACGGTGCCACAGCAGCGTCTGACCCCATTTCTGCTAACGTCCGCGCATGCGCCTGCGCGGCATCGGCCCCGAAGTCCTTCTTCTTTGCTTCCTCATCATCGGGGCAGCGGCGTTTGCACTGGGGCGGCGCTCGGCGCGTGGTCGCCGTCTGCGGCGTGAGGGCGACTACTTCGCCGGTCTCGATCACCTGGTGAACGATCGCTTCGACCGCGCCACGGAAGTGTTCACGCGGCTTGCCACCAAGTCAGACGATGCGGACATCCAGTTCGCGCTCGGCAGCCTCATGCGCAAGCGAGGTGAGGTCGACCGCGCCATCGCTATCCACTCCGAGCTCGCAGCGCACGGACGGCAGGAGATCCGCGAGCAAGCCACTTTCGCGCTGGGGCTCGATTACCTGAGCGCCGGACTCATGGATCGCGCCGAGGAAAAGCTGCGCAGCCTGCTCGGCTCCACGCGTTACCGCCCGGCAGTGCTCGAGCGACTGGCCTGGGTTTACGAGCAGCAGCGCGAGTGGCGCGCGGCGCTCGACCTGTGGCGCGAATTGCCGGCCGAGAAACAACGCGAACTGGCGGTGGTGGCCGCGCACTACTGCTGTGAGCTCGGTGAAACTGCGCTGGCCGCGGGGGATCTTGCCGAAGCGTGGGCGCAGGTGGCGGCGGCCCGCGCGCATGCGCCGAATGCGGCGCGCGCCGCGCTGCTCGCCGCGCGAATTGCCGCGGCCGCAGGCGATGAGGGAAAAGCGCTCGAGCTCTACACCGCGGCGCTCGGCGGCTCGCGCACCATGCGCACCGCGTTCGAGCCCGAGGCGCGCCAGGCCCTGCGATCGCAAACGAAAGCGCTCGATGAATGGCTGCGCGCGACCCCTCCGCCCGAAGAGGCAGACACGCCCGAGCCGCCGCGATTCCGCTGCGAGGAGTGCGGTGTGGCGAGCGTGACCTGGCACTGGCGCTGCCCGAGCTGCCGCAACTGGGATTCCCTGCGCGCTGCGCAAAATCGCGGCAATTGACGAAATTGGCGGCTGCCACGATGCGCCGCCACGTTGTTAGTCTCCTTGGCACCCGGCGCGGCCGGGCAACAGGCAACACCCGGCGCGGCCGGGCAACAGGCAACACCCGGCGCAGCCGGGCAACAGGCAAGGAGGCCATATGTCATTCGAATTCCCAGGTTTCAACTTCAGGCGTTTCATCCCCACGCTCGCCGCCACGCTGCTGCTCACGCAGCTCGTGCACGCCGAACCCGTCAACATCAACACCGCCGATGCCACGGCGCTTGCCAAGGCGCTGAATGGCGTCGGGCCCGCCAAGGCAAAGGCCATCGTGAGTTACCGTGAAAAGAACGGTCCCTTCAAGACCGTGGACCAGCTCGCCATGGTCGAGGGAATTTCACAGAAGCTCATCGACAAGAACCGCGCCGACATCAAGCTGGGCGCCGAAAAGCCCGCGGGCGCTCAGCCCGCGGCGCAGCCCGCCAAGCCGGCAAAGCCCGCTTCATAAGGCTGGGGTGGCACCCGGCGACATTCGGGGCCGCGAGAGTCGTGGACTCTTACAAACTCTCGCGTCCCCGGGGTGCTCGCCTGCAGAGGCTTGAATCGCGGCGTGGTATGGTTTCGGCCCCCAAATTGGGCTGGAGCCAATATGCCCCCGGTTGAGAAGAGACCTGCGAAGAAGAGCCGTGTCGATGTCGCCGTATTTCCCGTTGCCGGAAGAGGAACCCGATTCCTCCCCGCAACCAAGGCGAGTCCCAAGGAAATGCTGCCCATCGTCGACAAACCACTCATCCAATATGCGGTGGAAGAGGCCCTCGCGGCTGGCGCCCGGCGCCTGGTGTTCATCACCGGTTCGTCCAAACGCGCCATCGAAGACCATTTCGACTCCGATGGCGAGCTCGAAAACCTGCTGCTCAAGCAGGGCAAGAGCGAGCTGCTCAAGATGCTCAAGAGCGTGCTGCCTTCCTATGCGTCGTGCATCTACATCCGCCAGCCCGCCCCGCTCGGGTTGGGCCACGCCGTGTTGTGCGCCAAGCCCGCGGTGGGCGATGCGCCGTTCTTCGTGCACTTGGCCGACGACCTGATCGACGCCGAGGAAGCCTGTCTCAAGCAGATGGAGAATCGCTTCGACAACGGCAGCATCGTCGCCGTGCAGACCGTGCCGCATTCGCAGACCGACAAATACGGCATCGTGAAGAGCGGCTCGCGTCGCGGCGATCTGCTGCGTGTCGAGCAGATCGTCGAAAAACCCAAGCCCTCGGTGGCGCCGTCCAACCTCGCGGTGGTCGGCCGCTACCTGCTCACGCCGCGCATCTTCACGCACCTCGAGCGCATCGGGGAGGGTGCCGGCGGCGAGATCCAGCTTACCGACGGCATTGCGCGTCTCATGAACGACGAAGCGGTGTATGCCTACCGGTTCGCCGGCAAGCGCTTCGACTGCGGCAGCAAGCTCGGCTACCTGCAGGCCAACGTGGAATACGCGCTGGCGCACCCGGAGCTGGCCGGGCCGTTCAAAACCTACCTCAAGAAACTGGCGAAGGAAGTCTGAGGCGATGCTCGATCCGAAATCTCTGCTCGATCAATTCCTCGGCGGCTCCGCTGCCGGCGGCCTGCGCGATGCCGGTCGTTCCGTCAAGAACCGGCTCGATCAACAAAGCGGCAGCGGCGGCTTCATGACCGGCGCGGCAGCGGGTGGCCTTCTGGGGCTCTTGCTAGGTGGCAAGAGCATGAAAAAGATGGCGGGCGGTGTGCTTGGATATGGCGGCGCGGCCGCCATCGGCGCGCTCGCGCTGCAGGCGTATCAGAAATATCAACAGCAGAAGGGCGCGGGACCGGCCGCTCTCACGCCCGAACAGTTTGCTTCGTTGAGCCCCGATGCGCTTCCTCATGCGCAGCCCGCCTCTGACGGCAGCCCATTCCAGCTCGTGCTCGTGCGCGCGATGGTCGGCGCGGCGAAAGCGGACGGCCACGTCGACGCCGACGAACAACAACGCCTGTTTTCGGAAGTGGAACGATTGGGCCTCGATTCCGAAGCCAAGGCCTTCGTGTTCGATCTGCTTACCCAGCCCGTGGACCTGGGCTCGGTGACGGGCGCGGTGGCAACACCGGAGCAGGGAGCGGAGGTCTATCTTGCCTCGCGCATGGCCATCAATCCCGATGTGCCTGCCGAGCGTGCTTACCTCGATGCGCTGGCCGCGCGTCTCAAACTACCCGCGCAGCTGCGTGCGGAGCTCGACGCGCAGGCGGGCGGTTAGCCCGCGCAGCTCTCCGCGCCGCTCGACGCGCTCTTCGCCTGGAACGTGCGCACGTTCGAGAGCGAACGCGTCAGCGAGCCATCCACGGCATTCATCGTGTGCGTCCAGTCGACGAGCTGCACGGTGTCGCAGGCGCCACCGGCGCCGCGAACGAGCTGGCCCATGCGGATGGTCTGCGACAGCGTGGTGCCGCTGGCCGAACGCGTGCTGCTTTCGACGGCGTAGTCGGAGTTGTTGAACATCGTGAACTGCCAGAGATACTCGGACAGTGCTTCGAGCTCGTCGGCATTCAACGGCCGTTGATTCATCGAGCCCGCCGCGCCCACGTCGGTGCGCAGGTCGGAGTTCGAGCGATCCAGGTATTCACAGCGGAACACGCGATGGCGAAGCATCGCGGTCACGTCGGCACGCGGCACGCGCGTCACTTCGAACATGCGCGCATCGCTGCGCACCTCGACGAGGTCCGAATACTGGCCCTGCCAGGCCGACAGGCGCTCCGACCAGTCGATGGCCTGCGCCATGTCGTTGGTGCAAACCTCGTAGGTCGGGCCCGCGGCTTGCGGGCCGGTGGCGAAGTCGGTGTTCCGGAGATGGCGCGTCGACAGCGTGCCGGTGACGCTTCCGGGGCGCGCTTCGATGTCGAAGCCCGCCGGTGTGCGCTGATCGCCCTTGTAGAGACGCGAGGCGAGCGAGAGATCGGCCGCCGATGTGGACGGGGCACTCACCACCGGCGGTGCCACAACGACGGGCTGCGGATTCGACGCGGCAGGCGCGGGAGTCGCGGCCGAGCCGCCACCACCGCCACACGCTGCGAGCGAGACGACGCCCGTCAGCACGAGGAGATTGCGGATTGCACGGGCCTTCAGCGTTGCCATCGTCAGACTTTCCTGAGATCCATATTGGGGCCAGCGGCAGCACACGAGCACTTGCGAGAGAGGAGTACCGTCGGTCGGTTGCACGGACCCGCGGGCTGCCGCCAGCGAGACGTTGGCGCTGACGCGATTGCCCCGGCACCCTGGAAAGGTTTTCGGCGGCAATGCGGCCGGATTGAGCCGTCGAATGTGACCGACTTCGCGGGTGCGCGGCAATTATCGGAACCCCGTCACTTATGTGTAGTTGTTAGGTGGTTCACTCCAGTCCCCGATTACGTCAACGAGCCTAGTCCGCGTGCTCCACGTGGAACATAAGTAGTTAGCGCAGGGGAGCGGAAAAACGCACGAAAAAAAACGCGCCAGAGGCGCGTTTCAGGGGAGGTGGCTGGTGCCCGCGGGAGCGCGCAGCAGCGCGACTAGGCTTCCGCGGACAGAACCTTGCCGGAAGTGTTCGCGTAGGGATTGGACTGGCCGCGCGGGCCGTAGGCGCGCGGTTCGGCGGAAGAACCGGTCATGGCGCCGAGCAGTCCTTCGACCCGCTTGATCTGCGCGCCGACCAGGATGCCGTTGCGGTTGTTGAGATCGCGGCAGTCGCGGGCGCGCGTGGCGCATTCGTCGTAGCGCCTGGCCAGAGAACGGGCCGGATCGCACCAGGCCAGCAACCTTGCGAGGCCGGCGAGGTCGGTTTCGTAGCCGTGCATGCTGCACAGGCTGCGGCGCTCCTCTTCGATCTTGAGGAGTTTGATGAGGCTTGCCTGGCGTGCGTCGGCCAGCGATTCCAGGGCGTCGATGTTACGGCCGCGCAGGGCGCCGTATTCCTTGTCGAGCAGGCTGGCGAATTCGCTCAAGCCGGCGTTTTCCTCGTCGAGCAGTCGCCCGAGGGTGTCACGAGTCAGGGCCGCGTCCAAAGGAGGAAGCTCCGGGATTACTTGTGAGCGGGAATCGTGGCGAGCAGGTCGACTTCGAAGCGCAGCATCTTGTCGGCCACGCGCTGCGGATCGACGTGATAGCGGCCATCGTCAACCGCGCGGCGAACGGCGTCGACACGGCTCTCGTTCACCACCGGCAGCGTGCCGATGTGGCTTTCGAGGGCGGCGAGGGTGCGCGCGTCGTCGGAGACGTCGATGTTCGAGGCAACACTGGTGGTCTCGGGCTTTTTGCCTTCCGCGGTGGTGTCACGCGTGCGGGAAACGGGGGCGCCGCCACCGACCTGCACCGGACGTCCGTCAATTCCACTGATCTTGTTCGCCATCGCCCATTCTCCAAGGGGTATCTACGAGAGCCTTAACGGCCCCTGTTTTCGAAACTTTAGGCCCGCCGACGAAAAATTGGCGCTTCCGTCGCCGGTTCACGGATTTACCCGAACCACACCGGCGGTGTCGGCCACTCCCTCGACAATCTTTAGCGAATTGAGGTTGCGAACGCGCACCCGCTGCTCGGCCGCGGCATCCGCCATGGCCAATCCGGGCGCCCGGACCTCGAATCCACCGGCGCGGGCGGCCAGGATCACGTTCTGGCCCCTATGTATAAGGAGTGGCGCGTCGAGCGCATCGGCGGCAATGGCGGTGCCCTCGGGGATCGGCCGGCGCGTCAGGCGGCCAGCGAGGTCCTCGGGGCGCGACAGGAACGATGACGTGAGGCCGGGCAGTACGCGGGACTGCACCAGCACATCTTCGGTACGAATGATTTCGCCGCGCCCGACGGCCCGCTTCAGCACCAGCACGTCCGCCTGGCGGTGTATTTCCACCGGCACATTGATCGTCCAGAACACCTTGCGGATGCAGGCAACGCGGACCAGCGTCCGAGCCTGGGTGCCTCGCGGCAGTGAGCCAGTGACCGTGAGCGGGGAAGTGCAGGCCGGAACGCGCAGACGCGAATCGAGTTCGGCTGCTTCGAACACAGCGCCGGTCACCGCCGCATCGAGCTCGCGTCGCAGGTGATCTTCGGCGGCACGGCGCACGGCAGCCAGCGACTGGGTCTCGGCGGCGGGCGCAGTCTCTGTCGCGGCTTGCGCGCTGGCCTGCGTCGCGATTCCGGGCAGGAACGCGAGTGTCAGCAGGCAATGGAGGGTCAATGATTTGACTGGCATGCAGTGTAGTTAGCAATCGACGTGCCACACCTGGGACCTGTTAAAGAAAAGAATCGCGCGGCCGTTACCGGTTTACGAGCCGGCGCATCACGCCGACTGCAGTCGCTGGCCGCGAAGCGGCAACTCCACGCCACGCACCTGTGCGCCGCGTCGCAGACTTTTTCCTCCATTCCGATTGAAACGCCGCCTGCGCCGCCAAAAGGCCACGTGGCACGTCGCTTGCTTTGCTCCTCCCATGTCACCCGCCATGTCGAATGGCCGACGCGAGGAGTAAGCGATGCCCCTGAGCCTGGATCAATACGTAAGCGTGCACGCCACGGCGCTCGACGTGCGCTCGCGCCGCGGCGAATTGATTGCCAACAATCTCGCCAATGCCGACACGCCCGGCTACCAGGCCCGCGACATCGATTTCCGGCAGGCCATGGCGATTGCGTCGGGCGACAAGACCGCGGGCGTTTCATTGAGCACGACCCGGGCGGGCCACATCGGCGGCGTCGCCGCGGCCAACGCGGTGGGCAGCCCGGATCTCAAGTACCGCACGCCGCTCGCGCCGGCGCTCGATGGCAACACCGTCGATGCGCAGATCGAGCAGGCCGCGTTCGCCGAGAACGCCGTCCGCTACCAGGCGACGCTCACCTTTCTCAACTCCAAATTCAGGGGATTGCTGACCGCGATCCTCGGTAGCTAGTCGGGGACCATCCAGTGTCATCCTTCAAATCCTTCGACATCGCCGGATCCGGCATGGCCGCGCAATCCGTGCGCTTGAACACCACCGCGAGCAATCTCGCCAACGCCGACAGCGTGAGCAACACGGCCGCGGGCGTCTACAAGCCACGCCATCCGATCTTCGAGGCGGTGCGCGCCCAGCTCGCCACGTCGGGAACTGCCCCGGAATCGAATCCCGCGGTGCGCGTGCGCGGCATCTACGAATCGCCGGCGGCCGCGAGCCAGCGTTATGAGCCGGGCAATCCGCTCGCCGACGCCAATGGCTACGTCTACGCGCCCGCGGTCAACGTGGTGGAGGAGATGGTCAACATGATCTCCGCCTCGCGTTCGTACCAGAACAACGTCGAAGTCATGAACACCTCCAAAGAACTGCTGCTGGCCACGCTGCGGCTCGGACAAGGCTGATCACTATGTTGGACATGGACATCGTCAACGCCGCCATGGTCCGGCAGCGCTCGCCCGAAGAAGCCGCCGCCGCCGCGGCCAACAAGGCGGCCAACGCCAAGAAGGCCGAGCTCAACCAGGAAGACTTCCTGACGCTGATGATCACGCAGCTCAAGCACCAGGACCCGTTCAAACCGATGGATCCGTCGCAGTACGTGGGCCAGCTCGCGCAGTTCAGCTCGGTCGCGGGCCTCTCGGACATCAACAAGAACATCAGCGAGCTCACGAGCTCGTTGCGCGGCAACCAGGTGCTCGACGGCGCCGCGCTCATCGGCCGCACCGTGATCGCCGAAGGCAACCAGGTGTTTCGCTATGTGCCCGAGGAGGGCGAAGCGCTTCCCACGCAGGGCGCCATCCAGGTGCCCTCGGGTGCATCCAGCGTCCAGCTCGTGGTTCGCGATTCCGCCGGCACGCTGGTCAGGACGCAGGCGCTGGAAAACGCCGCGGGACTGCGCGGTTTCAGCTGGGACGGCAGCACGGACAGCGGCGGCACCGCGCCCACCGGCGCCTACAAGATCGAAGTCATCGCCAGCGTAGGCGGCAAGAACATTTCACTCGCGACCAGCGTCGCGGCCCAGGTCTCGAGCGTCGCGCTCGACCCGGCCACCGGCGCGCTCACGCTCGACACCGACACCCTCGGCGAAATCGCCATGGGTGAAGTCGAACGCGTGCTGTAACCAAACAAGTTTCAAAGGAGACTCTTCATGCCATTTCGTATTGCGCTCTCGGGCCTGAACGCTGCCCAGACCGACCTCGGCGTCACGGCGAACAACATCGCCAACACGTCCACCAACGGTTTCAAGGGCTCGCGCGCCGAGTTCGCCGACCTGTTCGCCGTCTCGCTGCAGGGCGTGTCGAGCAACGCGGTCGGCAACGGCGTGCGCGTCGCGGCCGTTTCGCAGCAGTTCGCGCAGGGCAACATCGAGTTCACCGATTCGAACCTCGACCTCGCGGTGAGCGGGCCGGGCATGTTCATCGTCTCCGATGGCGGCGCGCTCGCGTATACGCGCGCCGGCGCCTACCAGCTCAATCGCGACGGCTTCGTCGTCAACTCGCAGCAGCAGCGTCTGCAGGCCTATCCGCCGCTCACGGGCGGCGGCTTCAACACCGGCGGTCTCGGCGATCTGCGCCTGCAGACCACGGATTCGCCGCCCGCGGCCACGGCCAACGTCGACTACCTGCTGAATCTGCCCGCGAACGCGGCCCCGCCCTCGATCGTGCCGTTCAATCCGGCCGATCCGAACACCTTCAACCAGGCCACCTCGCTCACGCTGTTCGATTCGCTGGGCGCGACGCACACCGGCACGCTGTACTTCGAGAAAACCGCCGTCGACAACCAGTGGAACGCGCACATGTACATCGACGGCACGGCGGTCACGCCGATGCAGACGCTGCAGTACTCCGACACCGGCATCCTCACGTCGCCGGTCGGCGGTCTCATGCCGTTCGATCCCTACACGCCGACCACGGGCGCGGCTCCGATGAACGTCACGGTGGACATGCGCCAGACGACGCAGTACGGCAACAACTTCTCGGTCAACTCCGTCACGCAGGACGGATACACCACCGGCCGCCTCATCGGCATCGACATCAACGAAACCGGCATCGTGCAGGCGCGCTTCACCAACGGCCTTTCGCAGCCGCTCGGCCAGATCGCCATCGCCAACTTCGCCAACGTGCAGGGACTGCAGCAGCTCGGCAACACGCAGTGGGCCGAGACATTCGCCTCGGGCCAGGCGCTGCGCGGCCAGGCCGGCAATTCCGGTTTCGGCCTGGTGCAGTCGGGCGCGCTCGAAGGCGCGAACGTCGATGTCACCGAGCAGCTCGTGAACATGATCACCGCGCAGCGCAACTTCCAGGCCAACGCGCAGATGATCTCGACCGCCGATTCGATCACCCAGACCATCATCAACATGCGCTGAGGCGCTTAGGTAGTCAGCTATGGACCGCATGCTCTACGTGGCGATGACCGGCGCGAAGGAAACCCTGAACGCGCAGGCTGTCAACAACCACAACATCGCGAACGCGAGCACCACCGGCTTTCGTGCCGAGCTGTCCGCATTCCAGAGCCGCGCAGTCGATGGCTCCGGCTACGCTTCGCGCGTCTACGCCACGAACGCGTCGACCGGCTGGAACAACCAGTCGGGCGCGCTGCTGTCGACGGGCCGCGATCTCGACGTTGCGATCAACGGCGACGGCTGGATCGCCGTGCAGGGCGCGGATGGCCGCGAGGCCTACACACGCGCCGGCGATCTGCAGGTGGGCCCGAACGGCGAGCTCACCACCGGCACCGGCCGGCCGGTGCTCGGCGACGGCGGTCCGATCACCGTGCCGCCGTACACGTCCATCTTCTTCGCGCGCGATGGATCGATCTCGATCGTCGCGCAGGGCCAGACTCCGGACACGATTTCCACCGTCGAGCGCATAAAACTCGTCAAACCGGCCGACGATCAGATCGCGCGCGGCGACGACGGCCTGTTCCGCATGAAGGATGGCAGCGACGCGGTCGCCGATCCCACCGTGCAGATCGGCGCGGGCACGCTCGAGTCGAGCAACGTCAATACCGCCGACGCCATGGTCACCATGATCGAACTGGCGCGGCATTTCGAAATGCAGGTCAAGGCGATCCGCGCCGCCGAAGAGAACGGCGCCGCCGCGGCGCAGCTCATGCGTCTCGGTTAATCAGGAGTATTCAAGATGAATCCAGCATTATGGGCAGCCAAGACCGGACTCGACGCGCAGCAGACGCGCCTCGCGGTCACGTCCAACAACCTCGCCAACGTCAGCACCAGCGGTTTCAAGAAGAGCCGCGCGGTGTTCGAAGACCTGCTGTACCAGAACGTACGCCAGGTGGGCGCGTCCACGTCGCAGGACACGCAGGCGCCTTCGGGCGTGCACCTCGGCACCGGTGTGCGCGTGGTCGCCACCGAGAAGATCTACACGCAGGGCGGTCTCACGCAGACCGACAACGCGCTCGACGTGGCCATCGAAGGCCGCGGCTTTTTCCAGGTGCAGATGCCCGACGGCACCACTACCTACACGCGCGACGGCAGCTTCCAGCTCTCGGCGCAGGGCCAGATGGTGACCTCGAGCGGATACGTGCTCGAACCGGGCATCAGCATTCCCGACGGCTCGCAGAGCATCACCATCGCGCGCGATGGCGTGGTGACCGTGCGCGTCGCCGGACAACCTAACCCGGTGCAGGTGGGACAGCTCCAGCTCACCGACTTCGTGAATCCGGCCGGCCTGCAGCCGCTCGGCGAAAACCTGCTCGCGGAGACGGTGGCCAGCGGTCCGGCGCAGACGGGCACGCCCGGTCAGAACGGACTCGGTGTCACCACGCAAGGTTCGGTCGAAGCCTCGAACGTCAACGTGGTCGAAGAGCTGGTCAACATGATCGAGACGCAGCGTGCCTATGAAATGAATTCCAAGGCCATCTCGACGGCCGACCAGATGCTCGAATACGTCAACAACCAGCTGTGATCATGAAAACCTTGCGCGTTCTCCTGTTCCCCGTGTTGTTCTCGATGTTGTCGGGCGGCTGCGCCACGATGCAGGAGGACGGCTCACGCGATTTCGAGCCAGGCTGGCCCGAAGAAGCCGATGTGCCGAAGCCGTTGCCCGGCGCGATCTATGCGCAGGGCAGGGACGTTACGCTGTGGAACAACGTCACGGCGCGCAACGTCGGCGACACGCTGACCATCCGTCTCGCGGAAAGCACCGAGGCGGAGAAATCCGCGACCACCACGGCGAGCAAGTCGTCGTCCGCGGATCTCACGGGGCCGACGGTTGCCGGTCGTCCGGTCACGGTCAACGGCGTTCCCGTTCTCGAAATGGGCATGGACAACCAGACCGACTTCGCCGGCAACGGCGCGGCGACACAAAGCAACAAGCTGGACGGCTTCATCACCGTCACGGTCTTCAAGCGCCTGTCGAATGGCAACCTGATGGTGCGCGGCCAGAAATCGGTGGCCATCAACAACGGCCGCGAATTCGTGCGCCTGCAGGGCATCGTGCGGCCTAGCGACATTGCGCCGGACAACAGCGTGTTGTCGTGGCGCGTGGCCGACGCCTACATCTCTTATGGCGGACAGGGCACGGTGGCGAATGCCTCCAGGCCCGGCTGGCTGTTCCGCTTCTTCAACTCGCCCCACACGCCGTTCTGAGCAGGACCAACATCATGCGTTCAACACTCGCAGCCATCACTGCGGCACTGTTCCTGATCGCCACCACGGCGGCGCAGGCCGAACGCGTCAAGGATCTCGCGTCGGTGCAGGGCGTTCGCGCGAACCAGCTCGTGGGTTACGGCCTCGTGGTCGGCCTCGCCGGCACCGGCGACCAGACCAGCCAGGCGCCGTTCACCATCCAGAGCATCAAGAACATGCTGATCCGCTACGGGGTCACCATTCCGGCGAACACCAATCCGCAGCTCAAGAACGTGGCCGCGGTCACCGTGCACGCCGACCTGCCGCCGTTCGCCAAGACCGGCCAGACCATCGACGTCACCGTGTCATCGATCGGCAACGCCGGCAGCCTGCGCGGCGGTAGTTTGATCATGACGCCGCTGATCGGCGCCGACGGCGAGGTGTACGCCATCGCCCAGGGCAGCCTGGTGGTAGGCGGTTTCGGCGTTTCCGGCAAGGACGGCTCCAGCATCGCGGTCAACGTACCCTCGGCGGGCCGCGTGCCGAATGGCGCGACGGTCGAGCGCGAAGTGCCCAACGGGTTCGGCTCCGAGCCGTACGTCATGCTCAACCTGCATTCGCCGGACTTCACCACCTCAGCGCGCCTGACGGAAGGCATCAACAAGTTGTTGGGCGAGGGCACGGCGCAGTCGCTCGACGGCGTGTCCGTGCGCGTGGCGGCGCCGGCCGATCCCAGCCAGCGCACGGCATACCTGGCGACGCTCGAGGCCATCGAGATCGAGCCGGGGGATGCGCCCGCGCGCGTCATCGTCAATTCACGCACCGGCACCGTGGTCATCGGCTCGCGCGTGCGCGTCATGCCGGCGGCGGTGTCGCATGGCTCGCTGACCGTGACCATCACCGAGCGCGCTTCGGTGAGCCAGCCACTCGATTTCAGCCGCGGCGAAACCGTGGTGGTGCCGGAGAGCTCCATCTCCGTGTCGCAGCCGCCGGCGCGCATGTTCGTGTTCGATGCCGGCGTCGATCTCAACGACATCGTGCGCGCCGTCAACCAGGTGGGCGCCGCGCCCGGCGACCTGGTGGCGATCCTCGAAGCCCTGAAGGAGTCCGGCGCGCTGCGCGCCGAGCTCATCGTCATCTGAAGCCACGCCATGGCACTGCGCATCGACCCTAACAACATGCCGGCGCCGCGCAGCGACACGCCGCGCGTCGACGCGAACGATTTCAAACAGTTCACCGCCATGCGTCGCGCCGCCGGCGATCCGGAGACGTTGCGCGCGGCCGCGAAGCAGTTCGAAGCGCTGTTCACCAAGATGATGCTCGAGAGCATGCGCAGCGCCAGCTTCGGCGATCCGATGTTCGGCAGCGACCAGGGCGACATGTACCAGGACATGGCCGACGACCAGCTCGCGGTGCAGCTGAGCCAGGGCCGCGGCCTGGGGCTCGCCGACATGCTGATTCGCCAGTTGAGTGGCGGCGCGGTCAGTGGCTCGCCAGCCGTTCAACCGGCGCAGGCGCCCGAAGCCGTGTCCGCCGCGGAAAGAGAGCAGTTCATCTCCGAGCTCATGCCGCATGCGACCGAAGCGGCGCGCGAGCTCGGTGTCGACCCGCGCAATCTCATTGCGCAGGCGGCGCTGGAAACCGGCTGGGGTCGCTCGACGCCCGGCGGCGACAGTCACAACTTGTTTGGCATCAAGGCGGGGTCGGGCTGGACCGGTCATCGTGTCCAGGCAAACACCGAAGAGTTTGACGCAGGCGTCGCTACGCGAATCGACGCCAACTTCCGCGCCTACGGGTCGCCCCGCGAGAGTGTCGAGGATTATGTTCGCGTGATTCGCGACAACCCGCGCTACGCGGCTGCGCTGAACACCGGTGGTGACGTGCAGGCATTCGCGAACGCGCTCCAGCGTGGCGGTTACGCCACCGACCCGGAATATGCCCGGAAGCTCGTCACAGTCGCGGCCGAGGTGGGGCAACGCATTGCCGCGAATACGTTCAAGTCAGGGTCCGCAGAGCCGATACCGGCACAGAGTCCTTCAAGGATAAGCAATGGCTGACGTTTTAAGCACGGGGATGTCGAGTTTGCGCGCATTGCAGCGGGCGCTCGATACCACCTCTCACAACATCGCGAACGTTTCGACGGAGGGTTACACCCGCCAGCGCGTCGAATTTCATTCGCGCCGTCCGGAATTGAGCGGCGGCGGATGGATCGGCACGGGTGTCGAAGTCTCGACCGTGCGCCGCGTCTACGACCAGTTCCTTTCCCAGCAGACCCGCAGCAGCGGTACGAATCTCGCGCGCCTCGACGCCTATGCGTCGCAGGCTGCGCGCATCGACAACCTGTTGAGTGATACCGACAACGGCTTGTCCGCGTCGCTGCAGAGTTTCACGGACGCGATCAACGAAGTTTCCACCACGCCGGCATCGATTCCGGCGCGTCAGGTGCTCATCGCCGAGGGTCGCGCACTCGCCGAACGCCTGAAGAGTTACGACACGCGGCTGCGCAACATGTCGACCGAGCTCAATGGCCGGCTCGGCGCCGAGGCGCAGGAAATCACCACGCTTGCGCAAGGCATCGCCAAGCTCAACGACGAGATCTCCGTGGCTTACCGGCAGAGCAGCCAGCCGCCTAACGACCTGCTGGATCAGCGCGACGCGCTCATCAACGAACTGTCCGCCAAGGTCGGCATTTCGGTCGTTGCGGAAGGCGAGGCGCTCAACGTATTCATCGGCAATGGCCAGCCCCTGGTGCTTGGCACGCAGGCGTCGGAGATAACCACCACGGTCGATCCGCTCGACTCCGAACGCACGCTGTTCGCGCTGCGCACGCCTTCGGGCACCGTGGACCTCTCGCGCGTGATCTCCGGCGGCACGCTGGGCGGCCTGCTCGACTGGCGCAGCCAGATGCTCGAGCCGGCTCGCAATGAGCTAGGTCGCATCGGCGTCGCGATCACGACGCAGGTGAATGCGCAGCATCGCGAGGGCATGGACCTCACGGGCACGCTCGGCGGCAACTTCTTCAACATCGGCCCGGCCACCGCCACGGCTGCGGCTGCCAACACCGGCACCGCCGCGGTCACGGTTACGCGAACCGGTCTCGGCGCGCTCACGGCCAACGACTACGTCCTCGCACGCACGGCCACGGGATATACGCTCAACCGCAAGGACACGGGCGCGCCCGTCGCCTTCACGGGCACGGGTACCGCGGCGGATCCGATTCTCGCCGATGGCCTTTCCATCGTCGTGGGCGCGGGCATTGCGACCGGCGATCGTCATTCGATTCAGCCCACGCGCGATGCGCTTGCCGGCATCAGCGTGGCGATCACCGACGCTTCGCGCGTGGCCGCGGCCGCGCCCATCCGCGCGTCGGCTGCCAGCTCCAACACCGGCACCGGTTCCATCTCTTCGGGCGAAGTGCTGGACCCGACCAACGCCGCGCTGCTGGGCACGGTCGATATCGAATTCACGTCGGCGACTACCTACTCGGTGAACGGCGCCGGCAGCTTCACTTACACGCCGGGGGCGTCCATCGACGTCAACGGCTGGCGCGTGCAGGTGAACGGCGCACCTGCGGTCGGTGACCGGTTCACGGTACGCAGCAACGCCGGCGCCACCGGTGACAACCGCAACGCCTTCGCGCTGGCCGATGCCCTTCGCACCAACGTGCTCGACGGCGGCACCAAGTCCGCCTACGCAGCCATCGAACGGCTGACCGCCGACGTGGGGCTTTCCACGCGTACGGCGCAGGTCAATCGCGATGCCGAAGCCGCGATCCACGAGAGCGATCTCGCCGCGCGCGACTCGGTGCAGGGCGTCAATCTCGACGAGGAAGCCGCCAACATGCTGCGTTACCAGCAGGCATACGCCGCGGCCGCGCAGATCATCTCCGCCGCCCAGGAAATGTTCGACTCGCTGATGAACGCGGTGAGGAGATAACCCATGCGCCTGTCTACCGCCGGCATGCACCGCTCCAGCATCGACGCCATCCTCGAGCAGCAGGTCAGGCTTTCGAAGACGCAGAACCAGATCACCACCGGCAAGAAGTTCCAGACCGCTTCCGAGGATCCGATCGGCGCCACCCGCGTCGCGGGCCTGGAAAGCAAGCGCGCGGACAACGCGCAATACGGGCGCAATTCGAACATCATCAAGAGCCGCCTCAGCTACGAGGAACAGACGCTGGCGGACATCACCTCGGTGCTGCAGAGCGCGCGCGACTCGGCCCTGGCCGGCGCAAACGCCACGCTCGGCCAGGCTGAGCG
The DNA here is from genome assembly GCA_035765415.1 of Steroidobacteraceae bacterium. Taxonomy (GTDB): domain Bacteria; phylum Pseudomonadota; class Gammaproteobacteria; order Steroidobacterales; family Steroidobacteraceae; genus CADEED01. The sequence goes on along the minus strand of DASTXR010000009.1, from coordinate 15,221 downwards.
CCGGATGATCGCCAACCAGGTGCGGCAGAATCTCGCGGCCCTCATGGACATGGCCAACCGCCAGGATGGCAACGGCGAGTACCTGTTCGCCGGCACGTCGACCGCGACCCGGCCGTTCGCGCAGGGCGCCGCCGGTGTCAACTACCAGGGCGACCAGACGGTGCGGCAGGTCCGCATCACCGGCACGCAGTCGCTGGCCGACGTGCATACCGGCGTGGACACCTTCATGGGTATTGCCGAACGCAACGGCGTGTTCCGCACGACGGTGGCGGCGGCCAACACCGGCAATGCGACCATCGATCTCGGCACGGTGACCGACGGCACGGCCTGGATCCCGGCTAACTACACGCTGCAGTTCACCAGCGCCACGGACTGGCAGGTGGTCGACGACGGCACACCGACGCCCGCGATAATCGCGTCGGGCTCGGGATTCACGTCGGGGCAGAGCATCGGATTCCTGGGCGTGAACGTCACCATCACCGGCGCGCCGGCCGCGAACGATTCGTTCGGCATCACGCCCGCGCAGGACACCGACGTGTTCGCCATGCTCGACGAGCTGGCGCGCACGCTCGAAGGCGACAGCGCCATCGCCGGCAGCCAGGCGGCATTCCAGGCTCAGATCGGCGCCTCCATCGCCAACATGGACGCCGCGCTCGAACGTGTGGTCGGCGTGCGCGCGGAAGTGGGTACGCGGTTGCAGGCCATCGACATCGCGGCGGATTTCCGCGAGTCGGAAGAAGTCGACCTCAAGGCGCTGATTTCCGAAATCCGCGATGTCGACTACGCCTCGGCGATCAGCCAGCTGAACCAGCAGTACACGAGCCTGCAGGCTGCGCAGGCGGCCTACTCGAAATTCGCGCAGCTGTCGCTCTTCGACTACCTTTAATTTGATGCGCAGTGGTGTGAGCCGCTGCGCATTTTTTCTCCGGCAAGGTCGGTCTCCCTCAAGCTCCCCCCAAGCGCGCCGTTAACGAACCTGAACAGCGCACTGGCAGGTTTACGCCGCAGCGCAACCCCGCCGGTTGGCTTAGCCGGATTTCAGAAACTCAAAGTTTTCAGGAGCAATCAAAATGGCACTTGTCATCAACACCAACGTGATGTCGCTGAATGCCCAGCGCAATCTGTCGACATCCGGTAGTCAGCTGGCCACCTCGCTGCAGCGCCTGTCCTCGGGCTTGCGCATCAACAGCGCGAAGGACGACGCCGCCGGCCTCGCGATCTCGAGCCGCATGACCACGCAGATCAACGGTCTGACCCAGGCCGTGCGTAATGCCAACGACGGCATCTCGCTGGCGCAGACGACGGAAAGCGCTCTTCAGGAAGTGACTAACAACCTGCAGCGCATCCGCGAACTGGCCGTGCAGTCGGCCAACGCCACGAACAGCGACAGCGACCGCGCCGCGCTCGACCAGGAAGTGTCGCAGCGCCTGGCCGAAGTCAATCGTATCGCCACGCAGACCTCGTTCAACGGCCGCAAGGTGCTGGACGGTTCGTTCGGCAACGCGACCTTCCAGGTCGGTGCGAACGTCGGCGAGACGATCTCGGTCGGCCTCTCCACCAGCGTGAAGAACGCGGACATCGGCGACATCTTCTCGTCCGCCGGTACTGGCGTGAACGTGAACACGGTTATCGCAGCGACTGCCGGTACGCCGGCCGTTGCCGGTACGCCGGCGGTTGCGACCACGTCGGGCACCTCGGGCGCGTTCTCGGATGCGACTCTCGCCGCCATCGGCGATACGTACACGCTGGATGTCGATGGCGTCGCCGTCACCATCACCGCCACTGGCGCCAATGAAGTCGTGGATGCTGCGGACGTCGACACGGCAATCGCCGGTCAGAGCGCCGCGTTCACCGCCGCCGGCATCACCGTTTCGGGCACCGCCGCTGGCGGCGACCTGGCCTTCTCGAAGGCGGACGGTTCGGACTTCACGATCGCCATCACCAATGACGGTACGGGCGGCACGTTCGCCACGGCCGCTTTCGACGGCGCTCACACGAATGGCACGGCAGCCGTGGCCGCTGTGCCCGCCGTTGCCGGCGTGCCGGTCGGTGCGCTGACGCTCGCGGTCGGCTCCAACTCGGTTGATCTCTCGGGCAGCTACGCGAACAGCCAGGAGCTCCTGGACAAGATTGCTTCGGTCGGAGCCGCGGGCACGATCGATGCGTCCGGAAATCTGTCGATCTCCGCCGGCGAATCGTTCACGCTCACGGGTGCCGGTGCGGCCGACCTGGGTCTCACGGCTGGCACTGCCACCGAGTCGACCACGGGTCTGACCAGCGTCAACGTCCTCAGCGTGGGCGGTGCCAACGACGCCATCCTGCGCATGGACTCGGCGCTGACGGCCGTCAGCGGACTGCGCAGCACGCTGGGCGCCATCCAGAACCGCTTCGATTCGACGATCAACAGCCTCCAGGCTGTGTCCGAGAATCTCTCTGCCTCGCGCAGCCGTATTCAGGATACGGACTTCGCGTCGGAGACGGCGGCCCTGACCCGCGCCCAGATCCTGCAGCAGGCGGGTACGGCGATGGTGGCGCAGGCCAACCAGGCCCCGCAGAACGTACTGTCGCTCCTGCGTTAATGCGCAGCAGCTTCAGTCAATGAAGATGAGGGCGGCGGGATCGCGAGATCCCGTCGCCTTCACGTGGATGAGGCAACATGGACACCAAAGCCGTTAGTCCTGTATCCAGCGCACCGGCCTCGGAGCCGGTCGCAAAGTCGGGCACCTCCGCGTCGCCCACTCCGCGTGCTGCCCCCGCGGCGCCCTCGCAGAGCGAGGTGCGCGATCGCATGGCAGCCGTAGCGCAACAAATGCGCGACTACCTCCGTTCGAATGGCAGGGAAATGGAATTCCGCGTCGATGCCGATACACACGAGTTGGTCATCACCGTGCGCGAAGCGGCCTCCGGCAAAATCATCCGCCAGATTCCTAATGCAGAGGCGCTGCAGATGAGGCAGTACCTGGATGCGTGGTCTGGCACGTTTCTCGACGTGACAACCTGAGATGATTTGATCCATGGCTACTATCAGCTCCACCGGCATCGGTTCCGGACTCGACATCGATTCTCTTGTTTCCAAGCTGGTAGCGGCCGAGCGCTCTGCAGGGCAGACGCGCATCGACACCAAGAAAGGCAATCTGACCGAGCAGTTCTCGGCGATGGCGACGCTGATGGGCGGCATGTCCGCCTTCCAGTCCAGCCTGAATTCGCTGATCAGCTCCAGCAGCTTCACCTCCCGCAAAGTATCCGTGAGCGACGAAGCGTCGTTCACCGCCAAGGCGACCGCGTCGGCTGCGGCGGGCTCCTACGACGTGCAGGTCGAACAGCTCGCCAAAGCGGCACAGCTTGGTTCCGACGCGTTCGCATCCGGCAGCACCAGGGTAGGTACCGGTACGCTGACCATTTCGGTCGGCGATTCCTCTTTCAACATCGAAGTGGGTGAGGGCGGCAACAGCCTCGCCAACATCCGCGATGCAATCAACAAGTCCCCGGCCAACAAAGGCGTGCAGGCATCGCTGCTCACCGACGTGGAAGGCACGCACCTGGTGCTCACCAGCACGAAGACTGGCGCCGACCGCGCGCTGACCGTGACCGCCAGCGGCGGTGACGGTGGGCTGGAACAGCTCGAGACGATGGAAGTGCGCAGCGTGGCGCAGGACGCCATCGTGTTCGTGTCGGGTTACGAGATCCACAGCTCTTCGAACACCGTCAGCAATGCCATCGAGGGCGTGACGCTGACGCTGAAGGCTCCCACCGAAGAAGGCAGCACGGTCCTGCTGGACGTCGAGCGCGACGATACGGCGATCCAGGATGCGGCAAAGAAATTCGTGGACGCCTACAACTCGCTGGCGGGCACCATCAAGCAACTGAGCCGGTACGACGTTGCCACCGAAGCTGCCGGTCCGCTGCTCGGCGATGCCATGTTGCGTAACATCGACTCACAGGTGCGCAAGATGATTTCCTCGCCGGTGGCCGGCGTGAACGGCAACTACACCACGCTTGCGAGCCTGGGCATCACCACTCAGGCCGACGGCAAGCTGAAGCTCGACACCGTCAGGTTCAACGCCGCGCTGGCGGCCAACCCTGGCGCGGTCAGCGACATCTTCACCGCAGGCAACGGAGTCGCGGTCAAGCTTGCCGACTTCATGGGGTCGAAGACCTCCGTCAAGGGTGAGGTGACGGTCCGCAGCAGCAACATCACCGACACGCTGGTAGATCTGAAGGATCAGCAGGACGCGCTGAACGCGCGCATGAAGGTCATCGAGCAACGCTACTTCAAGCAGTTCAATGCGCTCGACACGTTGTTGGCCCGGATGAACACCACCGCTACTTCGCTCGACAGCTGGCTGCAGCAGAACAAGCAGGATTGAGGCAGTGACCGCGGCCGCTCAGGCGCGCGTGGTGAGCTTGCGGCCGTAGCCGCCGCTCTCGTCGCTGCCGGGCCCGTAAGTGCGATCTTGCTGCTGCAGTCTGCCGTTGACCAGGAGGCCGTTGCGATCGTTTTGTTCGCGGCAGCGCAGGGTACGCTCGCGGTATTCCTGCATCGCCGGCATCAGCAGCCCGGTGGGGTCGCACCAGGCGAGCAGGCTGTGCAGCCCGGCCGCATCTTCACTGCGCCCGGTCGCGCGGCACAGCGCGCCGCGTTCGTCCTCGATGCGCAGGATGTGGCCGATGCACTGCTGGCGCGCCGCGCCGGCCTTCTCGAGGCCTTCGGCGTCCCGGCCCTGCAGCAGGTCGTATTCCCGGGTCAACAGGCTCTCGAGTGCGGCAAGGTGGGCGTTCAGCCCGGCCATCATTGTGGCGAGCTGTTCGCGGCAGAGCGTGGGATCGTGGGATGACATGGGTTTCTATCGTACGCTCAAGTCTGCACCCGCGGGGCCGTTAAGTTCCTTGCTACACAACGTAGTTTGGAGCAGATCGCGATGGCCTTTTCACCCTATGCCGGAAAACTCGATGCCTACCGCAGCACTGCCGTGCACTCGGGTGTCGACGCTGCCGATCCGCATCGCCTGGTCGTGATGCTGATGGACGGTGCGCTCGAACGCATCGCGGCCGCGAGCGGGCTCATGAAGCACGGTGGTGGCGTCGAGAAGGCCCAACTACTGAACCGCGCGGTGGCCATCATCGACGAGCTTCGCAACAGCCTCAATCTCAAGGCCGGCGGCGAGCTCGCCGCCAACCTCGATTCGCTGTACGACTACATGACCCGGCGCATCATGCAGGCGAATTCCTCGAACAAGCCGGAATGGCTCGACGAAGTCAGCCGCCTGCTGTCCGAGATCCGCTCCGCCTGGCTGCAGATCCCGAGATGAGCGCGTCGCGCGAATTCGTTCACCGGCACCTGCGCCTGGTGTACAGCTCGCTCGCGCCGGTGGCGCCTTGCCGGCCGGCCAGCGACTGGCCGCGCGTGGCCGCCGCGATCGTCGCCAGCACCTGGGATGTTTCGCGCTACATGCGCGAGCAGCGCTGGGGCAGGGTGAGCGAAGAACTGGAAGAACGGCGTGAACTGCTGGGCCTCATGCGCTCGATGCAGCTCGATGCCAATGGACGTTCCTGCCTGCGCGCGCTCGACGAAGCCGCGCTCGAATCGGAACGCGCGATCGCCTCGATGATGAGCAAGAGCGCCTGAGAAGCGACATGGTGTTCGACGGCCGCGACACGACGGTGATTTTCGACAAGCTGGCCTACGAAGACCTGCTGCCGGTTCGCTGGCGCCCGTCGGCGCAACTGGTCGACGACGTGACCGCCCAGCATTACGCCGAACGCAACCTGCGCGTGCTGCAGGCCTGCGATGCGCTCGAGGAACACGGGCAGCTCGAGAAATCCGACGACGAGGCCCCGCACTCGGCGGATCTGCGCCGCCTCGATTTCAAACTCAACCTGCTGCTCGATCTCGCCGGCCAGCTGCTGGCCGCGAGCCAGCCGCGACTGCGGCCCTTCAGCATCAGACTTAACGCGATGGGTGCGAGTTTCACCTACGACGAAGGTCTGGCGGAAGGATCGTACGGCGTGCTCGAGGTGATGCTGCGCGACATCGTCGTGCAGCCGCTGCATCTGCCCGCGCAGGTCGTGCCGGGAGCGGCCGCCGGCCAGACGCGCGTGCGTTTTCTCTCGCTCGGCGAAGTGGTCGCCGATCACATCGAGAAGCTTGTATTTCGCCGCCACCGGCGCAAGATTGCCGGCGCGCGCGGAATTCGCCGCGCATAGTTTTGTTAAGCGTCTTTTTATTAAGGTTTCCTCAGTAAGGGAAAACCTCCTGCGCACACGTAATCGGCAGCGCATGCAAAGTTGTTAGGCCTATTTTCGTCTGCATCTGCAAAGATGCACGGCGCGTCACGCTTTCGCGCGGACCAAAGTTGCGAAGATAGTCGCGAGAGAAAAAGGAGTGACCGTGCAGCCGATCGAATGCATCAGTGCGCAGAGCGAAGGAGTCGCGCGCCGTGCAGAGACGACCCTGGCCACGAACCCGAAGGATTACGGTGTTCAGTTGCCATCCGGAGTTTCCCCGGCCATCTCGGCCGTGAACCGGCTGATCGGGCAGGTGGCTCCGTTCGATTCCACCGTGCTCATACTAGGGGAATCCGGTACGGGGAAAGAGATCGCCGCGCGCGCGATCCACGCCGCGAGCCCGCGCCGTCAACGCCCGTTCGTCGCCGTCAACTGCGGCGCCATTCCCGCCGAGCTGCTCGAGAGCGAGCTGTTCGGCCACGAGAAGGGCTCGTTCACCGGCGCCATCACCACCCGCAAGGGACGATTTGAAATCGCCGAGGGCGGCACGCTGTTCCTCGACGAGATCGGCGACATGAGCCTGCCGATGCAGGTGAAGTTGCTGCGCGTATTGCAGGAGCGCGTCTACGAGCGCGTCGGCAGCAACGTGTCGAGCGATTGCGACGTGCGCATCATCGCCGCCACGCATCGCAATCTCGAAGAGTCCATCGTGCGCGGCAACTTCCGCGGCGATCTCTTCTACCGCCTCAACGTGTTCCCCATCGAGATGCCGACGCTCGCCGCCCGCATCGACGACCTGCAGGTGCTCATCGACGACTTCGTGGCGCTCGCCTCGTCGCGCGGCCGCGCGCGCCTGCAGCTGCTGCCCGAGACCGTCGACGCGCTGGCCGCGTATTCATGGCCTGGCAACATTCGCGAGCTCTCGAACCTCATCGAGCGCCTGTCCATCCTGTGCCCGGAACGGCCCGTGGGCATCGGCGATCTGCCGCCGCGATATCGCCCCACGGACTGGACCGCTCCGGAAGTGGTGCTCACGCCGCCGCTGGAAATTCCGCAGTTGCTTGCTTCCATGTCGGGCGACGCGGAAATCGAACTGGACGAAGTGGTGCCGACGGCGATGTGGCTCGGCGAGCAGGACGCCATCACGCGCCTGCCCGAGCAGGGCGTCGATCTGCGCGCGCACCTCATGGTCATCGAACGCAGTCTCATCAGCCAGGCGTTGCAGCGCTCCGGCGGCACGGTCGCGCATGCGGCAAGGTTGCTGTCGCTCCGCCGTACCACCCTGGTGGAAAAGCTGCGCAAGCTCGGCATGGCCCAGAGCGCGGACGCCTGAGTTTCGTCGCCGCGTGCGCGACGCACGGGCGACTCCCTGTTTCAGCGACGGATTCATGACACTCGTGTGATCGAGGTCACGCTGGCCAAGCGAAATCTGGCCGGCACAGCTCTTGCAACTGCAATCGTTGGCCGCTCGAGGCCAATTGAAATTGAGGTTCTGATGAGCACCGAAATGAAACTGAGCGACGCGCTGGAACCGGTCGCGGTCGATTCATCCTCGCAATTGACCATGGCGTTGGCCCGGCGCGTAGCGGCCACCGACTGCTCGGTGCTGATCGTCGGCGAATCCGGCACCGGCAAGGAAGTGCTGGCGCGGCTGATTCATCGCTCGAGTCCGCGCGCGAAGAAGAGTTTCATCGCGGTCAACTGCGCGGCCATTCCCGAGAACATGCTCGAGGCCATGCTGTTCGGCTACGAGAAGGGCTCCTTCACCGGCGCCGTGAACGCGCACGCCGGCAAATTCGAACAGGCGCAGGGTGGAACCATCCTGCTCGATGAAATCACCGAGATGCCGCTGGCGCTGCAGGCCAAGCTGTTGCGCGTGCTCCAGGAGCGTGAGGTCGAACGGCTCGGCGGCAATACGCCCGTGGCGCTCGACGTACGCGTGATCGCGACCACCAACCGCCTGCTGCGCGACGAAGTCGCCGCCGGCCGTTTCCGTGAAGACCTCTATTACCGCCTCAATGTATTTCCGCTGGCGCTGACGCCTCTGCGCGAGCGACGCGACGACATCCTGCCGCTGGCCACGCACCTGTTGCAGCTGCGTGCGCGCGCGGGACATCGCATCCCGGCGTTGTCGGCCGACGTGGCGCACCTGCTGCTCACCTACAACTGGCCGGGCAATGTACGCGAGCTCGACAATCTCCTGCAGCGTGCCGTGGTGCTCACCGAAGGCACGGTCATCGAAGCCGAACACATTCTTTTCGAGAAGCAGCCGGTGCGCGCCGATGGCGCCGCCAGCGCTTCGCCGGTGTTGCAGCAGACGATGCAGCGCGCCGAACGCGACGTGATCCTCGAGGCGTTGCGCGCCGCGCGCGGCAGCCGGCGGGAAGTGGCCGAGAAACTCGGCATCAGCCCGCGCACCTTGCGCTACAAGCTGGCGCGAATCCGCAACGCCGGCATCGACATTCCTGCTGCCTGAATCCGCGTAACTCCGGAGACTTCAAATGAGCAACATGGAAATCGACCGTGTGCTGGCGCAGATCCGCAGCGTCTCGCAGGGCGGTGGCGTCGGCGGCATCGGTGCGAACCGCGCTCCGGGTGCGGCAGGTGGGCCGGGCGCCGTCGACAACGGTTTCGCGAAACTGCTGAAGCAGGGGCTCGACTCGGTCAACCAGGTGCAGAACAAGGCCACCACGCTGCAGACGCAGTTCGAGCGCGGCGTGCCGGGCGTCGAGTTGCCGCAGGTGATGCTCGAAATGCAAAAGGCGAACGTTTCGTTTCGCGCTCTCACGGAAGTCCGCAACAAGTTCGTTGAGGCCTACCGCGAGATCATGAACATGCCGCTCTGAGGAAATAGTCGATGGCTCAAGACGTGGTCAATTCAGGGTCGGAACGCATCATCACCGGCATGAAGCCGTTGCTGCTGCTGGTCGGCGTCGCGGCTGCCATTGCCGCCGGCGTCGGCGTCATGCTCTGGTCCGTGGGGCCTACCTACAGCCTCCTGTATTCCAATCTCGCGGCGGAAGACACCGCGCAGATCACGCAGGCGCTCGAAGGCGCCGGCATCCCTTACAAGCTCGAAAACGGCGTCGGCTCGATCAGCGTGCCGGCCGAGCAACTCGCGCAGGCGCGGCTGCGCCTTGCCTCGCAGGGCCTGCCCGAAGGTGGCGGCGGCGTGAACGCCATGACGCGCGACCCGGGCTTCGGCGTCAGCGCCTTCATGGAGAACGCGCGTTACCAGCACGCGCTCGAAACCGAGCTGGCGCGCACCATTGCGAGCCTGCAGAACGTGCAGGGCGCGCGTGTGCACCTGGCCATGGCGCGGCAGTCCGCGTTCGTGAGCGAGCGTCGTCCGGGCAGTGCGTCGGTGTTCCTGCAGATCAAGGCGGGTCGCCGCCTCGACGACGAGAATGTGCAGGCCATCGCCAACCTCGTGGCCTCCAGCATCCCCGAGCTCACCGCCTCGCAGGTGACGGTGGTGGACCAGACCGGCCGGCTGCTGTCCTCGCCCGAGACCGACAGCGACACCGCGATGCGCGACAAGATGTTCGAGTTCTCGCATCGCCTCGAAGAAAGTTATTCGAACCGCATCCAGGAGATGCTGACGCCGCTCGTGGGCCCCGGCCGCGTGCGTGCGCAGGTCGTCGCGCAGGTCGACATGACCACCACCGAGCAGACGCGTGAGCAGTTCAATCCGCAGAGCCAGGTGGTGCGCAGCGAATCCACGGCCGAAGAAGCGGCGCGCAACGGCGCCGGCAATGCCGGAGGCGTGCCTGGCGCGTTGACGAATCAGCCGCCGCAGCCCGGAGTGGCGCTGCCGCCGGGAGCGACGCCCGCGGTCGCCCAGTCCGGCGCCACCGCCGCTGGCGCCAAGCCGGGCGCCTCGACCAACAATGCCGAAGGCACTGCCGTCACCGGCCCGGATTCCACCTCGCGGCAGACGACGCGCAACTACGAGATCGATCGCACGATGGCGTACTCGCGCATGCCCGCCGGACGCGTCACGCGCCTGTCGGTCGCCGTGCTCATCGACAATCTGCGCACCACGGGCGCGGATGGCAAGGTCACCGAGACACCGGTGCCGCCCGAGCAGCTCGACCGGCTCACCGCGCTGGTGCGCGATGCCGTCGGTTTCGACGCCACTCGCGGCGACACGGTCAACGTCGTGAATTCCTCGTTCCTCGGCACGCCGGCCGTCGACGAAGGCGAGCTCGAGTCGATTCCGCTCTGGGAGCAAGCCTGGGCGCAGACGCTCGCGAAGATTCTCGCCGGCCTGCTCGTGTTGCTGATCATCGTCTTCAGCGTGCTGAAGCCGCTGACCCATGGATTGCTGAAGGCGGCGCGTCCGCCGCGCCAGGCGGCGCTGGCCGCTCCGGGCGGCGCGCAGATCGCCGAGACGCCGACGCTCGCCTACGAACAACAAGTGGCCGCGGCGCGCGGCATGGTCGCGCAGGATCCGAAGCGCGGCGCGCAGGTCGTGAAAGCATGGGTGCAGAGCGATGCCTGAAGCAACCAAAGGCCGTAGTGGCGTCGAACGCGCCGCGATCCTGCTGCTGACACTCGGCGAGAGCGAGGCGGCGGAAATCCTCAAGCACATGGGCGCGAAAGACGTGCAGCGTCTCGGGCGCAGCATGGCCGAGCTCACGCGCGTGTCGCGCGATGAAGTGCAGGAAGTCATCGCCACGTTCACCAGCGAGCTGGAAAGCCAGACCTCGCTCGGCGTCGGCAGCGATGAATTCGTGCGCAAGGTGCTGGTCAATGCGCTCGGCGACGAGAAGGCGAACTCGCTGATGGATCGCATCCGCCTCGGCGGCCAGCGCAAGGGGCTCGAAGCGCTCAAGTGGATGGACTCGCGCGCGGTCGCCGAGCTCATCCGCAACGAGCATCCGCAGATCATCGCCATCGTACTTTCGTATCTCGAGCCGGACCAGGGCGCAGAAGTGCTGGCGTTCCTGCCGGAGAACACGCGTTCGGACCTCGTCATGCGCGTCGCGACGCTCGACGGCGTGCAGCCGTCGGCGCTCAGCGAGCTCGACGAGATGATGGAGAAGCAGTTCGCGGCCGGCGCCAGCAATGGCAAGAGCTCCTCGCTGGGCGGCCTCAAGGTCGCGGCCGAGATGGTCAACCTGCTCGACGCCAAGGTGGGCAACGCGGTGATGACCGAGGTCGGCAAGGCCGACGCGCGGCTGTCGCAGAGCATCCAGGACCTGATGTTCGTGTTCCACGACCTGCTGAAGATCGACGACCGCGGCATGCAGGAACTGCTGCGCCAGGTGCCGGCGGACAAACTACTGCTCGCGCTCAAGGGCGCGGACGAGGAATTCAAGACCAAGGTCTTCAAGAACATGTCGCAGCGCGCGGCCGAGATGATGAAGGACGACCTGGCCAACAAGGGCCCGGTGCGCCTCGCCGAGGTGGAAGCGGCGCAGAAGGAAATCCTGCTGGCGGCGCGCAAGCTCGCCGACGACGGCGCCATCTCGCTCGGCGGCAAGGGCGGCGACGAATATGTCTGAAGCCCCGCGAGCCACGGCCACGATGGCCGAAGACGTCTCGCGCTGGGATCTGCCCAAGGTCGAAGGTGCGCCTCTGCCGCGCGGCAGCGGCGGCGTCAACGTCATGCACCTGGCCGCGGTGGAACGCGATGCCTGGGAGCATGGCTACAAGGCCGGCCACGTCGAAGGCGTGCGCAAGGGCGAGGCGGAGCTCAAGGTTCGCATCGCCGAGGTCGACGTCAAGATCGCGGCGCTTCAGGCGATCATCGAAACGCTCGCCAAGCCTCTCGATGAGCTCGACGCCGGCATCGAAAACGAGCTCACGCGGCTCGCGATGATCATTGCCAAGCACCTGGTGCGGCGCGAGCTCTCGCTCGATCCCGCGCAGGTCATCGGCATCGTGCGGCACACCGTGGGCCTGCTGCCCATCGCCGCGCGCAACATCAAGGTTCACCTGCACCCGGATGACGCAAAAATCGTTCGCGGCAAGCTGGCGGCACCCGTGGGCGAACGCGAATGGGAACTGCGCGAGGATCCGCTCATGGCGCGCGGCGGCTGCCGCGTGACCACCGACACCGCGAGCATCGACGCGCGCTTCGAGACGAACGTGGCCGCCGCCATGCGCGGCCTGCTGGGCGACGATCGCGCCGAGCGTGTCGACGCCACTCCCGCGCCGGCGGAACCGTCGGCAGAAGATCTGTCATGAGCGGCGCCAACGCGTTTCGCGCCGATCGTGCGCTCGGGTGGCGGCAGCGCATCGAAGCGCAGGTGGCGCGTGCCGCCAATCTGCCCGCGCCTCCCGTCGAAGGCTCGCTCACGCGCATGGTGGGGCTGGCGCTGGAAGCGTCCGGCTGCCAGGCCGCGGTGGGCGACGTCTGCGACCTCATATCCAGCGACGGCTCGCGCTGCGAAGCCGAAGTGGTCGGGTTCTCGGGCGACAAGCTGCTCATGATGCCCACCGGCGACGTGCACGGCCTCGCGCCCAGCGCGCGCGTGATTCCGCGGCAGCGCGCCGGCAGCGTGCGCGTGGGGCCGGGATTGTTAGGCCGCATCATCGACGGCACCGGCGCGCCGCTCGACGGGCTCGGGCCGCTGAACGGCGACGAGCGCGTGAAGCTGCAGGGCCAGAGCATCAATCCGCTTCAGCGCCATCCCATCGACTCGCCGCTCGATGTCGGCGTGCGCTCCATCAATTCACTGCTCACGGTAGGCAGGGGTCAACGCATCGGACTCTTCGCCGGATCGGGCGTCGGCAAGAGCGTGCTGCTCGGCATGATGGCGCGTTACACCTCGGCCGACGTCATCGTCGTCGGCCTGATCGGCGAACGCGGCCGCGAAGTGAAGGAATTCGTCGACCGCATTCTCGGCCCCGAAGGCCGCCGGCGTTCCGTCGTGGTGGCGGCTCCGGCCGACAATCCGCCGCTCATTCGCCTGCATGGCGCATGGCTGGCCACGTCCATCGCCGAATATTTTCGCGAGCGCGGACTGTCCGTGCTGCTCATCATGGATTCCCTGACGCGATTTGCGCAGGCGCAGCGCGAGATCGGTCTCGCCATTGGCGAGGCGCCGGCCACGCGCGGCTATCCACCCTCGGTGTTCGCGCGGCTGCCCGCGCTGGTCGAACGCGCCGGCAACGGCTCCACGGGCCGGGGCTCCATCACCGCTTTCTACACGGTGCTCACCGAAGGCGACGACCAGCAGGATCCGATCGCCGACGCGGCGCGGGCCATTCTCGACGGCCACGTCGTGTTGTCGAGGCGTATCGCGGAAGCCGGGCAGTATCCGGCCATCGACATCGAGGCGTCCGTGAGCCGCGTGATGCACGAAATCGTCACGCCCGAACATGCCGAGCTGGCGCGCCGCTTCCGCCAGAACCTGGCCATCTACCAGCAGCATCGCGATCTCATTTCCATCGGCGCGTACCAGCGCGGCAGCGATCCGCGCATCGACGCGGCCATCGATCTGTGGCCGGCGATGCAGAAGTTCCTCATGCAGCCCATCGAACAGCGGGTGGGGCAGCGCGACGCCGTGCAGGCGCTCGCGCAGTTGTTCAACTCCGCGCCGCCGGCGCGCAAGGCGTAACCCATGACGCGCTCCGAAAGACTCGGCGTCGTTCAGCAGGCCACTTCGCACGTCGAGCGTGAGCACGCCGATCGCGTGGCCCAGGCCGAACGCCACGTGGTGGCCATGGAAGAGAAACTGGCGGCGCTCGAGCGTTACCGCAAGGAATACGAAGACGGGTTCGCCGCACGCGCGGGCCGGGGAGTGGGCGTCGCCGCGGGGCGGGATTTCCAGGCTTTCCTGGCGCGTCTCGGCGATGCGCTGGAACAGCAACGCCAGGTCGTCGAGCAGGCGCGTGCCGCGCACCAGGCGGCGGTGCAGGTGTGGCGCGAAGCCGCCAAGCGCGCGCACGTGGTCGACACGCTGGCCGAGCGCTGGCAGGTCGAAGAGTCGCGCGAGGAAAACCGCCGCGATCAGCGCGACAGCGACGAGTTGTCGCAGCAGATGCGCTTCCGCAACCGCGAGGGCAATACATGATTTCGAACGTTGCATTGCAGGGCAGTGAGCCGGCGGGCGCAGTCCCGGCCGCCGTGGAGACCGGCGACACGGGCGCCTTCGAAGCTTTGCTGGCGCTGCAGTCGGTGGCCAATTCGCTGGTCGCCAATGATGCAGAGGCGGACTTGCTGGCGGACGCGTTGGAAGACCCGGTCGACGATTCCGACGACGATGCGGAGTCCGCGGATGACGCGCTGTGGTTCATCTCCGCGTTGTTGCCCGCGCCGAAAGCTTTTCCGGCCAACACGGCGGCGGGGTCGGCAGCCGCGCAGCACAACCAGGTTTCGCCGGTGGACGTCGGGGCCATTTCGCTCATCGCCACGCGGTCGGCAGCCGACATCGATCTTCCGCAGATACAGCTTGACGACGATTCGGCGGGCAAAGACATGGAGCTGCCGGTCTTCGCATCTCTCAATACGGCGGTATCGCCGCCGGCCGACACGCCCTGGAATTCATTGAGTGGAACTGCGGAGCTCTTCGCGCAGGGAGCGCGCCACGCAACCGCGGCACGCGTCGAATCCGCGCCGCTGACGTCGCACGTTCACGATCCGCGGTGGGCGGATGAGCTGGGCAACCGCCTGGCGATGATGGTGCGCACCGGAGAATCATCGGCCTCGCTGCAATTGACGCCTGTCGATCTGGGGCCGCTCGAAGTCAACGTTGCCGTACGCGATAACCAGGCGACCGTGCACTTCGGCGCCGCGAATGCCGAAACCCGCGCGTTGCTCGAAGCGTCGATTCCGCGCCTGCGGGAAATGCTGGAGGCGCAAGGGTTTTCGCTAATGGATAGCAGCGTTTCACACGGGTTCGCGAAGTCGGCGCGTCATGAAGCCGCCGGCACGCCGCGGGTCGATGAGGTCGGGGAAGCCCCGACGATCGCTGCGAGAGCCACGTACTCCATCGGATTGCTCGACCTCTACGCCTAGAGGAGGTAGTGCCGGGCACCAAAAG
>DASTXR010000008.1:0-120975 GCA_035765415.1 Steroidobacteraceae bacterium | reverse complement strand
ACGGCGAGCGCCGGCAGGACTACTTCCGCGATGAGCTGAAGGAGCTTCTGCTGCTCGCGCGCGAGACGGGAATCGATCCGCTGTCCATCAAGGGTTCGTACGCGGGGGCCGTGGGCCTGCCGCAGTTCATGCCGTCCAGCTATCGCCGGTACGCGGTGGACTATGACGGCGACGGCGCCATCGACCTGTCGGGCAGCCCGGCCGATGCGATCGGCAGCATTGCGAGTTACATGAAAGCGTTCGGCTGGGTCCCGGGCGAAGTGCCGACCGCGCCGGTTCGCCTGGCGCCGGGCAGCGAAGCAGAATTGGTCAGCGGCCTCGAGCGCGTCCACGACGCGTCGGAAGTGCAGATCAAGGGCGTGGTGTTCTCGGGCCGCGATCCGCCGGCCGGCTTCGTGTCGATCTTCGAGTTGCCCACGCCGGGCAAACCATCGAAGTTCGTAGCGGGCTTCAACAATTTCGAAGTCGTCACGCGCTACAACCGCTCGACGTTCTACGCGTCCGCGGTGTTAGAGCTCGCGGACGCCATCCAGAAAGCGCACAGCCAGGTGCAGCTTGCGTCTAGTATCGCGGGGCCTTGACCGCCGATACCCCAACAACGCGCCTTGCCACGCGCCTCGCATTTTTCGTCGCCGGCTTCGCCGTTTCCTGCTGGGCGCCTCTCGTGCCCTACGCGAAGGACCGCCTCGCGGTCGATGAGCGGATGCTCGGCATCCTGCTGCTGTGTCTCGGCATCGGCTCGCTGCTGGCGATGTTCCTCACGGGGATGTTGGCCGCACGGTTCGGAACGCGGCCGGTGGTTCTGGCGAGCGGCCTTGGGCTTTGCGCCGTGCTGCCATTTCTCGCACTCACCACCACGCCATTCACACTGGGGCTGACGCTGCTGTTTTTCGGCGCATCGCTCGGTTCGCTCGACGTGGCGATGAACATCCACGCGGTCGAAGTGGAGCGGGACGCCGACCAGCCGCTGATGTCCGGTTTCCACGCGCAGTACAGCCTGGGCGGGTGCGTCGGCGCCATGTTCATCACGATGCTGCTGTCCGCGGGGCTCAGTCCTTTCGCTTGCGTGTCGATCGCATCCGCGCTGATGCTCGTGATGATCCTGGTGGCGTCGCCGCGCCTGCTGCGCACGAAGGCGGCGGACGGCGAACCGCATTTCGCGTGGCCGAGGGGCGTGGTGCTCATCATTGCCATGCTCGCCGCAATCTCGTTTCTGGCGGAGGGCGCGGTGCTCGACTGGAGCGCGCTGCTGATCACGGGCAAGGGCCTGGTGGAAGTGGAGCAAGGCGGCATCGGCTTCGTGTTGTTCTCGATTGCGATGACGCTGGCGCGTTTCACCGGCGACGCGTTGACCGCGCGCATTGGCGATCGCGCGACGATGATCTGGGGAGGGCTGATCGCGATCGCCGGTTTCGTGGTCCTGCTGGTGTCGCCGGCCGCGGCCATCGCGATGGTGGGTTTCGTGCTGATTGGCCTCGGCGCCGCGAACATCGTGCCGGTGTTGTTCCGGCGCGCGGGCAGTCAGACGGTCATGCCGCCGGGGCTCGCGATCGCGGCGATCACCACGATGGGTTATGCGGGCATCCTGCTCGGGCCGGCCGCCATCGGCTTTCTGGCCGAGCACGTGGGGCTCACGATGGCCTTCTGGATGATCCCGGCGATCCTGGTGCTGGTGCCGCTCTGCGCCGGCGTTGTCGTAGCCAATCCAGCTCTCAGGCGCGGCGCGGCTCGCTGACCTGGCTCTTGCGGTCGTCGGTGCGCCGATTCAGCGGCTCGGCGAGCAGGTAGCGGTTGCCCAGCCATGACAGGGCGCCTTGCAAGGCAGGGCGGTAGTCATGCGTGCGAATCGTCTGGCTCTGCGATTTCGAAGTCTTCACGTTGTTCTCCCCGTTCCTTACAGCCAACAATTCAATGGTTGTTAGCCTAATTACAATCGACGGAAGTTGCTGGAGGGAGCACCGTCAGACTTCACTGACAAATCAAGGATCTCGTTAAGGGTTTCGGCGCATGGCGCATTGATTTTGAGCGCCAGCAGATGATCCGCGCGCGTTTTTCCTAGGTTGATGGCGGCCAGCGGTTTTCCGGCCGCGGCGGCGGCCTCGGCAAACCTGAACCCCGAATACACCATCAGCGACGATCCGACGATGAGCAGCGCGTCGGCGCTGGCCACGGCTTCGAACGCGCGATCGACCCGTTCTCGCGGGACGGTCTCACCGAAGAACACCACATCGGGCTTGAGGATGCCGCCGCATTCGGGACAGTCGGGAACGAGAAATCCGCTGTAGTCGTGGCCTTCCATGTCGACGTCGCCATCGGGCGCGACGTGTCCCTCGATCGCAGCCCACGTCGGGTTGCCAGCCAACAACTGCCGCTGTAGTTCGGCACGCGCAATCGTGAGGCCGCATTGCATGCATCGCGCGTGCTCGACACGCCCGTGCAGATCGATGACGTCGCGGCTGCCGGCCGCGGTGTGCAGGCCGTCCACGTTTTGCGTGATCAGTCGCGACACGAATCCCATTCCCTCGAGCCGCGCGAGTGCGCGATGCGCGGCGTTCGGCGAGGCGCGCGAGATGATGGGCCAGCCCACGGTGCTGCGCGACCAATAACGCTGGCGCACCCTGGCGTCGGTCATGAACGGACGAAACTCCACGGGCCGCGCGCGTTTCCACGCCCCATGCTCGTCGCGGTAATCGGGAATGCCGGAGCCCGTGCTGACGCCGGCGCCCGTGAGCACCGCAAGGCGGGGATGTGCCTGAATGAAGTCGCGAAGTGCGCTCATGCCTCCCGGATTCTAGCGGCCGTTGGGAAGCCAGCGCGGGGTCTCGGCGAAGAAGGGCTTGGGATCTTCACGGCGGCGCTGCATCTGCTCGGCGAGCAAATAGCGCTTTCCGAGCCACGAGACCGCGCACTGCAGCGCGGGGCGGTAGTCATGTATCGGAAGCTGCGGATTCAAAGCCTTGTTGCGTTTCACGCCAGGGTCCTCGTGGCCTTGGCGTGCATGATCCCGCCGCGCAACTGAACCGACGCTGAAGACCGCGAGTCAACCTTGCGTGGCGAAGATCTTGCGAACGGCTTCCATGTTGTCCGCGTCTTCGACGCGTTTGTCCGCACGGTATCGCTTCACGCGCGCGAGCCGCAGCGCCAGGCCGCCCGGATAACGCGGGCTTGCCTGCAAATCGCTGAACGCGACCTCGACCACGAGCTCGGGCCGGACGTGAACCGTGTAGTCGTCGCGATGTGTTTCGCGCGCGAGGAACTCGCGTGTCTGCCACTCGAGCATCGCATCGGTAAGCCCTTTGAAGGTCTTGCCGAGCATCACGTACTGCTTCGTGTCGGGGTCATAGGCGCCGAGATGCAGATTGGAGAGTTTTCCGTGGCGGCGTCCGTGTCCCCATTCGGCCGCGAGCACCACGAGATCCAGGGTGTGCGCGCGCTTGATCTTGAGCCAGCTCGCGCCGCGATTGCCGGCTTCGTATGGCGCGTCCAGCGATTTGGCCATGAGGCCTTCGTGGCCCTGCGCCATCGCTTCGTCGTAAAACGCCGCGGCGCCACCGTTCTCGCGCGTGATCAACCGCGGTATCAGCAGCGCGGCGGGCACCACTTGCGACAAGGCCTCGAACCGTTCCCGCGCGGGCCGATCGACCAGGCTGACCTGGTCGCGCCACAAGCAGTCGAAATAGAACGCGCGTATCGGCAGCTCCTGCCGCAAACGTTCGACATTCAGCTTGCGACCGAAGCGCCGCATGGTTGTCTGGAATGGATGGGGACGGCCGGTCGGCGCAAAGGTGATGGCTTCGCCATCCAGCACCAGATCATCGGCCGCAAGCGTGCGCGCCTGCTCGACGATTTCGGGAATTGCCGCGGTGACCTCGTTGAGCCCGCGCGTGAAGATGCGCACGAGATCGCCTTGTTTGTGCACCTGGATCCGCGCGCCGTCCATCTTCCATTCGAACGCGACATCGCCTTGCAGTGTCTCGAGTGCTTCGTCCACGTCTTTTGCCGTCTGGGCGAGCATCGGGTCGACCGGCGCCATGACTTTGAGCTGGAACCTGGTCAGCCCCGCGGAACCGCCCTCGAGTGCGGCACGCGCGATTGCTCCCAGGTTGCTTTCGTACATCGCCGCGCGACGCACTTCGGCGACCGGCACGCCGCTCGCCTTCGCAATCGCATCGATCATCACGCCTGCGAGCGCGCCCTGGCGCAGATCTCCCGCGAGCAGCCGAAGCAGGAACTCCTGCTCTTGCCGGGTTGCGCGGCCAAACAAGGCCTGCAACGTGGCCGCACGTTGCGCGCTCGAGCCGCTGCCGCCAATGGCTGCGAGTTCGTCCAGCACGCGATCCACTTCGAGTAGTTCGAGGCTGGGGGTTGAAGCCGCGGCTGGCGCGCAGGCCCGCAACACCGACGGGCCAATTCCGATGCGGCCCTGGCGTATCTCGCCGGAGAGATAGAGCACCGCGACCTCCAGTTCCGGTAGTTCGAGCGCGCGCAGGCACTCGGCGAGCAGCCGCGTCTTCACCGAGCGCGCCGAGGTCTCCGCCACTTGTGCGGATGTGGCGACCACGGTTGTGAGAGGCGTCATGGCAGATCTGAATAGGAAGCGAGTTCGCCGCGCTGCGTATGTGTAAAGTCTACGCGCCGTGCCACTTGATGCCACAAGGCTGGAGCTGCCCGACATGGAAGCGGCAGGATGAAGGTGCGCACCTACACATAAGGTTGAGCCGCTCTGGCATCTCGCCGGATGCAAGTCGCGCAATTTGGCGGCATGACAACCATCACCGAAGGCGGAGCCGTTTCCTGGGGCGCCGTCATTGCCGGCGCGGTCGGCGCAGCAGCGCTGTCGCTCGTGTTATTCCTGTTAGGCACGGGCCTCGGCCTCGCCGTGGTATCGCCGTGGGCCAGTGAGGGCATCTCCGGCACTACAGCCGGCATCTCGACCATAGTCTGGGTGACGGTCGTGCAACTCCTGGCGTCGGTGTTGGGTGGATACCTGGCCGGACGGTTGCGCACGCGCTGGGTCAGCGTGCATACCGATGAAGTCTACTTTCGCGACACGGCACACGGCTTCCTGGCCTGGGCGGTGGCGACGTTGCTGATGGCAACGCTGTTGTCGTCGGCGATCGGCACCGCGATCTCGACGGGGCTCAAGGCGGGCGGCGAAGTCGCGAAATCCGCGGCGACGGCGGCCGCCGCGGGCGCGGGCGCCGGCGCAAGCGCCGCCACGGCGGCAGATCCCGTGGGCTACTCCGTGGACTCGCTGTTCCGTGGCTCGCCCGGGAACGTGGCCTCCACAAACCCGGCGCCGACCACCGTGCAGCCCGCGTCGCCGGACCGGACTCCGGAGGTCACGCGAATCTTCGCGAACGCGCTCGAGTCGGGCTCGCTTGCGGATGCAGACCGCCAGTACCTTGCCCAGCTCGTGTCGACGCAAACGGGGCTGGCGCAGGCTGAAGCGGAACAGCGGGTTGGCGATACGTTTACGCGGCTGAAGCAGGAGCTCGAGCAGGCCGAAGCCAAGGCGAAGCAGGTCGCCGACGAGGCGCGCAAGGCGTCCGCGGCCCTGGCGTTGTGGCTGGTCATCTCCTTGTTCGTGGGTGCCTTCGTGGCCAGCTTTGCCGCGACGTTCGGCGGGCGGCTGCGGGATTCATCGGTGCTCGTCAAAACCTGACCCGGAGGCAATCATGCGTTCCCTGCTCTTGTGGTTCCTCGGCGTGCCGATACCCATCATCATCCTCATCGCAGTGCTCACCTAGCATCCAATCTCCAGTTGACTCCGCGCGCTTTCATGCGCAGCGTTCGATGTCATGAAAACCATGACATCGCACTTGTTTGCATGCTGTCTTGCGCTCGCGCTGGCGATACCCGCGGCGGCGGAAGACTCCGTCCACAGCGCCATCGAAGCGGTGGAGCAGCGCTTCGCACGCGCGCTCGAAGCGCGCGACCGGCCGGCGCTCGAACCGCTGCTCACGGACCAGTTCACGTGGATTCACGCGTCGGACGGCCGCGTGGACACGCGCGAAGTCTGGCTCGCAACCGCGGCACGCGGCACCGCGCTCGCCGGGCAGCGCACCGAGCGCACGGAGCACGGCGCGACGATCCAGCTGCACGGTGCGCCGCAGCCCAATAGCGCGATACGAATCGCGCGTGTCAGGCTGCTCGATGCGGCTAACAAGCGCGAGAGCTGGTTGCGGCAGACCCATGTGCTGGTGCGGGGCGGCGACGGCCATTGGCGGCTGGCGCTGGGCCAGGGCGTCTTGATGTACGAAGGCCCAGTTCTCGACATGGCGCTTCATCAGCGATACGTCGGCACCTACGCCATTTCGCCCGACCGCAAGCTGGTGCTGGCGTGGGACGAGGGCAGTTTGCAGGCAACATTCCCCACGGGGGCAAAGACGCAGATCTTCCTCGCATCGCCCACCGAGGAGGCTTCCAGGACCTTGGGCGCCGGGCGATTGAAGTTCACGCTCGGAGAAGACGGGCGTCCCGTCGCGGCTTCCCTCGTCAGGGGCAGCGAGGAAGTCTGGCGCGCCAGGCGCGAGCAATGACGCCCATACAACTGGTCGCAAGAACGCGCGATGAAGTCTTGGGCACGCTGGATACGCTGTCGCCGGAAGTGCGCGCGCAGATTTCGCCGCAGTGGCTCGCCCAGGTGCAGAAATCCGCGCAGCGGGATCCCTGGGTGCACGGCTTTCACGTCGTGAATGACGCCGGCCTCGTGGTGGGGCTGTGCGGTTTCAAAGGCCCGCCGACGGATGGCATGGTCGAGATCGCCTATGGCATCAACCCCGAGCACCAGGGCAAAGGTTATGCGACGAGTGCGGCGCGCGCGCTCACCACGTATGCGTTGGAGTCGGCGGAAGTTCGTATCGTCCGCGCGCACACGCTGCCCGACGGCGTGGCCTCACAAAGCGTGCTGAAGAAGTCCGGCTTTGCGAAGACGGCAGAAGTCATCGACCCCGAAGATGGGTTGGTGTGGCGCTTCGAGCTGGGTCGCGGCTGAGGCTAACCGCCGCCCTGCGGCGGATTGTCGGCCGGTTTGTCGGTCGGGGTGTCGGGCGAGGTGGTGGTGCTCGGTGGCGTGGTGCTGGGGTCGCCAGCGTTGCCGCCTGGCGTCGTCGCCGTATCGCCGGCGCCGGGCGCGCCGCCGGACGAGGAGTCAGTCGCCGTGCCGGTGTCCGTGGCCTGGTCGCGTTGGCCGCACGCCGCAAGCATCGTCGCTGCGCACAGGGCAAGCAGAAATTTGGCGCTCATGCGTGCTCCCGGAAGTCATGTCGCTGACCCACATCGTACTCGCGCCAGTCTTGCGGGTGGGAGACGCGCCTCGTAGGCTCCCACGCCATGACACACTCCTTCATTCGTACGCTTTCATTCGCCGCCACGCTGGCATTGGCCAGCGCGGCCGTCCATTCGCAGGATACATCCGCAAAAACGCCTGCGCGTGTGACGCCGATGACGCCCGACGTCATCGACAAATACGAGCAGACGCTCGCCTCCGCCGACTTCATCCGCCGCGAGGCGATGGTCCCAATGCGGGACGGCGTCAAGCTCTACACGAGCATCGTGATGAAGAAGGGCACTGCCAACGCGCCCATCCTCCTCTCGCGCACCCCCTACAATGCCCACAAGTCGACGCATCGGGTCGCCAGCCAGCGCATCGTCGACATTCTCGAGGTGATGGATGCGGAGTTCGCCGAAGACGGCTACATCCGCGTCTACCAGGACATTCGCGGCCTGCACAAATCCGAGGGCGCCTGGGTATTGAACCGGCCACTGGCCGGGCCGGCCAATGACACGGGCATCGACGAATCGACCGACGCCTACGACGCCATCGAATGGCTGGTCAAAAACACACCGGAGTCGAACGGCAAGGTCGGCGTCATCGGGTCTAGCTACCTCGGGTTCACGACGCTCATGGCGGAGATCAATCCGCACCCGGCGCTGAAGGCCGCGGTTCCGCAAAGCCCGATGGTCGACGGCTGGATGGGCGATGACTGGTTCCACAACGGCGCCTTTCGCGTGAGCTCGCTCGACTACGTCGTGGGCCTGAGCCTCGAGAAGGGCAAAGGCGACGGCGACTTCGCGCTCGGCGGAGGCGATCACTACACGCGTTATCTCGAAGCCGGCTCCATGGCGGATTTCGCGAAGATGCTGGGCATCGACCACATCGCCGGCGTGCGCAAGTTCCTCGAGAACCCGGCCTACACGGAGTTCTGGTCGCTGCAGGCGGTGGACAAGTGGCTCGCGGCGCATCCGCTCAAGGTGCCGACGCTGCTCGAGGTGGGGCAGTGGGACCAGGAAGACAGCTACGGCGCGCCCGCGGTCTATCGCGCGATGGAGCCCAAGGACAAGAACAACGACATGGTCGCGCTGCACATCGGTCCGTGGCGGCACTCGGGCGCGAACCACTACGGTTACGATCTCGGCGCGCTGACGTTCACCGGTGACACGGCGCGCGAATGGCGCGTGAAATACGTGAAGCCGTTCTTCGACCATTACCTCAAGGGCGGGCCGGATCCGAAAACGCCGCCGGTGCTCACGTACGCCACGGGCGTGAACCAGTGGAATGTCTCCCAGCGCTGGCCGATGGGCGCGCCCAAGCCTATCTACCTGGCGGCTGGCGGCATCGCCACGTTCGACCGTCCCAGGGCGGCCGGCCACGAGGAATACATCAGCGATCCCGCGAAGCCGGTTCCGTTCATCCCGCGCCCCATCGACATGAGCGACGCGTCGCAGTGGAAGCCCTGGCTCATCCGCGATCAGCGGTTCGTGTCGGAGCGCCCCGACGTGGCCAGCTGGAGGAGCGCGCCGCTGGCGGAGGCGGTTCACATCATGGGAGCGCCCGAGGTCGAGTTGTTCGCTTCCACCACCGGCACGGACAGCGACTGGGTCGTGAAGCTGATCGACGTCTATCCGAACGACGTGCCGGAAATTGCCTCGCAAGGCGCGAAGCCGTCGATGGCCGGTTATGAGCTGCCGATCGGCATCGAGATTTTTCGTGGACGTTATCTGAAGAGCTTTGCGCAGCCCGCGCCGTTGAAGCCCAACAAGGTGGAGCACTACCGCTGGAAACTTCCGGACGTGGACCACGTGTTCCTGCCGGGCCACCGGATCATGGTGCAGGTCCAGTCGAGCCTGTTCCCGCTCTACGATCGCAATCCGCAGACCTACGTCGACAACATCATGTTTGCCAAGCCGGGCGACTACCAAAAGGCCACGCAGCGCGTGTGGTTCGGCGGCGGCAACTCGAGTGCGGTGACGTTGCCCGTGGTGCCCTGACCCGGATCCACCGGACCGCTGAAAAGCCTGTTTGAGCGTTGCTGTAGGACGAAAGCAGATCCGTTCCATTGTGCGTGGTAGGGTGGCCTCCGACTTCGCAGAGCAAGTGATGGAACACCAGATCGCACAGGCAGATCGCTTCAATGCCGAAGTCAGGGAACGCTTCGGCATCCTGCCTAACTTCTTTTGCACCGCTGCCTCGGCGCCCGGCCTCATCGAGAAGATGTGGGGCTTCGCAAAATCCGGCTACCTGGACAATCCGCTGCCGTCTCTTTTCAAAGAGCGCCTGTTCGTGCACCTGTCGCGATTTTGTGAGATTCGCTACTGCATCGTGCGGCATGTCGGGTTTCTCATCGGGGAAGGCAAACCTGCCGGTGATGCGGCCGCGGTGCCCCAGACGGTTGAGCAGGTTCTCAGCTTGTTGACGAACCCGGTTCCGACGGCGGAGAAACTCGAGCAAGTGCTGATACGGCTGGAGACCCAGGATCGCTCTGAAACAATGCCTGCGCGGGACACGCCGCTCGAGCGCGACCTGTTCGACGCCCTCACCATCCTGTTCGTCGCGCCACAACGTGCGGAGCGCGCGCGCCATGCGATCACGGCGGCGATGGGCGAGACCATGTTCGAGCTGCTGACGGCTTTCCTGGCGTTCGTGCGGACGGCTCACTACTGGACAGAGACGCACCCGACGCTGCAATTCGAAGCCGACATGGTCGCCGTGATGAAGCGGCATCCGGAGCTCGCGAACCTCTTGCTCGATGGCAGCGACGCGCAGTGGGCGCGGTCCAGCGAAGTGCTGCAACGCGCGCTCGAGGACCTGCGCTACACCGCCGGAACACTACGCGCGACGGAGGACCGGTTTCGCGCATTCGTGACGGCAACCTCGAATGTCGTGTTCCGCATGAGCCCCGACTGGCGGGAGATGCGCCATCTCGATGGCCGCGGTTTCATCGTCGATACCATCAGCCCATGTGACAACTGGCTGGACGTGTACATCCCCGCCGACGACCAGGCGCACGTGTCGTCGGTAGCCGCGGAAGCCGTGCGGAGCAAGAGCGTGTTCGAGCTCGAACACCGCGTGCGGCGCGTGGATGGCACGTGGGCCTGGTCGCTCTCGCGTGCAGTGCCGCTGCTCGACGACAAGGGCGAGATCACCGAGTGGTTTGGTGCCGCACGTGATATCACCGCGCGCCGCAACGTGGAGGAAGCACTGCGGGATGGCGATCGCCGCAAGAACGAGTTTCTCGCGACCCTGGCGCACGAACTCAGGAATCCGCTGGCACCATTGCGTCACGGGCTGGAGATCGCAAAGCGGTTGAGCACTCCGGACGCCTCGTTGCAGCGGACGATCGGGATGATGGACCGGCAGTTGAAGCAACTCGTGCATCTCGTCGATGACCTCCTGGATGTCGGTCGCATCAGCACCGGCAAGATCGAGCTTCGGCAGGAACAGGTAAGCCTGCGCAAAGTGCTGGCCGCGAGTGCCGAGTCTTGCCGCGCGGCCATCGATGAGCACGGTCATACGTTCTTCGTCGAATCGGGCGCGGACGATCTTTTCGTGGCGGGCGACTTCGATCGACTGACCCAGGTGTTTTCCAACCTGCTGTCCAACGCGGCCAAATATATGGATCGCGGCGGCAGGATCGAGTTGCGGGTAGCCAGGAAAATGGAAGAGGCCGTCATCAGCGTCTCCGACACGGGCATTGGCATACCCGCCACCGACCTGCCGCATGTTTTCGAGCTGTTCTCGCAAGTGAGCGCGCATCGGGGACGCGCGGAGGGCGGTCTCGGCATCGGATTGTCGTTGGTACGCAATCTCGTAGAGCTGCATCAGGGCTCGGTGTCCGCAACGAGTGCCGGCATCGGTCGAGGCAGCACCTTTGATGTGCGGTTACCGCTCGTCGAGCCGGCGCAGGTGCCGCAGGACCACGAGTCCGCGGCATACGGGCTTTCACAGGTGACGCGTCACCGTGTTCTCGTGGTTGACGACAATCGGGATGCGGCCACCTCGCTTGCGATGTTGCTCAGCGAAATGGGGCAGGAAGTCGACACGGCTTTCGGCGGACAGGACGGTGTTGCGAAAGCCGAGGCGATGCATCCGGACCTGGTGTTCCTCGACCTGGGCATGCCATTGATGGACGGGATCGATGCGGCGAAGCACCTTCGGGCGCTGCCACGCGGAAAAGACATCACCCTGGTCGCGCTGACTGGCTGGGGACAGGAACATGATCACCAACGCACGCGTGCGGCGGGTTTCGACAGACACCTGTTGAAGCCGATCGACGTGGCAGAGCTCGACAAACTATTGGCGAGGCCCGTCGGCTGATTCCAGGAACTTCTCGATGGCTTCCAGCAGTTCCTGCTGATTCGACTGGATGATGTAGTGCGAGGCGTTCTGCAATTCCAGCACCTGCCCTCTGGCAACGTTGCGCCTGAAGAGCTCGATGCTTTCCCGTTTCAGGTCGTTGCCGATGCGCGCGCGCTCCGCCAGGGTCGCGGCCAGCTCCGTGTCTTTCGGGTCGTACCACGGCGGCAGCGGCTTGTTCGGGTCTTCGAACGCGTAGATAGCCAGCGCCGGAATCTTCACCGCCGCATAGTCGGGCGCCTCGATTGCCGCGACGATGGCCTGCTGCGCGCGCCCGTCCATGTTGGGAACCCCCGCAAGCGCGGGATCGTTCACGCGACGGAACGCGATGAGCTCGCCTTCCGGAAGCGGCAGGTGTCCGCGCTCGAGCAGCAGCTTCGCCATGGCGTCGAAATTCTGCAGCGCCTGGCGCGGCACCGGCGGTTCCGGTGGCAGGAACCGGCCGAGCTCGCGCAGGCGCACCGAGGCTTCAGACTTCCGGTCGCCAGAACGATCGTACGCGGCGTCCAGGTAGATGAGCGCGGCGATGCGGTCCGCGTGATGCCCGCCTAACCACGTGAGCTCGTCGCCGGCGATGGAATGGCCTGCCAGGATCACTTTCCCGAGTTGCATGGCGTCCATCACCTTCAACACGTCCTGCGCGAGTCGCGGCGTGTCGAAGCCGAAATCGGGCTTGCTGGAGTAGCCGGCGCCACGCCGCGTCACCGCGATCACGCGATGTTTGCGCGCGAGCATGGGCGCCAGCTCATCGAAGCTGTGCGCGGTGGCGCCGAGGCCTGGCAGCAGCAGCATGGGCGAGCCGGTGCCGCCGAAATCCAGCACCTCGAGCTGCACGCCTTGATCGACGGTGATGGAGTGCGCATCGTGCGGCGCCAGGTCGCGCCAGCGCGCCTCCTGGAGATCCCTGCGCTCGGTCGGCAGCGGGCAGGTGTCGAGATCGGCGCCGAGGATACCGGGCAGCGTCAATGACCTGTCCAGGAAGCCCGCGGCGTCCCACGCCGTCACGGTGATGGTGTCGTGCTTCGCGAGCCGTGGCGAGGCGATGGCGAGCTCCACGCGATGGCTGTAAGGCTGTAGTGCCCAGTCGGGCGCGAAGTTGGCGCTGTCGTAGACACGGCTCGCGGGGATATCGTTGAGCTGCGCACTGAGCTGCGTGGGACGCGTGATCGCACTGAAGCAGTCGACTTCGATGCGGTTGCCAGGCTCGTCGACCCTGGCGCTGCACCAACCGATTCCGGGCAGCGCGTGGCGCTTCCCGTTCGTGGGAACGATGTGTTCGCGCGGCTTCAGCAACGTCAACGAATACGTGAGCTGCAACTGAGGCTGCACGCCCTGCAGCCGCCGCAGCGTGCTCTCCGGCAGCATCCAGAGATGCGAGAGGGCGCCCCCGCCGTTGTTGTCGGTGATGTAACGGGCGGGTCGAAGCGATGCCAGCGGCACGCCGCCGGCGGAATAATCCGCCTGCGCGTAATTGAGCTTCACGCGCCAATCGAGCGGAAGTCCGCGCGCTTCCACTGCCGTCAGAAAGGCAACAGCGTCGGGTCCGACGCCATGCAGCTGCTCTTCGGCCCATGGCCGCAGACCGCTTCTCGCGGCGACGAATGCCACATCGGTGGATTGATTCGAGCGCATGGCGGCGGGGAAGCAGGCGCGAATGCTGCGCAGGGAAATGCGCGCCGCGTCCGCGGGCGGCGGCGGGCCGGATGCTGCCTGCAACGCGAACGTGGATTTCCACGGCAACAGCCCCGTCGGAAGCATGAACAGGAACACCGTGACGCCCACCGTGGCGATCAACAGCCCGCGCGCCAGCGTCAGGCTTCGGCGCCAGTACACCAGCCAGAAACCGAGCACGACGAGCGCGAGCGACGCAAGGCGCGCGGGCGCCATGCCCAGCCAGACCAGGCCGGAGCCGATCAGCTCGTCGAAGATGCCGGGGTCCAATGGACCTGGCGGACGCACGAACGGCGTCGGCAGCGCGAACAGGCAGATGAAAATGGCGAACAACACGCCGAAAGCCTGAACGAACGTGCGCGTGACGATGGCGATGAACATCAGCAGCGGCATGAGGACGAGGAACAGCTCGTCCGGCAGCATCAACGCGTCCAGCAGGATTTCCGACACGGAGAAGCCGAGGCTCACACCGGCGATGACGGTGCCGGCGGCGTGGGGTAGATAGACGGCCGCCAGCACGAGCACGATCTTCGCGCCCAGCAACTCGCGCTTGCGCAAGGGCCGGCAAAGCCAGTCTTCGGTGAGGCTGGCGGGCGAGTCGAGCTGAAACACCGAGATGATCAGCACGGTGAACGCCACCAGGAGCATCGCCGCGCCCCACGTCGACCACAATGGCATCAGTTCGAGGCGCACGATGAGCGCATCGACGAAGAACAGCAGGGCAGTGAGCGCCAGCAGCGGCAGCAGGCTCCGCACATCCTTCTTCAGGATGGCGCCGAAGACCTGCAGGTTCATCGCCGCAGATTCCGCTTGCGGTGCTGCATCAGCGAGTTGGCGATGGCGCGCAGCGGCATGGGCTCGCATTCCACGCGCACCGCGCCGAAGCGTTCCGAGAGCTGCCGGTGGAGGGCGCCGTCGTCCTGGTAGTTGGACGCGATGAAACGCAGGCGGTGGCCTTCCGATTCCGGCAGCAGCCAGTCTTCGGGCAGCGGCTGCGCCGGCTCCTTCGCCGCCGAGAGCGTCACCGACACCTCGCGGAAGCGCATCCGCAGGTCGTCGATGTTTTCCTGCAGCAACAGCCTGCCGTCCTGCATGAACGCCACGTGCGTGGTGAAGGTTTCGATCTCGGAGAGCTCGTGCGAGGAAATCAGGATGGTGGTGTCGGCCGCCTGCTGCAGCAGGCCGTTCACCACTTCGTCGCGCACCAGCGTGTCGAGGCCGCTCAGCGGTTCGTCCAGCACCAGTAGTTTGGGGCGGAAAGCCAGCGCGCCGACCAGCAGCGCCTTCATGCGCATGCCGTGCGAAAGGTGCCGGATCCTGCGCGAGGGCGGCAGCTCGAACTGCGCCGTCAGTTCCTTCTCGATGTTCGCGTCCCAGGAAGGATAGAGGCTTCGCAGATAGTCGAAATATTGCGCGAGCGTGAGCGCCCTGGGCAGCTCCTGGCCTTCCGACACGTAGCCAATGCGCGCGAAATCCCCGGGCCCGAGCCGGCGCGAGTTCGTGCCGAGCACGAGGATGTCGCCGCGGTCGGGGCGCAGGATGTTCATGAGCATGCGGAGCGTGGTGGTTTTGCCGGCGCCGTTGGGCCCGATCAACGCGAACACCGAGCCTTCCGGCACCTGCAGACCCAGGTCTTCGATGGCCTCGAAACGACCGAAGCGTTTCGCGACGTGATGGGTCTCAACGATCATTCGACACGACCTTGAGGCCGCGAAGGTCGGTCCAGGTGCCTTCCACTGCGTGTTGCACTTCGCCGAGGCCCGCGCCCACGCGCATGGCCTCCACCACGAGCTTTTCCACCTCGTCTTCGAGCAGGCGCTTGCGGTCTCCGGCGCGCGCCTTCGGCGGCTGCGCGACCACGGTTCCGACGCCCGGTTGCGCCACCAGCCAGCGTTCCTGGATGAGGTGCTGGACCACCTTGTGGGCGGTGTTCGGATGGATCTTGAGATCCAGCGCCAGCGTGCGCACCGAGGGAAAGGCTTCGCCGGCCTTCAGTTCACCCGCGAGGATGGACTTGATGGCGGCGAAGCACACCTGGTCGAAGATGGACTGGCCAGGCGCGAACCTGACTCGGAAGGGGGCCATATGTGTCACATGACTACTGTGACACATGGGCGTCCGCCGAGTCCACTGCGTGCGACATCACGCCGTCGTCGCGGTGATGGTCAGACCAGGAGATCCACCACCGCGACGAGGCGCTTTTGACCCGCGGAGGGAACTACGCGGTCAAAAATTGCGCGTGACGTTCAGCGTCACGCTGCGCGGGCGTGCATAAATGATTTCCGCGTAGCCGGAAGCCGTGGTCAGCGAGGAGGTGCCGGCCACCGGATACGTTTCGTCGGTGAGGTTGTTGCCGCCGAGCACGAAGCGCCACTTGTCGTCGTCGGACGCCAGCGTCACCGATGCGTTGAGCAGCGTAACCGCCTCATCCTGCGCGATTTCCGGAGAGTTGCCGGCATCGAAGAACTGCTCGGCGGTGTAGCTCAGGTCGACGCGCGGCGTCAGCAGCCACTTCGCGCCCGGATGGAAGCTGTATGACAATCCGAGATGTCCTTGCCATTCGGGCGTGAACGGCAACCGGCTGGACAGCGTGGCAGTCGCGGTGGGCGACACGGGTCCGAACGGCGGCGGCGGCGTGATGCTCTCGAAGCCGGCATCGAGATAACCCACCGTCGCATCGAGCCTGAAGTCCTCGGTGGGCGCGAATTCCAGCTCGAGCTCACCGCCGTCGATGGACGCGACGCCGGCGTTGAACAGCAGCGGCACCACGCCCAGGCGATACGTCATCTGTATGTCGTCGTAGTCCGTGCTGAAAGCGGCGATGTTGATTCGCAGCGTATCGAGCGGATCGAGCTTGAGGCCGATCTCGAATGACTCCGCCGTTTCGGCGCCGAAGGAGATGGGCGCGTTTCCGGGCGGCGCGGCGTTGTAACGCTGGTTGAAACCGCCGCTCTTGAAACCTTCCGACCAGCTCAGGTACGCCATGGCACTTTCATTGAAGCGGTACTGGACGCTGGCGGATTTCGTGGTCGACGTGAAATCGCGCGCGAAGCGGTTGGTAGTCAGGAAGAGGCACCCGGTTTGCGTGGGTGGCGGGCCGGCGAACGGGCAGAGCCTCGTGGGCGCGGCAGGTTCGGGTGCGCTGGCCGGTGCCACGTTGAACATGGTGGCCTGCAGCCCCTTGGTTTCTTCGGTGTAGCGAATGCCCGCCGTCGCGCTGAAGGCCTCCGTGAACTTGAACGTCCACTCGGTGAATGCCGCCTTCGCTTCGGTATCCATGGCGACACGCTGCGTGTCATACGACGTACCGGGATTGCCGAGCGGCACCAGCAGCCGGTCGAAGGAGTCTTCGTCGAAGTAGTAGAGCCCGATGACGCCGTCGAGCCGTTCGCTCTCGACGACCGCCTGGAATTCCTGGCTGAACTGCTGGCTCTCGCTGGTGTAGTTGGTGTGCAGGATCAGCAGCGGCGTATTGTCGGCGTCGCGCGTGCCCGTCCACTCGAGGCGGCGATCGGCCGTGATCGACTTCAGCGACCAGGTGTCGTTGACCTGCCAGTCGGCCACCAGGGATACGCCGCGGTTCTCGAGCGTGCTGCTCGCTTCATACGTGCCGCCATTGGTGAATTCGCCGAGCGCCTGCGCGTCGTTGCCGCAGCGCGGATCGGCCAGCGGGCCGACCAGCAGCGGCGGCGGGAACGGGTCGAGGATGTTAGGGCAGCCCGCGGCGATGCTGGCTGCACCGACGAAGGTGGCGGCTTCGTTCATGCTCTGGAACACGAACGGGGATCCGTTTTCGTCTTCCTCGGTGTAGTCGCCGCGCAGCGTGAGACTGAACGCGTCGGATGGTTTCCAGCGCAGCGCGACCTGGCCGGTCATCATGTCCTCGTCGCCCAGGTCCTTGCCGTCCGACACGCGGGTGACATACCCGTCGCGCTGGCGCAGGCCCAGCGCCAGTCGCGCGGACCAGTCGCCGCCCAGCGGCAGATCGAAGGCGCCGAATGCTTCGCGCAGGTTGTCGTCGCCGAGGCCCACGCGCACCGAGTTGCCGGCATCGGTTCCGGGTTCGTTGGTGGTCAGCAGCACCGCGCCGCCGATGGTGTTACGGCCAAACAAGGTTCCCTGCGGGCCACGCAGGATCTGCACGTTGGCGATGTCGCGGAACTCCATGGCCGCGCCCACCGCGCGCCCCATGTAGACGTCGTCGATGTACACGCCGACACCTGGGTCCACGGCGGGCGTGGCATCGGTCTGCCCGATGCCGCGAATGAAGACCTGCGCCGCGGAGTTGTTGCCGGTCAGCGTTCCGTAGGAATGGAACTGGATGTTGGGCACCACCTTGTCGAGATCGGTGGTATTGACGATCTGCTGGCGTTCGAGTGCGGCGGCACTCAACGCTGTCACCGCCACGGGTGTGTCCTGCAGGCTTTCGGCGCGGCGCCGTGCAGTGACGACGATCGAATCGAGGACATCGGCCTGCGCTTCCGCGCCGGTGGTGTCTGGTGGAGTCTGCGCGGCTGCGAGACCGCAGTGCACGAGCAGGCAGGCGAACGCAAGGCATCGGCGAGCGTCAAACATTTCCATGATCCCCCCCAAGGTTCGGAATATTTGTACGTAACACATACTATTTGTATTGCGAGCAACTTGGCAAGCGGGGTAGATTCGCGCCACGGTTCACCACCCGAGGAACGAGATGCCGCGTGAGTCCAGTCTTAAACGCCGTGAGCAGCCGGAGGAATTCGAAGCGCCCGCGCTTATGTTCGCCGAACTGGACAGCCTCCTGGGCTATCTATTGCGCCGCGCACAAGGCGCCATGCACCGCGATTTCATGGCGGCGGTCGCCGATTTCGAATTGACGCAGAAGCAGATGGCCACGCTCTGGCTCATCCAGGCGAACCCGGGCGTCTCGCAGGCCGAAGTGGCCGCGGCGCTCGCCATGGATCGCGCCACCATGATGGCGGTGACCGATCGGCTGGAAGAACGGGAGTTCGTCATTCGCAAGCGTTCCTCCACCGACCGGCGACGGCAGGATTTGTACCTGACACCGGCGGGGCAAAGCACGTTGCGAAAGTGCAAGACACGCATCGCCGAGCA
The DNA here is from genome assembly GCA_035765415.1 of Steroidobacteraceae bacterium. Classification (GTDB taxonomy): domain Bacteria; phylum Pseudomonadota; class Gammaproteobacteria; order Steroidobacterales; family Steroidobacteraceae; genus CADEED01. The sequence goes on along the minus strand of DASTXR010000008.1, from coordinate 102,575 downwards.
CGAAGAGAAGTTCCGCGGCTTGTTCACGGCTCCCGAACTCGCCTCCCTGCTCGAGGCTCTCAAGAAGTTTCAACGCCCCGGCTGAATCAGCATGTCCTTGCAATGTGTGCGCGTCGAGCGCGACGGTGAGCTGGCGCTGATCGTCGCGCACCATCCCCCGGTCAACACCATCACGGCAGAAGTGCGCGCAGGATTGCGGGAGGCGCTCGACCTGGTCCGTGCGGCTGCCGATGTGCGCGCCGTGGTGTTGCTCTGCGAGGGCTCCACGTTTTTTTCCGGCGCCGACATCGGCGAGTTCGGCGGTCCGCCGCGCGAGGCCGAGTACCGCACGCTGTTCAACGGTTATGAGGCGCTCGAAGTGCCGCTCATTGCCGCCATGCATGGCACGGTGATGGGCGGCGGGCTGGAATTGGCGCTGGCCTGCCACTACCGGGTGGCCGCAGCCACCACGCGTTTCGCCATGCCCGAGGTGACGCTCGGCATCATTCCCGGCGCCGGCGGAACCCAGCGCATGCCGCGACTCGCGGGTGCGCAGCGCGCGCTGGAATTCATCCTGTCAGCCAAGCCGGTGGGCACGCCGCAGGCAAGGGAAATGGGCTTCCTCGACGACGTCATCGACGGCGATCTGCGGGCCGGAGCGGCTAACTACGCGCGTTCGCTGCTCGCTGCCGGCAAGGGGCCGCGGCGCACGGGTTCCCTCCGCGTGGATCCCGCCACGGCCACCGATGAAATCTTCGAGCGGCTCGGCGACCAGGCGCGAAAGCTCTATCCCAACCGCAACGCGGCGCTGGTGGCGGTGGACGCGGTGCGCAGGTCGTGGCGCTCGAGTCTCGCGGAAGGCCTGGAGCTCGAGACCGCGCTCGTGAACGAGTGCAAGCGCAGCGTCGAGTCGCGTGGCGCCATCCACGTATTTTTCGCCGAACGCGAAAGCCGTCGCGTGCCAGGGTTGGGCGACGAGATACGCGCAGCGCCGGTCCACGCTGCCGGTGTCGTGGGCGCGGGCACCATGGGTGGCGGTATCGCAATCTGTTTCGCCAATGCCGGTATTCCCGTGACGCTGGTCGATGCCGATCAGGCGGCTCTCGAGCGCGGCGTCGCCAACGTGGCGCGCACCTACCAGTCGATGGTGGATCGGGGCCGCATCACAGCCGCGGAGATGGCGCAGCGCCTGGGGCTGATACGCACCACGCTCGACTACGGCGAGCTGCGGAGCGCCGACCTCGTCATCGAAGCCGTGTTCGAAAGCATGGACCTGAAGCGCAAGGTGTTCGCGAAGCTCGACGCGGTCGCGCGGCGCGGCGCCGTGCTGGCCACCAACACCTCGACGCTGGATATCGAAGTCATCGCGAGCGGCATCTCGCGGCCCGAAGACGTGATCGGCATGCATTTTTTCTCGCCCGCGAACGTGATGCCTCTGCTGGAAGTGGTGCGCACGGCGCGGACGTCGCCCGCCGCCATCAAGACCGTCATGGAACTGGCCAAACCACTGCGCAAGACGCCGGTGCTCGCCAGGGTCTGTTATGGCTTCATCGGCAACCGGATGATGGAAGGCTACGCACGCGAGGCTCAGCTCATGGTGCTGGAAGGCGCCACGCCGCGCGAGGTCGATGGCGCGCTCGAAGACTGGGGCATGGCCATGGGAATTCTCGCCGTCTTCGACATGGCCGGCATCGACGTGGGCGTGAACGTGCACAAGGCCAACGCTTCCCAATATCCGCCGGACCCCACTTACTACCAGGCCGATCTCGCGTTGCACGAGGCGGGACGCATGGGCCAGAAGACCGGCAGGGGTTACTACCGCTACGACCCCGGCAATCGGGCGCGCATCGACGATCCCGAGGCCATCGAAATCCTGCGCCGGCGCGCGCAGGCACTGCAGGTAACGCCACGCAAACATGGCGCTGCCGAAATCCAGGAACGCTGCCTGTATCCGCTGATGAACGAAGGTTTTCGCGTGCTGGGCGAAGGCATCGTGCTGCGCGCGGCCGACATCGATGTGGTGTGGACGTCAGGGTACGGATTTCCGCGCTATCGCGGCGGGCCGATGTTCCATGCGGAGGTCCTCGGCCTCGAGAATCTCCTGGATGGCATGCGCCGCTACCGTGACACTTTCGGCCCCATGCATTGGGAGCCGGCGCCGCTGCTGGTGGAATTGGCCGAAAGCGGAAAAAGCATCGCGGACTGGGAGCGCGGACGGCAATGAACCTGGAAGAACTCGTGGCCATCGACGTTCATACACACGCGGAAGTTTCGTGTCGCCACGAACCCGACGAAGTCTGGAAGACCTTCGAGGATGCGTCCGCCAAATATTTCAAGGCCGGCAGGCGGCCCACCATCGCCGAGACCATCGCCTACTACCGCGAGCGCAAGATCGGGCTCGTGATGTTCACCGTGGACTCCGAGTTCGAGATCGGCGCGCGCCGCATCCCCAACGAGGAAGTGGCGGACGCGGCCCGCGAGAACGCCGACATCATGCTGGCGTTCGCCAGCATCGATCCGCACAAGGGCAAGATGGGTGTGCGGGAAGCGCGGCGCCTGCTGAAAGATGGCGTGATCCGCGGCTTCAAGTTCCATCCCACGCTGCAGGGATTTTTTCCCAACGACCGCATCGCCTATCCACTCTACGAGGTGATCGCCGAGCACAAGCTTCCGGCGATCTTTCACAGCGGCCACTCGGGAATGGGGACTGGCATGCCCGGAGGCGGCGGGTTGCGGCTGAAGTATTCGAACCCCATCCACCTCGATGACGTCGCGGCGGATTTTCCCGACATGACCATCATCATCGCGCACCCCTCGTGGCCCTGGCAGGACGAGGCGTTGTCGGTGTGCCTGCACAAGCCCAACGTCTACATCGACCTGTCCGGCTGGTCGCCGAAATATTTTCCGCCACAGCTCGTGCAATACGCCAACACGCAACTCAAGTCGCGCATGTTGTTCGGCTCGGACTATCCACTGATCACGCCGGACCGCTGGATCAAGGACTTCCGCGAGGCCGGGTTCCGGCCGGAAGTGCACGATCTCATCCTCAAGCAGAACGCCATCCGGGCGCTCGGTCTCGAGCGCGCGTAACATGACCGCGGTCGCGTCGAGTTGGACCTCCGATCCATTCACGACGCAGTTCGAACGCCGCGACGACGGTTCCCTCATCCTGCGGCCCGTGCGCGAGCTCGGGCCGTATTCACGACGACTCGTGGATTCACTGGAGCATTGGGCGCGCGTGGCGCCGCAGCGCGTGCTGGTGGCGCGTCGCGACGCGGGCGGCGCGTGGCGGCACGTGACCTACGAGCAGATGCTGACGCGTGTGCTGCGCCTGACCGCAGGGCTCCTCGGGCGCAGATTGTCCGCCGACCGGCCCATCGCCATCCTGTCGGGGAACAGCATCGAGCACCTCACGCTCGCGCTGGCCGCGATGTGGGTTGGAATTCCTTACTGCCCCGTATCGCCCGCGTATTCGCAGTCGACCGGCGACCTGACACGGTTTCGCCAGGTGATGGATCTGCTCACGCCGGGACTGGTCGCCGCTTTCGATTCGCCGCGCTACGCGCGTGCGCTGGCGCTCGTTCCGGGCGACGTGGAGATCGTCGCGACACTGGAGTTGCTGGAGGAAGGCCCTTCGCCCCGCGTGGCGAAGGTGCATTCGGCCACGGACGCCGATTCGATCGTGAGGTTCCTGCTGACCTCGGGATCCACCGGGCATCCCAAGGCGGTGATCGTCACCAACCGCATGTGCTGCAGCAATGCCGCGATGCTCCGGCAATCGATGCCATTCATCGCGGCCGAACCTCCCGTGCTGCTCGACTGGTTGCCCTGGAATCACACGTTTGGCGGCAGCCACAATGTCGGGCTGGTCCTGACGAACGGCGGCTCGCTGTACATCGACGACGGCAGGCCGACGCCCGCGGGCATCGCCGAGACGATACGCAACCTGCGCGAGATATCACCGACGGTGTACTTCAACGTGCCCAAGGGCTTCGAGATGCTCGCGCCGCATCTGCGCGACGACGCGGCGCTTCGCCAGGCGTTCTACCACCGCCTGCGCGCATATTTTTTCGCCGGCGCATCGCTGGCGCAGCACACCTGGGACCAGCTCGACGCGGCGTCGATGCGCGCGCTCGGCCACCGGACGCCGATGTTGTCAGGCCTCGGCGCGACCGAGACCGGACCTTCGGTGACTTTCACGACTCCGGAGACGGGACGTAGTGGTGTCATCGGGCTGCCGGCGGCCGGAACACTGGTCAAGCTCGCGCCCGTGGATGAGAAGCTCGAGATCCGCGCGCGTGGCCCCGCGGTGACGCCGGGTTACTGGCGCCAGCCCGAGTTGACGGCGCAGGCATTCGATTCGGAGGGTTTCTATCGACTCGGCGATGCGGTCCGCCTCATCGACCCCAATGACCCGACGCGCGGCTTGAGGTTCGACGGGCGCATCGGTGAAGACTTCAAGCTCGCGAGCGGCACCTGGGTCAGCGTCGGCCCGCTGCGCGCGGAGCTCGTCGGCATCCTCGCGCCCGTGGCGCACGACGTCGTGATCGCCGGCCTGGATGCCGGGTACCTGGCGGCGATCGTGATTCCCGACATCGGCGCCTGCGCGCAGGTGCTCGGCGGCGCTCCGCCATCTAACTACACGGAGGTCGCGCGCGACGCGCGGCTGGTCGCCTGGCTGCGGCAGCGCCTGGCGGCGCATGCCCGCGCCAACCCTGCCTCTTCCCGCTGCGTGCGGCGGGCGATGATCCTGCCGGTGGCGCCATCGCTCGACCACGGCGAAATCACGGACAAGGGTTCGATCAACCAGCGCGCCGTCCTGCGACGGCACGCGGAGTGTGTGGCCGAGTTGTATTCGGCGGATCCGCCGCCGCATGTTGCCGTGCTCGAAGAGGAGGGCCGGTGAATCCTCGCGACAATGTGGCGCTGCCGATCGGCCTGTGTTTCCTGGTGGCCGTGCTCGAGGGATTCGACATCCAGGCGATGGGTGTGGCGGCGCCACGCCTCGCGCCGCAATTCGGTTTCGATGCGAAACAGATGGGATGGGTGTTCAGCATCAGCAACATCGGCCTCGTCATCGGCGCCAGCTTCGGCGGCTGGCTGGCGGACCGTTCTGGTCGCAAGCCGGTGTTGATCGGCGCCGTAGCGGCATTCGGCGGTTTCACGCTCGCCACCGCGTTCGCCGGCAGCTACGAAACCTTGCTCGCCGTGCGATTTTGCGCAGGCCTGGGATTCGGCGCGGCCTTGCCCAACCTCATGGCCATCGCCTCCGAGATCAGCCGGCCGGGCAAGGCGGCATCGACGGCCGCCACCATGTTCTGCGGCATGCCCGTCGGCGGTGGGCTCGCGGCCCTCACCACCCAACTACTGCCGGCGGGTTTCGACTGGCGGACCCTGTTCTTTCTCGGCGGTGTGCTGCCGCTGTTGCTGATTCCCGCGCTGCATTGGCTGATGCCCGAAACCCTGGCGCGTAATCCGGGGAATCGCTCGCCGCGCACGCCTGTGTTCCATGTGCTGTTCGCCGGCGGGCGGGCCGTGCCCACCTTGCTGCTCTGGCTGGCCTTCCTCCCGACACTCCTCATTCTCTATCTGTTCCTGAACTGGCTGCCCACGCTGGTCATCGCCAAGGGGCTGGATGTGACGGTGGCGCCGCGCGCCTCGATGGCATTCAACTTCGGCAGTGTCGCGGGTGCGTTGTTGTTAGGCGCGCTGGTCGACCGGTTTCACTTTCGCTGGCCGCTGAGCCTGGCATACCTGGCGTTGATCGCGACGCTGATCCTGCTGGGGGCGTCGAGCAGCCATGCGGTCGTCATTGCGTTGAGCGGCGCCATCGGCTTTTTCCTGCTGGGCGCCAACTACGCGCTGTATGGCGTGGCGCCTGGCTACTACGCGCGCGAGATCCGCGGCACGGGTTCGGGGGCCAGCATCGCCGTCGGGCGTGTGGGTTCGATCGCGGGACCATTGATGGCAGGTTTGCTCATGGGCGGCGGAACCAGCGCAACAGGTGTCGTGCAGTACATGGTGCCGGTGGCCGCGGTGTCGCTGTGCGCGGTATTTGCGCTCAGCTTTCGTCACCGCCCCGTCTGAAAAAAAGGCGCCCCTCCGAAGAGGGGCGCCATCTCGAGGCCCGGGTGTTCAGCGTCCCAGGTAGTCCATGAGCCAGGTCATGGCCGGACGTGGTGTGCCATTGGGTTGAATCAACCCGCTGCCATTCACCCATGTGCTGCCGACCACGTATCCCCAGATCGTGATGCCCGCCACGGACGGATGGTCATGGAACAGCGGGAACTGCGTCCGCATGATGTTCAACTGCTCCTGGTCGTTGGTCCTCGCGACATCGTATTCCGTGATGTAGATAGGCAGGCCCAGCGCGGCCACGCGGTTCAGCCGGCTCTGGATGTCGGCCAGGGACCAGCTCTCGAGGCCATGCGCCTGCTCGCCCAGGGCGTCGACCACGCCGGCCGCAACGACCGGAGTCGCCAGCTGGATGAACGCGTCCGTGTCCCAACTCAGCACGTTGTAGTCGTTGAGGATGAGGATGGCGTTGGGGCAATACTGCCGCGCCAGCTGGAAGGATCGGATGATCCAGTTGTTGCCGAACGCGTTGCGCGCGAACGCAGCCGGCTGGTGCGACGGAATGGCCTCGTTGACCACGTCGATCATCGCGGTTCGCGGGTAACGCGCGCAGTAGTCGCGGATCCATTCCTCGATCTCCGCCGCCTGTTCCGACGCGCTCAGCGAGTTGATCCAGGACGGCGCCTGCGCACCCCAGATGAATGTGTGCTGCTTGAACGGGATGTTGTTCTGGATCGCGTAGTTGTACGCGCGGTCCAGGCCCGCCCAGTTGTACACGTCACGGGTCGGCTCGACCTGGCCCCACTTGCCCTCGTTCTCCGGCGTGATCTGGTCCCAGTACTGGATGAAATCGGACCGGACGTTGCCGTTGGTCGTGATGTTGCCGACGAAGAACGCCGGGAGCGGGCCACCCGGGCCGCCGCCGCCGCCACTCACGGTGCCAAAGCCAATGGCGCCGTTGCAGTGCAGCCATTCGCTCAAACTACCGCCGCCGCAACTGCCGTTCGCCCAGACCCCGGTGTTGGAGCTTTGCGCTTCGGCCTGCCGCGTCTGGCCGTTGACGACGATGTAGTCCACCTGGACGTCGCGGCCCGTGGCGTCGTTGGTGAAAGCGACCGTGATGCCGCCGGTGAGGTTGGTCGAGGCGCTGTAGTTCTGGAAGCCGGTCGTCAGCGTCCACGTGGCCACGTTGACATTGTCGAGACGCAACGTGATCGACTCACCGCCCGCCGTGCCCCGCGCTCGAACGCTGAAGCTGTTCGCGGAATTGGAGGCGGGGCCATATCCAATGGCGCCGTTGCAATGCATCCATTCGCTGTTGCCGCCGCCGCCGCAACTGCCGTTTGCAAAGAGGCCGCTGTTGAAACTCTGGTTCTCCGACTGGCGGGTCTCGCCGTTGACGATGATGTAGTCCACCTGGACGTCGCGGCCGGTGGCGTCATTGGTGAATGCGACGGTGACAGCGCCGGTGAGGCTGGTCGACGCACTGAAGCTCTGGAAGCTGGTCGACAGCGTCCACGTGGCCACGTTGCTGTTGTCGACCCGCAACGTGATCGACTCGGCGCCGGCGGTACCGCGGGCGCGCACGACGATCGAATTGGTGCCTTGCGCGCTGGCCTCCGAAAGGACCCCGCTCAGCAGCAGGGCAACGAGTAAGTACTTGAAGAATTCCATTTCGTGATCTCCTTGAGTTTTGTCGCCGGCAAGATGGCCGGCAAACATCCGCAGCTCATCAGTCGTCCATAACTAACTAGTTTGTGGCGTGGGGACCTCCCTGCAGCGATGCATGTGGGTGCCGGGGATCGACGTTGCGCATGCCGGTCGGGGGCGCATCGATCAGCGGGCCCGGCAGGCGCATGGCGCCTGTGGTCTGACCGGAGAAATCGCCGTCGATGCCGCTGAAGACCGCGACCTTGCCCAGTGCGTCCTGGCTCCTCATCGTGAGTTCCAGGCGGTCCGGATCGAAGCTCAACTCCACGCGCGCAACATTGCCTTGCCTGTCCCAGCCGTGCGCGCGCCACGCGGACAGATCGAGCCACTGCAGGTTGTCGCCGTCCGCAAGCCCCAGGAATTTTTCGGGCAGGGCGGCGTACAGGTTGCCGTCGGCTTCGTTGTCCTCGTGCTGGAAAACGATTCCGCCTTTTTCGCAGCGGGCGAAGATGTTGTTGTAGATCCTGTGCTCGCGCGCATTGCCGCTGCCCGTGCGATCCGGGCGCAGCGCGGGAAACACGCCGGCGTTGTCACAGCGCCCGATGAGATTCTGCGCCACGATCTGGTTCTGCGAGGCGTGCAGGAAGATGCCCGAGCCGGCCGCTCCGCGCTGCCCGGGTGTGCCCGGCTCGGAATTGCGCACATCCCAGATGATGTTGTTGTCGATCTGGTTGGGCGCGAGGCTCATCTCCATGTGGATGGCGGCGCTGACGGTGAGCACATCGGCCAGCACGTTGGCGGTGATGCGGCTGTTCGAATTGCCGACGTCGAGCCAGACTGCATTGGCGTGGCGAATGTGCCGGACCACGTTGCGGCGGAAGAGCAGGTTCTGCGCGCGATGAAACTTGGCGCCCGCCGCTTCCCATGCGCGCTCGGCATCCTGCCAGCCCACCCACTCGATGAGGTTGTCCTCGACGAGTGTGTTGGTGGTCCCCATGCCACCGATACCTTCGACGCCGATGTAGCGCAAGGTGTTGCCGCGCACGATGTGGGAATGCCCGGCCTGGGGAATCCGCGGGCCTGCCCAGTGCTGGCTGCCGATATCCAGTCCCACGCCATTGGCCCACTCGATCGTGTTGCCCTCGATGATCCAGTGATGTCCGCCTCCCGTGGAGACGAGGCCGCGTTGCGGCGGCGGAAACGCGTTGCCGGCGTGCTGGAACGTGAGGCCCTTGATGCGGATGTAGCCGAGGCCACTCTCGCGCGGCGCGAAGGCCTGCTCGCGCGTCGTCACCTCGACGACGGAGTGGTTAGGGTCTGCCGACGGCACGCGGATGTGCACGACGTTGCCCTGGTGCTCGATCCAGAACCGGCCGTCGGGCGAACCGCCGATTTCCTGCATGATCGGCCCGCGGCGGGTACGCGTGGGCGTTCCGGAAGATCTCCTGGGGGTATCGTTGCCCAGCTCGCGGTGCTGCTCGACCGGCTCCAGCGGTTTGCCGTCGACGAAGATCATGCCGCGCCGGCGGAAGTAGGGCCCCATGTCCACGCGTTTCGTATCGAGCCAGGACCAGTCGCCGGGCACATTGGCCATGCTGAAAGGATTGTAGGCATCGGGAAACAAGGCGCCCGGGAGCTCGTGTTTCCAGGTGCCGGCCTCGGTGCCGGGTTGCCAGTCGCGCAAGACTTCCGAACCCTTCACGACGACGACGGCGCCGGGCGCCGCTTCATAACTGATCATCCTGTCGGGACCTGCGCCACCGCGCGCCGGACGGACGACTTCGCGATAAACGCCGGCGGCGATCACGACGCGTTCGCCGGGCTGCAGGACTTCGGCGGCTTTGCCGATGGTGCGGAACGGTCGTTGCCGCGAGCCTGGACCACGATCGTTGCCCTGGCGCGAACCGTCGACGTAGTAGGTCTTCGTGAAGGTCAGCGGAATTTCCCAGAAGACGAATTGCGTGCCATCGGGCAGGCGGGAGTCGGCGGCCGCTTCGACGGGCGCGGCGAAGCAAAGCAGCATGCAGGTGACGAGGCCGGCCGGGATCTTCATTTGAAGCTCAGGTGCTTGCTGAAGAACGGCAGGACGAAGTTCTGGAAACGAACCGCCAGGCCGCTGGTGTGGGTTCCCGGGTATTCCTCGAAGGTGCTCGCGATGCCATAACGCTGCAGCTCTGCGTGTAGTTTGGCCGTGTCGACGCGCAAGCCGTCCTGGTCGCCCACGTCGATGGCGATGCCGGAATACCGCCGCAGATTGCCGACGTATTGATCGACGAAAGCGAGCGGCGCATTCGCGGCCCATTTGCCGAGCACGTCCGCCTGTGCCACGCCGTTCACCATGGGCAGATCCAGGAACAGCGGAGGATTCGCGGGATTGGGTGACCACGCGGCGGCGCTCGCAAGAGTCGCGCGCGCGAAAAATGGAAGCTTCGCCGAATCCGCCGGAGTCTTCACGCCGGCCAGCGCCTTCTCGATTTCCGCCGAGGGCGCCGCGCGCACCGACAGACAACAGGGACTCATGATGTACAGCGCGCCGAACACGTCCGCGTGCTTCATGCCGATGCGGGTGGCGCCATAACCTCCCATGGAGTGGCCCACGAGCCCGCGGTTCTCGCGGCTCGGCAATGTGCGGTAGTTGCGATCGATGTGAGCCACGAGATCGCGCGCGACGAAGTTCTCGAAGTCGCCGGTGGTGACGGAGCTCGAATACATGGATCCGTTGTGCACGGTCTTCGAATCCGGCAATACGACGATCATTTCCCGGGATCCCGACGCAAACGCGCCCTCGATGGTCTGCGGCACGTGAATTTCGGCCGACCATTGCTCGGCGCCGATCGAATAGCCGTGCAGCGCGTACACCACCGGGTAGCGGCGCTTGTGCGCCTGGTGATAGCCGGAGGGAAGGAAGACCATGACGTCGCGATCCGCTGCGTTTCCTTCGAGGTTGCCTTCGAGGGAGCTGCCATGAACCTTGATGCGCTCGACGATCGCGGGACGTGCGCCCGAAACCAGCGGCGGAACTTCGGTCGCCACCTGCGCCCACGCCGGTGCCAGCAGAAAACAAGTCGCAAGAAAGGCACCCGGCAAGGCTGAACTCTTCGCCATCTCTCATCCCCTACATCAGGTTGAAATACGCGGCTTCGGTGATCGCTGAACCGGCAGGCGGCCGCGGCCTCTGCCTGGCGGGCATGTCGAGCACGGCGAGGCGAATCAGTCTGACCATCGCCTCACGGGCGGCATCCGCGTCCTTCGCGGCGATGGCATCGTAAACGCGCAGATGATCGGGCACCGGATCGCGCTCGATCTTCGCGAGCCGCTGCTTGAATTCGGTCAACGCGTCGACCGCGGCCGTGACGCCATTGGTCAATGAAATGACGAACGGGTTGGCCGTGGCGGCGAGCAGGGCGGCGTGAAACGCCTTGTCCGCCTCCCGGCCTTCCGCCTTGTGCAGCGTGTGGAGCGTCATGGCCGCGAGCGCGCGCCGCATCTCCAGCAAATGCGACTGGCTTCGCCGCGTTGCCGCCAGGGCGGCGGCCGCGGGCTCGACGATGGTGCGCAGCTCGAACAATCCATGGAGCACTTCGGGTCTCGGGTCGGTGCTGAACAACCACGCGAGCACGTCCGGATCGAGCAGGTGCCAGTCGGAAATCCTGCTCACGCGAGTGCCGGTGCGCGGGCGGCTGTGAATGAGGCCCTTCGCGCCCAGGATGCGAATCGCTTCCCGATACGCCGTGCGTGAGACCCGGCGCTGCGAGCTCGCCTCGATTTCGCCGTCCAATACATGCCCGGGCCGGATCCGTCCGGAGACGATCGACATTCCGATCTCACGCGCGATGTTGCCGTGCACGCGCGGCGACATGGAATCCCCCTTCGATCCGGTCAGCACCACAAAAGGTACCACCCGGGAGCAACTTTCACTATGGCAATAGGCTTTCACTAAACGAATCGATGAATAGCAAAACGTATATTGCATGCGCAGGAGAAGTGATCTTTTCCTTGACAATCCCCGGGGCCGACACGAGCCTAGTTGCGCGGACAATTAGTTAGATTTCGGGAATCAATTCTCTTTCGAAGGGGAAATCCATGGCAGCTGTTGTTTTCCGTGGGGTTCGGCGCGGGCGCATTGGCGCAGGAGCAACAGGCTCCGCACGCGCCCGGTGAGGTCGAGGACCTCGAGCCGCCCTTGAAGCAGATAGTAATCGTCGGTGGCGGGGCGGCCGGCCGGATGACAGCGGCGGCGCTATCGAAACTCCTTAAGCCAAACGATGTCTCGCTGACGCTCCTGCTCACGAAGAGGTGCTGGAAAAATACTGTGCATGAGTCCAGTGGTGACCCAAGGGATTCCGCCCCGCGCGCTTCAAGCGCAGTCACCGTCGAGGCTGCCGTGTCAGTTCCCCTGCGCGGCAGCCTCGATTCCTCGATTCGTAATTTCAAAGACCAGGAGTGCTCATGAAAATGCTTGCCTTTGCATTCGTGCTGTTCGCGGGTACCTGTCTCGCGCAGGACGCGGCACAGTTTCAACCCGCGGAGACCAACGTCTGGGGCGCGGAGTATCCGCGCGTCGACGCTGCGGGCCGCGTGCAGATCCGCATCAAGGCGCCGGAGGCTAACAAGGTCAGGCTCAATTTCTGGAGCGGTCCCAAGGTCGACATGGAGAAGCAGGCGGATGGATTCTGGACCATCACCACCACTGCGCTGGTGCCGGGCCTGCATTACTACGTCATCAACATCGATGGAGCCGACGCCAGCGATCCGGGCAGCAGGGCTTTCTTCGGCGGCTCGCGATATGTGAGCGCGGTGGAAATTCCGGAACCCGGTTCGACGTATTACTCCATCCAGAATGTGCCGCAGGGCCAGGTCCGCGACGTGTGGTACGAATCGAAAGTCACGGGTACCTGGCGTCACGCCATGGTGTATCTGCCGCCGGACTACGAAGCGCAGTCGAAGAAGCGTTATCCGGTTCTCTATCTACAGCACGGCGGGGGAGAGGATGAGACCGGCTGGATACGCCAGGGTCGCGCAAACGTCATTCTCGACAACCTCATCGCCGCGGGAGAAGCGAAGCCCATGATCATCGTCATGGCCTACGGTTATGCGCGCCGGGCCGGTATGCCGGCGCCGAATCTCACCGGGCCGACCATGGGCACTCCGCAAGGCGCGCAGGCGCGCAACGAGATGGCGACGATCTTCGAGGACGAAGTGACACAGGTGTTGATCCCGTTCGTCGACAGGACCTATCGGACTTTGCCGGACCGCGACAACCGCGCCATGGCGGGGCTGTCGATGGGAGGGTTCCAGACTTTCCACGTCACGACGAGGCATCTCGACCTGTTCTCGCATATCGGCGGGTTCAGTGGCATTGGCGGGATGCTCGAGGATCGCAAGTGGAACTTCGAAACCGACTTCAATGGCGTATTCGCGGACCCGGCGGCATTCGCGAAGAAGGTGCACCTGCTGTACTTCGGGGTGGGTACCGCGGAGGCCGAGCGGTTCACCACGCGTATCCGTGGCTTGCACGCCGCGCTGACGGAAGCAGGGGTTCAGCACGTGTACTGGGAATCCCCGGGCACTGACCATGAGTGGCAGACCTGGCGGCGAAATCTCAAGGACTTCGCGTCACGCCTGTTCAGGAAGAAGTGACTAACGCCCGTCGGCGCGCGTCCAGCCCAGCGACTGAGATATCCGGCGCGCGGCGTTCTCGATCAGCCGCCGGGTCTCATCCACCGTGGTCGGAAGCGAGTGGTCGAGCACGTGCAGGTAGGGGATGGTGAGGGCCGCCATCACTTTTCCATCGAATCCGCGAACGGGATAGCTGATGTCGGTTACGCCGGCGGTGATGGGGCTGGGGTGTAGTTCGTAGCCGCGTTTTCTGACCTTGTCCAGCAACGCTTCCAGTTTCGACCTGGACATCCCGCGCGGACGAGGTGCGGAGTGCAGCAGCAGCTCGCGTTCGTCGGCGTCGAGGTGCGCGAGCAGCACGTGCCCGGAGCAACTCGTGGCGAGCTCGATGACTGCGCCCAGCCTCACGGACAGGTTTGCGTGACGCTGCTGGTTTTCCTGGCGCAGGATCACCAGCCCCTGGATGCCCGAGCGCACCACGAGATGGCAGGACTGGTTGATGCGGGTAGATAGCTCCTGCATCACCGGGCCGGCCGCCGACGTCAGGGTTTGCGTGGGAGTGCCCCGATGCGCGAGCTTCAGGACGTGGTACGTCACGCTGTAACGCCACGTCTCCGGGTCCTTCTGCAGCCAGCCCCGGCGCTCCATGACGACGACGATGCGGAACAGCTCGCTCATGCGCCGCTTCAGCTTCTGCGAGATCTCCGAAACCGAAAGGCCGGACTCCGCATCGGCCAACAGCTCGATGATGTCGATCCCTTTTTCGAGGGCGGGCGCCGAGTAGCCACGGCGCGCAGGGGATTTTCCGGAACGGGGTCTGTTGGCTGGCATGCGGGCAAAGCCTACCCGTACCGGCGGCGGGAATCGAATATGAGCAAAAACGTCATGGACCCTTCATCGACGCGACATACAGGCGCACGAGGATCACGCCGTGCCGCTTCGCGCGCTGGGGAAAAAAGCATGCTTCTCATCCGCCACGCCCGCGGCCTCGCAAACAAACATCGCAACCATTGCGAGATTGCGCGCGACTGACCGGATAGCGGAGGTGGAGACGCGGGTGGCCAGGGAGGGCCGCCCGCGTCTCCCGGAAGGTCATCGCTGCCCGTGTGCAGGGCGTCACAGTTCCTGCCTGCACTGACGAACGGGTTCACATCCTCAAATCGCGCCGCGCCCTCATGCCCCAAATGGGCAATGTCGGCACGCGACGCAATTCGTACGTTTCGCCTCGCCGCAAGTACGCGGTCAAGAATTTCTGGGGCAACGACGTGAATAAGACAGGTCTCAAACGGATCGCGGCAGTGACACTCGTGCTGTTCGGCGCGGCGCAGATCGCTGGTTGCGGTAGCGACGACTCACCTTCGACGAACAATCCTCCGGGCGATACGGGTGGAACCGGCGGCACGGGTGGAACTGGTGGTACCGGCGGTACCGGCGGTACCGGCGGAACCGGTGGCACGGGCGGTACGGGTGATACGGGTGGCACGGGCGGAACTGGCGGCACGGGTGGAACCGGCGGTACCGGTGGCACCGGCGGAACCGGTGGCACTGGCGGCACGGGTGATACGGGTGGCACAGGCGGAACTGGAGGCACGGGTGGAACCGGTGGTACCGGTGGCACTGGCGATACCGGTGGAACCGGCGGCACGGGTGGAACCGGCGGCACGGGTGATACAGGTGGCACTGGCGGTACCGGCGACACCGGCGGCACCGGCGGCGGCGGAACTCCGACCACCACGAGCGTTTCCGGCAAAGCTGCCGACGGCTATCTAGTCGGCGCGACGGTGTGCCTGGATACCAACGCCAACATGAAGTGTGATTCCGGCGAGCCCACGGCGCCGACGACCGCCGGCGGCGCGTTCACGCTGACGATCCCCAATGGGGTCGATGCATCCGGCTTTTCAATCGTCGTGCAGGTCAGTGAAACGACCATCGACGAGGACACCGGCACCGCGGTCGGCAAGCCTTACGTGCTGAGCGCGCCGGCCGGCGAATCGGATTTCATCAGTCCGATCACGACGGTCGTGCACGGGATGCTTCAGCAGAATCCCGCGTTGACGCTCGATGACGCAGTGACCCAGGTGAAGCTGCGCATCGGCGCGAGCAGCGATGTGAGCCTGTTCGAGGACTATGTCGCGGCCCAGGAAGTCGCCAACGGCGTGGCGGACGACTACGAGCGCCTGCATCGCATCGCCCAGGTTGCCGCGAGCACGCTGGCCGTGAACCACGAAGCCATCATGCAGGCGGCGTCGACGCAGGGCGTCGATACGACGCAGTCCAGCGCCGCGCTGACCGCGCTCATCACGAATCAGGCGCTCGACGGGCTCGAGAGCGCCGCGGCCGCCGTGGATGAAGCCGGCGACGATTTCGATGTCGCGGACGTGACGGTGCAGACCGCGGATGTTGCGGACCTGGCACAGCAGGTCGAGCAGGCTCAAACGGTGGCGAGCACGACGAAGATCACGATCCAGTCGCTGATGACGCAGGGCGCTTACTGGTTGTGGGCATCCACGAATGGCGACGAGAACGAATACGAGCACGGCTTCGTGAAAGCGGGTGCCGAGGCCAATCGAATCGACGAAGACTGGTCGTTCTACGACGTCGATGCCTCATCGTGGGTCGAGGGAGACGGAGAGGACAATGCTCACTATCTCACCGCGAACGGCTGGGTGCTGAGCTCCGACATGGATAGCGAGTACACCGTCAGCTACCAGAGTGACGGCTCGGCGATCTTCGATCAGGACAACACCGACTTCGCGCTGAAGTTCAGCGCCTCAGAGCTCGACGTGTCGGGCAAACCAATCAAGGATTTCCTGGGGTACGAGAGCCACCAGCTGGTTGCGGATTCGATCAGCGGCAACCCGGTGTTCTCGAGCGGCTCCAAGATCTACCAGGTCAACTTCATCGTGTTGAACGACTCGTACGTGCTGCAGAACTGGTACGACTGCGACGAGGGGTCGTACAAGGACGTCGACGGCAACTGCAACGCCATGTGGGGCGCCGTCGCCGGACGTCCTGCGCACAGCTTCGCGGAGCTCCTGTACCCGTCAGGCAGCCCGCCGGCCGGCAACTGGTTCAGCGTGGGTGACCACATCGAGATCCGGCTCGTGGTCGGCGGTGGTGTTCACATCACCGACAGGATCGATCCCGCACAGCCGGTGGTGACCTTCACTCCGGGCGCGTGGCAGTACCGCACCGTGCACGGCGAGCAGATCCTCATGATGACGCTGCCGGAACGGTTCACGCCGCGCCTGTGGGACCGGGGCCAGCAGATTCTTGCGGTTCGTGGCGGCCACGTGCGTCGGGGCACTTTCATGCCCGCTGGCACGCCCGAGACGTTCGGCGAGATCAACTTCAACGCGACTGCCTTCGGGGACATCCAGGGCCAGTCGAGCATCTACTGATATTCGCTGGGGGACGCGGGGCCATGGACGGCCACGCCTCTTCCCGCATCAGAACCCGGTCAATCGCGCGACGAGCTCCACCTGCCGGCTGACACCGAGCTTCGCGAGCATGCTCTTGATCTGAGCGCGCACCGTGCCCACCGCCACCTTTCTCTGTTGCGCGATGATTTCCGTCGACTGCCCGCGTGCGAGCTGCAGTGCGATATCCGTTTCGGCCGACGTGAAGCCATACACACCCTGGAGCAGTGTGGCCTTGCGCGCGTCGCCGCCGCGCGAACCGCGCGCAACGACCACGACGCGAGGCGCGGACGAAAACTCCAGCGCGATCGAGGGCAGTGACATCACGTCGAGCACGATCGGCGCCTTCGTCGCATCGGCGCCGCGTACGACCACCGTGGTCACCGCGGGTGCACCGGGCTGCGCGAGGCCGAGCGCCACTTTTCCGATCGCATCGTTCAGCGCCTTGTCGTCGTCATCCCGAAATGCATGCAGGAAGCGATCGCGCAGCGAAAGCCCGCAATCGCTGCGCAGGATTTCTTCGGCGGATGTCGTGACTGCCAGCACGGCGCCGGAGCGCCCGCATACGAATGCGGGAATCGACAAGGTGTCGAGCGCACCGCGAACCAGCGAGGCGCCGTTGCCCTCGAGCGCGATCTGCATTCGCACGGCGGCGCGCACATGCGGTGCGAGCGACGCGAACACGTTGCGCTGCCCGGCGTCAATGTGCCCTTCGCGCTCCGAGCGCAGCACGGCCAGGCCGATCAGCAGATCGTCTTGTCTTTCGAGCGTCGCGAGGCAGATGAAGGGAATATCCCAGGGCCGCGCAAACTCGTCGTAGTGTGGATGCACGGCGTGCTCGCCCGGTGCGAGGAAGTCGGATTCGGCCATCACCTTGAGCACGGGCGAAGTCATGCCCGCTTTGACGCGCGGATTGATCTCGGGATCGCCGATGCGGCACGCGGCCGCCGCGGCATGAATCGCCGGATCCATGTTCGTCATGATGTTGATCGGGACGACCGCATCGCGACCGATCGTGATCAGCTCGCCGGTGCGCGATCCGGTGGCGGCGGCGAGTCGTTCGAGGGCGCCGTACCAGCGGCTTTGATCCACGGCTGCACAATAGAACTCATCAGCAATGGCCAGCCATTGCTCGTCGCTTTGAAGCATTCCGGAACTCGGTCACCTGAACTGGCGCGAGTTTGCCGAAGCCGCTGCGCGCGATTGATATCGATTTCACACGGTTCACACGTTCAGTGTTTCCCTGAGGCGGGCGCTATCGTGTTTCGTTAAATCTGGCGCGGAACAAACGCGTCTGGCGCCTCGATATTTCGACTTCCGGCCCATCCCGCAATTGCACGTGCAATCGGCCCCCTTGCCCGGTTTCCACGTTCTGGATGAATTCGAGGTTGACGATCTGGCTGCGGTTCGCGCGGAAGAACCGTCGCGGATCGAGTTTCTCCTCGAGCGAAACCAGCGACCGCCCCATCAACGGCCGCTCTTTTCCCCACAACAGCCGCACGTAGTTGCCTTCGGCGCTGAACACACTGACCTCGCGCAGCGGCACGAACCAGCAGCGCGGGCCGTCGCGGATGAAGAGCTGCTCGAGCGGCGCCGCCCCGGGAATCTTGCGAAGTGTGGTTGCGAGCCGGTCCGGTTCGATGGGCTTCAATAGATAGTCGAGCGCGTTCACGTCGAAGGCTTTCACGGCGTACTGATCGTAGGCCGTGGTGAACACGATGCGCGGCACGCGATCGAGCTGCGTCAGCAGGTCGAAGCCCGTGCCTCCCGGCATCTGGATGTCGAGAAACACCACGTCGGGGGACAACTGTTCGATGCTTGCGCGCGCGTCGTCGATGTTGCCGGCCTCGCCGAGCACCTCGACCGAGGGAAACGCGGCGAGCAGGCGACGCAGCTCGCGCCGCGCGAGCGGCTCATCGTCCACGATCAGTACCTTCACAGGGGCACCCGGATTTCCGCGGTCGCCTGGCCCGCTTGCGAGAGGTCCAGGCGCAGACTGGCGCGCGTGCCGAACAGCAGCCGCAAGCGCTCGGTGGAATTTCTCAAACCCACTCCTTCTCCTTGCAGCGTGCCGGTGTCCGCCGGTCGCGGGTTGACGACGCGGAGGACGAGATCTTTCTCCACGACGTGGGCTGCAATGTGCAACGTGCCGCCCTGCTTGAGCATGGCGATGCCGTGCTTGATCGCATTCTCCACCAGCGTCTGCAGGAGCATGGACGGAAGACGCACCGTCCGGGCCGCGGGCGCGATATCGCGCTCGACGCGCAGTCTTTCGGCCAGCCGCAACGATTCCAGCGCCAGGTAGTCGTCCACCATTTCGAGCTCGCGCTCCAGGGAGACGAGATCATCGTCACCCGAAGCCAGGGTGTAGCGCAGCATGCGCGCGAGCTGGGTCACGGCCTCGCGCGCGCGCGTGGGCTCATCGGCGATCAGCGAGCGCAGTCCGTTCAACGCGTTGAACAGGAAGTGCGGATTGAGCTGCGCCTTCAGCAGGCGAAGCTCCGCGGACTGCAGGGCCTTGCCGAGCTGGGCCTGGCGCAACTCGGCCTGGTATCGGTGGCGCTGCATCGCGAGAGTCAGGTAGATCGCGGTCCAGATGACATACACCGTGAGATTGATGATGAACTGGTTGCGCAGCTGTCCCTGGAAAGAAAGCTTTGAATAGAAAGCGGCGGTGATCGGCGGAACGGGAGTGCCATGGATCGCCCATGACAGCGCGAGGCTCACTAGATAGGTGGCGGTCGCGATGAGCAGGGTGCCGACGATGACCCGGCCGAGGAGTGCGCCGGGCGGCAGCGAGAGCCAGCGGTAGTGTTTGATCAGCCAGCGCAGCAGGTGCGTGAGGCCGAGGCCCGCCAGGCACACTCCGCCCCAGAGCGTGGCCGCCATGCTCCACGGCACTTGCGCGAAGATGGCTTCGCCGGAGGCCTGTGCGTAGAAGTAGAACGCCCAACCGAGAAACTGTAGTGCCCAATAAGCCATTCGTCGGGAGCTTACCTCGCGTCCGCGGCGAGCGTTTCCCGGGAGATGGGGACGCCTCGCAGGATCACCTTGTCGATCCTGGTCCAGGCCTCGAGCGTCGCCAGCGGATTCGCCTCGAGCAACAGCAGGTTCGCGATTTTTCCGGGCTCGATGGTGCCGTAGTCCTTTGCCAATCCGAGCTGCCGGGCGTTGTTCAGGGTTCCCGCGGCGAAGATCGCCGACAGCGGGATGCCCGCCTGGGCCATCAATTGCATTTCCTTGTACGTGTCATACCCCGGCTGGTTGCCGTACGTGGGCGCCGACGGAGTATCGCTGCCTAACAACATGGGATGACCCTGTTCGTAGAGATGGCGCAGCGCGCGCATGCCGCGCTCGGAGGTGGCCCAGCGCTCGTTCGCGGCGCGCTGCCCGGCGAGCACTGCCGCCGCATCCGTCTCGGGCCCGAAAACCTGGCGCTTGAACCACTGGGCCGGCTCGGTGCGATACCACGCGAGCAGGCGCGGTGGCACTACCTTCGCAAACATCGGGTCATCGAGCAGGCGAGGATCGAGCAGGTCGGTGACGCCCGGGACGACGCGCAGCGTGGCCTGATAACCGATCTTGCTGTGGCGAACGTCGCGCAGGTGGTCTGCGATGGCGGCCGGCATGCCCTGCCGGCCATCGAGCTGGTTCCAGTTCCACACGCCATGCAGCAAGAGGTCGACCTGGCCCTTCACCGCGATGCGCTGCATGTCCAGGGCATTCGCATGCACCGCCAGGATCAGGCCGTGTTTCTTCGTGGCCACACGCACTCGCCGCAGTGTTTCCGCACTCATGACGGGCCAGTCCGTGCTGTCGCCGAATCCGTCTTCCAGCGTGACCTTGACGCAAAGCGCGCCGCTTTTCGCGATGCGCTCCACCACCGCTTCGGGAGTGTGCTCGGCCGCATTGGCGCCGGCGGGCAGCGGATGTTCGCGTGCATTCGCCGGTTCGAAAATGTAGTCGTTGAAGAACGTGTGGCGGATGGCCTTGTCCACGAACACCAGTGGATAGCCATCGACCACGGGCGCCACGCCGCAGCGGTAGATGTCCGGATGCTGCTTTTGCGCCGCAAACAAGGCGACGCGATCGGGCTGGTTGGCCGTATCGAGTACCTGCGTCACGCCGAAGTAGAGGTAGCTGCGCGGCTGTTGCGCGAAGAATTCCTTTTCCATGGCCGCGAGTTCCGGATCCTGCGATCCGAACGGCAGGCCCACCGCATCGGAGACGTGCACGTGTGCATCCGTCAATCCGGGGGTCAGGAATTTTCCCGTTCCATCCAGTCGCTGCGCGCCAGCAGGTGCGGCGATGGTCTTGTCGCTGACGGCGGCGATGCGCCCGTCGCGAACCAGCACGTACCGGTTGCCGAGCGGCTGAGCCTGCTCGGGTGACAGGATCGTGACGTTTTCGATGAGCAGCGGGTTGGCGGTGGCTGCCGTGCAGGCCATCAGCATTACGGCCAGAGCGATCGATCGATTCATTGCGGTCCCCTTCAACCAGTGCATGTGCCGAGAGGCTACAACGCCGAATCGCCTCGCAAACCGATGGATGTCGAGCGGTCGGGAACAGGTGTCGAACGGTCAGATAACTTGACGAACGGGCGCGAGCCATTAAGTTAGGCATCCTCAGATTCAGGAGAGAAACCATGCCGCGTACCTCAGCCACTCAGGCCACGTCGATCCTGGCAATCATCGCCACCGCCATGCTGGCCGCGTGTTCGAAGAACGCCGATGCACCAAAAGAGGAGGCCGCCACGGCGGCCGCCGCGCCGGTAGCCGAAGCGCCGCCGCCCGCGGCGTCAGCAGACGTGCATCCGTTCAAGATCGGCGAGCTCTCCGCCATGGCGCTGCGTGACGGCGGCATGGAGGTGCCTAACGACAACAAGGTCTTTGGAGTGGGGCGCACACCCGAAGAGGTGGCCGCGGTTCTCGGCGCCAATGGACTTGCTACCGACAAGCTGGCGCTCACCATCCAGCCGCTGCTCGTGAAGACCCAGGATCGGGTGCTGCTGTTCGATACCGGGGCGGGAACCAACTTCGGGCCAGGCGCCGGCAAGCTCCTGGGTTCGTTTTCGTCGGCCGGAATCGATCCGCAAAGCATCACGGACATTTTCATCTCGCACGCGCATGGCGATCACATCGGCGGGTTGCTGAAGCCTGACGGAACGCTGGCCTTCCCCAATGCTACGGTTCACATGTCCGCGCAGGAGTGGAAATTCATGTCCGGCCTCTCCGACGAGCAGGCCAGGAGCATGGGCATCGAGAACTACGCGGGTCGTATCGCGGCCATCAAACCCAAAGTCGCCGAATTCGCGCCGGGCTCGGAGCTGATTCCCGGCACGGTGAAAGCCGTCGAGATCAAGGGCCACACGCCCGGACACTCGGGATACCTCATCTCCTCGGGCTCGGACTCGCTGCTATACGTCGGCGACTCCATGCATCACTTCGTGGTGTCGGTGCAGAAGCCGGAGTGGACCATCGCGTTCGACGGCGATTCCGCGGTGGCTTCCAGGAGCCGCGCCGACCTGATCGCCGCGTCCGCCGCGAACGGCCAGCGCATCTACGCCGTGCATTTCCCGTACCCGGGCATCGGGAAGTTCGAGAAGCAGGCCGACCGGATCGTGTGGGTTGGTGAGTGATCGAAACCCGATTCCCGGTGGCATCGGATTTCGAGGCCGGGAGCGTCGAGCGCCTTTCGCGGTTGGTCAACGAGGTCTATGACGTCGCCGAATCGGGCTTGTGGAAGCGCAAGGGTACGCGGACCAATGCCGCCGAGATCGAGCGCCTGCTGCGCGAGGGGGCGCTGATCCTCGCGGAACTCGATGGCGCCATCGTCGGGTCCGTGAACGTCGATCTCATGGACAACGGCGTCGGCCATTTCGGCATGCTGGTGGCCGACCCTAACTACCGCGGACGGGGCATCGGCTCCGCGCTGGTGGCCCGGGCGGAGGATTGGGCGCGCGGCAGAGGCTGTCGCACGATGCGTCTCGAGCTACTGACACCGCGCCATTGGACGCACCCGGTCAAGGAGTTCCTGAAGGCCTGGTACACGAGACTGGGGTACAAACCGCACGCCACCGAGCCTCTCGAGGTGCTGCATGCGGATCTGGCGCCGGAACTGGCGACCGAATGTGATTACACGGTGTGGCGCAAGCCGCTCTGAGAGGGACGCGCCCCGATGAGGCGCGTCCCTTTTTGCTAGCAAATCAGGAATGTCCCCATTAGAGGACTTCCACCTGGTCGATGTTCGCCAGGTCCTGGCCGGTGGACTCGAAGCGGATGGTGTTGGTCGAGTTGTTGTTGAGCGTCACGGTGACGTTCTGCAACGCCCACGTGGTCCAGGCGCCGGTGCCGTTGAACGTGATGTTGGAAGCCACGCCGTTCACGAGCAGCCGTCCCGTGCGCGCCGCGGTCACGCCGAGCGCATACCGGATGCGCAGCGTCTTCGAACCGCCACCCAGGCCGCTGACGTTGCTGATCTGTGAAAAGCCGCCGGTGGCCGACGCATTCACGTAACCCGTGCCGTTGAATCCGCCGTTGCTGCTCTCGAGAACCGTTCCGCCGCCGACGGTGCCGTTCTCGGTTTGATAGACGCTGGTGGTCGTCGCCGTGCCGGCCTGCGCCACCGCGACCGTGCGCGTGATGCCGCCACCTGCCACTGTCACGGTGCCATTGCGGCCGGCCGTGCCCGTGTTGGCGGTCGCATTCACCGCAAAGTTGCCGTTGTTGCTGCCGCTCGTCGGAGTGGTGCTGAGCCAGCTCTGATCGTCGGTGACAGTCCACGCTACGTTTGCGGTCACCGAAACGCTGGATGACGACACTCCCGAACCGAGCGACAGCGAGCTGGATCCGAGCGTGAGGTTGTTAGTGCCTCCGCAGGAACCGAGCACATCGGCGGCCTCACGCAGGCCCTTGCCCGCGCCCGCGGCAGCGAGCGCGATGCACTTCGACGTCGCGGGCGGGTACACCGTGTAGCTGTACGGCAGCGTGATCGGGAATGTGCCATTCGACTGCCAGTCGGTCGCCTTCTGGCACGGGGTGCTGCCGGAGCAGGCGGTCCAGCGGATGTTGTAAGTGGCGTTGTCCGCCGCGCTGCGGGTGTTGTTGTTGCGCAGGTCCCATCGGCCGAGAATCGTCGACTGCGAGAACACCGGGTTGAGCGCGTTCTCGAAGAAGTTGTTCTCGACCAGGATGAAGCCGCCCATGCGCGGATTGATGCCGCTTCCCGTGATGTTGTTGAAGTAGTTGTTGTACGAGTGCACGTAGCCGAAGCGCTGGAATGGCAGGCGCGAACCGAGGTTCTCGTAGCGGTTGTGCGCGTAGGTGACGCGGCGCTCGGCGCTGTCGGTGTCGCTGGAGCCGATCAGGCCCACCTTCGCGTGGTCGTGCATGTAGTTGTACGACACCGTGATGAACGAGGCCGAGTTCTTGATGTCGAGCATGCCGTCGAACGTGGTGTCGTCGTCCGGCGTGCCTTCGCACTTCATGTTCCGGGTATAGAGCTCGTTGTGGTCGATCCAGACGTGGTGCGAGTTGGCCTCGATGCCAATCAGGTCGCCATTGCTGGCGCCGCCCGGCAGCAGGCCGATCTTCATGTTGCGCACGATGATGTTGTTGGACGTGCCCTTGATGCGGATGCCGAAGTTCGCCTTCGAGCCGTCCAGCCCCAGGATCGTGATGTTGTTCTTGCCGCTGATCGACAACTCCTGCGCCGGCTTGCTCCACTGGCCGCAGATGTTGTTGAGGATGGCCTGCTCGTCGAACGTGCCGTTGTAGTGGAGCACGAGGCTGCCGCTGCTCGAGAGGTTGTTGACCGCGGTCTGCGCCTGCGCGAGCGTGCTGACTACCACCGGCGTCGAGCTGCCGCCGCCGGTGATATTGCCGGCAAAGCCGGGCACCACGGCAGCCGCCGGAAGTGCGCCAAGCAGTGCGGCCGCAGCCGCAATTGTCGGAAGTTGGAATTTCATCTGGTCCCCCGTTGTGTACTGATGCTGATACCGAGTGGTGTGAGGCCGGCGCTGGTCGGCGGCGGCGGTGGCAATTGGCTGATTTCGATCTGGTCGATGTTCGCCAGGTCCTGGCCCGTCGACTCGAAGCGGATCGTGTTCGACGTGTTGTTGTTGAGAGTCACGGCGACACTGTGGAAATGCCACGTGGTCCAGGCGCCCGTCGAATTGAAGGTGATGTTTCGCGCGACGCCGTTCACCAGCAGGCGTCCCGTGCGCGAACCCGAGGCCAGCGCATAGCGGATGCTCAGTAACTTCGAGCCGCCTCCAAGGCCGTTGACATTGACGTTCTGAGAGAAACCACCGTTGGACGACGCGTTCACGTAGCCCGTGCCGAGGAAGCCGCCGTTCTTGGTTTCGAGCACGGTGCCGCCGCCCACGGTGCCGTTCTCCGTCTGATACACGACGCTCGTCGGTGTCGACCCCGCCTGAGTCACGGTAACGGTGCCCGTAACGCCGCCTCCCGTCACCGTAACCGTGCCCGTACGACTCGCGCTGCCCGTATTCGCGGTGGCGCTGACGGTGACCGTGCCGCCGCTCGAACCTCCGGAAGTCGGTGATACGGTGAGCCAGGATTGATTGTCGGTGATGGTCCAGCTGACATTCGCGCTGACGGAGAACGTGCCCGTCGATGCCGTCGCGGGCAGCGACAGCGCGGTCGGCGTGAGCTGAATCACCGCGGGCGAACCGGGATTCTGCGAGATCTGGATGGTCCGCGTGATGCCGCCGCCGACCACATCGATCGAGCTGCTGCGACCGATGTTCGGGCTCGCACCCACGTTGATCGTGAACGTACCGTTGCCGGTGCCCGAGGTGGGGCTGACGATCGCAAACCCCGAGTTGTTGACGACCGTCCAGCTCACATTCGAAGTCACCGTGACCTGTCCGGACGAAGCGGTGCCGGGAAACAGGAACGACCCGGGTGACACCGTCAGGTTGTTGGGCACCGCCTGTCCTGATTGGGTCACGGCAATCGTGCGCGTGAGACTTCCGCCGGTGACTGTCACCGTACCGCTGCGGCTCGCCGTGCCGGTATTGGCCGTTGCGTTGACCGTGAAGCTGCCGTTGTTGGCGCCACCCGCTACAGAGGCACTGAGCCAGCTCTGATCGTCACTGACGGCCCAGTTTACGTTTGCGGTAACGGAAACCGCGGAAGCCGCGGCCCCCGCGCCGAACGACAGCGACGTGGGCGCGATCGCGAGGTTGTTGGTGCTGCAGGTGCCGAGGACGTCCACCGCTTCGCGCAGGCCTTTGCCTGCGCCCGCCGCGTTGATGGCGATACAGCGTGAGACCTCGGGCGGGTAGGTGGTGTAGGTATACGGCAGTGCGATGGGGAAAGTCGCGGTGGTCTGCCAGTTGTCCGCATTGCGGAACGGCGTGCTGCTCGGAATGTTCCAGGTGAGGTTGTACCGCGCGTTGTCCGCGGCGCTCTGCGCGTTGTTGTTGCGCAGGTCCCAGTTGCCGAGCTCGTCGGAAGTGCGCGACGTCACGGGGTTCAACGCGTTCTCGAACCAGTTGTTCTCGATGAGCGCATGGCCGGTCATGCGCACGTTGATGCCGCTCTCGGTGATGCCGTTGTAGTAGTTGTTGTAGACGTGGATGTAACCGAAGCGCTGCAGCGGCAGGCGCGAGCCCACGTTCTCGTAGCGGTTGTGCGCGTACGTGATGCGCCGCTCGAAGTCATCGCTGTCGCCCGAGCCGTCGAGGCCGACTTTCGCGTGGTCGTGAAAGTAGTTGTACGAAACGGTGATGTTGGTGGCCGAGGCCTTGATGTCGAGCGCGCCATCGAACGTGGTGTCGTTGCCGGGCGTGCCCGGGCAATGCACGTTGCGGCTGTACAGCTCGTTGTGGTCGAACCAGACATGGTGCGACTCGGCTTCGATGCCGACGATGTCGCCGTTGTCACCGCCGCCGGGCACCAGGCCCATCTTCATGTTGCGGATGATGATGTTGTTGGAACTGCCGCGGATGCGGATGGCGAAGTTCGCCGAAGAGCCGTCCATGCCGAGGATGGTGACGCCGCTCTTGTTGTTGATGTTGATCTCGGTGCGCGGCTTGCTCCACTGGCCGCAGATGTTGGCGAGGATCGGCGCCTCGTCGAACGTGCCCGTGTAGTGCAGCACCAGGCCGCCCGTGCCGCTGTAGCTGTTCATGGCGCTTTGCATCGCCGTGAAGCTGTTCACGACTATCGGAGTCGCGTTGCCGCCGCCGGTGATGTTGCCGGCGAAACCGGGAACGGCCGCAGTTGCCGGCCCGGCCGCGAGCAGTGCCGCCGCCAGCACGTATGCGTACGAACGTTTCATAGCCTCACTCCTTGTGGCTTCAGAAAACCGGCTCCGCCCGAGTGGCCTCGGGCGGAGCCGTGTTGTCACAACACTCGCGACTACTGGATCTTGCCGATACCGACCTGGCCCGGCAGACCGGACGGCAGGCCCGCCGCGGAGTCGAGCGTGTAGCTGTACGGCACGGTCACCGTGCAGGTCGAGTCGAACTGCCCGCCGCTGATGACCGGAACCACCAGCGCTCCATCGCCGACCGAACGGTCGTAGGAAATGGAATCGAGGAAGTTCGCTCGCGTCTGCCAGCAGCCCGGGCTCGACGAGTCATCCGAAGCGAGCAGCGGGTTGTTCGAATTCCTGAAGTAGTTGCCTTCGACAAGAATGCGGCCACCCATGCGCGAATTGATGCCATGGATCATGTCGCTGTTGCTGATGTTGGAGAAGTAGTTGTTGTAGCTGTGCGCGAGACCATGGCGCAGCAGCGGCGTGCGCTGCTCGATGTTCTCGTACCAGTTGTGGTGGAACGTGATGTTCGTGTTGGCCGAGTCGCTGTCGCTCGAACCGATCAACCCCGCCCGGCTCGAATTCCGGTAGTGGTTGTACGACACCGTCACGTTGGTGACGCCGGCCTTCATGTCGAGCAGCGAGTCATAACCATCGGACTCGCCACCGCTGGCTTCCAGCGTGTTGTGGTCGATCCAGATGTTGTTGACCGAGGTCTCCATTCCGATGGCGTCGCCGCCGTTGGAAGTGGGCGAGCCGCTCTTCTTGACGTTCCTGATCCACAGGTTGCGAACGATGATGTTCGACGAGTTGCGGATGTGAAGGCCGATCTGGTCCAGCACGCCTGAGGTGCCGACACCGACGATCGTGACGTTGCTGATGCCCTTGAGCTCCACTTCCGTGGCCGTGGTATCGCAGCTGCCGCTCACCTTGGTGGTGTTGCCATGGTTGATGGTGCCGTTCACGCGGATGATGATCGGCGTGCTCACGCTCGCGCGCGTGCAAAGCGCCGTGTTGAGCTGCGTGCCGGTGCTGACCGTCACCGTCGCGCCACCTGCGCCACCCGTGGTTGCGCGTCCGAAGCCGATCGGCGTGCCGGACGGCGTCTGGGGCGGCGTCGTGCTGCCGTTCACCGTGATGGTATGAGCCCGGGTCGACTGCGTGCCGCAGCTGTTGGTGTGTGTCGCCGTCGCCGTGCAGGACGCAGTCGGGCTGACGGTCTGCGTGCGCGAGGAGCCGGAGGTGCCGCAGCCGGACCAGGACCAGCTGCCACCGGAGGCCGGCAGCGGAGCAAACGCTACGGATGCACCGGAAGTGATGGTGGCGCTGGCAGTCTGCGTCCCGTTGATGACCGCAGTAATGGTGGTGGCCGGGCACGACGGCGTGCTGTTCACCGTGATCGTGTGATTCAGCGTCGAGACCGTGCCGCAGCTGTTGGTGTACCTGGCAGTCGCGGTGCACGAGGCAGTCGGAAACACGGTCTGCGTGCGCGACGTGCCGGAGGTGCCGCAGCCTGTCCAGGCCCAACTACCGCCCGAGGTGGGCGTGGGAGCGAAGGCCACCGAGGCGCCGGAAGCAACCGTTGCGCTGGCAGTGGATGCGCCGTTGATGACCGGGCCCAAGGTGGTGGCGGGGCAGGCCGGCGGAGTCGTGGCCGCGCCATAGGAGCAGTACCGCGGCGTGCCAACGCTGATGGAAGGAAACAGCGAAGCCGAGCAGGTGATCGGGCCCGTGAGATTTGCGTAAACGAACGTGCCGGCCTTGCCGTAAGCGACGGAGCGCGTGCCGCTGAAGCTGCAGCTCTCGCCTTCTTTGGCGCACTTCGTATAGCCGCTCGGATAATCGGTAGCCGCATACGCGCCGCTTGCGAAAGCAAACAACGCAGCGGCGATAAACGCCTTGCGAATCATGAGAAATCCCCCTTGTTTGAATGTCGTTCCATCAACAGAAACTTGTCAGCTGGCCGCGGAAGGGCGGCCGTCGCACACCTGGCCAGTTAACAGAAAACGCCTGTTTGACACCGGTGTCAAGCCAAGACTAGCACCGGCCGCCGCAAAGAGCACCATTTGGTTACCGCTCCCATGGCGCGAAATGAGAAGTGTCGCGCCAATTTCCTACGACCAAACCGGCGAAACCAACATAACGACGTGAAGGAGGGCGCCAGCGCCTAACAATCGGCTAGCTAATGGGTGGCTGGTTGCCGCTGCGCGTCAAAGGCTCCCGAGCCGTATCCGCCGTTTCCACCCTAACAATTCGATGAATTCGCCGAACACGCGTCCGCTCAGAGTGAGCGCGTGGGGAGCATGGCTGTGCGTGTCGCGCAGGATGTGGTCGAGGTGATGTTCGGGGCCCGCGGTCTCGGCCTCGGCGCGATACTCGGGCACGTGCAGCCAGCGCTGGATGAGCTGCTCGTCGGCTTCCAGGTGGAACTGCAATCCATACGCGCGATCGCCGAACCGGAACGCCTGGTTAGGGCAGGTGGGAGTGCTCGCCAGGTGCACGGCGCCGGGCGGGAGATCGAAGGTATAGGCGTGCCACTGGAAAACGTGCTGGTTGCCGTCGAGGTGCCGGCACAGGCGGTCGCCGCCGGCGGCGGCCGTGGGATGCAGGCGATACCAGCCGACCTCGCGCACATTGTTTGGCCGCACGTTGGCGCCGAGTGCCGCGGCCAGCAGCTGCGCGCCGAGGCAGATGCCCAGGATGGGGATGTCCTGCGCGAGCGCATCCCTGATCGCGGCGATCTCGGTGGTTAGATGCGGAAAGCGCTCGGCCTGGTCCACGTTCATCGGCCCGCCAAGGACGACGAGTCCGTTGTAGCGGCTGACGTCGGGTTTGAGTTCGGGCTGGCGCGAGAAATTCACGTAGCGGATGCGGAATCCGGCGCGGCGGAGCATGGGGTCGAACACACCCAGCGGTTCGCGGGCGGAATGCTGGAAGACGAGGAGCTTGCGCATGAAGGGCGCAAATTGTGCCGCTTTGCGGATACAAACGGTACGTGAGGCGCAACTGCCGTCGGTTCACGTCTAACAGCCGAAGAAAAAGTGACTGCGGCCCGACGGTGGTACAAGCGCCAATACATTCAATAAGTTGAAGCGAGTGCGTGGCGCCAAAGATATTCACACGCGTGTGAGTGAGTGTTGACAGGCGCCATTGGCGGTGGCTCACTTCGCGCCACGCACCGGCAATAGCGCCCGGTGTGACGAGGGGGAAAGCGCATGAAGAAGATACTTCTCGTGACGGCAGTTGCCGTCGCGCAAATCGCTTGGGTCCGGCCGGCAGCGGCACAGGCAGAGGCAGCAGACACGGCGGCAACGCCGTTACACGAGCTCGATGAGATCGTGGTGACGGCGGAGCGGCGCCGGACGAACGTTCAAACTACTCCGATCGCGGCCACGGTGATGTCGGGCGACAAGATTGCCGCCAGCGGGGTGACCGTCGTCGACCAGCTGCAGTTCATCTCGCCGTCGGCGACGGTCAACAACTTCGGCCAGGGCATCGACTTCAACATCCGCGGCATCGGCAAGGCGGAGCACAACACGCAGACGACGACCGGCGTGATCACCTATCGGGACGGTGTCGCGACGTTCCCGGGCTATTTCACGGCCGAGCCGTACTACGACATCGCGAGCGTGGAAATTCTTCGTGGCCCGCAGGGCACGTTCGTGGGCCAGAACGCCACGGGCGGCGCGGTGTTCGTCACATCGCAGGACCCGGTGATCAACGGTGGCCACGAAGGCTATCTACAGGCGGCGGTCGGTGACTTCGACTACTTCGGCGCGCAGGGAGCCGTCAATCTGCCCGCGGGCGACAAGTTCGCGGCGCGCATCGCCTTCGATGGCGGCCAGCGCGACAGCTACTACGACATCTCCGGCCCGTACACGGGCGACGATGGCGTGAAGACCGGAAGCGTGCGTCTCGGGTTCCTCTGGGAGCCGACGGCGAATCTCTCGGTGCTGCTGAAGACCGACTACAACTACCTGGACTTGAGCGGCTACCCCGCCGACCCCGTGACCGAAACCGACAGCCTGTTCGTCATGGGCGCCAATGCGGACATCCACGGGCTCGATCGCTTCGGGCGCGCGGTACTGAAAGTGGACTACGAATTCGCCAACGGGACTTCGCTGCGCTCGGTGACCGGTTACCAGGAAGGCCGCACGGAATATCGCGCGGACCTCGACGGCACCAGTGTCGGCACGTCCATCTTCGGCGACGCGGTCGATGAAGTGATCTTCTCGCAGGAGATCAACCTGATCTCCTCCGATGCGAACTCGGTCAGGTGGATCCTGGGCGCTTACTACCAGGAAGACGAATACACGTTTCCGCCAGGCGAGTTCTACATCGGCATCCCGGCGGGGTTCTATCGGCTCGACGGCACCAACCCGAAGGAGACCACGGCGGTGTTCGGCCAGTTGAGTTTCGACCTCGGCGAAGACTGGGCGCTGGATGTCGGCGCGCGTTATTCGGACAGCTCGACGACCAATCACATCAACGTGAATCAATATGGCACGCCGCTGACGCAGGAGCAGACAGCGTCGTATTCGAATCTCTCGGGCAAGGTGTCGCTGAATTACGAAGTGAACGAGCACCACTTTCTCTACGCGTTCGTCGCCACGGGCTTTCGGCCCGGTGGCTTGAACGTGCCCGTCGGCCTCGGCGAGCCGGCGCCGTTCGACGAAGAGAAGGTCACCAACTACGAGCTCGGCTGGAAAGCCGGGTGGGCGGACGGCCACCTGCGCACGCAGTTGAACGGCTTCTACAACGACTACGAGAACTTCCAGGTGACGGTGGGATACCCGGACATCCCGGTGTTCGGCTTCGAGCTCAACAACCCGAGTTCCACGGAGATCTATGGCTTCGAAGCGCAACTCGAGGCGGTGTTCGGCGCGTTTTCGCTGGACGCGGGCCTGGGCTGGCTGAAGAGCTCACTCGGCGAGTTCTACGCGGTC
Organism: Steroidobacteraceae bacterium; assembly: GCA_035765415.1. GTDB lineage: Bacteria > Pseudomonadota > Gammaproteobacteria > Steroidobacterales > Steroidobacteraceae > CADEED01. Next base: position 70,600 of record DASTXR010000008.1, on the reverse strand, counting down.
GACCCGCGCGCCGTCAGCTTCGGCGCCTGCGACCCGATGACGGGTCCGGAAAGCGCGGCGTGCATCAATCTCGAGGGCAAGGATCAGACCTACGCGCCTGAACTCACCTTCAACATCGGCTTGCAGTACGACTTCACGCTGGGTGAAGAAAACTCGCTCTCGCCACGCGTCAACTACGGCCATGTGTCGGAGCAGTGGGCAACGCTGTTCCAGAACGAAGCGCGTGGCGATCGCGTCGAGGCGCGCGATATCCTGAACGCGCAGGTTGCGTGGAGGCTCAATACGTTCGTGACCACGCTTTACGGCACCAACCTCACCGATCAGCACTACGTGGGTGCCATCAATTCAGGCCTGCGTTTCGCCGGCGCGCCGCGCCAGTTCGGCTTGCGTATAGCGAAGACGTTCTGAAGGTGAACACCGCGATCGACACGATGCAGACACGCCCGGGCGTTCGCGCCTGGGCGGTTCTCGCGGCGCTGTGTTTCGTGTACGTACTCAATTTCCTCGACCGGCAGTTGCTGTCCATTCTCGCCAAGCCCATTCAGGACGAGTTGAACGTGACCGATGGGCAGATCGGGCTCATCAGCGGACTGTACTTCGCGCTGTTCTATTGCCTGCTGGCGATCCCGGTGGGCTGGCTGGCGGATCGCTCGAACCGCGTGCGCGTGCTGTCGTTCGCCTGCGCGTTATGGAGCGCGGCAACCGTGGCCTGCGGGCTCTCGACCAACTACGCGCAGCTCGCGGCGGCGCGCATGTCGGTGGGCGTGGGCGAGGCCGGTGGAGTTCCGCCTTCCTACGCCATCATCTCGGACTATTTTCCACCCGGCACGCGCGGCACGGCGCTGGGCCTCTTCAATCTCGGGCCGCCATTGGGACAGGCGTTCGGCGTGGCGTTCGGCGCATCGATCGCGGCGGCATATTCCTGGCGTTCGGCCTTCGTCGCACTGGGCATCGTCGGGATCGCGACCGCGTTCGCCGTGTGGCTGTTCGTGCGCGAGCCCGCGCGGGGCGGACTCGATGCACCTGCGACCGGCAAGGCACCCGCTGCGGCGCTGCCCCAGGCGCACTTCTGGACCACGTGCCGCAAGTTCTTCACGCATCCCGTGCTCCTGCGCGTCGCGCTTGCCTGCGGCGCGACGCAGTTCGTCACCTACGCCATCCTCAACTTCACCACGCTGTTCCTCATGCGCGAGAAAGGCATGACGCTCCAGGAAGTCGCGGTGTACTACGCCCTCATGATCGGCGTGACGATCTGCGCGGGCATGCTCGTCTCCGGGCGTCTCATCGACCACTTTGCGCCGCGCTCCAGGACCGCGTATGCCTGGCTGCCGGCGAGTGCGCTGGCAGTCGCCATTCCCTTCTTTATTGGTTTCGCGTGGGCGCCGGGCTGGAAGCTGGCGCTGCTGTTTCTCGCCGTGCCCATGATGCTCAACTACTTCTATCTATCGCCATCCGTGGCGCTGGTGCAGGAGTCCGTGCAGCCGCACGAACGGGTGCTGGCGGGCGCGCTGCTGCTGCTGGTGATGAATCTCATCGGCCTGGGGCTGGGTCCCACCTTCCTGGGCGCCGTCAGCGACTATTTCCGTGCGGAGCATCCCGCCAATTCGCTGCAGATGGCGTTCTATTCCCTGGTGCCGTTTTATGTGCTCGCCGTGGTCAGTTTTCTCTGGCTCGCGCGCGCGTTGAAACGCGAATCCAGAATCGGAGGCGCTCCATGATCCCGAGCAGGCTGCTCATCCCGGCTTTGTTAGCCACGGCACTGCTGTCCATGCCCGCGCTCGCGGGTGAACCGGCAGTCATCCATGCGCCCGCAGGCACGGTCTCTGGCCAGACCGTCGGTGCGCTGCAAGTGTTCAAGGGCATCCCGTATGCCTTGCCGCCCACCGGCGCCCGGCGCTGGAAACCGCCGCTGCCCATGCCGAAATGGAAGGGCACACGCGTTGCCACGCAATTCGGCCCGGCATGTGTGCAGCCGAAAGCGCGCAGCGGCAGCATCTATGCCTGGGACATCGGCGCGCTCAGCGAAGACTGCCTCACGCTGAATGTCTGGGCGCCGGCGAAAGCGAGCAAGGCGCCGGTGTTCGTCTGGATTCACGGCGGGGCGTTGTCGACGGGTTCGGGTGGCGAGCCGATGTACGACGGCTCGAAGCTCGCCGAACGCGGGCTCGTGGTGGTCACCATCAACTACCGCATGGGCATTCTCGGCTTCCTCGCGCACCCGGCGCTCAGCGCCGAATCGCGGCGCAACGTCTCGGGCAATTACGGTTTGCTGGACCAGATGGCCGCGCTGCGCTGGGTGAAGAACAACATCGGGGCGTTCGGCGGCGACGCGGGCAACGTCACGATCGCGGGTGAATCCGCGGGTGCGCTCAGTGTCATGTATCTCATGGTGGCGCCGGAGTCGCGCGGCCTGTTTCACAAGGCCGTGGCGCAGAGCGCCTACATGATCTCCGCGCCGGAGCTGCGCGGAGTGACGTATGGCGGAGTAGCGGCGGAGCCGGTCGGCCCGTGGCTGGGCGAGAAGTTGGGCGCCGGCGATCTCGCGGGTCTGCGCTCGATGGACGCGGTAGCGCTGACCGAAGGGGCGGCTGCCGCCGGCTACTTCCCGTTCTTCAATATCGATGGCCGTGTGTTGCCGCGCCAGGTGGTCGAGGCGCTGGATCGCGGCGAGCAGGCGAAAGTACCGATCCTCGCGGGGTTCAACAGCGGCGAAATCCGCTCACTGAAATTTCTCGCATCGCAGGTGCCGGCCGACGCCGCCACCTATGAGAAAGAGATTCGCGCGCGATACTCGGACCTCGCCGACGCATTCCTGAAGCTCTATCCCGCGAGCGACATGGCCGAGAGCGTGCTGGCCACGACGCGTGATGCGCTGTACGGCTGGACTTCGGAGCGGCTCGTGCTGAAGCAAACCGCGCTGGGCGTGCCTTCGTATCTCTATCTATTCGACCACGGCTATCCGTCTGCCGTGGAGATGGGACTGCACGCCTTTCACGCCAGCGAGATTCCCTACATGTTCGGCACGTTCGACAAGACGCCGATTCGCTGGCCCAAGGTGCCGGCCACGCCGGTCGAGACCGGGCTTTCCGACGCCATGCTCGACTATTGGGCCAGCTTCGCGCGCGACGGTGTCCCTGCCGCCGCCGGGCAACCCGGCTGGCCGGCCTACGGCGCGGACCGCGCCTACATGGCATTCGAAGAGGTGCCGCTGCCGAAGAAACACGTGATGCCGGGCATGTTCGAGCTCAACGAGCAGGTAGTTTGCCGCCGGCGCGCCAAAGGCGGTATTCCCTGGAACTGGAACGTAGGCCTCGCATCGCCGCCACTGCCCGCCGAGGCGCCATGCAGGTAAGCCACGGCGCCATGCAATCGTATGCGCTGACTCTCGACAAGTTCCTGGAGCACGCCGCGAAGTGGCATCCCGACGTCGAAGTGGTGACGGCGCGCGAAGGCGGCGGCGTCGATCGCGTGGGTTACGCCGATCTCGAACGGCGCGCGCGCCGCGTGTCGCTGGTGCTCGAAGGTTTTGGCGTGCGCACCGGCGATTGCGTCGCGACGCTCGCGTGGAACACACAGGCGCACCTGGAAGCCTGGTACGCCATCATGGGCATGGGCGCGGTGTGCCATACGCTCAATCCGCGGCTGCTCGCCGGGCAGCTCGCCAGCATGGTCGTGCAATCCGATACGCGTGTGCTCATCGCCAGCGCCGATCTCGAGCCGCTGGCACGGCAGATCGCCGGCGCCGCGCCATCGATCGAACGGCTGGTGCTCATCGATGCCGGTGAGGTGAGCACCGACCTGCATGCCCGGCCCATGGTCCTGGCGCTCGAGCCGCTGGTGGCCCACGCGCGGGGCGGAGTAGTTTGGGGCGAGTTCGACGAAACCGCGCCCTGCGGCCTGTGCTTCACCTCCGGCACCACCGGCGCGCCGAAAGGTGTGACGTACACGCACCGCTCGAGCTACCTGCACACCCTGCGCCTGCTGCAGGTGGACGTCATGGCCATCAGCGCGCGCGACTGCGTACTCGCCGTGGTGCCCATGTGTCACGCGAATGCCTGGGGCCTGCCGTTCGCCGCGCCCGCGGCAGGCGCGAAGCTGGTGCTGCCGGGGCGGCATACCGATGGCGCGAGACTCGCCTCGCTCATCAACCAGGAGCTCGTGACCGTCGCGGTGGGCGTGCCCACCGTCTGGCTGAACCTGGTCGAGCATCTGGAAGCGCAGGGCGGCGAGCTGCCGAGCCTGAAACGCATCATCGTCGGCGGTTCGCCGCTGCCGCCCGCACTCATGGAGCGCATCGAGCAGCGCCTTGGCGTCATCGTGCAAACCAGTTGGGGCATGACCGAGCTCTCGCCCTCCGGAACCGTGGCGCCTCCCGACGAGATTTCCCGCGCCGCGCATTTCTCCGGCCGCCCGCCCGCCGGTGTCGACCTGCTGCTCACCGACGCCGACGGCCACGCACTGCCCGAACAACGCGGCGTGGAAGGGCACCTGCGCGTGCGCGGCTCGTCGGTGATCGAGCGCTACTTCGGCGAGGAACACAACGCCACCGACACGAATGGCTGGTTTGCCACGGGCGATCTGGCGCGCATCGATGCCGCCGGCAATCTCATCATCACCGGCCGCGCCAAGGACCTGATCAAGTCGGGCGGCGAGTGGATCAATCCCGCCGAGATCGAGACGCTGATCAGTGTGAATCCCGCGGTGTCGCTCGCGGCCGTGATTGGCCGCGCGCATTTCAAGTGGGGCGAGCGGCCGATCCTGCTGGTGCAGATGCGCTGCTCCGACGATATCAGCGATGAGGCATTGCTAGCGCCACTGCGCGGCAAGGTGGCGCCGTGGTGGATTCCCGACGAAGTCATACGCGTGCCGCGAATGCATCTCTCGCCCACCGGAAAGATCGACAAGATTCGCCTGAGGATGGAATATGGCGGCGCGTGAAGCCGGGAGAAAACGCGCAGTGGTTCAGAAAGCCAAGACACGGCAGCGTGCCACCAAGGTGCAGCAGCGCGCCGACAAGATGGAGCAGATCCTCGACGCGGCGGAGTATCTGTTCTCCAAGCATGGCCTCTACGGCGTCACGCTGAAGGACGTCGCCAAGCGCGTCGGTGCCCACCACACGCTGCTCAACTACTACTTCGTGGACAAGAAAAAATTGTTCGACGCGGTCTTCGCGCGGCGCGCGGTCGTCACCAGCACGCGCCGCATGGAGGCGCTGGAGAGATACGAAGTGGAATCCGGCGGTGCGCCCACGGTGGAAGGTGCCTTGCGCGCCTTCCTCGACACCGACCTCGATCTGTATATCCAGGGCGGCGAGAACTGGAAGAACTACGGCGCGCTCGGCGCGCAAGTGGCCAACACCCCGGAATGGGGCGCGGACCTCATGGACGCGCAGTTCGATCCGGTGGTGCTGCGACTCATCGAGCTGCTGAAAAAAGCGCTGCCGGGTTGTGCGGAACAGGACATCTTCTGGGGTTATCACTTCGTCACCGGCGCGCTGATGCTCACGCTGGCGCGCACCGGACGCATCGACAAACTATCGGGCGGCCGTTGCAGGTCCGATGACTTCGAAGCCGTGAAAGACCGCATGGCCACGTTCATGGCGGCGGGCTTCCTCGAAATCTGCCAGCGCAACAAGGCCAGGAAGTGAAGCCGCCTCTCGAAGGACGCGTCGCCATCGTCACCGGCGCGGGCGGTGGCCTTGGCCGCGAGCATGCGTTGTTCCTCGCCCGCCAGGGAGCGCGCGTCGTCGTCAACGACCTGGCCGCGAATGCGGCGGAGGCAGTGGCCGCGCAGATCGTGGCCGCGGGCGGCGCGGCTTTCGGGCATGCCGCGTCGGTGACGGACGAGCGCGCGATCGCCGCGCTGGTCGAGCGCACGCGCGCCGAGTTCGGCCGCGTGGACATCCTCGTGAACAACGCCGGCATCCTGCGCGACAAGAGCTTCGCCAAGATGAGCATCGAAGACTTCCGCCTGGTGCTCGACGTCCACCTGATGGGTGCCGTGATCTGCAGCAAGGCCGTCTGGGACCAGATGCGCGAGCAGAAACGCGGCCGCATCGTCATGACCACCTCTTCGTCCGGGCTCTTCGGCAATTTCGGCCAGGCTAACTACGGCGCCGCGAAGATGGCGCTGGTGGGGCTGATGCAGACGCTGGGCATCGAAGGCGAGAAGTACGACATTCGCGTGAATTGCCTTGCGCCCTCGGCGGCGACGCAGATGACACAGGGTGTGCTCTCGGCCGCCAGCCTGCGGGCAATGAATCCCGCGCTGGTCAGTCCCGCGCTGCTGGCGCTCCTGGTGGACGACGCACCCACGCGCGCCATCGTCTGCGCCGGTGCCGGCCATGTCGCGCGTTCCTATGTGACCCTGACGCAGGGACAGTACATCGGCGGCGGGGATGAAGCGGGCGAGCGCATCATCGAGAACTGGGATGCAATTTCCGAGCGCGCCGGCGCGCTCGTGCCCGCCTACGGCTTTCTGCAGGTGGAACGCGAAGTGGCGAGCGCGGCGTTGGCCGCGCCCGCGGCACCATGACGCGCGACGCGGTCATCGTCGCCACGGCGCGCACACCCATCGGTCGCGCCTATCGAGGTGCTTTCAACCAGACGCCCGCGCCCACGCTGGCTGCGCATGCGCTGCGCGCAGCCGTGACTCGCGCGGGGGTCGCGCCGGCCGAGATCGAAGATTGTTTGCTGGGTTGCGCGATGCCGCAGGGCTCGCAGCACACCATTGGCCGCACGGCGGCGCTGCGCGCGGGATTTCCGGTGGAAGTGCCGGGCATCACGCTCGACCGGCAGTGCGCTTCCGGCCTCATGGCGATCGCCACGGCCGCGAAGCAGGTGATCGTCGATCGCATGGATATCGTGATCGCCGGCGGCGTCGAATCCATTTCGCTGGTTCAGACGCGGGAATTGCGTGTCGGGCAGGACCCCGAACTACTCGCGCTGCAGCCGGACGTGTCCATGCCCATGATCGACACCGCCGAGGTCGTCGCGGCGCGCTACGGCATCTCGCGCGAACTCTGCGATGCCTATGCATTGTCCTCGCAGCAGCGTACCGCCGCCGCGCAAGCCGGGGGCCGCCTTTCGGCGGAAATCGTTCCCGTGCGGGCCACCATGAAGATGGTGGACAAGAACACCGGCGCGGAAACCTTGCGGGAAATTACGCTCGATCGCGACGAAGGTATGCGGCCCGACACCACGCTTCCCGGTCTCGCGGCACTCAAGCCCGTGCACGCGGGAGGCACCGTCTCCGCGGGCAACGCCAGCCAGCTCTCGGATGGCGCTTCGGCCTGCGTGCTCATGGAAGCGCGCGTGGCGGAGCGGCGCGGGCTCGCGCCTCTCGGCCGTTACGTCGGCATGGCAGTTACCGGCACGCGGCCCGACGAAATGGGCATTGGCCCGGTGTTCGCGGTGCCGCGATTGTTAGAGCGCTTCGGGCTCGGAACGGACGACATCGGCCTCTGGGAATTGAACGAGGCTTTCGCCGTGCAGGTCATCTACTGCCGTGACCGGCTCGGCATTCCGGACGAGCGCCTGAACGTCGACGGTGGCGCCATTTCCATCGGACATCCCTATGGGATGTCGGGCGCCAGGCTGGTGGGCCACGCGCTCATCGAGGGCAAGCGGCGCGGTGTGCGCCACGTCGTCGTGACCATGTGCGTGGGTGGCGGGATGGGCGCGGCGGGCTTGTTCGAGGTCCTGTAACGCGGTCAGGCACAATTGCCCGCCATGAAAGGGCACACGAGCCAGGACCCGGAGCTGTTGCGCCGCCTGCTGCGCGCCAAAGACCGGATGGATGTCGCCTCGCACGAGGACTGGCCCGTCGAGCGGCTGGCGCGCGTGAGCCGCGTCTCCGAGGCTCACTTCGCGCGATCGTTCAGGGATGCCTTCGGTGTGCCACCGCACCGCTATCTGCTTACGCGCCGATTAGAGCGGGCGAAGGCATTTCTGCGTGACACGGACCTGTCCATCACCGACATCGCCTTTCAGACGGGCTGGAAAAGCCTCGGAACGTTCGGTCGCATTTTCCGTGATGTCACCGGCGAGAGTCCGGGACAGGCACGCGCGCGCGAGAAGGCCAATGCGCAACACTTCGACCGGGTGCCCGCCTGCTATCTGATCGCCGCCCACCGGCCGAATCTCATCAAAGCAGTTTCGGAGAAGCGGCGCCGGGAGGTGGGAGGTAAAAATAAGGCCACCAAAAAGGAGGTCCCATGAATCAAGGTGTAGGTGTAGTCGGGCTGTACGTTCGCGATCAGGACGAAGCCCGGGAGTTCTACGTGGAGAAACTCGGGTTCCGCGTGCATACCGATGTGAAGAATGGCGACTATCGCTGGCTCACGGTGCAGCACCCCGATCAGCCGTCATTCCAGCTCGGGTTGTACAAGCCCGGCCCGCCGACGGTCGACGCGGCGACCGCGCAGACCCTGCGAGAGATCGTGGCGAAAGGCGCCATGCCGCCGCTGGTGCTCGTCGTCGATGACTGCCGCGCGGCTTACAAACGCATGCACGCGGCCGGTGTGGAGTTCACGCAGGAGCCCGTCGATCGCTACGGCAGCGTGGATGCGAGCTTCCGCGATCCGTCGGGCAACGGCTGGAAGATGATCGAAGCGCGGAGGGCGTCATGAGCACCGCGAGCAAGTGGATTCGTCAGTTCCATCGCTGGATGTCCATCTTCTTCACGGTGACGGTCGTCGCCAACTTCGTCGCCATGTCGCAGGGTGCTCCGCCCGCGTGGATCACCTACTCGCCACTGCTCCCGCTGGCCTTGCTAATGTTCACCGGCCTCTACATGTTCGTACTTCCGTATGTCTCCAGGAGCCGGCGCGATGGTCGAAAAGAAGCGTAAGAAGGCCAAGGCCGCAAAAAAGACCCAGAGCACGCGAAAGCCAGCGAAACCGAAACTTCTCTCGGGTGACAATCCGCAGATCGCCAAGGGTTATGGCGACGCGCCGGTGCGCGCATACATCGCGGCGATTCCGGGCTGGAAGCGCGAAGTCGCGCGCCGTGTCGACGCGCTCGTTGCGCGCGCCGTGCCCGGCGTGCGCAAGGCGGTGAAATGGAATTCGCCGATGTATGGAGTCGAGGAGGGGATCTGGTTCCTCAGCATGCATTGCTTCACGAGATACGTGAAGGTGGCTTTCTTCCGCGGCACATCGCTGAGTCCCATGCCGCCCGGCGACTCCAAACAAAAAGAGGTGCGCTACCTCGACATCCACGAAAAAGGCGAGCTCGACGAAGCGCAGTTCACCGCGTGGGTGAAACGCGCCAGCGAATTGCCCGGCGAAAAAATGTGAGCAGCTGAAGAACTCGGCCCGGCTTCGGGACGAATGCGCTGCGGCTCTTCGCAGCGCCGCGCGCGCGATGTAGCCTCTTCGTAACGAAGAGGCTCATCATGAACACAACCGTCGCCAACACCACTCCATCTAACTACTCAAGCCCCGCGTTGCGCGGCGTCCTGCTCGGCGGGTTTTTCGCCGGGCTCGCGGACTTCATCTACCCCACGGTCAAGACCGTCATGGCCGGCATGTCGTGGATGAGCCCGTGGAAAGGCGTGGCCAGCGGCCTGCTCGGGCAGCGCGCGCGCGACGGCGGGCTCGAGATGGTCGTGCTGGGCGCCGCACTTCACTGGTTCATCTGCATCGGCGCCGCCGCCATTCTCTACGCGGTCGTGAGCCGCGTGAAGTGGCTGCCGCGGCAGTGGTTAGCCCTCGCATGCATTCACGGCATCGCCGTGCTCCTCACCATGAACTACGTGATCCTGCCCCTGTCGGCCATCGGGCGCGGTATCTATCCACTCGGGGAATTGCACATCCACGCCTTCTGGCACATCGTGCTGGTGGGGCTGCCGACCGCGTTCTTCGTGTCGCGTGCGTTGAAGGTGTCGGCGCGCTGACGGTACACTCGCGGCACGATGTACAAACTTCATGCCTTCGCCCAATCCGGCAACACCTACAAAGTCGCTCTTCTGTTACAGGCGCTGCGGCAGCCGTGGACTCCGGTTCACCTGCCGTTCGCGGATTTCGCCGCGGGCGTTCAGCGTTCCGACGCCTGGCGCCAGGACGTCAATCCGATGGGCGAGATCCCCGTGCTCGAGGTTGGCGGCAGGAAGCTGACGCAGTCCGCGGCGATCATGTTGTTCCTCTCGAACCAGCATGGTGAATACGGCGGGCAGTCAGACGATGAACGCCAGGAAGTTCTGCGCTGGATGTTCTTCGACAACCACAAGTTCACCAGCTACTTCGCGACGCTGCGGTTCCTGAAGTCGTTCGGAGCGGCGGCGCCGGATCCCGCGGTGGCGAAATTTCTCTCCGGACGCGTGGACGGTGCGTTCGCCATCGTCGAAAAACATCTGGCGAGCCGCGACTACATCGTGGGCACACAGCCGACCATCGCGGACATGTCGCTGTGTGGCTATCTCTATTACCCCGCCGAAGAAAGCGGGTACGACATCGGTAAAAGTTTCCCCGCGATGGCGCGCTGGCTGGAGCGACTCAAACAGCTCCCGGGCTGGAAGCCACCCTATGAACTGCTGCCGGGACCGCAGATCGCGCCGCGCTGGTAGTCCTCCATGGATAAGAGTGGGTTTGGCCGCCGGATTATGTCGGGCGGCCTGCTGTCCTGCCGTTATTTGAACCTTCTCTCCTTCTCCGTCCTAAGGCTGACCCGCCCGGACGCCGATACGAACACCGTACCCGCAAAAGGTTGCGGCGAAGCCGCCAAGAGCTTGGCGGTCAGTTGGTCGTACGGGAGTTGTCATAAATGCATCAGTCCTTCAAACGGGTCGCGGGCGCGTGGTTAGCAATATTGCTGGGCGCATTCGCGCCACAGGCGTTTGCGCAGGCGACTTACTACACAAACGCGGATAACGAGAACAACGCGGGAACACACGTCGCCGATAACGACATGGACGTTTCGCTGGGCAACCTCAGCGGCATCCACCCGATCGAATTCAACATCGACGTCGCGACGCTGCCGCAGAGCTCCGTGGCGCTCAGCATGCGCGCGCTCGACGTGGACGAAGAGGATGGCGAAGTCGACCTGGTCTACCTCAACGGCCATCTCCTGGGAAAACTCACGGGCGCTAACAATGTGTGGAGCGTCACCGCTTTCAGCGTGAATCCTGCCTGGCTCGTCGCCGGGCAGAATCTCGTGCGCATCGACGTCGACACCAGCGGCGACTCCACGCAATGGGTCACGACCGTCGACTGGGCGCAGTTGCTGACCGACGGCGGCGGCGCTACCGACGGCGACACCCGCAGCGTGCGCATCACCGGCACTTCGGTGCTCTCGAACACCGTCACCATCAATACTTCCACCACGGTGCACTCGATCACCGGCGGCGACTATCGCCTGCAGATCTCTCTCATTGCCCCGAACGGCAACGCGGTCACGGTGCTCGAAGAAGACTTCAACGTCGCCGCGGGGGCGAACGTCATCCGCACGGCCAACCCGACTTATCCGCTGTCGAGCGCCGCGGGCACGTACACCATCCAGGCGCAGCTCTTCTGGCTCGATCCATCGCAGGGCGATTTCCCCGTGCAGCAGGACATCGCCTTCGCGCAGTTCACGCATTCCCCGGCAACCGGCGCCAGCAATTTCAACAACGACAGTGACGGCGACGGTTTGTTAGACAGCCAGGAAGCCGCGCTGGGCACGGACATGAACGATGCCGATACGGACGACGACGGCACCAGCGACGGCGCCGAAGTCGGCCCGAACGTGAATACGCCGGTGAACACCGACGGCGATGGCGTCATCAACGCGTTGGAGCCTTCGAACGTCGACACCGACGGCGACGGCGTGATGAATCAGCTCGATCCCGCCAACGGCAATCCTTGCGTTCCGAACGCCAATGCCGCGGCATGCCCGACGGGCGACACCGACGGCGACGGACTCACCAATGCGCAGGAAGCCGCGCTGGGTACGAACAGCAGTAATCCAGACACCGATGGTGACGGCACGCACGACGGCGCCGAAGTCGGAAGCGACGTGAATTCGCCGCTCGACTCCGATGGCGATGGCGCGATCAATGCGCTCGAACCTTCGAACGTCGACACGGACCTGGACGGCGTGTCCGACCAGCTCGACGCCGCCAATACGAACGGTTGCATTCCCAACGCCAACTCCATCGTCTGCCTCATGACGGACAGCGACGGCGATGGGCTCAACAATTCGGACGAAGACACGCTCGGCACCGGCCGCGACAATCCGGACTCCGACGGCGACGGCATCCCCGACGGCGTCGAACCCGGAGACAGCGCGACCGATATCGACAGCGACGACGACGGTATCGCCGATGCCGACGAAGTGGGCAGCGATCCGCTGCATCCCGTCGACACCGATGGCGACGGCATGGCCGACTACCTGGACAGCGACAGCGATGGCGACGGCGTTCCGGATGCGCTCGAAGCGGGCGCCGATGCAGGCAATCCGCGCGACAGCGACAGTGACGGAACGCCTGACTACCTGGACACCGACAGCGACAACGACACGCTGCCTGACAGCCTCGAAGGCAGCGTAAGCGGCAGCGACGGCGACTCCGAGCTCGATACGGACGGTGACGGTGCGCCGGACCATGCGGACGTGGACTCCGACGCCGACGGCATTCTCGATTCGTTCGAGGGCACGCCGGCGGCGCTCACCGACACCGATGGCGACGGCATCCCGGACACGCGCGACCTGGATTCCGACAACGACGGAATCTCCGACGTGATCGAAGCGGGCCTCATCGACAACGATGGCGACTCGCTCATGGATGCCGGCCAGACGCGCACGGACATGCCGCGCGTAACGAATGGCAGCGTGCCGGACTTCCGCGTGCCGGCCTCCGGTAGCTTCGTCGCAGGCGCCGACAACGACGAAGACGGCATCCGCAACGCGGTCGATGCCGCGCCACAGGTGTTCGGAACCTTCGTCGATCGCGATGGCGACGGCGTGGCCGACGCACGGGATCTCGACCTGGACAACGACGGCATTCCGAATGCCGCGGATGGTTCGGACGACACCGATGGCGATGGCCTGCCGAACCTCGGCGACCTCGACAGCGACGGCGACGGCATTGCCGACATCATCGAAGCCGGCGGCGTCGATGTGAACGGCGACGGCGTCGCGGACAACTTCGTCGACGTCAACGGCAATGGCTTGTCGGATTCATTCGAGAGCAGCCTGGGCGGCCGCGCGCTGCCGCTGCCCGACAACGACACCGATGGCATCGACAACCACCGCGACCTCGACAGCGATGGCGACAGCCTGAGCGACGTCGTCGAGAGCGGCGGCGTCGATGCGAATGGAAACGGCCGGCAGGACGGCAGCGATTCCGATCACGACGGTCTCGTCGACACGGTCGACAGCACTACGGGTGGCCGCGCACTGGCGCGTCCCGACACCGATGGAGATGGCATGAACGATTCACTCGATCTCGACAGCGACAACGACGCCATCCTGGACAGCCGCGAAGGCCGTGGCGATTTCGATGGCGACGGCGTTCCCGATTCGATCGACAAGCAGGGCACGCTTCAGACCGCGGTACGTGGCGCGGGTGCGCTCGATCCGCTGAGCTTGTTAGGCATGCTGGCGGTGATCGGCTGCATCGCGCTGCGCCGCACGGCGCGCCGCGCGGCGCCGGTCGTCGCGCTGGCCAGTCTCGTGGCGGGGCAGGCCGGCGCCGCCGATGTGCCCGGCAAAGGCTGGTATGTCGGTCTCGACACCGGCATGTCGCGCCTCGAGCCGCAGAATGACGATGGCGGTTACAAGGTCGACGACAGCCAGAGCTTCGGTTACCGCGTCACGGCCGGGTATGCGTGGAACCGGAACTGGAGCATCGAGGGCTTCTTCGCCGACGGCGGAGACGCGGGAATCTCGTCCGACAACCCCGGCGTCGGCCACCTGGGGGACATCGGCTACAAGGTGTTTGGTGTGGGCTTCCAGTGGCTGCCGTTCGATGGCGGCATCGATGAGCAGTGGTTCCCGCTGCTGAAGTTCGGCGCCTCGCACATCCAGAACAACGCCACCTCGAGCCAGATCGTGTACGAGAAGCTCAACGACCTCGGCGTGTACTTCGGTGGCGGCGCGGGCATGCGGCTCGGCCAGAGCTGGGTGGGGCAGGCCGAAGTGGTCAGCTACGACGCGGATGAGCTGTTTTTTACCGTGGGCATTCGCAAGCACTTCTGAGGTTGGCTACGGCGGGATCACCGGATCGTCCGAGAAGATGTTTGGATCGCGATAGCAGGTAGCGCCGTGATCGGCGAAGCCTGCCGGGCACCTTCCCCAGCAGACCGGGCCGATACCGTTCGTGCCCGCGGGGCAGGCGGTGTAGCAAAGGCCGGCTTCGTATTGCCGGCCGGGCCGGCATCCGGACGGAATGGTGCCAACGCCGCGATCGCGCGTGGTCTTGCCGATGATGCTCACGTCGCGCCGGCACGTGCAGCCATCGTTGTGGAAACCCGAGGGGCACACCGAGCAGCCTCGCGCGAACGTCACACCGCACTTGTCGTACCACGGACACGCGTTGTTGTTAGAGCCGAAGATCCAGGCATCGCGCCGGCAGGTGGCGCCGTCGTCGTGGTAGCCGGAAGGGCAGATCTGCCAGCAGACCGGGCCGACGCCACTGAAGCCCGCGGGGCAGGGCGTGTAACACAGGCCCGCTTCGTACCGCCTGTCCGGGCCGCATGAATCCGGAATGGTGCCCACGCCGCGGTCGAACGTAGGTTTGCCGACGATGTTGATGAGCCGGCAGGTCAGGCCGTCATCGTTGTATCCGGTTGGACAGGCCGGCACGGTGCGGGTGGGTCTGCCGCCGGAACAGAACGGATTCGTACTGCTGGCCGCCGCGCAGTAACGTTCCTCGAACTGCTGCAGCGTGTGGATCACGCCGGGATTGTTCCGCAGCACGTCCACCATGAAGCCGTGAGAGACCGCTCCGGAAAGGGTTCGCAACCGCTGGCCTACGCGGTCTTCATTGAAGTCGATGAACGATGCGTCCGTGGGAGCGGCGGTGTGCACCGACACGGCAGTGCCGCGCACGGCGGCGGACCAGTAGTTGGCCCAACCTTCGTTGAACGCGAAGCCCTTGTTGTTGGTCTGCGAGCCATCGTGCCCGCGGGCGTAGATGAAGCGGAAATTGTCATAGTCCCAGTGAGTGTGCGCGCCGTCGGCCACGTGACGGATGCTGTGTCCAAACTCGTGGAACAGGGTGTCGCCCGACGTGTCGTTGGAGGCCAGGTCCGTCGGCGCCACGATGTAGTCGTAGAACGTGTGAGGCGCCGCGCCGGCCGACATGAAGACAGCGGACCAGCGCTTGATGGTCAGGCCGCCAGCAGGCGGTGGTGCATTGTTCACCGAAAAGAGGTGGCGCAACGCGCGGATGCCTCGCTGCCACAACAGGCAATCAGTGCCTGGCAAATTCAGGTCGCCGAAGGCGGAAACTTCTCCGGTCGTGGTCGGCGTGCTGTCAATTCGGTCGTTTCGCGCGAAGTGGAAGTCGTCCATGATCTGCAGCGGCGCCGTCGGCGTGGCGCCGGATCCGAGCGGTATCTGGGCGTCGTACGCGACGAATACCGTGCCGGGCACGCCGGGAAATTCACCGGTGAGTTCGAATGTGCCGTTGGCAGCGCTGAAACCGCCGATGCCGCCGGCGACCACCCTGAGGAACTGTGCCGGAGCACCACTGCACAGCAGGCGGCCCCGGACGGCGTGCGGCCCACCATGCAGCGCTTGCACGACGACGCCAACATCGTCATCCGCTGGCTTCTTGTTCTCTGGAGACATGGTTTGCCCGCCGCTGCCCGGGCGTTCTTCCAGCACGCCGGGTCGCGACATCTGGAACAGATCGGGCCAGGTCCAGAGCCAGCGCCGCGCATCGACGCGCGAATCCGCGGCCATCAATTCCACCTGCACTTCCGCGCGCTCCGGATTGATTGCCATGGGCGCATCGGTCCAGAACGCAAGCTCGGATTTGGTCTCCTGGCCGATGGGACGGATCTTCAGGTCTCGCTCCAGGACGTCCAGCATCTGCGGCGAGACCTGTGAGGTCGCGCTCACGCGCACGGTAAAGACCTGATCTCCATCCACCGCGCGTCGCTGAAAAGTGCGTTCGGTGATGCCCGTGGATTGGGCAGCAGGCTTCCCGGGTGGCCGATCGCAAGCCGCGGCTAACAGGAATAGGACCACCAGAATGGTTTTTTTCATTTCGGATCCTCCCTAATCCCTTATGTACTGCCGCAACCTCCCAACTTCTTTCAAACAACCCGCATAAGGTAAATCGCAGCGGCACTTATTCCGCGGGCCCGCGTCATACCTGAGTTGCAGGCAGGAGGTTGTCGTGGTCAAACAGTGTTTCACCCCCTTGTTGATCTTGTTCGCGGGCCTCGCTTCGGCCGACGAGATTCCGAACCCCCTCATCGACTATGAGGCCTTCAAGAGCGGCGTCGAGCAGGTCGGCCTGGTTCGCGACAGCCATCGGGTCACCGAGATCGAGTTCGTGCGCATGGCGGCGGACCCGTCGACGGTGGTTCTCGATGCGCGCAGCGCCCGGATGTTCAAGCAGTTGCATGTGAAGGGCGCGAAGAACCTGAGCCTGCCGGACATCACGGAAAAGGAGCTCGCGAAGATCATCCCTTCGAAGTCCACGCGCATCCTCATCTACTGCAACAACAACTTCCTCAACGAGCCGGCAGCATTTCCCGCCAAGAATCTCAGCGCGTCGCTCAACGTGTACACGATGAACGTGCTGTTCGCGTACGGCTACACGAACGTGTACGAGCTCGGGCCGCTCATCGAAATTCAGAAAACCATCATCCCGTTCGCGGGAAGGAAGCTGGCGGCCAGATAGAGGCCGAGGCCGAACACCGCGTGCGTGACCAGGCTCTGGAAACGCGCGGCGGCCGGGCGCGGCGTGCGGCTCGCGGCGAACCCCATGCCCATGCCCGGTTGCATGACGAACAGGGGTGCGATGACGGTCGCGATGCCCACGATCATCGCGGGCATGAACGTGGGGTGGCGAAGCCACTGCCATCCCCAGACTGCCGGCAACAGGAACGCGAAGGCGATCCCGATCGAATAGTGCGCGCTCCAGCCGATCACGCGTTCGGCACGCACGGGTGGCACCGATGCGATGGGGACCGCGCGGAAGCGACCGCGCGCGAGTTGCGCGATCCAGCGCCCGAGCATTCCAAAGTTGGGTAGCGGCGTCCCGAACGCGGACCGGCGCAACACGGTCCAGAGGTCCGTGATCGCGGTCGCGCCCGCGCCGATGAAGAAGATGGCCATCACGTCGTTCATGAGCTTCACCAGGTTCTTGTCTTCATAAGTGTGGAAGGGCAGAGTGCCACTTGAAGTCAACTTGAGGTCAAGTGGTGGCGGATCTGGATATCGGCGAGGTGGCGAGCCGGGCTGGCATTCCCGCTTCGGCTCTGCGGTTCTACGAGGAGAAAGGCCTCATCGCCTCCGTGGGCCGCCGTGGGCTTCGCCGTCTCTTCGACCGCAACGTGCTCGAGCAGCTGGCATTCATTTCACTGGGCCGATCTGCGGGTTTCTCGCTCGACGAAATCGCGCGCATGTTCGCGCCGGACGGGCGGCCGCGCATCGATCGCCAGTTGCTCGAGGACAAGGCGAACCAGCTCGACCTCACCGTGCGCAAGCTCAGCGCCATGCGCGACGGATTGCGTCACGCCGCGGCCTGTCGCGCGCCGAGCCACATGGAGTGCCCCACGTTCCGGCGCCTGCTGAAGATCGCGGAGCAGAGCGCGAGCAGGATCGCGACCAGGAAAAAGCGCAAACCCCGGTTCACTGCATGAGCGAATCTCCCTATCGCTGGGTCATCGTCGCGCTCGGCGGCCTCATGGGCTGCGTCGCGTTGGGCGCGATGTTCTCGCTCGCGGTGTTCCTGGCGCCGATGTCCGCCGAGACCGGCTGGTCGCGCGCCGGCATTTCTTTCGGCATGACCATCAACTTCCTCGTCATGGCGTTCGGCTCGTTCGGCTGGGGCGCGGCCAGCGATCGATGGGGCGCACGCATCGTCACGCTGTGCGGCGCGGTGCTGCTCGGGCTCGCGCTGGTGCTGGCCAGTCATGCGAAGACGCTCCTGAGCTTCCAGCTCACCTATGGCGTTCTCGTGGGGTTGTCCGCGAGCGCGTTCTTCGCGCCCATGATCGCCACGGTCACGGGCTGGTTCGAAACGCGTCGTAACCTCGCCGTGTCGCTGGTCTCGGCAGGCATGGGCATGGCGCCGCTCACGATGTCGCCGCTCGTGAGCTGGCTCATCACGCACTATGGCTGGCGCGCGGCGATGTTCGATATCGGCCTGCTCGCCTGGGTGCTGCTGATACCGGCCGCGCTGTTCGTGCGGCGTCCGCCGGTGGCAGCGCAAACACCCGCGCAGATTGCGCCCGCGGCCGGTGAACGCAACATCACGGTGGGCAGGGCGCTGACCTCGCCGCAGTTCCTCGTTCTCGGGTTCACGTTTTTCCTGTGTTGCGCCGCGCATTCGGGGCCTATCTTCCACGTCGTGAGCTACGCCATGTACTGCGGGCTGGGGTCGATGGCGGCCGTGAGCGTCTACAGCGTCGAAGGCCTCGCGGGGCTCGGTGGCCGGCTGTTGTTAGGCGTGCTCGCGGATCGCTACGGCGCCAAGCGCATCCTGGTGACGGCGCTGGCCGTGCAGGCCATGTCCATAGCCGCGTATCTCGCGGTCAACGAGCTGGATGAGTTCTACGCGCTGGCGGTGATATTCGGCGTTGCGTACGGTGGGGGCATGCCGCTGTACGCCTCCCTGGCGCGCGACTATTTCGGCCAGCACATCATGGGTACGGTGTTCGGCGCCGCGACCATGCTTTCGAGCCTGGGAATGTCGATCGGGCCCGTGGCCGGCGGCTGGGTGTTCGACACGTTCAGCACGTACGCCTGGCTCTACATCGCCTCCGCGGCAGTGGCGGTGGGTGCGGTGCTGCTGGCTTTGCAGTTCCCGAAACCGGTGCCCGTCAGGGCCGCTTGAATGCCTTCGCAGGTAACGCTTCGTGCGTGAATCGCGCTTCGCGAATGGCGCCCTTGAAGTGAGTGACCTGGTTCATTCGCGCGCCCACTGACGCGCGGCCTGCCGTTTGCGCCTTGAAAGGCGTCGCCATTTCCATCTGCGGCTCGCCGTTCACGAAGGAGCGAAAGAACTCTCCGTCGTAGGTCATGGCTGCGTGGTACCAGCGTCCGATCGGAAAGAGTTTGTCAGGCGCCATCATCGTTGCGCGGTAGCCGGTGCCGATCATGAACGCGTCGAGATACCAGCTTTCGTTCACCACGCGGATCTCGATCAGCATTCTCGTGCTGCCCCTGCCCGGCGCAGCCGGCGGTGATTCGTCCGACTCCAGGTGCAGCAGGCGCTGCTCGAATGCGCCGCCGTCGGGACGAAAGACCAGCTCGGCGGTAAACGTGGCCGCGCCCGCGAGCGGGTGCTCTTCGATGAAAAGAACGTCCTTCTGCCCATCGAACTGCACCGCCCGGCCGTTCGGGCTCTTGATCACCTGCGGCACGCCTTCCACGCGCACCGGGTGGCCGCCGACCTTGCGCAGGCTGTCGAATTTCCAGACGCGCTTGCGAGGCGAGGCGATTGCCACGGGCGCCATCGCTGCCCCCAGCCCGAGAAGCAACACACGACGATTAATAGTTTCCATTGCCGTGAGCTTACCAGCGAAGAGCGGTACAAAGTCACGGTTGCGTGTGTCTAGCTATCGGCGCGCGTTGACTGTGTCGAGCGTCGGGCCTAGCTTCGAATTCAATGTCAGCCACGAGTCCACAAGTTGCGCAGCGGCTGCGGCGGATCCAGAACGCGCTCGGCGTGACCGCCGACGGCATGCTCGGCCCCGAGACGTTGACGGCGCTCGAGAAGCACTTCGAGCTTGATGCGACGCGCAAGACCATCAGTCTCACGTGTTCGCGCAAGTCGCTCGAGCTCATCCTCCAGTTCGAGATTGGCTCGCGCGCGCAATACGAGCGGCTCTACGCATTCCCGACATGGCCGGGCGGCGAGAGCGGCGTCACCATCGGCATCGGTTACGACCTCGGCTTCACGTCGAAACCACAGATCGAAGCGGACTGGGGCCCGTTCCTCGAGAAGCCGGAACGCGCGGCGCTCGCGGCCGTGCAGGGCGCCAAGGGCGCCGCCGCTCAACAGCTTGCGCGAGGTCTGCGGCACATCAAGGTTCCGCTGTCCGCGGCGGAGCCGGTGTTCTATGCCAGCACGCTGCCGCGCTTCGCGCGCATCACGCGCGATGCTTTTCCCGGCGTCGAAAAGCTGCCGCCCGACGCGCAGGGCGCGCTGCTGTCACTGGTGTTCAATCGCGGCGCAAGCTGCGTGGGCGAACGCCGCAAGGAAATGCGCGCGATCCGCGACGAGCTGGCAAACGGTTGCTCGCTCGTGTGCGTCGCGGAACAGTTCGAGGCCATGCAGCGGTTATGGCCCGACGTTCGCGGATTGCGCGAACGCCGCGTGCGCGAAGGCGAGTTCGTCCGCGGCGCGAAGCGCCGCTATCTAGACGACGAAGGCGTGAACCTCTAGCGGCTCGTCGCTGAAAATGCAACGGGCGGTGGCCCTCGGAAGCGCCACCGCCCATAACCCCTGGCAACTGTTGCTCAACGCAGCGCGCTCTGGCCCGCCGCCAATCCCGACAGGATCATCGACGGCGCGCCGATGTCGGTGGCCTGGCCGGTCAGCAGGTCGATCGAATACATCCGCTGTTCGCCCGCCACCGTCAACGCCGCAAACGCGCTACCCGATGGCACCGGTGCGCCCGAGGTGGACGTGCGCACGTCGAATGGGATGTCGAAGCCGCTCACCTCCGAGAAATCCAGCGGCACGTCGCCGATCATGATTGCGACGCCCGCGCTGACCGTCCCGCTGTTAGGCGGGTTCTGGATGAACAGGCTGTTGGTCACCGCGTCGATCACGTACTGCGTGGTGACGCCGCCGGTCAGCGACTGCCCGAAGCTGTTCGTGTAGGCGGCGCCCGAAGCGCCGGTGGCGCCTCCGTTGATCGGCGCATCCGTGTTCGTGCCCGCAGGCGGCGCAGCGGTGTTGTTGAGATTGCCGTCGACCGGGGCGCCGTTGTTAGGGTTGACGCGGAAGTTGAGTCCCGTCTGTGTCGTGACGCGAACGCGATCCACGGTGGGATTGAAGTCGAAGCCGTAGCCGCCCGTCGCGGCAGGCAGGTCCACCGGTGTTCCGGTGGCATCGACGAACGCGATCGCCCCGGCGCTGCCAACCGCCGCGGCGGCGCCGGTCTGCGGATCGAGCAGGTACAACGTGCCCGAGTTCGCAGCGTCGGCGACGCCAAGCGCGTAGAGCTGCCCGGTCTGCGGGCGATAGTCGATGCCGGCGAGCGTTTCACCGGCGGCAATACCGGTGATCGCGACTGTCGCCGCCGACCCCGGTGCAGCGCTCGAGAAACGCAGCAGCTGCGTGCCGTCGGCGGACAGGCCCACGAAGCGCGTGCCAGCAGGCTGTTGAACGGCCAGCCCCACGACGCCACCCGTGCCGATGGTGCCGACAGCGGCGACAGCGCCCGTGGCCAGATTCACGCTGGCGAGAGTCTCGGTGGTCTGGCCGGTGAGCTTGAGCACCGCGACTCCTGATCCGCTGGCGGGCGTGCTCGCCGTCGCCACGTTGATGCCGGGCGCTATATCGAATCCCAGCACCGCATCCACGGGACTGCTCAATGTCTGGCACTGGGTCTGCGTGCCGGCATTCGGCGGGTTCTGAATGCAGAGCGCGTCGGTAGTGAGGTCCAGAGCGTACTGCGTCGTCACGGTGCTGTTGGCGGAGTTGTTGGTATACGCCGTCTCCTGCACGCCGCTCGTGGGGCCGTTGATGCCGCCGTCCATGTTGAGCACACCACCGGCGGTGCCGTCGACGAACGCGCCGTTGTTAGGGTTCATGCGGAAGTTCTGGCCGACGCTGTTCACCACGCGCACGCGATCGACGGTGGGATTGAAGTCGATGCCGAACGTGGTCCCCGCTCCGCCCCCCACGGGCACCGGCGTCACTCCATCAGAGGCAATGAACGTGCCGGTGGCGCCGAGCGGCGCTGCAATTCCCGTGGTCGGTGAAATCGAGTAGAGCTGCACGGTGCCCGCGCCGGCGTTGTAACCCAGGCCGTACAGGAATCCGTTCTGTGGGCGCCGATCGATGCCGACCAGCGCGTCTCCGGAGATCAGTCCCGTGAGCGCCAACGGCGCGTCGAGTCCGGAAGGGAAGGTAGTTGCCACGGCTGCAATGCTGTTGCCGTTGATCAACACATGCGCGTTTGCGGCCGGCGCCGTGACCTTCTGCGTGTAGGCATCGCCGTCGCTGCCGGCCGCATTGGTCGCCGTGACCGTGAATGAATAGTCGCCGGCAGCGGTGGGAGTGCCGGCGTACACGCCCGTGGTGGCATTCAGCGTCATGCCCGGCGGCAACGCACCCGCGGTGATGCTCCACGTGATCGGCATGGATCCGCCCGCCTCGAACGTGACGGCCGGAAACGCCACTCCACCCAGCGCCGTGGTGAGAGGCGAAGGCGGCGTGGTGATGGCTGGCAGTTGGAGCACGGCCTGCGTGTACGCCGCGTCGTCGGCGCCGGCGCGATTCGTGGCGGTGATCGTGAATTCGAAAGTGCCCGCGAGAGTGGGAGTTCCCGAAAGCCTGCCCGTCGATGGATCGAGCGTGAGGCCGCGCGGCAGAATGCCAGCGGAAACCGCGTAGGTGATCGGCGCCGTGCCGTTCGTGACGAAATCCACCGGCGAGATCGCCGAGCCGACCACGGCATTGCCGAGCGGCGAGGCGGGAGCGGTGATGGAAGGCGCCACGTCCTTCTCGTCGTCGTCACAGCCGGTGAAGAGAGAAGTCGCGAGCGCCGCGAAGGCGATGGCGGACCAGGTGCTGAATGCGCGCATGAGATTCCCCTGAAAATGTCGTTCAGGGGCGTTACGCGGCGATATGTCGCCTGGATGCGCAACTGTCCACAATCGGGATTTTCTTTTTTCCTGGCGCATCCGGGCGCGGAGAACTTTCGTATATTCCAACCCTCTCGTCAGTACTGAGGGTCGAGAGCGGCACGATGGCGCCGCTCGAGGGCAAGGCACGCTGAGTTCCCTGTCTACCAGCGGACGCCGGTGGCGGCCGACATGCCGGACTGCACCTTGAGAAAAACTTCGAGAGTCTCGCGCGGCACGGTCGTGGTCCGATCCGAATCGCGCGCGAACGCCACGCCGGCATAGATGCGTCGCACCAGCGAGTGTTCGTGCGTGAACAACAGCGAGCCGCTCAAGCGGCTGGTGTCGAGCAGCGCGCCGCCGCGAGCTTCCCGCTCGAAAGCCACGCGTTGCACCATGAGACGAAAACGATCGCGCGCCGTGAGGTGCACGGTGGCTAACAACTGCGCCGCGCTTTCGCGCGCGCGCTGGCCTGCGTAGAAGCCGTCGGTATCCGTGCGCACCGTGGTCATGTCGAAGCGCGGCTCGATCACCAGCCGATCCAGCGGGCGCCACAGCAACGACGCCGAGACAGTCTCGCCGTCGCCAACACGGTCGGCGGTGAAATCCATGGCTTCGCCGGCGGTGAGCTCCAGGGTCAACACCGGCAACCACGCGGCGGGATAACTCGTGAGGCTGAGATAACCCTGCGACAGCGAGTGCAGTTCGCCATTGGCGTGCAGGCGCACCTGCTCGCGTGGACGCCACTCGCCGGTCACGATCATGTTGTTGGTCAGCGTCGCCTGGGCGCCGAGGCGCGGCGCCGAGCTCACGGTGTGACGATCGAAATCCTCGCGCGTATCCATGCTCACGTAGGGCGCGAGCTCGCTGATCACGCGCAGATCGAGAATCTTGTAGCGCAACTCGGCATCGACCTGGCGGATGCCCACCTGCGGGATGTAGCCGTTGTCGGCGCGAAAACCGGGATCGAGGCCGCGCAACGCGAGCGCGGCGCGCCAATGCCGGCTGTCGTGCAGCATGTCGACGCCCATGGCGTCGCCCTGCGTCTCGAGTTCATCGCGCGTGCGGCTGGTGAGCCATTGCGCGCTGACGCGCGTCGTTGGCGAGAGTCGCCAGGCGAGATCCGCTCCGGCGACCATGTTGTAGTTTTCATCCGCGCGGCGGTCGGTGAAAAGACCGCCCAGCGTCACGTTCCCGACCGGCTTGCGAACGCGGCCGATCGTCGCCAGCGAATGGAAGTCCTGCGCCTCGTAGCTGGCCGAGTAGGGGCCGGGAATCACGACGGTGCCGCCGCCATCGTCGCGCGACGTGAGCAGCGCGCCATCCCAGGAGCCGCGGTGCGTGCCGCGCACACCCCAGGCGGGGTCCGTGATCGAGCGGGTATAGATGGCCTGCAGCGGCGAATCGAGGATGTCGATGCCTTCGAGAAAGAAGGGCCGCTTCTCCGGAAAGGCCAGCGCGAATTGCTGATTGCTCGACAGCTGAGGCGTGTCGAGCTCCAGTTGCGAGAAGTCGGGATTCACCGTGGCGTCGAACACCGTCGCGGGGCCCGCGCGCAGCTTCATGTCGATGCCGGGTTCCAGTTCGGAGGTCCAGCTCTCGTCCCCGCCGCCGGTCTCGCGCGTGCCGAGGCCTAACAACTGCGGCACCAGCGTGAGGCCGCGGGGTGCGGGCAGCTCGCCGGGCGGATGCACCGGCGCGGCCAGGCACATGAGGCAGGGCGGGCTCGAGGGAATGGCAGGAGCGGCCATGGCATGGCGATCCTCGCGCGGGTAGTTGCGGCGAAAGATCACTTTCCAGGTGTCGGGCGAGCGCGAACGGTAGCGCAGCTCTTCGAAGGGAATACGCAGCTCCAGCACCCAGCTGTCGCTGTCGATACTCGTGGCTACCTCGACTTCGAAGTCCGCGGCGGGATTGGCGGTGCCGGCTTCTTCGTTGAGCAAGCCATCCCAGATCACGCCGCGCGCGTTGAAATAGAAGAGTTGCGCGCCACGGCTCGAACCCACCGCATCGAGCGCCACTGAAAACCAGTCCTGCTCGTTGGAGAAGTTGTCGCGGCGTGCGAGGCCGGTGCGCAGGCGCGCGATATCCGGATCGAACAGCCGCGCGGCGAGATAAAAGTGCGTCGCGTCGCGGCCCATGCGCACCTCGGTGCGGACGCTGGCTGGCGCTCCGGCACGTGGCCGGTATTCCTCGAACGCATCGACCACGGGCGCCGCCAGCCAGGCGGGCTCGATCCGGCCGTCGATTTCGATGCCGGCGGACCGGTCGAAGTCCGCCATCGCGAACGGGGATGCGACTTCGGGTTGCGCGGCCGGTGAGGCAGAGGAGATCATGCCCGCCAAGCCCACGGCCGAAACCATGATTTGCCAGCGCATCGTGTAACGCCTTATAGTTGTATTGGAAGTTACACTAAACCATTCCCATGTACTGCTTCAAGTGAATTTCAGGCGTTACAGCTTCGAAGTGCCCTTCGGCGCCCTGGCCGAAAACCTGGTGAATTCGCTCGACCTGTCGATCGAAGTGCCGGAACACCTGGGCACGGTCGCGCAACTCGTGGATTTCCTGAAGGAACACGACATCGCGGCCACGCGCCGCGTGGGCGCTGCCGATCTCGATGCCACGAAGGATTTGCGCTCCGAGGTCCGCGCGCTTTTCGAGGCGGAAAGCACGGGCGCGGCGTTGCAGCAGCTCAACCGGCTGCTCGAGGGCGCGCAGCTAGACCTCGCGGTGGTTCGCGACAAGGGCAGCCCGCGCCTGCGCTGGTCGGTGCGTCCCGCGTTGCCGTTGGCGGATTCGCTGCGCGCCGCGGTCGCCGTCAACATTGCGCATATCGTCGAAACCTTCGGTTTCGAGCGGCTGCGGGTCTGCGGCGCCTCGCCGTGCGCCGACGTCTTCCTCGATGTGTCCAAGCGCGGCGAGCAGAAATTCTGCGGGCCGCGTTGCGCGACGCGCACGCGCGTGGCCGCGCATCGCGCGCGGCAATGAGCGGCGTCTATCTGTCCGGGTGACGCGACGACAGCAGCGCCAGCACCGTGATCACCAGCGCGAAGGCCGCGTAGATCACGATGAGCCCGGTCTGCTGGTTAGCCTGGTAGATCTTCGTGAACACCAGCGGCGCGAGCCCGCCGGCAAACACACCCGCGAAGGTGTAGGCCACCGACGCGCCCACGTAACGAACCCGAGCCGGAAACTGCTCGGCGATGAAGGCGCCTTGCGGTCCGTACATGAAGGCATGTATGGCGAGCCCGCTGGCGAATGCCGCCACGATCGCGAGTTCTGATTTCGAATCCAGCAGCGGGAACAGCAGCCACAACCAGAACGCGGCGGCAGCGGCGCCGAGTCCGTAGACCACTCGACGGCCGAAGTGGTCCGAGAGCGTGCCGGCGGCGAAGATGAAGACCACGTTGAGAAACGCGCCGATCGCCAGCGCGGTGGTGGCCAGCGTCCGCGACAGGCCGAGAATGGTGGTGACGTAGCTCACGCAGAAGGCGCTGATCAGCGAATACATCACGTCCGGTCCGAAGCGCGAGCCGCCCGCGATGAGCAGGCGTCGCCAGTGGCCGGTGACCACTTCGCGCACGGGTGCGCGGGACCGCTGTCCTTCCAGCGCGATGAATTCCGGTGTTTCGGTGACGCCGAGCCGCAGCCACAGACCGAACGCCACCAGCAGCACACTGGCCAGCAGCGGAACCCGCCAACCCCAGGCGAGCAACTGATCCTCGGGCATCAGCCAGGTGATGAGCGCCACCGCGCCGGTGGCGATGAGCACGCCGGTGGATGGGCCCATCTGCGCGAACGAAGCGTTCCGCCCGCGTTGCGCGGCCGTGCCATGTTCGACGGTGAGCAACACCGCACCAGCCCACTCACCACCGAGCGCCATGCCCTGCACGAATCGCAGCGCCACCAGCAGGATGGGCGCGAGCACGCCCACGGTCTGGTAGGTAGGCAGGAGGCCGATCAGCGTTGTGCAGGCGCCCATGATGAGCAGCGTCATCACCAGCACATGGCGGCGGCCGCGCCGGTCGCCGAGATTGCCGAACAGGATGCCGCCGAAGGGCCGGGAGAGATACCCCACCCAGTACGTTGCGAACGCCAGCAGGGTGCCGGTCAGCGGATCGAAAGCCGGAAAGAACAGCTTGTTGAATACCAGTGCGGCGAGCGTGTTGTAGACCGCGAAATCGTAGTACTCGAGCGCCGTGCCCGCGATGCTGGCAAACGCCAGGCGTTTCATGTCGGGAGCATTGCTCACGGGTCGCCGAACCCGCCGCCGCCCGGCGTCTGGATGACGATGACATCGTCGCGCGACACGGCGGTCGAGAACGCCGCATCGAATTTTTCGGTGTGCCCCGTGGCGCGTTCGATCCAGTTCGCGCCAGTGGCCGCGGGGCCGCCGCCGGCGATGCCGAATGGCGCCACGCGCCGGTGGTTAGCCAGCATGACTGCGGTCATGGGCGCGAGGAACCGCAGGCGCCGGTCGACGCCGTCGCCGCCGCGATGCACGCCTGCGCCGCCCGAGCCGCGGCGAATCCGGAACGACTCGAGCCGCACCGGGAAGCGCCACTCCAGTACTTCCGGATCCGTGAGACGCGAGTTGGTCATGTGTGTCTGAACCGCGTCGGTGCCGTCGAAGCCAGGCCCGGCACCCGAGCCGCCGCTGATGGTCTCGTAGTACTGGTGCTGGTCATCGCCGAACGTGAAGTTGTTCATGGTGCCCTGGCTGGCCGCGAGCACGCCGAGCGCGCCATAGAGGCAATCCGTCACGACCTGGGAAGTTTCGACGTTGCCCGCGACCACCGCCGCGGGATAACGCGGCGCCAGCAGGGATCCCTCGGGCACGATGAGGCGCAGCGGTTTCATGCAGCCGGCGTTCATCGGAATCTCGTCGTCCACCAGCGTGCGGAACACGTACAGCACCGCGGCGCGCGTCACGGGCAGCGGCGCGTTGAAGTTGTTAGTCTGCTGCGCGCTCGTGCCGGTGAAGTCGATGGTGGCCTCGCGGCGAGCATGATCGATACGTATCGCGACACGGACCACTGCGCCGTTGTCCATCTCGTAGGTGAACGTGCCGTCCCTGAGCACGTCGATGACCTTGCGGACCGCCGCTTCGGCGTTGTCCTGGACATGCTGCATGTACGCCTGCACGACGTCGAGGCCGTAGTGCCCGGCCATCGCGGTCAGTTCCGAGATGCCTTTCTGACAGGCGGCGATCTGCGCGCGCAGGTCGGCGAGATTCTGCGTGACGTTGCGTACCGGATAGCGGCCCGCAAGCAGCAGCGCGCGCAATTCCTCCTCGCGGAACACGCCGCGGTCGACGATGCGCACGCTGTCGATGAGCACGCCTTCTTCGTCGATGGACTTTGAATCCGATGGCATGGAGCCGGGCGTGATGCCGCCGATGTCGGCGTGATGGCCGCGCGCCGCCACGAAAAACCGCGGGCCGCCCGCGCCGAGGAACACGGGCATGACCACCGTGACATCGGGCAGGTGCGTGCCGCCGGCATACGGCGCGTTCAATGCGAACGCATCGCCGGGCTGGATGTCGCGGCCGCGCCGTCGCAGGATTTCCTGCACGGACTCGCCCATGGAGCCCAGGTGCACGGGCATGTGCGGCGCGTTGGCGATGAGCTGGCCTTCGGCGTCGAACAGCGCGCAGGAGAAATCGAGGCGCTCCTTGATGTTGACGGAGCTCGCGGTGTTCGCGAGCGTCACGCCCATCTGTTCGGCGATGGCCATGAACAGGTTGTTGAAGATTTCCAGCAGCACGGGGTCGGCGCGCGTCGACACGATTTCGCGCCGCGCGGCGGCTGTCTTGTCGAGCACCAGGTTGTCGGCGTCGGTCAGCGTCGCGCGCCAGCCGCGCTCGATGACGACGGTGGTGTTGCGTTCGCAGATCACGGCAGGTCCGGCGATCGCATCGCTGGGCCGCAAGTGCTCGCGCTCGAAGAATGGAGCGTCGAGCCAGGCGCCATCGAAATACACCGGTCGCGTGACGACGGGCGCCAGTGCGCCCGTGCGCATCTCAAACCTGCGCGAGGCGACGGCGACATCGGCCGAGCGCCCCGTGGCGGTTACGCCGATGGTGTCGATGACGATGGCGCGGCCCGGCACATGGAATCCGAAGCGCGCGCTGTACTGCGCGAGAAATTCGGCGGTCAGCGATTCGGGCGAGGAGCCGCCGTCGAGAGTCAGGGTCAGCGTGGAGTCGGTGTCCGCGTACTTGAGCAGCAGGTTGCGCGCGACTTCGGCGGCCGGAAAACCCTGCTGCAGCAGTTCCGCGCGCGCCTCCTGCTCGAGCGCGGCGTACGACGCAAACAACTGTTCGAGCGACGCGGTGTCGAGCGGGACCTCGGCGGTCTGCTGGCGCATCACGGTGGTGTCGGCGAGCCCGATGCCATAGGCGGACAGCACGCCGGCCAGCGGGTGGATGAACACGTGGCGCATGCCGAGCGCGTCGGCGACCAGGCAGGCGTGCTGCCCGGCAGCGCCGCCGAAGCAGGTGAGCGTGTAGTCCGTCACGTCGTGCCCGCGCTGCACGGAAATCTTCTTGATGGCGTTGGCCATGTTCTCCACGGCGATGCGAATGCAGCCGGCGGCCAGCGCGGCTGCGTCCTTTGCGCCGGGCAGCGATTGCGCCAGCGCCGCGAACTGGCTGCGCACGGTCGCGGCATCGAGCGGCTCGTCGCCTTGCGCTCCGAACAACGACGGGAAGAAGTCCGGCTGGATCCGGCCTAACAACACGTTGCAGTCGGTCACGGTGAGCGGGCCGCCGCGCCGGTACGATGCGGGCCCCGGGTTCGAGGCCGCGGAGTCGGGGCCGACGCGCAGGCGCACGCCGTCGAAACTGCAGATCGAGCCGCCGCCGGCGGCCACCGTGTGGATGCGCAGGATGGGCGTGCGCAGGCGCACGCCGGCGACTTCGACGTCGAGCGCCCGCTCGTACTCGCCGGCGAAGTGGCCGACATCCGTCGATGTGCCGCCCATGTCGAATGCGATGATCTTCGCGAAGCCCGCGGCCTGTGCGGCGCGCGCTGCGCCAACGATGCCGCCGGCCGGGCCCGAGAGGATGGCGTCCTTGCCATGGAAGGATTTCGCATCGCTCAGGCCGCCGGACGACTGCATGAACTGCAGGCGCGTGCCCGGCAGGGCTTTCGCCACGCGGTCCACGTACCGGCGCAGCACGGGCGATAGATAGGCGTCGGCCACGGTGGTGTCACCGCGCGCCACGAGCTTGATGAGCGGGCTCACGCGATGGGACGTCGAGATCTGCTCGAACCCCACGCGGCCGGCAAGTGCCGCGAGCTCCTGCTCATGCGCGGGAAAACGGTAGCCGTGCATGAGCACTATGGCGCAGGCGCGCAGGCCGCGGGAATGCGCGGCGCGCAACGCGGATTCGGCGGCCGCCACATCGAGTGCCTGCACGACCTCACCGCGGGCGCCGACGCGCTCATCGACCTCGATCACTTCCTCGTACAGCATGGACGGCAGTTCGATGTGCCGCACGAACAGCTTCGGCCGGTGTTGATAGGCGATGCGAAGGGAATCGGCAAATCCGCGCGTGGTGACGAATACCGTGCGGTCGCCCTTGCGCTCGAGCAGGGCATTGGTTGCGACGGTGGTGCCCATGCGCACGGCGTCGATGAGGTCTGGCGGCAGCGCAGCGCCGGGAGTCATGCCGAGGAGATGGCGGATGCCGTGGGTCGCCGCGTCCTCGTAGGCGTTGCTGTCGGAGAGCAGCTTATGCGTCAGCAGCGCGCCGTCGGGGCGTCGCGCCACGATGTCCGTGAAGGTGCCGCCGCGATCGATCCAGAATTGCCAACCCACGCCCGCAGCCTAATGGGGACATTCCTGATTTGCTAGCAAAAGGGGACGCGCCTCATCGCGACGAGGCGAAAGGGAGGCGCGTCCCCTTTTGCTAGCAAATCAGGAATGTCCCCATTAACGCGTGCCGCGGGTGATGCGGTAGACCCACTCGCCGTTCTGCAGGCGGTTGTATGCGCGGAAACCCTTCACGCCCGACCAGTCGCGGAAGTCGTTGCGCATGTTCTCGGGGAAACTCATGACGATGGCTTCGCGCCGCACGCTGTCGAGATCCAGCGCCATGACGACGTTCTTCGTGATGTCTTCGACCGAGGCGATCTTGAAACCCGCGGCGGCGATCATGGCCGGCGGATCCTTGTCCTTCCACGCGAGGTCGACGTGGAAGAACGTGCCGCCCGGCTTCAGGACGCGATACGCCTCGGCGAAGAAGCGGGCAGGGTTGTCATAGAGGTGCGAGGCTTCGACGTTGAGCAGCGCGTCGCAGCTCGCATCGGGCAGCGGCAGCGCCTCCGCATTGCCCACCTGGAAACTCAGGGAAGACTCGCCCGGGAAACGTTGCGCGGCGAGGCTCAGGTTGCGTTCGCTGATGTCGATGCCGAGGTAGCTCGCGGGCTGGTATGTAGCGGCCACGTGCGCCGCGCCGCCACCGCGCCCGCAGCTCACTTCCACCACTTTCCTGCCACGCAGGTCCACGTTGCCTAACAAACGCCGATAGAGCTGCAGGCAGTACTTTTCCGGCTCGGCCGTGCCCTCGAGATCGGAGGACAACGGCGCAAACCCGTAATTCATGAACGCGAAATCGGTCGAGGTGGTCGCGGCCGCGTTGTAGAACTGGCGCGCCTGCTCGCTGCGTGAATCCGGCTGCACGGTCATTGCGCGGCCCTGGCGTGACGGATCCGCATCTTCATGCCGTAACGCGGGAACATGGTGGTGCCGGGAGCCGGCTCCACTTTGTGACCCGGCGCAAGCTCCAGCTCGAAGCGCTGCGCGATGCGCGAGACGATGAGCTTGAGCTCCACCAGCGCCTGCCCGGCGCCGATGCAGTTGCGATGGCCGGCCGCGAACGGCAGGTACGCAAAGCGATGGCGCGCGGCGACCTGCTCGGGCGCAAAACGCGTGGGGTCGAACACTTCGGGATTCGGGTAGAGATGCGCCTGCCGGTGGATGGCGTACATGGACACGGCCACCGTGGCCCCGGCGGGGATGTGGAAACCGCCGACCGTGTTGTCGACCATCGCCACGCGCGAAATGGAGTGAATCGGCGAATGCAGGCGCAACGATTCATCGATGACCTGGCCCGTGTACTGCAGGTCGTGCACGTCTTCCGCCGTGGCCAGGCGATCTCCGAGTACCTGCTTCACTTCCGCGACCATTTGCTGGCGGAACTGCGGGTGGCGCGACAGCGCCCAGTGGATCCAGCACAGCCCCGTGGCCGAGGTCTCGTGACCGGCGAAGAACAGCGTGGATAACTGGTCGCGCAGCGACTTGTCATCGAACTCGTTGCCCTCGGCACGGCTCGCCATGACGATGCGCTTGAGGACGCCGCAGCCTTCGAAATCCGTGGCGCGATGGCGTTTCACGAAACCCATGATGCAGGCGTCGAGCGCGGCGATGGCCGCGTCGAAGCGCGCGATCATTTCCTTCGAATGCGGTATGAACGCACGCACGATGTTGCGCGGCGCCTGCGGCCAGTGCTTCTTGACGGCCGCGGCGACTTCGCAGAATTCCTCGGCGATGTCCGCGAACGGCTCGCCGAGCAGGTAACGTCCCGACAGCAACTGCGCCAGTCGATTGAAGTCCGGCTCGACGTCGAAGGTTTCGCCGCGGTCCGCGTAGCCGTCCCAGCGGTTCAGGAAGTGATCGATGTGCGCCGCCATCCAGCTCACGGAGTTGTCGATGGCTTCGGGCTTGAACGCCGGCTGCGTGATGACACGCTGGCGCCGCCACTCGGCGGCTTCGGAAAGCAGCAGTCCCTGGCCGAGCAGCGACTGGATGTGCCGGTAGCGCACGTTCTTCATGTACTTCTGGCGATGCGTGATCAGCATCTCCTTGAGCATCTCGGGATCCGAGAGCACGTAGAGGTACTTGCCGCGAATGGGCACGCGCGCGAGGCCGCCATAGGTTCGCGCGATGTCGGTCAGCGCTTCCATGGGATTCTTGAGAAAGGGAAGCAGGCAGCCAATGACGGGCAGGCCGCGCGGGCCAGGAGGATGTTTCAATCCCGTGACCGAGCCGCCAGCTGCTGTAACGACAGAGCTTGTTGAATTCACCTACACGCCCCCCGAGGACCCCGAGCGTCAGATTATGTTTTTGTAGTTATCGACGCTGCGGAGCGTAGCGCAATTTTGGAATCGCCATTCAACTAAGAGTGATCCGAACCGTCGGCGTAAATGATGATCGACAACATGCGGATCGGAGTCTTGAGGAGCTTCTCCGGCCCGTGCGGCACCGTGCCGGCGAACGTCAGCGCATCGCCGGCTTTCAGCAAATGCGTCTCATCGCCGTGCCGGTACGTGAGCGCGCCTTCTAACAAATAGATGAACTCGGTTCCCGGGTGCTCGAAGCCGGGGAATACCTCACTCTTATCGCTGAGCGTCACCAGGAACGGCTCGAATGCGCGGCGCGGGCCACGATCGGCGGCGAGCAGGTGGTACGTGTGGCCGCGCTTCGTGCCCCGGCGCACGACTTCGAGGCCCTGGCCGCGCGGCACGTGTTGCGCGCCGCCGCGCGGTTTGCCGATGTCGCCGAACAGGGTGCCTAGTGGAACCCCCAATGCGGCGGTGAGGGCGGCAAGTGTTTCCAGGCTGGGGGATACGTCGCCGTTTTCGAGGCGGCTCAGCATGCCGGCGCTGACGTTCGATCGCTTGGCCACTTCACCCAGCGTGAGTCCCATCGAGCTGCGCAGCCGGCGCACGGTCGCGCCGATCTGGCGAGTGACGTTGCCGCCCTGGTGTTCCCCGCCAGCCGGGGGCGTTCCCCGCGCTTTTGCCATAACCCACTCCTTATATGTGTCGCCGGGCGGGCTTGTACGCCGCTACCGGGTATGTTATCCGTGCGCAACGGAATTTACTCTCATGCAACTCGCGATTCGATGCCCCATCGCCTGCTGAAACTCGCCTTTCGTTCGACCGTGCCCCGCATGTTCCGCGAGCCCGAGCGGCTCAAGGACGGTTATGACGTCGTCATCATCGGTGGCGGCGGGCACGGGCTTGCGGCCGCGTATTACCTGGCGCGCGATCATGGCATTCGCGACATCGCGGTGCTCGAAAAGGGCTACCTCGGCGGCGGCAACACGGCGCGTAATACGACCATCATCCGTTCCAATTACCTCACGCCCGAAGGCGTGAAGTTCTACGACGCCAGCCTCGCGCTCTGGGCCGGCCTGTCCGAAGAGTTCGACTTCAACCTGTTCTATTCGCAGCGCGGGCATTTCACGCTGGCGCATTCGGACGCGGACCTGCGCACCGCGCGGTGGCGGGCCGAGGTCAACAAGCATTTCGGCGTGCGCTCGGAGGTGGTGGACGCCGGCTTCGTGAAGAAACACGTCCCGCAGATCGATCTCACCTGCGGTGGCCACTCGCCCATCCTGGGCGCGCTGTATCACCAGCCGGGCGCGATCGCGCGGCATGACGCGGTGGCCTGGGGTTACGCGCGTGGCGCCGACCGTCAAGGCGTGGAAATTCACCAGAACACGGAGGTTCTCGGCATTGACGTTCGCGACGGCGCGGTGGCCGGCGTCCGGACTTCGCGTGGCGCGATCGCCACGAAGCGCGTGTTGTGCGCCGTGGCGGGCAGCACGCCGCGGGTCCTGGAGCTCATCGGCCTGGACTCGCCGCTCGCGATTCACCCGTTGCAAGCCATGGTGTCCGAGCCGCTGAAGCCCTGGCTCGATCCCATCATCGTGTCGAGCTCGCTGCACGCCTACGTGTCGCAGAGCGCGCGCGGCGAGCTGGTGATGGGCGCGTCGCTCGATCCCCATGAGCTGCACTCGACGCGATCGACGCTGGATTTCGCGGAAGGCCTGGCCGCGAACATGCTCGACCTGTTCCCGTTTCTCTCGGAAGTGAAGGTGAACCGTCAATGGGCCGGCATGGCCGACATGACTCCGGACTTCGCTCCCATCATGGGCCTCACCCCCTGCGAGGGATTCTTTCTCGACGCGGGCTGGGGAACCTGGGGTTTCAAGGCCACGCCCATCTCGGGCAAGACGATGGCCCAGACCCTGGCGACCGGCGTGCCCCATCCGCTGATCACGTCCTTCTCCCTCGAGCGCTTCGCGCGGCTCGAGCTCACGGGCGAAAAAGGCGCGGCCTCGGTGGGCCACTGAGTGAACCCGTGAAAATAATTCAATGCCCGCTCAATGGCCCGCGCCCGCTGCTCGAGTTCGTGAGCGCGGGAGAGGTGCGCAACGCGCCCGATCCCGACACCTGCAGCGACAACGAGTGGACGGCCTACCTATTCAACCGCGCGAGCGTGCCCGGCGTGAAACGCGAGTGGTGGTGCCACACGCCATCGGGTTACTGGTTCATCGTGGAGCGCGACACGGCGCGCGACGAAATCCTCGCGACGTACGATGCGGCGGAACTGCCCGCGAGGGCCGGCGCATGATGTACCGCCTGCCAGCGGTTGCCGGGGAGTGGATCGATCGATCGCGCACGCTCGCGTTCGAGTTCGAGGGAAGGGCATTCCAGGGCTTTGCCGGGGACACGGTGTCGTCGGCGCTGGCCGCGGCAGGCGAAATGACGCTGGGCCGCAGCTTCAAGTACCACCGGCGGCGCGGCATCTTTTCGTTCGCGAACCACGATGCCAACAACCTGTTCCAGGTGGGCCATCTCCCCAACGTGCGTGGCGATGTCACCGCGCTCGAAGACGGCATGCGTATCTCGGCGGTGAACACGCGGGGCGGCCTGGCGCGCGATCGCGCGCGGTTCATCGAATGGCTGGCGCCTTTCCTGCCGGTGGGCTTTTATTACAAGGCGTTCCACGGCCGGAATTTCCCGCGCTGGGAGCAGCGCATCCGCGCGATCTCGGGGCTCGGCCGCATCGCCGCGGACGCCAGTCGCGAACGCACGCCCAAACGTTATGCCTTTTGCGATGTGCTGGTCGTCGGGGCGGGGGCGAGCGGCCTGGCGACAGCGTTATCGGCGGCTGATGCGGGCGCGCACGTGTTGCTCGTCGATGAGAACGCGCGCCCGGGCGGGTGCGCCACCTGGACGGGTGCGGCCGCCGGTGAAGTGGAAACGCTCGTCAGCCGCGTCGTCGAGAGCCCCCGCATCGAGCTGCTGCCCGGCACTTATGTCGCCGGGGTCTATGCCGATCGCTGGGTGGCGCTGGTGGAACCTTCGCGCATGACCAAGGTGCGCGCGGGCGCGGTGGTGTTTGCCACGGGCGTCATCGAGCAACCCGCGGTGTTCCGCAATAACGATCTGCCGGGCGTGTTGTTGGGTTCGGCCGCACAGCGGCTGTTGCGCCGCCATGCCATCGCGCCGGGCAAACGCGTGGCCATCCTCACCGCCAATCGCGAAGGTTACGAACTGGCGCGCGACCTTCGTGCGCACGACATCGGCGTCGCCGCCGTGCTCGACCTGCG
The DNA here is from genome assembly GCA_035765415.1 of Steroidobacteraceae bacterium. Taxonomy (GTDB): domain Bacteria; phylum Pseudomonadota; class Gammaproteobacteria; order Steroidobacterales; family Steroidobacteraceae; genus CADEED01. The sequence goes on along the minus strand of DASTXR010000008.1, from coordinate 34,231 downwards.
CGCGGATCCTGGCGGCGACAGCTACGGTCTTGGCGACCTGCGTTGCGTGGCCGGCGTGGTTCCCGAAGCGGCAATGCCGGGCAGCGACGGTGCCGTGCGCGCGCTGCGGGTGCGTGCCGGGGAGACCATTGCCTGCGATGCGCTGCTCATGAGCGTGGGCTTCGCGCCCGCGTCCGCGCTGCTGTCCCAGGCCGGCGCGGTCATGCAGTACGACATGGCGCTTCAACAGCACGTGCCGGTCAAACTACCGCCCGGATTCTTTGCCACGGGAAGGGTCAACGGCACCTACGACTCCGCGGCGCGCCGCCAGGACGGGCGGGACGTGGGCGCGGCGGCGGCCGCGTACGCGCAAGGCGGCCACGCGGGCACACACGCCGCGCGGCCCGAGCGCACTCGCCCGGTGTCGCATCCCTATCCAGTTTTTCCGCATCCGTCCGGGCGCGACTTCGTCGACCTGGACGAGGACATACAGGTCAAGGACCTGCTCACGAGCGCGCAGGAAGGTTTCGACAGCCCCGAGCTCATGAAGCGGTTCAGCACGCTCGGCATGGGTCCGTCGCAGGGCAAGCTATCCAACCTTCACGGTGCGCGCATCCTCGTGCGCTCGCGCGACGCGACGCTGGCCGACACCGCTTTGACCACGCAGCGGCCGTTCTACCACCCCATGCCGCTCAAACACCTCGCGGGCATGGGTTTCCATGCGCATCGCCACAGCAGCGTGCATGACAGGCACGTGGCGCTGGACGCGCGTTTCATGACGGTTGGCGGGTGGCAGCGCCCCGAGTATTACCAGGTGTCCGGCCAGTCGCGCGCGGACTGCATCGCGGCCGAAGCGCGCGCGGTGCGCGAGGGCGCGGGGCTCATCGACGTCTCCACGCTCGGCAAGATCGAGATTTTCGGTCCCGACGCCGGTGCGTTCCTCGATCGGATCTACACGGGCAGTTTCTCCGACCTGCGTGTCGGCATGACCCGATACGGGTTGTTGCTGGACGAAGGCGGCATCGTGCGAGACGACGGCGTCATCGCGCGGCTCGCGGATCGGCATTTCTATTTCACCACCACCACCTCGGGCGCGGCCAGCGTGTATCGGGAGCTGCTGTTGTGGAACACGCGCTGGCGCATGGATTGCGCGTTCGTCAATGCCACGGGGCATCGCGCGGCGTTCAACCTGGCCGGACCGCGCAGCCGCGAGCGCTTGCAGGCGCTGACCGGCATAGATCTGTCAGAGACGGCGTTCCCGTTCCTCGCCGTGCGCGAAGGCCGCGTGGCCGGCGTCGAGGCGCGCGTGCTGCGCGCAGGTTTCGTGTCCTCGCTCGGTTTCGAAGTGCACGTGCCTTTTGGAAGCGCGGGCGCCGTCTGGGACGCGCTGATGAAGGCCGGCGGCGTGCGTGCCTTCGGCGTCGAGGCCCAGCGTGTGCTGCGTCTCGAGAAGGGCCACGCCATCGTCGCGCAGGACACCGACAACCTCACCAATCCGTTCGAGGCGGGCATGGGTTGGGCGGTGCGCATGCAGAAACCCTTTTTCGTCGGCCAGCGCAGCCTGCGCATCCACGTGCGCCGCGGCGCGCGGCAGAAACTGGTCGGCTTCGAGCTCGCGCCGGAGCAGGTGGCGAGCGGCGCGGCGATCCGCGAATCGAACCTGCTGATCCACCTGGGTGGCATCGCCGGACGTGTGACCAGCGTGGCGCAGTCCCCGACGCTGGGGCGAACCATCGGGCTCGCGATGGCGAATCCGTCGCTCGCCGCGCCGGGAACTCCCATCGTGATTCGCGCCAGCGATGGACGGCTGGTGAGTGCGCGCGTGGTGCGCACGCCTTTCCTGGAGGCGGAATGAGCGGCGGCAAGAATGCCTGGCTTCGGGCTTCGGAACCGCTGCGCCGGTTTGGCGTGAAAGGTCCGCGCGCCGCGGCGCTGCTCGAACAACAGGGACTCGCCGTGCCCGCGGCGCCTAACAGCTGGGCGCCATTACGCGCCGGCGATCGCGATGACTCGTGCAACGTGGTCGGACGGCTCGGCTCCACGGAGTTCTTCATCGAAGAGGGCGATGACGCCTCAGGCATTGCCGGCCTCGAGAAACGGATTCGGGAAGGCGCTCCCGGCGCATATCCCGTGCTGCGTGAGGACGTCGGCGTGGTGCTGGGCGGCGCGCGCGCCGCCGATGTGCTGGCGCAGGTCTGCAATGTGAACTTTGCCGCGCTGCCGGCGCGTGTCGCGGTGATGACCCTGATGATCGGCGTCAGCGTGCTGGTCATGCCCCAGGAGCAGGAGACAGGGCGGGTTTATCGAATCTGGTGTGATCCGTCGTTCGGGTCGTACCTCCGGTCAGAACTAGAAAAAATGGTGAACCAATGAACGTAACCGAAGCGAAGGCCCTGTTCGCGAAGCATGAGATCAAGTTCGTGCTCGCGCAGTTCGTCGACATCCACGGGGCGGCGAAAGCCAAGGCCGTGCCGGTGGAGCACCTGGAGATGGTGCTCACCGACGGCGCGGGTTTTGCCGGGTTTGCGCTCTGGGGTTTCGGCATGGGGCCGGACGGCCCGGATTACATGGCGGTGGGCGATCTATCTACCCTGACACCGATTCCCTGGATGCCGGGTTACGCGCGCCTGGTGTGCAACGGCACCGTGAAGGGCAAGCCTTATCCCTACTGCTCGCGCGTCGCGCTGCAGCGCCAGCTCGCGCGGCTCGCCGAGCGCGGCATCACCATGTATGTCGGCATCGAGCCCGAGTTCATGTTGTTGGGCCGGGATCCTGCCGGGAAGCTGGGCCCGTTCGACGGCACCGACGATCTCGACAAACCCTGCTACGACTACAAGGGCCTGTCGCGCGCCAGCGGAGTGCTCGACGAGATCACGCTGTCCTTGCGCAGCGTGGGCATCGACGTCTACCAGATCGACCACGAAGACGCGAACGGCCAGTTCGAAGTCAACTTCACCTACTCGGATGCGCTGAAGTCCGCGGACAACTTCATCTACGTGAAGATGGCGGCCAGCGAAATCGCGCGCAAACACGGCATGGTGGCCACGTTCATGCCCAAGCCGTTCTCGAATCGCACCGGCAGCGGCGCGCACTTCCACATTTCACTGGGCAACGACCAGCAGAAAAACCTGTTCGAGGACAAGGCTGACAAACGCGGCCTGTCGCTCTCGACGATGGCCTATCAATTCCTGGGGGGAGTCCTGGCGCACGCGCGTGCGCTGGCGGCAGTGTGTGCGCCCACGGTGAATTCGTACAAACGACTCGTCGTGGGCCGCGCGCTGTCGGGCGCCACCTGGGCGCCGGCGTATGTCGCGTACGGCGACAACAATCGCACGGCCTGCGTGCGGATCCCGGGCGGGCGCCTGGAGCTGCGCCTGCCGGATTCGGGCTGCAATCCGTACCTCGCGCTGGCGGCGGTGATCGCGGCGGGCATCGATGGCATCGACTGCAAGCTCGACCCGGGCGAGCCCACCAATCTCAACATGTACGAGCTCAGCGACGCGCAGCTTGCGGAAAGGAAGATCTCGTTGCTGCCGCAGAACCTGCTCGAAGCCATCGGCGAACTGGCGAGGGACGAGGTGGTGAAGACCGGCCTCGGGCCGGAACTGTCCGCCGAATTCATCAAGCTCAAGCGCATGGAATGGACCGAATACGCACGCCACGTCTCCGACTGGGAGACGAAGCGATACCTGGAGTTCTTCTGATGTGTGGCATCGTCGGACTGTTGCTCAAGAAGCCGGAGCTGCGCGACCAGCTGGGCGAGCTCATGACACCCATGCTGGTGGGGATGACGAGCCGCGGCCCGGATTCAGCCGGCGTCGCGATCTTCGGCAACGCCGTGACGGATTCGCACAAGCTTTCGTTGTTCTGGGGCGAGGGAGCCGCGGACTGGAAGCGCCTGGCCGCCGAGTTGAGCGCCGAGTTCGACGGCCAGCATCGCTTCAGGGAATCCGGGCAGCACGCGGTGCTGACCACTCGGGAGAATCCCGAGCAGGTCAAGACCTGGCTCGCGGAGGCGGCCCCTGAAATCTATGTGTTGTCGATGGGTCGCTCGATCGACCTGTACAAGGACATCGGCGCGCCCGCGGAAATCGTCGAGCGTTACGCGTTGAACAAGGTGACGGGCACACACGTGGTGGCGCACACGCGCATGGCCACCGAGTCCGCGGTCACGCCGGCCCATGCGCACCCGTTCACGGCGGGGCAGGACTTCTGCCTCGTGCACAACGGATCACTCTCCAATCCACACCTGGTGCGCAAGAAGCTGGAGCCGCTCGGGATCCACTTCGTCACCGACAACGACACCGAGGCCGCCTGCCGCTTCTTCGAGTGGCGCATGCGCGAAGGCGACGATCTGACTACCGCCGTGCATCGCGGCTTTTCCGAGCTCGATGGCTTCTTCACCTTCCTCATGGGCACCGACAAGGAGCTGCTCATCGTGCGCGACGCCTTCGCGTGCAAGCCCGCGGTGGTGGCGGAGACCGACGACTACGTCGCCATCGCTTCGGAGTTCCGCTCGCTCGCGCACCTGCCCGGTGTACGCCACGCCAGCGTGTTCGAGCCCAAGCCGGAAGAGGTGTACTCGTGGAAGGCGTGAAGGAGTTCGACCTGGCGACGACGCCGCTGCGCGAGGTCAATCGCTACCTGCACCGCGATGCGCCGGGCGCGGGCGTGAAACGCGTGAAAATCCGGAACGCCGATGGCGCGCACTCCATCGCGGCGGGCCTCAATGCCCCGCTCGAAGTCGAGATCGACGGCCATGCCGGCTACTACGCCGGCGGCATGAACATGCACGCCCACATCACCGTGCGCGGCAACGCCGGCCCGGGCGTGGGCGAAAACATGATGTCGGGAACCATCCGCGTCGAGGGGTTCGCGTCCACGGCCGCGGGTGCTTCCGCGCATGGCGGATTGCTGGTGATTCTCGGCGACGCCGCGCTTCGTTGCGGCATTTCCCTGAAGGGCGGCGACATCGTCGTGGGCGGCGACGTCGGCAGCTTCTCGGCGTTCATGGCGCAGGCGGGCCGCATCGTGATCTGCGGCGACGCGGGTGATGCGCTCGGTGATTCGCTGTACGAGGCCGTGATCTACGTGCGCGGCAAGGTGCGTTCGCTCGGTGCCGATGCGCGTTTCGAGCCCATGACCGATGCCGACTACGCGGCGGTGCGCGAGTTGCTGGAGCGCGCCGGCCTCGACGCCGACCCGCGATCCTTCCAGCGCGTGGCGTCGGCGAAGAGCCTGTATCACTGGAATGCCGATGCCAACCAGGAATATTGAGATGAATGAAAAGCTGCAGCTCGAAGAGTCCGCGGGCTACGACCGGCGCGTCATCGACTACATCCAGCGCGCCTCCGCGACGGGTCTGTACGAAATTCGCGGCCTGGGCGCGAAGCGGCATCTGCCGTCGTTCGACGACCTCGTGTTCCTGGGCGCGTCGTTGTCGCGTTATCCGCTCGAGGGTTACCGCGAGAAATGTTCGACGCGCACCTTGCTCGGCACGCGTCACGCGACGAAGCCCATCGAGCTCGCCACGCCCATCACCATCGCGGGCATGAGCTTCGGTGCGCTGTCGGCGCGCGTGAAGGAGGCGCTGGGTCGCGCCGCAACGGCCGTGGGAACCTCGACCACGACGGGCGATGGCGGCATGACGCCGGAGGAACGCGAGAGCTCGAAGATCCTCGTGTACCAGTGCCTGCCGTCGCGTTATGGATTCAACCCCGACGACGTGCGGCGCGCCGACGCCATCGAGATCGTCATCGGCCAGGGCGCCAAGCCCGGTGGCGGCGGTATGTTGTTAGGGCAGAAGGTCAATCCACGCGTCGCGGCCATGCGCACGCTGCCCGCGGGCGTGGACCAGCGCTCGGCCTCGCGGCATCCCGACTGGACGGGGCCCGATGATCTCGTGATCAAGATCAACGAGCTGCGCGAGATCACCGACTGGGAAAAGCCCATCTACGTGAAGGTGGGCGCCACGCGCGTGAACCACGACGTGAAGCTGGCGATTCACGCGGGCGCCGACGTGATCGTCGTCGACGGCATGCAGGGCGGCACTGCAGCGACGCAGACGGTGTTCATCGAGCACGTCGGTATCCCGACCCTGGCGGCGGTGCGCCAGGCCGTGGAGGCCATCGACGACCTCAACATGCGCGGCAAGGTGCAGCTCATCGTCTCCGGCGGCATTCGCACGGGCGCGGACGTGGCCAAGGCTCTTGCCATGGGCGCGGACGCCGTGGCGATCGGGCAGGCGGTTCTCATGGCGCTGGGCTGCAACAGCAGCAACTACCTAGAAGACTACGCCAGGCTCGGTACCGCGCCGGGCTTCTGCCATCACTGCCACACCGGCCGCTGCCCGGTGGGCGTCACGACCCAGGACCCGGTGCTCGAACAGCGGCTGGACCCGGTCGGCGGCGCGAGACGCCTTACTAACTACCTCAAGACGCTGAACATGGAGCTCACCACGCTGGCGCGCGCCTGCGGCAAGCAGGACGTGCATCACCTCGAACGCGAGGATCTCGTGGCGCTCACCGTCGAAGCGGCGGCCATGGCCAACCTGCCGCTGGCCGGGACGAACTGGGTGCCGGGAAAGTAACTCGGCTAACGCGCGGCGAACACATCACGCGCCACGTTCAGCGCGTTGATGGCCGCCGGGAATCCCGCGAACACGGCCATCTGCAGGATCACTTCCACGATCTCCTGCTGCGTGCAGCCGGCGTCGAGCGCCCCGGCGATATGCACTTTCAGTTGTGGCTGCGCATTGCCGAGCGCGGTCAAAGCCGCAATGGTCGCAATCTGCCGCGAGTGCCGGTCCAGCCCCGGGCGCGACAGGACGTCGCCGTAGGAAAATTCGATGATCCAGTTCGCGAGATCGGGCGCGATGTCGCGCAGCGAATCGACCACGCCAGACCCCGAGTCACCGGTCATTTCCGCAAGCGTGCGCAGTCCCCGCGTGCGGCGGTCTTCGCTGTCCGCGGTTACTTCACGGCGAGCGGCAACCACCGCCTGGGATTCGGGGAAGTCGGGCAGTCTTTCGCGACGGAATGTTTTCATGGCGCGAAGCCTATGCGACGCGCCCGGGGCGGGCACGCGGCGGCGCGCGGGGACTGCTGTCAGACAACCGCTAGAACCAGAGTCGTAAACCTGCCACGAACGCAGTTTCGCCGGATTCGTCGTCCCGCTTCGACCAGCTCACGCCCAGGTATGGCGCAATCTCGCGCCGGATTTCGTAGCGTAATCGCAGTCCCACTTCGAGGTCGGATTCCCCGCTGTAGAGATTGACCTCCGCCTCGGGCTGCAGGATCAGCCGCTGCGTCAACAGCAGATCGTAGTCGGCGGAAAGCCGCAGCGCCGCGCGACCTTCGTCGCCTAGATAGGCCATCGCTGCAAGCTCGATGAAACCGGGCGCGAGGCCCGCCACGCCGAACGCCAGCCAGGTCTGCTCGTCTTCGCCGAAATCCTGCCGGACGCCGAGGCGCGTGCTCCACCACGCGGTGGCGATGCGATCCCAGAGCACTTCCACGCGGGCGTCATGCGTGTCGCCATCGGCGTTCTCGCCTTCGGTTTCCAGCCACAGCTTGTGAAAGTCCCCGCCGTACCAGGCAGCGGCTTCCCATTCATATGTAGAGGTGTCGGCATCGTGCCATTCGAGCCGGTCGATCATGACCTTCGCGAAGCGCTTGCGGTCGTCCATGCCCATCATGTCGGCCATCTCGTGATAGGGCATCTCGTGCACGCGCGTCTGCGGTGGGTCCGGCGGCACGTGTTCGCGCTCGCTTGCGCCGGGCTCCTCGCCGAACGCCTTTGCGGCGAGCGCGCACAACACGGCCGCGAGTGGCGCGCGCCTCATGCCACCACCACTTCGCGAAACATGCCTGCTTCCATGTGATAGAGCAGGTGGCAGTGGTAGGCCCAACTACCCAGCGCGTCGGCGGTCACCTCGTAAGCGAGCCGCTGCCCTGGCTGTACCACGACCGTGTGCTTGCGAACCGCGAACTTGCCGTGCGCATCGACGACTTCGCTCCACATGCCGTGCAGGTGGATGGGATGCGACATCATCGTGTCGTTCACCAGCACGATGCGCAGCCGCTCGTTGTGCGTGAACCGCAGCGGCTGCGCGTCCGAAAACTTCTGGCCGTTGAACGACCAGATGTAGCGTTCCATGTGGCCCGTGAGATGCAGCTCGAGCTCGCGCGCCGCCGACCGGCGGTCGATGGGCCCGCCCAGCGTCGCGAGGTCGGCATAGGTCAGCACGCGACGGCCGTTGTCGCGCAAGCCGACGCCCGGGTCATTCAGGCTGGTGTTGGGCATGTCGGCGCGCATGTCGACGATCGGTCCGGCCTCCGCGGGTGCGTGCACCACCTTTGGCATGGCCGAATGGTCCATCTTCGAGTGATCCATGCCTTCGTGATGCATGCCCATGTCGCTCATCGTCAGCAGCGCGCGCGCGTCGAGCGCGGGCACTTCGGCCGTCAGGCCTGCGCGCGGCGCCAGCGTGCCGCGCGCGAAGCCGGAGCGATCCATGGCCTGCGCGAACACTGTGTATGCGGCGTCGCCAGGAGTCACGATGACGTCGTATACCTCGGCCGTGCCGATGCGCAGTTCGTCGACGGTGACCGGCTCCACGTCCTGGCCGTCGGTGGCCACCACCGTGAGCTTCAGTCCCGGGATGCGTATGTCGAAGAAGCTCATCGACGAACCGTTGATGAGCCGCAGCCGCACGCGCTCGCCCGGCTTGAAGAGGCCGGTCCAGTTGGCGGCCGGCGTGGCGCCGTTCAGTAGATAGGTGTACGCGTAGCCGGTGACGTCGGCGAGGTCGGTGGGGTTCATGCGCATCGCGCCCCACATGCGACGGTCGGCGGCCGCGGCGGAAAATCCCTGTTTTCTCGCGTCGGCGAGGAAGTCGCCGAAGGTGCGCTTGCCGAAGTTGTAGTAGTCGCTCTGCCGCTTGAGCGTGGCGTAGATGTGTTCGGGATCGTGATCCGTCCAGTCGGACAGCAGCAGCGTGTGTTCGCGATCGGCGCCGTGGCGCTCGCCGCCGCGACGCTCGACGATGATGGGGCCGTACAGCCCGATCTGCTCCTGGAACCGCGAGTGCGAGTGGTACCAGTACGTGCCCGACTGGTTCACCTTGAAGCGATACGTGAACGTGGTCCCGGGCGCGATGCCGTCGAATGACAGCCCGGGGACTCCATCCATGTCCGCAGGCAGGATGATGCCGTGCCAGTGTATGGACGTGCTCTCGCGCAGGTTGTTAGTGACGCGGATCGTGACCGTGTCCCCCTGGCGCATGCGCAGCAGCGGCGCCGGCACCTGGCCGTTCACGGCCACGGCGCGCCGCGCGGCGCCGGTGTAGTTCACCGGCAGCTCGTCGATGGTGAGGTGAAAATCCGGTCCGGTCAGCTCCGAAGGCGCATGGCCGGCGGCGAATGCCCGGCCGCGCGCGAGCCACAATGCACCACCGCTGGCGCCAAGCACGAATTGTCGTCGAGTGAACATTCCGGAAGCCTAAAGCCTCTGCGTACGCAGCCGCAACGCGTTGGTGATGACTGACACCGACGAAAGACTCATCGCCAGCGCGGCCAGCATGGGCGAGAGCAGCAATCCCGTGATCGGGTAGAGCACGCCCGCGGCGATGGGAATTCCCAGCGCGTTGTATCCGAACGCAAACGCGAGGTTTTGATGAATGTTGCGCACAGTAGCGCGGCTCAGGTGTCGTCCTTCGACAATTCCACCGAGGTCGCCGCGCACCAGCGTGATCTGCGCGCTCTCCATGGCGATATCGGTGCCCGTGCCCATCGCTATCCCGACATCGGCGCGCGCGAGCGCTGGCGCGTCGTTGATACCATCTCCGGCCATACCCACGCGCCGCCCCTGCATTTGCAGCTGCTCGACGATACGGGCTTTGTCAGCGGGCTGGACTTCCGCGAATACCTCGTCGATACCGAGTGCGCGCGCTACCGCATGGGCCGTGGCGGATGCGTCGCCGGTAAGCATCACGATGCGCAATCCGTCGGCGCGAAGCGCGGCGAGTGCATCGGGCGTGCTCGGCTTGATGGCATCACCCACGACGATGGCGCCTGCCAGGGCGCCGCCCACCGACAGGTACATGACGGTGTGCCCCGAGCTGCGCTCGGACTCCACCTCGCTCGTCAACGATTCGATGTTCACGCCGCTGTCACGCATCAGCGCCGCGTTTCCCAGCGCGATGACGTGGTCGCCTGCCTTGCCGCTGACTCCCTTGCCGGTCATGGATTCGAAATCGATGATGTCCGCGGTGGTCAGCGCGCGCGCAGCAGCGCCGGCGACGATGGCAAGCGCCAGGGGGTGCTCGCTGTGTTTCTCGAGTCCCGCCGCGAGCTGCAAGATCTCCGCTTCGTTATGCGCACCGACCGTGAGCACGCGGCGGATTTCCGGACGCCCGATGGTGAGCGTGCCGGTCTTGTCGACCACGAGTGTGTCCAGATCGCGCAGGGACTCGATGGCCGCGGCGTCACGGAACAAGACACCGAGTTGCGCGCCGCGGCCGCTCGCCACCATGATGGATATGGGTGTTGCGAGGCCGAGCGCGCAAGGGCACGCGATTATCAGTACCGCCACCGCATTGACCAGCGCATGTGCGAGGCGTGGTTCGCTGCCCCACAGCCACCACGCGACGAATGTGACGAGTGCGACCAGCATGACCGCGGGCACGAACCAGGCGGCGACCCGATCGGCGATACGCTGAAGCGGCGCGCGACTGCGCTGCGCCTGCGACACCAGGGCGACGATCTGTTCGAGCAGCCCATCCGCGCCGACCCGCTCTGCGACTACGAGGACCGAGCCTGTCTGGTTGAGCGTCGCGCCGACCACGCGATCGCCCGGCCCCTTGTCGACCGGCAGCGGCTCGCCCGTGAGCATGGATTCATCGAAGGTCGAACGCCCCTCCAGCACGCGGCCATCCACCGGCACCTTCTCGCCGGGACGGACGCGGACCCTGTCGCCTACCGCGAGACTTTCCAGCGGCACATCCTCTTCCGCGCCATCGGCGCGGACTCGCCGGGCCGACTTGGGGGCGAGGTCCAGGAGCTGACGGATCGCAAGACTGGTGCGGCCACGCGCCGCGAGCTCCAGCCACTCGCCTAACAACACGAGCGTGATGATCGCCGCCGCTACTTCAAAGTACACGCCGACCATGCCATGCCGGTCCTGCATGGCGGGCGGGAACGCCTCGGGCGCGAAGGTGGCGACGAGGCTGAACAGGTAGGCGACCAGCACACCGAGGCCGATGAGCGTGTACATGTTCGGAGAGGCGTTCATCGCACCGGCCCAGCCTCGGCGGTAGTAATCGGCGCCGGCCCACAAAACCACCGGAGCGGTCAGCAGTAGTTCGAGGAAACGCAGGGTCCTGCCCGTGCTCTGCGCGAAGTGCAGTTCGAACACGTGCGGCAGCATTGCGAGCGCCACTACCGGTGTGGTGAACAGTGCTGCGAGCCAGAACCTGCGGCGCACGATTCGTAATTCCGCGTCGGTTCCCTCGGCGGCGGGAACGAGCGGCTCCAGCGCCATTCCGCAAATGGGGCACGACCCCGGGCCTTCCATTCGTATCTGCGGGTGCATCGGGCATGTGTAAATCCTGGCTGCGGCACCGGGCATTGCGCTCGGCTTCGCCGCCCCGCGTCGAGCGCCGCGCTCGTCGATGTATTCCGCCGGATGCGCCAGGAATTTGGTCCGGCAGTTGTTCGAACAGAAGTAGTGGTCGAGTTCCCCGTGCCGCGCGTGGTGCGGCGATCGACTGGTTACTGACATCCCGCATACCGGATCGACATGCGTTTCCTGATCGCGAGGGTGGCTGTGGGCGTGCGTGTGAGTGTGAGTGTCGCGTGCGTTCATGAAGTACTCCCACCGCCGAGCGCTTTGAGGATCGGACAATCGGCGGCGCGTCCATGTCCCGGGCACTGGGCGATCATTTCGGATAATCCGCGTTGAATGGCCTGAAGTGCGGCGATTCGCTCTTCGACCTCCACGAGTTTGCGTTCCGCAGCTCGCCTGACGCGCGCCACGTCGCGCTGCGCCGAGATGCCGAGCAGCTCGCGTATGTCTTTCAGCGTGAATCCGAGCTGCTGCGCGCGCTTGATGAATCGCAGGCGCGACAGCTGGATGGCTTCGTAGCGGCGGTAGCCCGACGGCGCCCGCGCCGCCGGATGCAAGAGACCGTTCTTCTCGTAGTAGCGTACGGTGTCGATGCTCACAGCGGCCTGGCGTGCGATCGCACCGATTCCCATCGTTTTCACGTTTGGCTCCATGGCCGGCATCCTAAAGTCTGGACCTTACTCCAGAGTCAAGCGCCCGGTGCCCGTGATCTGGCAGACTCCGGCCGTAAGACCCTGGAGCGGATGCTTGAACCAACAGAGTGGTATCAACCACAACGGCCTGCTGCAATCGCGCGCCACATGAAATTCACCCTGTCAATTCCATTGCTCATCGCGCTGTCCGGTACGGCGCACGCGCAAGTGAAGACCCCGGAGCCGTTCGATTCCGCGGCGGCGGCGCGTTTCGCGGCGCTCGCGCTGAAATGTGTGCACCAGGAATACCCCAACAAGATCGCGCATGTGCTGGCGGGCGATGCCGATGCCCGCTCCCCGCGCGAGCTTTATCCCGCGTTCCACGGTTGCTACGACTGGCATTCCGCGGTGCACGCGCACTGGCTGCTTGTGCGGCTCACGCAGCGCTTCCCCGGCGCCGACTTTGCGCCGCGGGCGCGCGCCGCGCTGGCGCGCAGCCTCACGAAGGAAAACATCGCGGTCGAGGCGGCCTATCTGCAACGCGCGGGGCGCGCGTCTTTCGAGCGCCCCTATGGCCTCGCGTGGCTGCTGCAGCTCTGCGCCGAATTGCGTTCGTGGAACGACGCTCAGGCGCAGGAATGGGCTGCCAATCTCGCGCCGCTCGAGGCCGAAGCGGCGGCGCGCATCAAGCGCTGGCTGCCGGATCTCTACTACCCGATTCGCGTCGGCGAGCACGACCAGACCGCATTTTCTTTCGGGCTGATCTGGGACTGGGCGGGCGTGGCAGGCGACGCGGACATGCGCCGCCTGCTCAGCGACGTCGCGCAGCGTTTTTATTCCGCGGACCGAAACTGTCCGCTCGACTACGAACCGTCGGGGCAGGACTTTCTGTCGCCGTGCCTGGCCGAGGCCGACTTCATGCGCCGGGTTCTCGAGACGCAAGCCTTCGGGCGCTGGCTCAGGAATTTTCTGCCGGGGATCCCGGCGAGTCCGCGTGCGGCGTGGCTGCCGCCCGGCGTCGTGACGAATCGCAGCGACCCGAAGCTCGCGCACATCGATGGCCTGAATCTCAGCCGCGCGTGGATGCTCGAAGGAATCGCCTCCGCGCTCGGCGCCGGCGACAGGCGCCTCCCCGCATTGTCCGCCGCGGCAAGGCGCCATCGCGAAGCGGCGTTGCCGCAGGTGACCGGCGAGCACTATGAAGGCGGGCACTGGCTGGGCACCTTCGCCGTCTATCTGGTCACCGCCTCCGTCAACCCGCGCGCTGAATAGTCGGCACGGCCGCGAGTCGCGGCGGCATTCCGAGCATGTAGCGCGACATCGACTTGCCGTAGAACGCGCGATCGTCGGGCTCGACATGCGTGAGCACCAGGCCTGCCAGCGTCGCGCCGCGTTCGCGCAGCAGGCGCGACGTGGTGGTGAGCTCGGCGTTCGAGGTTTCGCCGTTGCGCGCCACGATCACGGTCTGGTCGGCAACGCAGGCGAGCGTGAGCGCATCGGACAACAATCCCGCCGGCGGGCTGTCGACGATGATGGCTTCGTAGTGCTGGCGGAGCCGCGCCATGAGCCCCGAGAAAACCTGCACGGTCAGTTTATCGAGTGCCTGCGAAGCGTTCTTTTCGGCGAGCAGCATGTCGAGCCCGGTGCTCTCATCGACCTGCAGCACGTCATTGACCGATGCCCGCGACTCCAGCACCGCGGCAACGCCGCGCGTGCGCTCGCCGACGCGGGCCAGCTTGCTGGCGCCGGGGCAACGCAGGTCCATTTCCAGGAACAGCGTGCGCACGCCGGAGCGCGCCATGGCGCGCGCCACGGACATCGCCACCAGCGTCTTGCCCTGGCTCGGCACCACCGACGTGAACAGGCACACCTTGGTTTCGCGCGCCGATTGCAGCTCGAAGATGGCGTGACGCAGCGAGCGGATGCTCTCGATGTACAGCCGCGGATCGCGAATCTTCACCTGGCCGGGTTCGCGTGCCTCGTTGCGGAAACGCGGAATGGCGACCAGCGCGCGCAGTCCGACGGCGTCCGCGATCGAATGAAGACTCGGGGAGCCGGGCCGCAGGAGTTGAACGACGATCGCCATGAATGTGCCGCCGAGCAGCGATGCCACGAGGCCGATCGCGAGGAACAGCGAGGTTCTCGGAAACGACGGCTTCGCCGGTGGCACCGCGCGCGACACGATGACCGCGGTGGGCTCCGAATAACCGCGCTCGGCGAGCTGGGTCTGGTAGCGGTTGAGCACGGTCTCGAACACCGTGCGCTTCACCTGCGCCTCGGCGATCAGCGCCGGCAGCGCCGACGACACCTTGTCCTGCGACTCCTTGTTTCTCGTTTCGCTGCCGACCGCGGCCGTGAGGTCGTCGACCTGCCGCTGCCAGGAATTCACGCTCGCCGCCGACTCGCTCTCCACGCGCGCGAGCTGCTTTTCCAGTGTCTGGTTGATGCTGGCCAGCGTCTCGCGCTGCTTCACGAGCGTGGGATGGTTGTCGGTCAGCCGGGTTGCCATCGAGGTCACGGCGGCTTCGGCCTGTACGCGGCTGCGCAGCAGGTCGCTGAGCGCGTCGTTGCGAAGCAGCGCGGCCGCGTTGGTCGGGTCGGCGCCGGCGCGCACGGCGCGGATCTCCGCGAGCAGCGATGCCTGGGTGGATAGCTGGCGTCGCGCGTCGACGAGCTGGGTCGACAGCTGCGAGAGCCGCTGCTCCACCATGGTGGAGTCCTGCGAAGTCACGATGCCATGTTCGAGCTGGTACTGCTGCACGCGCGCGTCGGCGTCGCGAGCTTCGCGCGCACGCGCATCCACTTCCTGCCTGAGCCAGTCGAGCGACTTCTGGCGGGATGCGCCGCGGCGGTTCGCCTGTTCGTGCAGATAGGCTTCGGCGTGCGCATTGGCCACGGACGCGGCGAGCCGCGGATTGCCGGCGGTGAAACCGATCTCCACGGTCTTGCTGCGCCCGTCGTTGAACACCGAGAGCCGGTCCTGGTAACCGCGCACCACCTGGTCGAGCGTCAGCTCCTCGACCGACAGGTACGGGTGAGCGCCGGATGCGGCGCGGCGGATACCGAGCTGTTCGAGCAAACCCGGAAGCGGCAGGAATTCCGACTGGCGACTGAGGTCGAGCTTCTGGATCACCTCGCGGCCGAGCTCGTCACTGCCGATGATGGTGGTCTCGCTGCGGATGAAAAACGGATCGGTGGTCGCCAGCAGTCGCGCAGTGGTGGGCGCGTCGCCCAGCTCCTCGGTGACCGGCGCGAGCAACACCACGGCGTGCGCCGTGTACCGCGGCACGAGCGTGAACACGTACGCGGCGATGGCGGCGAACAACAGCGCCGACGTGAACAGCAGCGTGAGCCAGCGCTGCCGTACGGCGCGCCACAGGCTCTGCAGGCTCAGGGGAGAGTTGTCTTCCATGATGTTGCTAGAGCCTCATGATGTAGGCGAGGCTGGCGACGTGCCGGTCGAAGCTGCGTCCCGCGTCGTGGTCACGCGTCCCGTAGTCGTACGAGAAGCGCAGCACCGAGTGCCTGCCGAAAGCCCAGTTGGCACCCAGCTCCGCGAGCCAGGAGGTGTCGACGCGATCGATGGTCTCGAAATCGTCGGCGATGAACCGCGCGCCGGCATGCAACACGAGGTTGCGGCTGTATTCGTGCGTGACCCGCAGCAGCGCGTCGTTGCGCACCTTGCCGAAGGCGCCTTCGATGTGGGTCGGCGCGTCGGTGCGCAGCACCTGCGCGCGCACGGTGGTGAGGCGAGTGGGATGCCACAACAGCGAGCCGCGAAACGAGACGCCGTCGAGTGCGTCATCCAGGTCGTCGTATTGCCGGTCGAAGTAGCCCGCGCCGATCTCGAGCTCGAGTAGTTCGCTCACGTCGAAGTGCAGCCCGAGCAGCGCGCCCGCGGTGCCGGCCGACAGCGTGGCCGGTGTCGGGTTGTCGTAGTCATCGCGATTGAAATACCCGGTGAGCACCCACGACAGGTCGGACCGCAACTGGTATGCGCCCCGCAGTTCCGTGCGGTATTGCGAGCGGTCCCGGTATTCCTGCGAAGCGGTGTCGTATTGCAGCCGTCGCGCATCGAGCCGCGTTTCGAGCGTGAAGCGGTTGAACAGGTGCGCGTACGAGAAGGAGCCGCGCGCATCGTCATAGGGGCTCAATGCCACGGTCGTCGGCGTTTCGATGTCATTGCGCGATTCGATGCCGTGTTCGGCGCTGAATCCGGTGATGACGCGGTCCTGCGAGCCTATCCAGCCGTCGTAACGCCCGAGCACGCCGAATTCGGTGGCGTCCTGATCGCGCGCTTGGTCGAAGCGCCGTGCCCGCACGAACGCCATGCCCAGCATCTCGCGCGTCGGCGATTCATTGACGGCGCGCAGCAGCGCTTCACCGGTCGCCACGCGATCTTCATCGGCAGCCTGGGGCAGCGCGTAAACATTGGAGTCCATGCCGAATGAAAAGCCCGCGGCGGCGCGCACGTCGAAGGAGCCCGCGCGGATGCCGCCCTCGGCGCCTTCGGTGTCGAACAGTTCCGTGCCGCGGTCGTCGACGAACAACGCACGCGGCGCGAGCGACTGCGCGCCGGCCGTGCCGCAAAACACCAGCGCGGCGCCTAACCACCCGCCAGGCCACGGACGACTACGGCGCACGGAGCTCAGAAATGCCTCTCGAATACGTAGACGACATCGCCGGGCAGCACGCGCGCGGCGCGGCTGGCGCGCGCTTCGCTGGCGGCGCCATTGCGCTTGCGCGTGACCGACACCTCGTCTTCGGACGCGCGGAACGTGAAACCCCCGGCGATGGCCACGGCCGTGAGCACCGTCATTTCCGGCACGTAAGGATAGGAGCCGGGGTTCTTGACCTCGCCAAGGATGAAGAACGGCCGGTATTCCTCGATCTGGATGGTGACGTCCGGCGACTTCACCGCCTTCACGTTGAGCTGGTTCGCCAGGCGCTTCTGCAG
Organism: Steroidobacteraceae bacterium; assembly: GCA_035765415.1. Classification (GTDB taxonomy): domain Bacteria; phylum Pseudomonadota; class Gammaproteobacteria; order Steroidobacterales; family Steroidobacteraceae; genus CADEED01. Next base: position 17,038 of record DASTXR010000008.1, on the reverse strand, counting down.
CTCGGGCACCGACAGGCCGGCCGCGGAAACCTGGCCGACCAGCGGCATCACCAGCGCGCCGTTGTCGGAGATCTTGAACGTGCCCGACAGGTCGGCCTCGCCGAATACCGTGATGCGCAACGAGTCGCCGGCGCCGAGCAGATAGGCCGCGCCAGCCTGGTCGTTGGGAAGCTCGGGCAGCCGTTGCGACGGACTTGCGCACCCGGCCAGCCACGCGGCGATGAAAACACAGGCGAAAACCACGGACTTCATGCGGCTACTCCCGGAAACCCCTGTGTCGCTTCCTGCAACGCGAGCTGGCGATCGAGGCCCGTGGACATCGCAGGCAGGGACTGGAACGCATCCCAGCAGCGCTCCACGAAGCTGCCGTAATTCTCGCGGAAGATCTGCCTGGAGAAGCGTTGCGCGTTCTGCCAGCAGTCGTGCGGAGAGATGCGATCTTCGTTGCGTTCGAATTGCAGCACCGCCTCGGCGATCGTCGGCGCATCCTGGCGATCGAAGAACGTGCCGGTCGGCTTGAACTGGTCGAGCCCGCGGATCGTCTCGAGCGCGCCGCCGCGGCCATAGGCCAGCACCGGAGTGCCGCAGGCCTGGGCCTCCACGGGCGTGATGCCGAAATCTTCTTCCGCCGCGAAGATGAAACAGCGCGCTCGTTGCATGAGGTCGCCCAGCACGCTCGTCGGCTGGTAGCCCAGGATTTCCACGTTGGGCGAGGCGAGCGCCTTGATGCGTTTCATCTCCGGGCCATCACCCACGACCACGAGCTTGCGGTCGGGCAGCGCGCGGAACGCCTCGACGATCGCCGTGATCTTCTTGTACGGCACCATGCGCGAGGCGGTGAGGTAGAAGGGCTCCTTGCTGGTTCGCAGCGAGAAGCCGTCGACGTCCACCGGTGGATAGATGACGGTCGCTTCGCGGCGGTACACCTTCCAGATACGGCGTGCGATGAACTGCGAGTTGGCGATGAAGTGATCGACGCCGTTGCTGCTGCGCAGATCCCAGCCGCGCGCACGGTGCAGCATGTATCGCGCGAGCATGCTGCGGAATCCCTTGTCGAGCCGGGCCTCACCCAGGTACTGGTGCTGCATGTCCCACGCGAACCGCATGGGCGAATGCACGTAGGAGATGTGCAGCTGGTTGGGCCCGGTGATGACACCCTTGGCAATCGACGCGCTGCCCGAGAGCACCAGGTCGTAGTCGGACAGGTCGAGCTGCTCGATGGCGAACATCAGCAGCAACAGGAAATGGCGCTGGTAGTGGCGCACCAGCGGCAGGTTCTGCGCGAACGTGGTGATGGGCTCCTTGCCCTGCAGGAAGGCGCGCATGTCCGGCTTCAGGTTGTCCACCGACACGCAGACGTCGGAATGCGGATACATCGCGATCTGCTGCTCGAGCACGCGCTCGCCGCCGCCGTACACGTCGAGCTTGTCGTAGATCAGCGCTACTTTGCGATCGAGCATGGGCTCCTCAAAAGGCGTGACGGTCGGTCAGCACGACGGTGATGGTCTTGAAAAGAATGCGCAGGTCGAGCCACAGCGACCAATGGCGCAGGTAGGCGAGGTCGAGCTCGATGCGCTTGCGCATGGAGTCGATGTCGTCGCCGCCGCGGTAGCCATTGACCTGCGCCCAGCCCGTGATGCCGGGCTTCACCTTGTGCCGCACCATGTAGCTGGGAATTTCGCGGCGGTAGTGCTCGTTCATCGCCACCGGATGCGGCCGCGGTCCGACGATGCTCATGCTGCCTTCGAGCACGTTGAACAGTTGCGGCAGCTCGTCGATGGACGTGCGGCGAATGAACGCGCCCACGCGCGTGATGCGTGAATCGCCGCGCGCCGCGGCGCTGAACGCGGTCTTGCCGTCCTCGGTGACACTCATCGAGCGGAACTTGAACACCAGGATTTCCCGGCCGTCGAGGCCGTAACGCTTCTGGCGAAACAGCACGGGGCCGCGCGAATCGAGCCGGATGGCGCATGCGGCCACGAGCAGCAACGGCGCCAGCAGCAGGACGGCGGCGCTGGCGATGGCGATGTCGCTGAGGCGCTTGACCAGCCAGGCGGCGCCGTAAAACGGAGTTTCGCGAACCGCCACCACCGGGACGCCGCCCAGGATGTCGAAGCGCGCCTGGATGAGGTTGAACGCGAAGATGTCCGGCACGAAGTAGATGGACGCGGTGGAGTCGTGCAGCGCCTCGAGCATGGCGACGATGCGTGCGTCGCGGCTCATCGGCAGCGTGATGAACACCTGGTCGATGCGGTTGTGCTTCACGAAATCGGCCAGGCCGCTGGTTTCGCCGATCAGCGGCGAGCCGATCTTCGCGGTCAGGTACTCGCCGGGAAGATCGTCGAAGTAGCCGACGACGTCGGTGCGCAGCAGCGAATCGGAATGCAGCGCGGCTTCGAGCCTGGTGCCGAGCTCCGTGGCCCCGACGATCACGGCACGTTGCGGACTGCGGCCGCGCAATGAACGCGTGAGCCACTGGCGCGCGGCCCACTGGCCCACGAACAGCACCGCGGGAGTCAGCGCGAACCACGTGGTGAGCAGCCCGTAGTCGAGCGTATGCGCCAGGCCCGCGAGGTAGACGACGGCGGCAATGAGCGCCACCAGCGTGAGCCAGCGCGCCGTGACTTCGAGCAGCAAAGCGCCTTGCGGGCGCTTCTCGTCGCTGGCGCCGATGCGCGCGACGCCTAACACGTCGGGCGCGCCCAGGAACGTGAGCACGGCGATCAGGAAATAGCCGCCGCGCAAGGGCTCATTTGCCGCCGCCATGCAGATCCACAGCGTGACCACGGGAATGATGGGCAGCAGCAGGCTCTTGACGGCGAACACCACGGGCGAGTCCACCGTGGACAGCGCCGTGACTTCGCGGGAATGCAGGGGTTCGATTCTCCCTTCCATCAGTTTTCGCACGTCAGTTGAGCGGCCTCGGCATTCGCAGCGACTTCTGCCGGCGACGGAGCTGCAACGCGATCAGCGCGGCGGCGAGCGCGCCCGCGATGGCGTCGTCGGGCCCCGCGTTGAGAAACGCGGCCAGGGAAAGAAAACCGACCAGCAGATACTTCATTCGCACTCCTTGCAGGGAAAACAGCGGGCAAGCGTTACTGCTTCACGTGCAAGTACCGTTCCACGTCCTCGCGCCGTCGGGTCTCCTGCGGCGCCTGGTGCGCGAAGGTGCACGGGCCGCGCGCACCCGTCAAGTGCATACCCACATGCCAAAGTAGTTAGACAGTGTCGGCGATTGGCGAATGGCCCGCGCAATCCGGAGTTTGGAGGAGAGAAAAATTTCGCGACGCATGAAAAGAGATCATGCTCGCGCGCTGGAAAACAAGCTCCGGGCGCGCACCTGACTCAAAGCAGCGACGTCGGACGAGTCCCACGGCGCACTAACGGTGCGCAAAAAAACCGCGCGTCGCACTCAAATAGATAGACTCGCCGCCGGTTCACGTCCGGCGTGCGCTCGACCGGCGTGTTCGTGCAGAATGAAAATGGAACGGCGCTTGCAGTCCCCGAAAGTATTGATGGAACAGACACTAGAGACCCCCGCATTCCCGCAGCCGCGCACTGCATCGGCGCCGCTCGCCGAAGGGCTGGCCGTGGTGTGCATGGTGCTGCTGCTGCCGGTGGGCCTGTACGTCGCGAACCTCGCGCCGGCCGGACGCCTGCTGTACCCGCTGGCGAATTTCCTGCTGGCCGGTTATCTCTTTTCGCGCCGCTCGCCCTGGTACGCCGCGCACTGCCTGCTGGTGTTCTGCTTCATGTCGTTCGCGCGCCGGCTCATCGACGACCAGGCGGGCTTCGACGCGTCGAACCCGGCGTTGCTCACGCCGTACCTGTGCGGCCTCTTCACCGTGATCAGCTTCTTCGAATACTGGTCGCGGCCGCAGCCGCGCAAGCTCGGCCCGTTCCTCGTGCTCATGGCCTGCATCGCCTATGGCACCGCGCTCGCGCTGCTCGACGGCCGGTTTCGCTCGTCGATCGTCGACGTGCTCAAGTGGAGCGTCGGCCCGCTGTTCGCGGTCTATCTACTGGCGAACCGCGAGCAAATCCCGGGATTGCGGCGGATATTCGAGCAGTGCCTGGTCGCCGCGGCCGTGGCCATGTCGCTGTACGGCATCTGGCAGTTCGTGAGCCCGTCGTCGTGGGACGCAAACTGGGTCCGCGGAGTGGCGGAGCTGGGTTTCAACTCCATCGGCCAGCCCGAGCCCTTCCAGCTTCGCGTGTTCAGCACCATGAACTCGCCGGGCGCGTTCGGCGCGGTTCTCTCGGCCGGCATCCTGGTCGCGCTGAAGCGCCGGCTCGCGGTGTGCCTGTTGTGCGTGGCGCCGATGCTCGTGGGCCTCGCGCTGTGCCAGTACCGGTCGCTGTGGGCGGCCACGGCGCTTGCCATCGTGCTCGTGGCGGTGTCGCCGACGGCGGGCGTGCGGCGCACGAACATCCTGGCGTTGTTCCTCGCCGGGCTTGCGCTGGCGTCCACGGCATTGTCGCCGCAGATCCGCGATGCCGTGATCGAGCGCGCTGCCACGCTCACCGAGCTCGAAGGCGACGAGTCGTTGCGCAAGCGGCTGGAGCAGTACGGCGAAGTCATCGAACACGACAATCTCATCGTCGGTGACGGTCTCGCCATCAACGGCGCCTCGCGCCGGCTCGACAACCGCGCGCCCGTGGAGATCGACGGCGCGCTCATCGAGATCTATCGCGCCATGGGCGTGTTCGTCGGCACCGCGTTCATTCTCTCGATGGCGCTGCTCGTGGCCGGGCTGTTCCGCGCCGCGCCCGCGGCCGGCAGCCACATCTACTACGACCGCGCCATCGTCGTCGCGTTGTTCGTGCTGCTGCCGATCGGCACCGTACACGTGGGCGAGATCGGGTTCTGCGCCTGGAATTTCCTGGGCTTCGGACTGGCGGCACGCATCGCCTCGCAGGAGCGCGCATGAAGGACACCCACCTCGGCTCCATCCTCTTCATCACGCACGTCGGCGATCCCGGCGGCGCCGAGTTCAAGATGATGGCGATCGCCGGCACCATGCGCGAGCGCGCGGAAGTCCTGTTGCTTCAGCACGGCTCGCTCGAAGGTCTGCTCCGCGCCGCCGGAATCCGCTACTCGGTGCAGCCGCTGGCCGCGGCCACGCGCGGTGTCCGCCGCGAGGGCGGGTTCGCAAGTCTGCTGCGCGCGATACCCGGATCGCTCGCCATGGTGGGCCATCTTGCGCGCAAGGCGCGCGACTTCGACGCGGTGGTGTGTTTCTCGCAGAAGGCGTTCGTGCTGGCCTCGCTCGCGAAGCCGTTCATGCGCCGGCCGATTCTCTGGTTCATGAACGACATCCTGTCCGTGGCGCATTTTCATCCGGCGATGATCCGCATGCTGCTCGCGTTGTCGCGATACAGCGCCGATGGTGTAGTGCTGGTGTCGCAGGAGAGCCTGAATCAATGGCTGCAAGCCGGCGGACGCCGCGAAGGTGTCAGCGTCGTGGTGTCGGGCATCGATCCCGCGCAGGTGTCGCGGCAGCTCGGCAACCCGGCGGGCGTGGCGAGTTTCCGGCGGCGCTTCAGCCCCGATGGCGCGCCGCTCGTCGGCATGTTCGGGAGAATCTGCCGGTGGAAAGGCCAGGACGTGTTTCTGCGCGCGCTGGCATCGGTGCCCGGAGCGCGTGGCGTGATCGCCGGCGCTGCGTTGTTCGACGCGCAGGATTTCGAGCGCGAGCTGCACGAACTCGTGGCGCAACTGGGCCTCGCGGACCGCGTCACGTTCGCCGGGCACGTGGACGACGTACTCACGCTCATGGCCGCCTGCGATGTGGTCGCGCATTGTTCGACCGCGCCCGAGCCTTCCGGAAGAGTGATTGCCGAGGCCATGTTCGCCGGCACGCCGGTGATCGGCAGCGATGCCGGCGGTGTTCCCGAGTTCATCAGCCACGGGGAAACCGGCCTGCTCACGCCGCTCAACGATCACGAGGCGCTGGCCGCCGCCATCCGCAGGTATCTCGAGAACCCGCAATGGTCGCGCGAAGTGGCGGCGCGGGCGCGCATCCTGGCGGAAGAGAAGTTCTCGTCGCGCGCCACGGTGCTCGGCTTCCAGCGCGCGGTGGAGAGTCTGTGAGCAGCGTGTTGCAGCCCGCCGGCTCCCGATGGCGACGCTTCGGCGCGCAACTCGCGCGCGGCGACGCGCCATTGTTCTCCATGGTTCGCTCGGTAGGCACGCAGGTGCTCATCGTGCTGATGAACCTCGTCACCGGCATCATGACCGCGCGCCTGCTCGGCGCCGAAGGCCGCGGCATCTATGTCGCGATCACGGTGTGGCCGCCGTTGCTCGCCATGATCGCAACTGCCGGTCTCAACAGCGCGGTGGTGTTTCGCATGCGCCGCAATCCCGGCTCCCCCGATGCCGTGGCCGGCGCGGCATTGTTGCTGGCGCTCGCCGGCTCGGCAGTGCTCATCGCCATCGGCGCTGCGGCGCTGCCGCTGTTCATGAACGGTTACGATTCGTCGACCGTACTGTTCGCGCAGTGGTGCCTGGCCGCGGTGCTGGTCAACACGACGCAGATCGTCATCAAGCAGGCTTTCGCCGGCACCGGTCAGTACTGGTACTGCAACCTCACGCACCTGCTGCCGCAGCTCTATCACCTGCTGGCGCTCGCCGGAATCGCCGTGCTCGCCACGCTGACCGTGCGTGGCGCGGCCCTGGCGCTGTTCATCTCGGGCGCGCTGGCGGTGTGCTCCGTCGTGCCGAAGTTCCTGCGCACGCTGCGCCCGCACTTTGCCGCGGTTCGCAGCGAACTGCGCGAGATGCGCTCGTATTCGCTGCGCGCGGCGCCGGCAGGGCTGGTGACGGCGTTCATACTGCATTCGGACCGGCTGGTGCTGATCCCGCTGCTGCCGGCACGCGAGCTCGGGTTTTATGCGGTGGCCTTCAGTTTCTCGCGCGTGGTGCAGTTCGTGCAGCCCGCGTTGCAATCCATCTTCCTGTCGCACCTGGCGGGGCAGGGTGAAGCCAACAACCAGCGCGTGCACGACATCACCTGTCGGTTCCTCATCGCCGCGCTGACCGCTGCCTGCGTGGTGCTGGGCCTCGCCGGCGAATGGTTGTTGAGGTTCGCCTACGGCGCTGAGTTCGCACACTCGGCCGACATCTTCCGGCTGCTGGTCATCGAAGCGTCGCTGGGCGTGCTGGCGCAGGTGACGGTGCAGTTGTATCTCTCGCGCGATCGTCCGGGCCTGGTCTCGTCGATCCAGGCGGGCACGCTCGTCATTTCGCTCGCGCTGCTGCTGACTCTCGTGCCGCGCTACGGCGCGCTAGGGGCCGCCATCGCGCTACTGGTCGCGGGCGCCGTCCGCTGGGTCGCGCTGCTGTGCGGAATGCGCCTCGCGCTCAAACTACCGCTGCCGCGCCCGTATCTGAATGGCGAAGACTGGCGCTACCTGCGCTCGAGGCTGCGCTCATGAAGCGCGCTGCGCTGCTGGTCATGCTCGCCGCGATCATCGGTGACGCACATGCCGCGACCTCGATCGAAACGCGCTGGGCACGCGACTTCACGGATTCGGTGGGCGTGAACACGCATCTGCGGCATGCACGGAGTTTCTACGACCGCGACTTCGCGCGCATGAAACAGTTGCTGCTCGATGCACGCATCCGGCACATCCGCGACGGCGCCATGGACCAGGACGGCGGGTTCTTCGAACGCGATCGTGCGGAACGCTTCCGCGAACTGGGCGAGGCGGGCATCCGCGTCACGTTCATCTTCCGCCCGATGGTGAGCCGCGAATTCGTGCAGGGCTTTCCCGCGCGTGTGCATCCGGCCTTCGAAGCCTTCGAGCTGCCCAACGAGCTCAACCAGCAGAAGAGCATGCCGTGGGCGGAGGTGCTGCGCGTGTGGATGCCGACGTTCGCCGGGTATGTGCGCAGCGGCCGGGATTCCGCGCGTTACCCGATCCTCGGGCCATCCATCGCCGATCTCGGCGGCGACCCGCAACTGTTGTTAGGCGAAAGGGCGCAGGATCTCGACGCCGGCAATCTCCACAAGTATTACCGCGCCTTCAATCCGGCAACCGGCGGATATGGCCGGCCCGGCCGGCCTCCCTGCGAAGCGTTTCGCTACGGCGCGCTGCCGTACGCGATGTGCCAGGTGCGGCGTATCTCCGGCGACAAGCCGATCATCTGCACCGAGGCGGGTTACGCGACGAGGGGTGCTTCGGGGCGCGCCGTCACGCCGGAAGTCCAGGCCCGTTACCTCGCGCGCATGCTCATGCTGCATCTGAAGGCGGGCATCCCGCGCACGTTCATCTACCAGCTGGCCGATCACGGCAGCGACGAGGGCGGCGCCATGGGCCTGCTCGACGCGGGCGGTGGTGAGAAACCCGCGTGGCGCCAGTTGAGCGCGCTCATGCAGGAACTCGACGATGCCGGGAATGCCGCGCGAGGCGTTGCGCCACCTCTCGACGTCTCGCTCGCGGGCGAGCTCGAAAATCTCGAGGCCATGCTGTTCGCCAAGGCGGATGGCTCTTACCGCCTCGTGCTCTGGGTCGAAACGCCGAGCTTCGACCCTGCCGCGGACCGCGAGCTCGCGGTCGTGCCTCAGCAGGTGTCGCTCACGTTGCCGCGGGAATTCCAGGCGCGGCGCGTCATGACGTTCGAGTCGTCGGGCGACGCTTCCGTGCGCACACTGGCAGGCCGCGCTCCGCGACTGGCCGTGGGCGACAACCTCAGCGTCGTGGAGATCGGCCCGTGAACTTCCTGCCCACGCCACGCCGTGTCAGTCCGCGCCGCGCGCTCATCGTGTCGGCGATCTCGCTGGTTCTGCCATGGGCCATCCGGCGATGGCTGCTGCGCATGTTGTGTGGCTATTCATTCGGCGAAAACGCGCGCATCGGCTTCTCGCTCATCGGCTGCACCTCGTTGCAGATGGGCGCTGCGGCGCGCATCGGGCATTTCAACGTCGTGAAAGGCGTGCGCGTCGATCTCGGCGAGAGCGCCACCATCGGCGACTTCAACTGGATTTCGGGTCTCGGCGCCGGTCACGGCAAACACTTCACCGAAGAATCGGCGCGCGATCCCGCGTTCGTCATGGGCCGGCACGCGGCGATGACGTCACGCCATTACGTCGATTGCTCGAACCGCGTCGACATCGGCGACTTCGCCACGCTGGGCGGCGCCCGCTCGCAGATCCTGACGCATGCCATCGATTTCCGTCGCAACCGGCAGGTGTCGGCGCCCGTGCGCATCGGCCGCTATTGCTTCGTGGGCACGTCCTGCGTGGTGCTCAAAGGCGCCGAACTACCGGATTGTTCGGTGCTGGCCGCGGGCTCGTCGCTGGCGCGCGCCTACGCCGAGCCGTTCACGCTGTACTCGGGCGTGCCCGCATTGCCGGTGAAGCCGCTCGATCGCGATGCCGAATACTTTCGCCGCGTGCGCGGCTATGTCGAATGAAGGGGATGCTCGCATGAAGCCGTTGAATATTTTCGTGGTTCATCCCTCGGACTCGCTCACCGACCATCTGCCGAACGGCGCCGGGTGGATCGACTACAACTACCTGCGCGGCCTTGCCGAGCGCGGCCACACGCTGCACATCGCGACGCCACGCGTCGAACTGCGCGGCGCGGTTCCGCCGCGCATGCACCTGCATCGGATACCCGGCACCGACGTTCGCCGCCCGGGCGCGCGCACGCGTCTGCGGTACGTGATGGGCGTACGCAAACTGTTCAGGTCACTGCACAAGCAAGTGCAGTTCGATCTCGCGCAGCAGTTCACACCCGTGGAGACGGGACTGAGCCTCGCATTGCTGGGCAGCGGTGTGCCTTTGATCCTGGGGCCGTACTCGGGTCACTGGGCGGCCGAGGCCTTCGGTCCTCCGAAGCCGCCCAGCGTGCTGGCGCGCGTCAAGCATCGCGTGCGCGACCTGCTCGCTTCGCTGCAGCAGGCCCAGGCGGATGCACTCATCATCACCTGTCCGGCGGCCATCGAGCGAGTGCGCTCGCGCGCGGCGCGGGCGAGCCGCGTGCATGTCATCAGCCACGGCATTCACAGCCGGGAATATCCGCCGCGCGAGGAGATGCCGAAGGGCTCCAGCATCCTGTTCCTGGCCGTGCTCGAGTACTGGAAGGGAATCTTCACGCTGCTGGAAGCATTCGACGTCGTGGCGGCGCGCGTGCCCGAAGCCACGCTCGAGATCTGGGGCGACGGTCGCGAGAGCGGGGCGGTGGATGCGCGCATTGCCGCTTCGCCTTTTCGCGATCGAATCTTCCGTCGCGGCCGCGCCGCGCGCGAAGACGTGGCGACCATCATGCGGGCGCACTCGGTGTACTGCATGCCGTCGTACGGCGAACCCTTCGGCATGACCTTGTTGGAGGCGATGGCCTCCGCCGTGCCCGTGGTCACGACCAACGTGGGCGGTCCGCCATACCTCGTGCATCGCGAAGGCGGCCGCGTGGTGCCCATGCGCGACGCATTCAGCCTCGCGGATGCGCTCGCCGAGATCCTCGTGAGCCGCGAATTGCAGGCCAGCATGGGAAGTTACAACCGCGCGCGCGTCGAGCAGGAGTTCGACTGGAGCCGCTCGCTCGACCGCATGGAAAGCGTGTACAGCCAGGTGCTGCGGCCGCAGCTTTTGTCTTCGGCGGATACGCTTCCCGACACCCGCTGGCCCGCTGTCTGAAGGAGCGCTCATGCATACAGGATTCCGCAAGTCCATCAAGTTCGCGCTGATCAACATCTTCGGCGGCTCGCTCGAGCAGATGATGTTTCACTGGCGGCGGCTGTCCATGCGCGTGAATGTGTGGTTAGGCCGCCCTTACACGGCGCTGTACGGCATGGACCGCAAGCTCGAGAAATATCTCGACTTCCGTGACGGCACTTTCATCGAAGCCGGCGCGAACGACGGCATCGCGCAGTCGAACAGCTACTTCCTCGAGAACAAGTATGGCTGGAAGGGCCTGCTGGTGGAGCCCGTGCCCAAGTACTTCCGCATGTGCGAACGCGCGCGCGACGCGCACGTGGTGAACTGCGGCCTGGGGCCGTTCGACAAGGATGGCGAGGAACTGGAGATACTGGCCGGCGGACTCATGAGCCTGCCGGTGAGCGTGGATGAAAAACTGCTGCATGGCCGCTCGGTGCGACAGCACGCGTCGATCGGCGCGCGCGAATTCGGCGGCACCGCGCCCGAGCTCGTGCGCACGCGCGTGCGCGCGCTGTCCAACGTGCTCGACGAGCTGCGCATCGCGACCGTGGATTTCTTTTCACTCGACGTCGAAGGATTCGAGCTCGAGGTGCTCAAGGGGCTCGACATGGCGCGCCACGCGCCGCGATACCTGCTCATCGAAACCGAACAGCTCGATGCCGTCACGGATTTCCTGGGCCCGCGATACACGATGCTCGAAGCGCTTTCGCACCACGACTTCCTGTTCCGGCGAACCGACGCTATTTCCGCTGCATGAGAGAGGCCACCGCGGCCATGAGCGCTTCGGCTTTCACGGGCTTGGCGAGGTGCATCTGAAAGCCGGCGGCCAGCGCATCGGCGCGATCCTGCACGCGCGAGAACGCCGTGAGCGCTATCGCCGGTAGCTTCTTTTCATCGAACCCGGCGGCGCGCACGTTGCGCAGGAGTTGGTAGCCGTCGAGCTGCGGCATGCCGATGTCGCTGACCAGCAGATCCGGAGTCTCCGCCTTGATGCGCGCGATCGCTTCCTCGGCGGTGCTCACGTCGCTCACCTGCGCGCCGGCATCGGTCAGGATACGCGTGATGAGCGCGCGCGCATCGGCGTCGTCCTCGACGACCAGGATGCGCATCTTGCGCAACCGCGTGGTCTGATCCGTCGGGATCGCGCTGGGTCGTTTGTCGGTGAGCGGCAGGCGTACGCGAAACGTCGCGCCCTTGCCCACGCCCTCGCTGGCCACGCTGATCGTGCCGTGGTGGATGTCCACCAGGTGCTTGACGATGGTGAGGCCGATGCCGAGCCCGGCGAAGCTCTTGCCGGCGCCGGATTCCTGCTGGCTGAATCGTTCGAAGATCTGCGGCAGGAACTCAGGGCTGATGCCGCGGCCGCTGTCGGTCACGGCAATTTCATACTGGCCGTCATCGGCGCGCGCCGTCACTTCGATGCTGCCGCCGGTGGGCGTGAACTTGATGGCGTTGGTGAGCAGGTTCCAGACGATCTGCTGGAGCCGCGAATCGTCGGCCATCACGTGCGAGTCCGGATCGGCGATGTCCACGTGCAGCGCAACGCCTTTCTTCTGAGCCTGCGGGCTCACGACTTCCACGGCCGCCATGATCGTGCGCGCGGGCGGAATCGCGTCCACGTCGACACGCATCTTGCCGAAGCGGATGCCGGCGAAGTCGAGCAGATCCTCGATGAGATGGCTCTGCACGCGCGAGTTGCGCTCGATCGCGTCGAGCCCCTGCTCGAGCATGGCCGGCGGCACATTCTTCCGGCGCAGCACCGTGGCCCAGCCCAGCATCGCATTCAGTGGATTGCGCAGCTCGTGCGACAACGTGGCGAGGAATTCATCCTTGAGCTGGTTGCTGCGTTCGGCTTCGGTGCGCGCCGCGCGCTCGCTGGCCAGCAGCTTTTCGCGCTCGGTGATATTGGTCGCAATCGCGATGCGCGCGCCGTGGCTGTTGTCCGCGGCCATGCGCCACTCGACATCGGCGACGCTGCCGTCGGGCCGAGTGATCGGCATGGTGCCTTCCCAGCGTCCGCCGTCGGCGAGCGCATTGTGCAGATTCTTGCAGAGGTCTTCGTGGCCCGGTGCGATGAGATCGATGCAACGCTTGCCGATGATGTCCGCGCGCGTGCGACCCACGATGCGGCAGAACTCGGGATTCACATCCTGATAGACCAGGTGGGTGTCGAACAGCGCAATGCCGCTCGAGGCGAGCTCGAACACGGCGCGGAAACGCGCGTCGGTGCTGCGACGGACGATGTCGGCCTGGCGCGCGAACAGAAGCGCGCGCACCGTGGCGATGAGCACGGGCGGATCCACCGGGTGTGTGAGATAGCTGTCACCGCCGGCGGACAGGCCCTGCTGGTGGTCATCGTGGGCCACGAAGGTGGCCGTCAGATGGACGATGGGCAGGAACGAAGTGTGTGTTCGCGCGCGCAGGCGGCGGCACACCTCGAGTCCATCGATGTCCGGCAGATTGATGTCGAGCACGATCAGGCCGACGTCCTGCTCGGCTGCCACCAGCGCTTCGGCGCCCGTCGTGGCTTCGATGACCTCGAATCCTCCGGACCTCAGGATTCGCGAGGTGGAGTACAGCGAGGCCGGATTGTCGTCGACGACGACGATCTTCTGGTTCTGAATCTTGTAGAGAGGCGCGTTGCTCATGTGGGCAGCTTGATGGGCAGCGTCACGGAAAAGCGCGAACCCTTGCCGAGCTCGCTTTCGGCATGCACCTCGCCGCCGAGCAGCGTGGCGAACTTGCGCGATAGCGAAAGGCCGAGGCCCGAGCCGCGAAGTCGTTTCTGCAGGCGAACGTCGAGCTGCACGAAATCATCGAACAGGTTGGGCAGGTGCTCGGCCGCGATGCCGATGCCCGTGTCGGTGACCGCGAATTCCACACGATCCTGCGGCAGCAGCGCCGCGGTGACCCGCACTTCACCTTCGGGCGTGAACTTGAGCGCGTTGGATATGAAATTGCGCAGGATCTGCGAAAGCTTCTTGTCGTCGGTGAACAGCTTGATGTCGTCGCGCGGTTCATCGAAGACCAGCGAGATGGCGCTGCTCGCGACGATGGGTTTGAACATGCCGCGCAGCGCCGAGAACAGATCCACCATCTCGAACCATTCCGGCGAAATGGTGACGCGGCCCGCTTCGACCTTGGCGAGATCGAGCAGGTCGCCCACCATGTCGGTGAGCTCGCGCGCGGACGAGCGGATGAATTCCACCTGTTTCTGCTGCTCGGGCGTCAGCGGCCCATCCATGCGCGACAGCAGGATGCCGGTGATGCTCGACATGGAGGTGAGCGGTGTACGGAATTCGTGGCTCATGTACGAAAGGAAGCGGCTCTTGAGCTCGGTGGCCTCGCGCAGCTCGGCCGCCTTGTCGTCGAGCTCGGCGTACAGCGCCAGCACTCCGCGATTGGTTTCTTCCAGCTCCTCGCGCAATGCGGCGATGTCCGCGTCGCGTGCCAGGAGCTGCGCTTGCAGGTCGGCGGACATCAGCTCACCACCACCACGGTCGCGTCATCGCGTCCGCGACCATGGTCGCGATAGATGGCGCCGGCAATGATCGCCGGATGGCGCACCAGCAGGTCGGGACGGCTCTTCAGATCCCAGCGCGCGGACACGCCGTCGGAATGCATGATCAGCAGCGCGCCCGGCTCGCGGAGGTATTCGAACTGCGAGGCGCGACGCGGAAACGCGCCGAGCGTGCCGTTATGCGACACCAGGCCCTGCGACTTGCCGACGCAGATCAGCGTGCCGGAAATATTGCCGACGCCCGCATAGGAAACCTTGTCGCCCACGACGCGTGCGCAGGCCGCCGCGCCACCGCGGGTCTTCGACATGAGCCCGTTGGCGCGCACCATGATTTCCTGCGGTTCCGCGAACGGCCCCAGCGCAAATGCGCCGACCGCGGTGCGCGCCGCCTCGGCTGCGAACGTACCGTGACCGAGGCCGTCCACGACGAATAGCGCGAAGCCCTGCGAATCCTGCCGCAGGCACCAGGCATCGCCGCACTCGATTTCGCCTTCGAGCGCGATGTTGATCGCGCCGTGTCGCGCGCCGGTGCCGGCTCCGAACCGCGCCATGACTATCGTGCCTTCGCCAGGCACCGAATGGATGTCGAACTCGGTCGCCAGCCGGCGCACAGCGCCCAGGCCGGTGCCGGGTGTGCCGATCGTGGAATACCCGTCGCTCAGGCAACGCTCGATGTTGCTCATGCCGGGGCCACGATCGATGGCCAGCAGCTCGACGACGGCGGAGTCGTCGCCCATCACCTGGATCAGCAGCTCGCCGCCGTTCGCGTGGCGCAGCAGGTTGTTAGCCAGCTCCGTGGCGGCGATCGACACCTTGCCGGCGATCTCGGCGGTGAACTCGAAGCTGGCCATGGCCTGCGCGGCGCGGCGCGCCTCGCCGACCTTGCTGGAATCGTCGATGACATAGCGCTGCTGCGCGCTCCGAACGCGGGTTGTCACTGCTAGGTCCATCGCGCGATCGTCACGCGGGTTCCCGCGCCCACCTTGGTGTCGATGTCGAATTCGTTGACCAGCCGCTTCGAGCCCGTGAGGCCCATGCCGAGTCCGTTGCCCGAGGTCCAGCCATCGGTCATCGCGAGCTCGAGATTGGGAATGCCCGGGCCGTCATCGGCGAACCTGAGCCGCAGACCGCGGCGACCGTCGACGTGCAGGATCTCCCATTCCATCCTCCCACCGCCGCCGTAGATGAGCGCGTTGCGCGCGAGCTCGCTCGCCGCGGTGACCATCTTGGTCTGGTCGACGAGCGAGAATTTCAGTTCCTGGGTCAGGCGCCGGACCTGCTGGCGCGCCATCACGATGTCGTGATCGGAACGCAGTGGTGCTTCGCCTTTAATGTTCGCTGACATCAGTGCCGTCCGCGTCTATCTTTCGACGCAACAACACCATGCCGCGTTCGACGTTGAGTGCCGTGGCCACGCCAGGCAGTGATAATCCCAGCTCGACCAGGGTGATGGCGACCGCCGGTTGCATGCCGACGAGTATGGTCTCCGCCCCGAGGATTTTCCCGA
This sequence comes from Steroidobacteraceae bacterium, assembly GCA_035765415.1. Lineage (GTDB taxonomy): Bacteria > Pseudomonadota > Gammaproteobacteria > Steroidobacterales > Steroidobacteraceae > CADEED01. The sequence goes on along the minus strand of DASTXR010000008.1, from coordinate 1,347 downwards.
TGCTCGAGATGTCCGCGACCATGCGGCCGATGAACGAATCGACCATTTCCAGCGTGGAAATGTCGATGAGCACGCCGCGGGTGGCGTTTTTGATGATGGCGTTCGACAGGTCGTCCTGCAATTTGAGGGCCATCTGGTCATGCATGTCGATCTGGATGGTGACGAGCAGGAACTCGCCCATCCGAAGTATTGGGATGCGTTCCACGTGGCAACTATTGCTTGAGCGACATGCCGGTGCGCTTGAGCGCAAGCGCCAGCGCATCGGCGAGGTTCGCCTTGGTCGTCACTCCCTGCAGGTCTACGCCCAGGTGCACGATGGTCTGGGCGATCTGCGGGCGCACGCCCGAGATGATGCATTCCGCGCCCATGAGCCGCAGCGCCGTGACTGTCTTCAGCAAGTGCTGCGCGACCAGCGTGTCGACCGTCGGCACACCCGTGATGTCCAGGATCGCAATCTGCGCACCGGTCTCCACGACCTTCTGCAGAAGGTTCTCCATGACCACCTGCGTGCGCGCCGAATCCAGCGTCCCGATCATGGGGAGCGCGATGATGCCTTCCCAGAGTTTCACCACCGGCGACGAGAGCTCGAGCATCTCGCGTTGCTGGCGGTTGATGACTTCTTCGCGCGACTTCTGGTACGCCTTGACCGTGTGCAGGCCCAGCGCGTCGAGCAGCTCGGTGGCCCGCCACACCTGGTCGGCGAGGGCATCGGCGTCTTTGCCGGCGTCCGTGCGCAGCGCCGCGAACAACGGCTTCTTCAACGAGAAGATGAAGCTGGCCGTTTCATCGGACGAGAACCCTTGCGCGACGCGCGAGCGGGATACACCTTCGAGGAAATCCCGAACCGGCTTGAACTCGGCCGACGAAATGTCGCCGGCAGTTGCATGCTCGGACGCGACGGTGAGCAGTTTGATGAATTCTGCGGTTTGCTGTTCCATTTCGGCGGCGGAGATTCTTCCCTTGCCGGCCGACTGGTTGTTGCCGAGATCCCTTGCCCAGTTGGCGTGAATCTCTTTGCCACTCTTCTTTAGTACGTTTGACATCGTGGCGTCCGCCATCGGACTTCCCCTGAGGTGAGTAAAAATGAGGGGCGACTTTAACAACGTGTGGTCGATTGTTAGGTAGGCGTTGTCTGACTGCGGAGCAGGACGATGCCTTCATGCGCGCCGGAGTTCGAAGAGGGGCGATGGACCCCGGCATGGTGGGATAGAAGAGGTGTCATCGCGGCGCGCCATCGATCCCGTTCCAGGCCCGTCCCCGGAGGGGCCTGGCCGCCCAAGTCCTTGTTCGGCTTGAACTTATCTTTGTTCTCGACCGCGAAAACGGTTCTGCTATGATCGCCGCCCT
>DASTXR010000007.1:0-21222 GCA_035765415.1 Steroidobacteraceae bacterium | reverse complement strand
GCGCGCTCGATGTTTTCGACCGCGTACGCCGAATAGACTACTTGCGCCACGGCTTGGGGCGCGCGCTCGCGACTCCTTGCGAAAGGCGCTCGGCCCAGGCGTGCACGTCTTCGGCGCGATACACCTCGCCAGTCCGGTCGATCTCCGCATCGGCCGCCAAGGCCTCTTTCACGAGACTGCGCATCTGCTCTTCATAAGCCGCGTGCTTTTCGACAGCCTCGACGATGATGCTGTGGACGGAGCGGTCGGTCTCCTTCGCGATGGTACGCAGTCGGGCGCGAAGCTTGGGTGGAAGGCGGATGGTCGTAGTTTCTGACATGGCACAAACGTAGCACAACGCTGCGACGCCTCGCAACGCGCATCGCCATCACCGCGCGCCACTCAGGTGCCGCAGTACGTCCGAAGCACGCGTTCGCCCGGCGCCGGCGGCTGCTCGAACTCCCCGCAGCCAGGCTGATCGTCGTAAGGATGCTCGAGGATGTTCAGGAGCTGGTGAAACGGCCCCATGTCGCCGTGCGTAGCGGCTGCTTCGAGCGCGGCCTCCACCCGGTGGTTGCGCGGAATGAATGCGGGATTCACGCGGCGCATGTTCGCGGCGCGCTCCGCGGCATTCTGCGGCTCGCTTGCGAGGCGCTCGCGCCAGCGCCGCAGCCAATCCGCGATGCCAGAGGAGGATGCGAACAGCTCGAGTAGTGAGGCGTCATCGGCAGGCTCGTCGGCGCACCGCGCGAGGCGGCGAAACGTCAGCGTGAAATCAGCACCAGCCGATTGCATCGTCGCAAACAGATCCCGGACCAGCTCGACATCGCTTTCAACTTCTGTCGCCAGGCCGATCTTGCGCCGCATGCGTGTCAGGAGCCGAGCGTCGAAGCCCGGCATGAAGTCCCTGACGACCGCTGTCGCGCGCTCGACGGCTTTGCCGATGTCCGGATCGACGAGCGGTAGCAGGGTTTCGGCGAACCGCGCGAGATTCCATTGCGCAATGGCCGGCTGATTGCCATACGCATAACGCCCGCCACGGTCGATGGAGCTGAAAACGGTGTTCGCATCGTAGTGATCCATGAATGCGCACGGTCCGTAGTCGATTGTCTCACCCGAAATGGCCATGTTGTCCGTGTTCATGACGCCGTGGATGAAGGCAATGCTGAGCCAATCCGCTATCAGATCGGCTTGGCGCTGCGCGACGGCTTCGAGAACCGCCAGCGCGGGAACGTCGGCGCCCCGCGTTTCCGGGTAGTGACGTGTGATGACGTAGTCGAGCAGCGCGCTAACGCCTTCGCGATCGTCGCGAGCCGCGAAGTACTCGAAGGTGCCGACACGAATGTGACTGGCAGCCACGCGCGTCAGCACCGCCCCTGGCTGAAGATCCTCGCGGACAACCTGCTCGCCAGTCGTCACCACCGCGAGAGAACGCGTGGTCGGAACGCCGAGCGCATGCATCGCTTCGCTGATGAGGTACTCGCGCAGCATGGGTCCCAGCGCTGCGCGTCCGTCGCCGTTGCGTGAGAACGGCGTCCGTCCCGAGCCCTTGAGCTGGATGTCGCGCCGCACGCCGTCGCGTCCCACCCGTTCACCCAGCAAAATGGCGCGGCCATCGCCGAGCTGCGGCACGAAGCCGCCAAACTGATGACCCGCGTAGGCCAAAGCGATCGGGTCGGCATCATCGGGCGATTGATTGCCTGAAAACCAGTTTGCACCTTCGAGTTTCAGGACGGTTGGATCCAGGTCGAGCTCTTCCGCCAGACGGGAGTTGAAGACGACCAGCCGTGGGTCCTTGACAGGCGCCGGCGCGAGCCGCGCGTAGAACCGCGAAGGTAGTGTGGAATAAGTGTGTTGGAGACCGAGGCGCATGACGGGCGGCAGTGTATCCCGCGCCGCGCGATCTCTACGCCGGGGCCTGCAAGCTGTGCGTGCCCGGACGAAGAAGACGGCAATCTCCGACAAGACTTCTCTGCCATTCCTGAAGCATTGCACCCAGGACACACAGTGGCACTTCATTGGCGACCGCACCCTCAGCGGCAAGGACATGGTCCGGCAATGGATGGCGGAAACCTACAAGGAGCGCCCGAAATTCGCGGTTAATCACCTCATCAGTGAAGGTGATTGGCTCACCGCCCTGGGCGAAATCACATCGAAAGACGACGAGGGCAACGAGGTCCGCTACGCCTACTGCGATGTCTGGCGCTTCGAGGGCGACAAGCTCGCCGAGCTGAGGGCGTTCGTGATCAGGCCACCATCCCGGAGTGATGACACCTGTCAGTTCCCGGGGTGACAGGTTCCACTACGCGGACTCGCGCCGCTCGGGCAATCTCCTGACCGTCATCAATAAACGTCAACCAGGGAGTTGCCATGAATCCGTCCATCAAGTTCCTGCTCAATCGCATCACCGTGCTGGTCGCCATCACACTCGCAGCTGCGGCGGTGTTCGACTGGTCGGGCCTGTCGGGTTGAGCAACGGACAGCCGGGCACCTGGATGAGCCCGGTCCGGGAAAAAGCCCCCGGCATTTGCGCGCCGGGGGTTGCTCTATCTACTGACGTCTGTCTACTGGACATTGCCAGAAAACAGGTTCGTGACCGACCCCGCGATTGAGCGCTGTCAGTTGCAGCTCGTGAGCGAGTTGACCCAGCTGGTCAGCAACGCCGCCCCTTGCGTATCCACCTGCGCTGATCCGAGAGGCGGCATGGCATGCGCGTCGCGCCGGCTCATGCGATTGATCAGCACAGAGCGTGCCGCGGCGCCGGGCGCGATGAGCCGCGCGTTGGCGATGCCGAGGTCGCCGACTCCGGGCACGACGTCGCAGGCGTGGGTGTCCGCGAGCGCGGTCGTGTAACGCAGATCCATGTCCGTGGGCGTTGGGCCGGTCGGGCGATGACACTGCGCGCAGTTGGTATGCAGGTAAGAGCGCGCACGCTCGGCGAGCGTGCCCGCCGTTCCGAACGGATTGGGATACGGGACTTGCTCTGTGGGGTTGGCGATCGGCGACACCAGCGCGTTGATCGCGTTGAGCGTCACGAGCTGGTGAGCATCGCGGCCGGTCTGCGGATACGTCACGTTGAACGCGAGTTGTTTCGTCTCCAGGCCGAGTGTGCGGCCCGATGCCTCGTTGTGACACAGCATGCACTGGCCTTCGCTCGGATAGATCCACTCCTGTCCGCCGACCGTCACCTGCTTGCCGCCGCGCACCAGCGTCGCATCGGTTTGCTGCGCGTTCCATTCGTAGCTGTAGCCTGCCCACACGCCGTCGGGGTGACGCATGAAGAGGCGCGTCTCGATGAGGCGATTGTCGAAACGGAAGTTCTTCATCAGCACCGTGCCGTTCGGGAAATCCCAGTCGCCGTCGGCGCCGACGGTGATGTTCTGTCCGTTTGGCAAGCCGATCCAGCGTTCTTTCGCCGCGCCATCGGACCAGAATGCCGCGTTCGGCGTGTAGGGAATCAGCCCGCTCGCGGGCAGCGTCGCGTTCGTCGGGTTCACGCAGCCGGTGGCGGAGAGTTGCGTGGCCACACCCGTGTTGCTGCCACCCGAGGCGGTGATGCGGTGCAGATCGCGGTAGATGTTAGTTAGATAGAGCTCGCCGTCGTTGTCCTCTGCGAACGAGGAGATGTAGAAGCCCGTTTCGAGCCCACCCGACATCTGCATCGTGGGCTGCGTGTCGTTCGGAATGTCCCAGATGCGCCCGGTCGTAAAGTCGGCGAAGACGTAGCGGCCGACGAGGCCCGGAATCGCTCTGCCACGATAGACGTAGCCGCCCGTGACGGCACGTCCGACGCTGTGCGGGTACTCGGCGATCGGTGGCTGCAGCCCCGTCTTCCCCACGCAGGCCGCGCCCGTTGCCGCGGGAAACGCCGGGTTGGTGGAATTGTCGCGCGTGCCCTCGAAGCAGCGCCAGCCGTAGTTGCCGCCGCGCTGGACTCGACTCACTTCCTCGATATCGCTCTCGCCTACGTCGCCAACCCACATCTGCCCGGTCTGGCGATCGAAGCTCCAGCTGAAGGGATTGCGAAATCCCCAGGCGTAGATCTCGGGACAGTTCTGCGTGCCGTAGCCGTTCACGTTGCAGAACGCGGTGCTCGAGGCAAACGGATTGTCGGCCGGGATCCGATAGAGCGCATCGCCGGTTGTGCTGCGGATGTCGATGCGAAGAATCTTCCCGAGTATCGTCGTCAATCGCTGGCCGTTGTCGTTCCTCCAGGAGTTGCCGTCACCCGTGCTCACATAGAGGAAACCGTCGGGGCCGAAGGCCATGTGGCCAGCGTGGTGGTGCACGGACTCCTTATGGAGCGTGAGCACCTTGCGCTCGGAATCGGGATCCAGCGTGAGTCCGCCGTCGCGCGAGGTGAACTCCGAGAGGTATGAATTCGGCCCTTTGTTAGATCCTTCCATTGAGCGCTCCATGCCGGTGTAAAACAGATACACGCGTGGAGTCGCGGGGAAATCGGGGTGAAAGGCCATGCTGAGCAGGCCGCATTCGGCGCAGGTTGAATCGACGCGCGGGTCGATGTTGATGAAATCCGACATGGCCGTCACGGCCGGGTCGTTGTTGAACACGCGCACGGTTCCGAACCGCTCCACCACGTACCATTTGCTCGAATCGCCCCTCAACTGCAGCAGCGATACGGGTTGATTCTGGAACCTGAGGTTCGGAAACACGCGCTGCGTGCTGAGCGTGGTGCTGCCCGTGGCGCGAGCGGGTGCGATGCAGCTTGTATTGCTGGGCCGCGCGTCTAATCCGCTCGGCGCAGGGGGCGGCGGAGCCGGCGGCGGCACAGGCGGCGGAGCCGGTGGCGGTTCCGGCGGAGGCGGAGACGGCGGCGGGCTTGGCGGCGGAGCCGGTGGCGGCTCGGGCGGCGGTGCGGGCGGCGGACTCGGCGGCGGGCTCGGTGGTGGAGCTGGCGGCGGCTCGGGCGGCGGTGCGGGAGGCGGAGCCGGCGCTGCGGGCGGCGAAGGATTCGGCGGGGGGTTCTCCGGACCGCCGTCGCCGTTCGAGCAGCCGGCAATCAGCAGCAACATCGCGACGGCGAATCCGCGGGACATCGGCGCGACCAAGTGCGCGCCGCGCTTGAAAATAACTGGCTGGCTTACCGCGTCGTCGTATTCGGAGTTCATTCTGTGGACGCAACCCTGTTTGTTGCTCACAGAATAGAAAAGGGCTGGTCATCTGAATGCCAGCCCTTTCCCCCTCAACCTATCGCCGGACGATTACTCGTGCGGCGACCTATCCAGCGCGTGTCGTCATTGCACTGACAACGCCGGTGGAGCCGCAGGACTCGCCGGATCCACCACGCCATTCACGTTCACGGACCGATCCATTGAATTCAGCCAGTTCTCGAGGTTGCTGTAACCGTTCGAGGCGATCGACGACTGGTTGGACGGCAGCGACAAGGACCGACGATTCTGCGCGTATGACGGCCAACCACCGGCGTTCTTGTTGCAACGCGTGGTGCCATTGGGCGAAACACAGTTGATGACCTGTCCGTTGCCATTGCGCACGTTCGACACCACGCGCCTGTCAACGGAGTCGCGATCGGTGGGGCGCGCACCCGCATTGCTCAGCACCCAGGTGTACACCGCACTATTGGCTGTCCTGCGGGCAACGAGCCCCGAATTCCACACCGGAGCGGTGGTCTGGCTCATCAGGTTCGGGATCACGTCGCCGCCCGTGAGCGTCACCAGATCGGAGTAGCTGGTGCCGCTGTCCCCGCGATTGTCGTAGACGTACACGCGACTGCCGGAGATCAGCGAAAACGTGCCTTTGGTGTGCACGAAGATCGGCTTGGTCGGCCGGCTGAAGCTGTCCCCGCGCTTGAACACGTTGCCAACGACCGAACTCTTGGTGACACGGCGATCCTCGGCCTGCAGATCGAGGTCCATGGTCCCGCGGTCATAGACCACATTGTTGACCATGACGAGCTCGGCGGCACGCGACAGCGGATTGCGCTCGACGATGTGCGCCAGCAGATTGCCCGTGAAGGTGATGCTGCTGTTGTCGGATTGGCCGAACAGAATTCCGTAACCATGCGGTATGGTGCCCGAGCCGTCATAGTCCGGATGCCGCGACTCGTTGAGAGGCTCGGCGAATATGTTGTTCGTGAACGTGATGTTGTCGTGGGGACCCCAGGTGCTCGCGATTTCGTCGATGGACCAGCTGAACGAGCAGTGGTCGATGACCACGTTCCTCACCGGCTGCGATGAGGTGCCGCTGATCCTGAGCGAATCCCGATTGTCGTAGTCGGGACCGTTGGAGTCGTCTCCGGTGCGCACGCGGATGTGCTGGATGAGCACGTCGGAACCGTAGATCGCGATGCCGGCGCCGCGGATCATGATGCCTGGTGAAGGGGCAGTCTGGCCGGCGATGCGAAGCTGGCCGTTGCGAATCTTGAGATCGGAAGTGATCTTGATCGCGCCGGATACTTCGAACACGCAGGTGCGCGGGCCAGTCTTGTCGATGCAGGCCTTGAGCGAACCTGAGCCGTCGGCGCTGAGGTTGGTCACTTTGTAGACCGCGCCGCCACGGCCTGCTTTCGTCTCCATGCCATATCCGGCAGAGCCCGGGATCACCGGAAGCGCCTGCACACTGGCAGCGCCGCACAGGGCGATTGCGGTGGCTAACAAACTCGTGGGCCTCATGGCGCGAGGAAAAGATGCACGGGTATGCGAATGGCTAGCAGGCTTCATTGCGTACGATCCTCAGGGAAATTGAAAAGTTGTGGGAAGGCAAGACGATCAGATCGACTTGCTGGTGAGCGTGGTGGGTGGCCCTTCCAGGCCGTTGGAATTGACCGCAACCACTGCGAAATACCAGACACCGGAACTGAGACTCGAGATCTGAAAACTGGTCGTGGCCGGATCCGGGACCATCACGCTGTGGTCGAGATCCGAACTGCTGCGGCCGTAAAGGATGCGATACCCGACCAGATCGTCGAGCGGCTCGCCACTCACCTTCGACGGCGGCACTTCCCACTGTAGTGAGGCGACGCCGCTGCCCGATTCCAGCGCGGGCTCGAGCGCGGGGTTCACAGCCGGGTTGACGGCGATGGAAAACGGAGCGGTGACGACCTTGTGCGTCGCGTCGGCAACGGTGATCGAAATGGATTCGTACAGTCCCGCGTCAGTGGGGCCTGGCGTTCCGCTGATGCGTCCGCTCGCGGGATCGAGACTCGCCCAGGCAGGTAGATTGACGGCCGTGAATCGCAGCGCGTCACTCTCGGGATCCTGCGCCACTGGTTGGTAGTCGAACCTGGCGCCGACTTCGGCGTCCGCGATCTCTGCAACCACGATGCTCGGCGGCGCATTGCTCGGGATCGCGGGCACGTCGACAGTGGCCGGCGTTGCAACTGTCACGGATCCACTGCTGACACCAGATGGCTGGACCAGGCAAAGCGGCAGGAGCGGTAAGAATGCTCTTAAGAAATTGGGCGATCGACGCTGCATTTGTCGGAATCCTCTGGCACACCGTCAGCGGGTAGCCAAAATTAGGGCTCCAACAGAAGCCATTCAACGTAATGCCCGAAAACTGCCCGGACTTTTCTCGTCGCCATAGGCCGACATTCAAAGAATTCAATAGCTTATGCACGTCAGGGCGAGATCCTGGGGCGCTGAACCTAAGGAACGTACCTACACATCAAGAGGACGCGGCGGCGGAGTGCCATCGTACTTGTAGGACCGCGGAGCCAGTCCCTGCGGGAATCCGGCGGCCTTCGGCAAAAGAAAACCCCCGCCGGCTTCCCGGCGGAGGTCTTCTATCTACTGATTCGAGCCCGTCATTGCACTGTCAAAGCGAGGGGAGCTGAAGGGCTCGTGGCCTGCACCACGCCGCCGATGGACTGGTCCATTGCATTCAGCCAGTTCTCGAGATTGCTGTAACCGTTCGACGCGATCGACGCCTGGTTGGCCGGCAGCGTCAATGACCGACGATTCTCCGCGTACGCCGGCCAGCCTCCTGCATTCTTCTGGCAACGCGTGGTTCCATCGGGCGACACGCAGTTGATGATCTGCCCGGTTCGATCGCGCACGCTCTGGATCACGCGCCTGTCGACGGAGTCGCGATCGGTGGGACGTGCACCCGCGTAGCTCAGCACCCGGTTGTACACCGCGCTGTTGGCTGTATTGCGGGCAACGAGCCCCGTATTCCACACCGGGGCGGTGGTCTGGCTCATCAGGTTCGGGATCACGTCGCCGCCGGTGAGCGTCACGAGCTCCGCGTAGCTGCTGCCGCTGTCCGGTGCGGAATTGTTGTTCACATAGACGCGAGCGCCGGGCTGCAGCGAAAGCGTGCCAGTGGTACGCACGAAGATCGGCCTCGTGTCGCGGCTGAAGCTTGCGCCGCGCAGGAACTCGTTGCCGACGACGGAACTCTGCGTGACGCGGCCATCCTCGCTCTGCAGATCGAGGTCCATGGTCCCGCGGTCATACACCAGGTTGTTGACCATGACGAACTCGGTGGCGCGCGACAGCGGATTGCGCTCGACGATGTGCGCCATGAGATTGCCTGTGAAGGTGATGCTGCTGTTGTCGGCCGAGCCGAACAGCAAGCCGAAACCATGCGGCATCACGCCCGTGCCGTCGTATTGCGGATGCATCGAGTCGTTGAGAGGTTCGGAGAATATGTTGTTCGTGAACGTGATGTTGTCGTGGGGACCCCAGGTGCTCGCGATTTCGTCGATGGACCAGCTGAACGAGCAGTGATCGATGACCACGTTACGCACTGGCTTCGTTGCCGTGCCTGAGATCCTGAGCGAATCGCGATTCTCCGGGTTCGGGCCGGTGACGTCGTCGCCGGTGCGTACGCGGATGTGCTGGATGAGCACGTCGGAAGCGGTGATCAGGATGCCGGCGCCGCGGATCATGATGCCGGGTGAAGGGGCAGTCTGACCGGCGATGCGGATCTGGTTGTTGCGGATGGTGAGATCGGAAGTGAGCCGAATCGCGCCGGACACCTCGAAGACGCAGGTACGCGGTACGTTGGCGTCTATACATGCCTTGAGCGAACCCGACCCGCTGGCGCTGAGATTGGTCACCTTGAAAACCGTGCCACCGCGGCCGGCCTGCGTATCCATGCCGAATCCGGCGGAGCCCGGGACCACCGGAAGCGCCTGCACGCTGGCAGCGCCGCACAAGGCCATTGCGGTGGCTAACAAAGTCGTGGGCCTCATGGCGCGACGGAAGGGTGAATGGCAATTCTTGACGCTGGCGAGCTTCATAGGACGATCCTCAGAAAAGTAAAATAAAAAGGCGGGATGGCAAGACGATCAGATCGACTTGCTGGTGAGCGTGGTCGGGGGGCCTTCCAGGCCGTTGGAATTGATCGCAACCACTGCGAAATACCAGACGCCGGAAGTGAGACTCGAGATCTGAAAACTGGTCGTGGCCGGATCCGGGACCATCACGCTGTGGTCGAGATCCGAACTGCTGCGGCCGTAAAGGATGCGATACCCGACGAGATCGTCGAGCGGCTCGCCACTCACCTTCGACGGCGGCACTTCCCACTGTAGTGAGGCGACGCCGCTGCCCGATTCCAGCGCGGGTTCGGGCGCGGGATCCGCGGCCGGGTTGACTGCGATGGAGAACGGCGCAGTGACGACGACGTGCGTCGCGTCGGCAACGGTGATCGAAATGGATTCGTAGAGTCCCGCATCGTCGGGACCCGGCGTTCCGCTGATGCGTCCGGTCGCGGGATCGAGACTCGCCCAGGCAGGTAGATTGACGGCCGTGAATCGCAAGATGTCGCGATCGGGATCCTGCACCGCCGGCTGATAGACGAACGTGGCGCCGACCTGCGCATCCGCGATCGCGGCGACCGTGATGGTGGGCGGTGCATTTCGCGAGACCGCCGCCTGCGCGACACCGGATGTGGTGGCGGCAACATCAGCTTGCTCATGACTGCCTGCACCACGTGCGTGGTACAGGCCGAGCGCAAGCAGCGGTAGGAATGCGCTTACGAAAGCGCGCGAACGGCCGGGCATTTGTCGGAATCCTCTGGCATGTCCTGAATGGACAGCCAGAAATCTAGAATCCCGACAAAGGTTTTTTTACGGCAATATGAAAACTGCCAGAGAACTCCTACGTCGCCATAAGAAGACAATCGAACGAGTTCAACAACTTAGGTTGCGCTCAGGGTTTTCCCCAGGTGCTGGAACTGTGACGGGTCGCTAACTCTTATGTGTTAGGAAACCGACCTCGAAGTGCGCACCAGATCTCACTAAGCCCCGCGACAGACAGACACTACCGTCGCGTTTTGCGGCGCAAGCTTGTCATTCGTCCCGGATAGCTTTGTTAGCGCGGCAGCCACCTTCGACAATTCCGCCGCGGCAGGGCATGTCGAAAGTGCCTTCGATCTTCATTTTTCGTGGCTGCAACCGGTCCTCGGCCTCCATGTTGAAGGATCCTGCGATTCCCTTGTCATCGAAGCGGGTAATGGTCAGCGTGCCCTTGGTTTTCCAAAGCGTGGGGTCGGCGTTCAGGAAGTTTCCGTAGATGGCCTTGGGCTCGGTGCCGTACTTTTCGCTTCCCCCCTCGACGATCTCGTAGGTTCCAGGTGCGAAGGGAAAATCCGCCTGCGACATGTACATGGTGCTTGCCCCGACCGCGATTTCCAGTTCGCCGCTGGCATCCTCTGCCGAACACCCGAACTCCAGCATCGGGTTCTTCATTTCGACGAGCTTCTTGCGTTCCTCCTCGTTCCCCCAATAGAACGAATGCACCCAGCTGTCGCCTTCGCCCAGAGCCCGCTTGCCGCGCGGGTCCCAGTAGGTAGTCCATTCGCGCACTTCAGGCGCCGTCATCTTGAGGTGACAGGCCTGGATCAAGTCCTTCTTCGGATCGGGCGCCGATTCCGCAGTGGTTTCGGTGGGCGTTTCCGTCGATTCGGCTGGCGCAGCGTCTTCGTTGCGGCCACAGCCTGCGATGAGGATTCCCAATGCCAACAAGAACGCGGACTGAATCGTGCGCATGACTCCCTCGGTGGTTAGTGTTCTTTTCGTCGCGGAGCATGCTCGCATCCCGGCGCGCATCCGGGAAATGTCTGCGACTTGCGACGCGGCCGGCTGTCATATTCCAGTGCCGGGGGTAGCTAGACATTGCGGCGCCTGCCGGTGTTGGTCGCGACGGTCGCTGTCACGAATGTGCAGCTCGTCGCAGAGAACCCGTCATGCCCGCTCGCGGCAGGATCGCGATCACGCAAAGGAGAACCCATGGAACCCGTTCGTCGTACAGCGCATTCTCCCAGACACAAACGTCGAGTCGTCTGGAGCTCGATGGCATCCGCCATTGTTCTCTGTTCGTTGCAGGCCAATGCCGTGGAGCACACAGGCACAGTCGAGCGTATGCTGCCCCCGGATTCCCGGCCGTGCCTCTTCTTCACGCTCACTGGAGTGTCAGTGGCCGACCCGTCGTTACCCTCCTCGCCCTGGTTCGCCATCCGACAGAGCCAGAACGGATACAAGGAGACCTTTGCGCTCCTGCTTGCCGCCAAACATACGGGCCTGCCGGTCACGGTATCGACGACCGGCGGGGTTGTGACGGAATGCGGTCACGCCGGAATCGTGTACGCGTACCACGCATCCTGAACGGCACGTTTCCCCCGGCACGATTGTGAGGGGCGGCCGGTCCGCCCCTCGCCTCCCGAATCTCAGGGGATGATGGCGCGTTCGCGTCCTGATCCTTCATCGATTCTCATCAGGTGCCCGATGCGTACGACATTAGCCCTGCTGCTGTGTCTTTCGGTCGTCCAGGTTCGCGCGGAAACGCCGCCGGCTCCGGCGCCGGACCCCGAAAAAGAAGCCGTGATCGCCCAGGTCCTGGAACGCTTCTGGAGTCCGTCACGCGACGCGAATGGCGAACCCGTTCGTCACACGCTCCCGGTTCCTACGGCCATTGCCTATCGCGCAATCGAAGCCGGCGAAATTTCCGGTGAGGGTTTTCGATGCGAGCTTCGCTGGATTCGGCACGCCAATTCGATCAGCGCTTCCGCACGGAAGCTCGGCATGACGGCAACGCAAGTCGCGTTCGTCAATGAGCTGCATGACGCGAAGCAGGCGCAGGTGAAGTCACCGATCATGTTTCCGTGCACCGAAATCGACGAGTCGCAAGCTGAGAGGAATCTCCTGCGGTCCACGAGACTGGGCCTCGAGGTCTCGACGATTTTCGCCAGTCGTCAGGAGATCTCAGCGACGGTTGGGCCTGCCTATTGAATGGTGATCGTCCTGCCACCGTTGAGGTAAAGGGAAAGATCAATTTGCTGAAAACTCAAGTTCATCAGGGGCCTCGACGGTTGCCCGCAGCCAATGTCGTACGGACTGCCCGGGTCCGTGGTGCGCTTCACGACGCGCAGGAAGTGGTTAGATCCTGCCGTCACCATGATGGACTGGGAAGTGCCAGCCTGGCCGCCACCCCACGGGACTGAAGTAACGGTGCCAGCCCCGAATATGTCGTTCAGATAGAAGTCGAAGAAACCTCGACCACAACCCACCGTCTTGCCGCTGGCGGTCGAACTGAACGAAATGCTGATCCGCGGCTGCGGACGAGTTGAATTCGAGATGGACCCATTGGGGCACGAAATGACGGCCGTCCACCGCGTTGCGGTATCGACGTTTCCGGTCACCTTGATCCAGATTCGATTCGTCGCGGGATCGGTTCCTCCCGGATGCTGGAAGTTGAATTCCTTGAAGCCGGGTGACTGACCGCCTGTGGTGTAGAGCACCGGTCCGCTCGAATTCGTGCGGCGAACTACCAGGGAATCCGGGATGTTGTACGCCTCGAACTCGCCCCTCACCGGCCCGGCCGACGAGCCAAGCTCCATGAAGGTTTCGTTTCCTTCAGAACTGCCCGCCGCGCTGAAGGATGAACCGCAGGGAATCGTTTGCGGATTGAAGTTGACCACCTTCCCCGCGACTGCCACGAAACCCGATCCCGACGGATCTCCCTCGGCGCCTATCTGCCCGCGGAACGCGACGATCATGCGGTACGTGGAACTCGGTGGCTCCGGTACCGATACAACGGTCGTTGCACCGACCGCGACGCTACGCGCGAACGGTCCCGCGGCCAGAATCCGGGTGCCGGCGGAATCCTCCCGGTAGACGTAGAACTGGCCGTTCATCGCCTGCGTGCCTGCGTTCAGGATGCTCCAGTTAGTGCCAGTCGGCGTGGTCCGGAACAAGTCCAGTCGCCCACGGAAGAAGTGGTTGATCAAACCACTGGAGAATGCGGAAGAGCGCGGCAGCAACACCGGGTAGTTGTCGTCGAATACGACCGAGTTCGTCGCCATGGTCGCATCGAGCGGACCGGCCGCGAAGGCAGGCAGGAAGATCGACTCCGAGGCCAGTATTCGTTCCTGCGTTCGTTCCGCTATCACGCTGATGTTTTCGTCGTACACCTTGCCCTTGACGTAACGCATGGACGTGCTTCTGACGGAACCGTCGTACATCGTGAGCGGCGCCGTCACCCGCTGCAGATACACAGGCGTGCCATCACGGTTGATTCCATTCGGTAACGGCTGATCTGGATCCCCGAGGAAACTCACGGACCCATCGCTCGCTACGTTCACGCGGAAATTCGTGCCGATACCCACATAGTTGCGCGCGGTGAAATCCGCCATGCCCCGGAAATGTGGCCCGGGGACATCTGGTTGTGACCAAAACTCGCGGGCTGTGGAAAAGGTCGGAATTGCGCCGCCGTTGTACGGCGTGTTGGCCAGGAGTGCCTGAAGACCCTGTGGGTTTTCATCGGGGTATTTCAGCGAGGTGTACAGCTCGTACCACGAACCAGCTTCGTCCTCGAGTATGCCTTCCGAGATATGGGACTCGTTTCGCGGGTGCTGCGGCTGCCCCATGTCTTGAATATGGTGGACAACATGGCCAAGGGTTTGAAACATCGCGCCGAACCTGGTCACTCGAATTCCCGGGTTCTCACTGCTCAATGCCTGGAAGAAATGTTCCTGCGCATCGCGGTACGAATAGACCTGCGGGACGACAGCCGGGCTGAGAACAAGGGCGGCGCTGATGCTCGAGACGGTATGCGTATCTTCCAATGCCCAAAGCGGCGAAGGATGTCCGATGGTCCCCTGATCTCCGGCTCCCAGGGGCGCTTGCAGCCCTCTGCCGAACGGAGGGTTGACCTGCGCATCGGTGAAATGATTGAAGACCCGCTTGATCTGGCTGTCATCGTCTTCGTGATAAGCCCCCCGACCGATCATGGTCGCCATGGTGAGAGCCGGGAAATCATAGGAAGGAAAGGTAGCAGTCAGCGGATCGCTGTAACCCCAGTCCGCGAGCAGCGCTCCCGTGTAGAGCACTGACCGACGGGCAGCATGTTCAGAGATCACCTGGTGCACGCCCTGGTTGTAAGCGCTCGCGTGCATCGTGAAGCACGTCAGCAACGCGACCAGCGCGCATATTTTCATGCCGGAGAATTTTTTCATGATTTGGCCTGGCTGAGATCTTTCATGCAATCTGTGCGTGGGGCGGGTGGAGCCTCGGGCAGCCCGGCACCTCTTCCCACTTTGATCAATTGTTCACGAGCTCGAACAACCCGCTTCATGGTCCCGGGAAGGCGAAGCCATTCGCAATTCCAGTTCTCTCTCACGTAGCTGAAATAATCGATGAAGTTTTCCAATGCGCGTTCGTACGATTCTGCCGATTCGGCGCGCTTGAGACGGAAGACCTGACCGTTGTTCTGCGGACTCAAATAAATCCATGCGCGGCGAGGATCGTTCGAGCTGCGCGCCACCGCCGGAAGATAGTCGTCCGCAATCACGCGAATCACCGGTTGCGTGCGTAATAGTCTGCCCCGCGAGAAATGAAATCGCAGGCCGGGTGAGGCGACGTGAAAGTCACCATTCGAATCGGTCGTGGTCTCATCGAGCTCGAGATAACCCACGTTGCGCTGTTCCGAGCCATGCAGCGCCCACGACGTGGACACCGCAGCACTCGGGATCGCCTTGCCCGTGACGTCATCGACGACGCGTCCGTATGCCGAGCCGAGAATCCATACGACCGGATGACAGGAAGTCACCACGGTCAACACCGCGAAAACCACCCCGACGGAAAGAATCGTTTTGGTACTCATTTGCACGGTCGCGCACTGTCCCCGGGGCTATAACTCGGCGACGACCCATCGGCCGTTTTCCCATACGAAAGTGATCATGTAATCCGTGGCGACCCCATTGATAGTCTGCGTGATCAGGTAGTTCGCGAATCTCGATGAGACGATGCGGACGGCAGCGAACGACGACCATCTCTGCGTGAGATTGGGAAGCTGGGTGCCGATGGCCTGGAAGGCCGCGCTGTACTTGCTGCGCCGCGTGATCGAAATGAAGTTGAGTGCCGATGCCGGATCGTTCGCATCGAGAGACGCGCGAAAAGCAAACCAGCTGGCCTCGATGCTGCCATTGCCGGTCGCACGCGCAAACTGCCCATTGGTGTCGGCAATGAACACGTCGGTGATGCGCCCGTTCGTCCTGACCACCAGATCCGCACGCCCATCGCGGTTCGAATCCCGGAACTCGGTCGTGCGGCCCACCGCGCCAAGGTCGATTCCCAAGTCGCTCGATGAAATTCTCTGGAGCAATGACGGCTGGATCACGCTCGCGGAGGTCGTCACCGTGAAGCTGTCACCGTTCGGCACGATGGAGCGGATCATCATGCTGGTGACGCCGTTGCCGAGGAAATCGCCAAAATCGACGGCGTGAGTGCTTGCCAGCCACACCGAGCTGTTCACGATCGAGGAGGCCGGTTTGGTGACCAGGGAATAAGGCGCGCCATTGTTCGACATGAGAACGAAGGTCGGGCTGGCGTAGATGACGATGGGGATGGCGAGGTCATCCAACGCGATGGGTATTACCTTGGGCTTTGCCTTGGCGAGAATGTCTTTGAATCCGTCGCCATTGTAGTCACCGCTGAACACCTGGTATTGAGCGCGCTGCAGCCCGGTCGCGGGAGAATTGCTTTGTGCGTGAGCCGGCAATGTCAAAGCCATGAGCAGCAGCGCTTGCACGCCCCTCATCGAGGCCGACCTGGTGACGAATCTCATTCTCCTCTCCCGTCATGCCCGGCGAACACTCCGTGCAGCCACCTGTCTGGCCGATCTTCGCCACGGATTGCAACCCGGCTGTTCGTTGATTCTTCTCGCGGAGCGCGACGCTTGGCGGCGTCGAGGGCCAAAGGCTACCCCAAAGTCGACGCGCGAAGATTATTTTTTTCTCAACGAAAGTTAGGTGTGAGAAATTTGCGATTCGTGACAGATAGCGCGCTTGGCGCGTGAGTCTGCGGGCAGCACAGCTATCTCTGACGGGCAGTTCCCCGCCGGGGGCTTTTCATATCTCTAGCTAGACGCCGAGCGCTGGAAAAAACGAATGCCCCGGAGTAAGGTCACTGCCCGCCTCGTCTGACTACCGCCAACGACCACTGAACGGGATTTCCGATGTTCAACTGCTTCCGCCTCACGATGTTCGCCTTGTTCCTGTCGATCGGCGCCGCAGCGATGGCCGAGCCGCCCAAGGCAGTCGTCGACAGCATCTGCCGACCCACCTTCGAATTGAAGGACCAGTCACTGTCCGCTGGCACTGCCTTCCTGATGGAAACGGGCACAGAGAAACAACCGCTGGTGCTGGTGACGGCGCATCACTTGTTAGGCCCCATGGGCGGGCTACCTGCCGAGGTGGCGTGGAACGACGTCCCCAAGTCCGTCAAACGCGCCTCCTGCAAGAGCATCGCCGCCCCGGCGCAGTCGTGGACTGGCGCGCCACTCGCCATTCCGGGCGCGGCCAGCTTCAACAACCAGACCAAGGATGGCCTGCGCGACATCGCGCTGCTGACCGTGCAGGCAAAACCCGCCGCCAGGCCTCTGAAGCTCGCGCCGGCGCAGCCGAAGCTGGGCGACACGGTCTGGCTGGTGGCGCAGCTCGTCTCTGGCGCACCGCAGGACAAACTGCTGTTCAAGGCCAAGGTCGTCAAGGTTCAGGACCTGGCGTTGAATTACCTGATCGACGATCCCCAAGGCACGTTCGATTTGCGCGCCACCAGCGGGGCGCCCGTGGTCAACGAGCGTGGCGAAGTGATCGCAGTCAACATTGCGGGGTCACGCGTGGCCGGGGGCTTCAATGCCGCGGGCATCAGCGGGAACGTGGTACGCAAGGCGCTGGAGAGCGTGAAGTAGCAAGGCCACGCCTGTCCTGATTCGAACGGCCGGGCGAATCGGCGGAGCCCCGTCGCGTATCAGCCCGCGTCGTCCTCACGCGGGGACAGTCGCGTAGACGGCCAGAGCACCCTGCCCTCGCGGATTTCCTGCGCGAGCCATTCGTGTTGGCCCGAAGCGAGCAGCCACTCGACACGATCGCCACGCCAGAAGATCTTGCGGCGCTCGAAGCTTTGCGCCTGGATGTTCGCGAAAAAGGCCTTCAGCCGCTTCACGTCGTCGCGACCAATGGGCAGCGATTCCATGCGATCGAGCCACTGCGTGAGCAGCGGATAATTGCTCTTGTCTATCGGGAAGCCGAGCGATTTCACCGACCGCAGGTGCGGAAAGCACGCGAGGTCGGCGATCGACAACGCGCCGACGATGAAATGCCCAGCCTCCGCGAGTTCCTTCTCGAGCGCGGCGTAAATCGACGCGAGATCCGCGCGCGCGCGCTCCTCCATCGCCGGCGGTCGCTTGTCCGTGCGCTCGGCCCACATCCAGATAGAGACATTGAGAAGGATGCCGTCCAGCAGCGTGTCGGAGATGCGTTCCCAGTGCCTTGCGCGCACACGTGCGGCGACCGCAGTCGGCAGCAACGGCTGTTGCGGATACGCCTCGTCGAGGTACTGGACGATGTGCGAGGAGTTGATGATCGTGATGTCGCCATCGACCAGTACAGGCACTTCCCTGCGCGGGTTGACCTTCGCAAGCGCCGCCTGGTTATCGGTGCGCAGGCCGTCGATCGCTTCGAACTGCAGCCCCTTGTGCTCGAGCGCCATCCGCACCTTGCGTGCGAAGGGGCTGAATGCGTTCTCGTACAGCGTGATCACGGCGAGAGATTAGCGCAAACGCCTGCGCGGATCGTCTCCCGGCGTCCCGTAGCAGGCGAGTTGCCGTTAAACTTCCCCCTCTGTCATTCCGGGAGAATCGAAATGAAGCGGTTCCTTGCTGCCGGCCTTGTGCTGGCGCCACTGCTCGTTCAGGCGCAATCCGCTGCTCCGTCCGCCGCCGACCTCGCGGCCCGCATCAAGGCGATGGCGGAGATTCCCAGCACCTTCTCTCCGCAGTATTCGCGTGACGGCAAACGCATTGCGTTCCTCAGCAACCGCAGCGGAACGCCACAGGTGTGGACGGTCGATGCGGCTGGCGGCGAACCAAAGCAGATCACGCAAGGCGCCGACCCGGTCGGCTCGGTCGAGTGGTCGCCCATCGAGGAGCGCATCGTTTACGACGTTGCTCGCGGCGGCGGCTACAACGCCCAGCTTTACTACAGCAAGCCCGACGGCAGCGATGCCAGGCTCATGACCAGCGGCGGCAAGGAGGACAACTTCTCCGGCGCCTTCGCGCCCGACGGGCGCTATTTCTTCCGCTCCGCGCAGCGCGACCCGCAATCGCCGGATTCGTGGATGTTCGATCCGAAGACCGGCAAGTCGACGATAGCCATCGAGCACAACGGGTTCGCCGGCATCGCCGACATCGAGCGGCCCGCCAACCGCGCTTTGATCTACCGTCTCGTCACGCGTGGCAACACCAACCTCTATCTGCACGACCTGAAGTCGCACGAGGAGATTCTGCTGACGCCGCACGAAGGGCCGGCGCTCGTGGGCGGCGAGCTCGCGCCGGATGGCAGCGCGGTCTATCTGGTCCACAACCTCGGGCGCGATCGCCAGGTCGTCTCGAGGATTCCGATCGATGCCGCCGGCAAGCCTGGGGCGATGACGGTGCTCGCCGAGCGCGCCGACGCGGAAGCGGACGATTTCCACCTCAGCGACGACGGTCGGCGCGCGATCCTCACCTGGAACGCAGGCGGGCGCAGCGAGCTCGAGCTGGTGTCGTTGCCGGACGGCAAGCGCACACCTCTGGCGAAACCGCCGGGCGAAGTGATCTCGGTCAGCGACTTTGCTCCCGACGGCAGCCGCGTGGCGTTGAACGTTACCGGCGCCGCGCAACCGTCCAGCGCCTGGCAATACGAGTTCGCGTCGCAGCGCTACACGCAGATCGCGCCGCTCGCGGCCACCGGCGTGGATCTCGCGACACTCGTGCGGCCGGAGCTGCGCAAGTACAAGGCGCAGGACGGACTCGATCTGTCGGGCTGGCTCTATCTACCGCCGGGCTTCAAGCAGCCGGGCGCCGTCGTGCTCAGCTTCCATGGCGGGCCGGAAGGACAGGAGCGCCCGGTGTTCCGCGCGGACTACCAGGCCATTCTCGCGCAGGGCATCGCGGTGTTCGCACCGAACATCCGCGGCTCGTCCGGCTTCGGCAAGGCGTTCCTCGCGCTCGACAATCACGAGAAGCGCTTTGACGCGAATCGCGACGTCTACGACTCCGCGCAGTACCTGATCAAGTCGGGCGTCGGCGCACGCGATCGACTCGGTATTGTCGGGGGCTCGTACGGCGGCTACGTCGTGATGATGGCGGTAACCGAGTATCCGGACACGTTTGCGTCGGGCGCCAACCTGTTCGGCATCGTCAACTTCGAGACGTTCTTCGCCCAATCCACACCGTGGATGGGCGCGATCTCCGGCGGCGAATACGGCGACCCGAAAACGCAGGCGGATCTGCTGCGGCGGTTGTCACCGATTCACAAGCTGGACCGCGTGCGCGCCGCACTTCTCGTTATGCACGGGGCAAACGATACGAACGTGCCGGTGGTCGAGGCCAGGCAGGTGGTCGACACACTGAAAAAGAACGGACGCGACGTCGAGTTCCTGCTGTTCCCCGACGAGGGTCACGGCTGGCGCAAGATCCCGAACCGGGTCAAATCGACGACGACGCTTGCGGACTTTTTTCGCCGACACCTGGTGGAGCCGAGTCGGCCGACGCCCTGACGCCCTTCGATCATCGCGCGTGCGCCGCGAGGATCCGCACCTTCGCCGCCTCGTATTCCGGCTTCGAAAGCACGCCTGTCTCGTGGAGGCGCGCATGCTCCCGCATCTCGTCGCGCAGATGCTGTGCTTTCGAAGGGCGGCGCGCGGCCGCGGCGGTTCGCAGGTGCGCCGAGAGCTTGACCAGGAAAGGTCGCAACGCCCGGCCCAATCCGAGCATGCCCGTGTGTTCGAACAGCCTTGCCCGACCATGGATGCTGAACACTGCAAGGGTCTCGGTCGTCCGGTATGCGCACACGAACCCTGCTGCGACGGCGAGAGTTGATGCGATCAGACAGGCCACGAGCCAGTGGCCGGGTGCGGCCGAGCCCTGCACGCGCAGTCCGATTGCGACAGCGAGGGCCACCAGAACGAGCGTGGCAACGAGCCACCGGGTCGCAATATGCCGTGCCCTGCGCACTGATGGGTCGACGAACCGGAGATCGAGCACATACTCCGCCAACACCGACTGGGAGCGTTGCACACGCACGGTCAGGTAGAAGTAGTCGATGATCTCCAGCCTCAGCACGCGACGCCGGAATCGATCCGGAACATCGACACGCGCATGTCGTCGGCGCGGCCCGCGGGGGTGAGGCACCGTGTGCTGCTCGTCAGATTCCAGCACGACGTATTCGCCTTCAGGCAAAGACCGGGGCGCTCCCATCACATCGATCCCACCACGTTCATGAACACGCCCTGGTGCCTGAAGCTCAGATCCGTCAGGTCTTCCGAGAAGTCGGTGAAGTTGTAGCCCACGCCGACCTTCACGTGCCCGCCGACGTATCGGTAGACGCCGATCAATGCGCCACTGCGACGATCGCTGAAGTCGGGCAGGTCGAGCATGCGGGCCTCGATCATGCCCTCCCAGTTCTCCCCGATCCGGTAATCGGCGCGCACGATGTAGAGCTTCGCCGTGTTGTCGAAGTACTCGGGATGTTCGCGGGAGAGGCTCAACTGCCCCACGCGGTACGCGTACTTGCCGCCGAGCGTCCAGCGGCTCGTCAGGTCGTAGGTGACGTCGAGCGAGGCAATGTTGCTCTTCTGGATGTACTGCGCGGCGAGGCTCTGCAGCGTCGTCTGGTCAGTCGTCGGCATGTTGTAGAAGTACGTGTACTTCGCCAGCACTTCGAGGCGGTCGCTGGAAACCGGGCGATAGCCGTAGCCGACCACGGCTTCGGTATAACCGC
>DASTXR010000006.1:0-148434 GCA_035765415.1 Steroidobacteraceae bacterium | reverse complement strand
CTAGTTGCGCAGGTTCGGCACTTCATCGCGCGTCACGACGTACGCGCTGTTGTAGTACTGGCTCAACAGCGATGGCGGGTTCAGGCTGGTATTCGTGATCCAGGTGGTGTGCCACGTGTTGAAAAGCACCCAGCGCGTCGCGGTGGACTGAAGCTGCGCGGGATCCGGGATCGGGCCGTTCTCGTGCAGCGCGATCGGGATCGTCGTCCCGTAGATTCCGCGCGTCGTGTTGAACATCGGTGTCAGCGGGTTGTGATTGCTGGCGTATGTGTCTGCGCCGCCCATGTCGACGTACTGGCGGCCCGGGTAGAACG
Source organism: Steroidobacteraceae bacterium (assembly GCA_035765415.1). Lineage (GTDB taxonomy): Bacteria > Pseudomonadota > Gammaproteobacteria > Steroidobacterales > Steroidobacteraceae > CADEED01. Next base: position 148,120 of record DASTXR010000006.1, on the reverse strand, counting down.
ACGCCTGCGGCTGCCCGTTGTACGGGTGCAGCCAGATCAGGTTGTGCAGCCCTTTCACGCGCGTGTAGTAGTCGAACATGAAGCGCCACAACCGGTTGTACTGAGCACCGCCTTCCTTGCTCCACCAGAACCACGTGCCACCGGCTTCGTGGAACGGCCGCCAGATGATCGGCACGTTCGCCGCCTGCGCCTGCTGTAGCTGCGCGGCCGCGGCATCAAGACGCTGCAGGAAGCTGGTGTGCAACGCGTGTCCCGGCGTGAGTACATTGTTGATGTTCGCGGTCCCGAGCGAGCCCTGATATCCGTCCGGGCCTCCGGGTGCACCCATGTGGTAACCCACCATGGGAATGCCGCCCGCGTTCCACCAGGCGATGGCACGCGACGCGAAATTGGGCGAGTCGCCCATGTCGAGCCCGCGAATCGCCGGTAGTTTGCCGGTGTTCGACAGGATGTAGTTCATCTCGTAGTCAGGGCCGCCGACCCAGGTGGATTCCTGCTGGCCCGACAGGATGTGATTGCCGTACTGGCTGTAGATGTAGCAGAGCAGGCGCCGCGTCGCTGCCGATGCCTGCGCGTCGACCGGGGCCACGTTGCAGGTCTGGCCCGGCGGTGGCGGTGGCGGTGGCGGTGGCGGCGGAGTGGTGCCGTTCTGCGTCCAGCGCTGATTGCTCTGGCCGTTGCAATTCCAGAGCGCAACGCGAGTGCCATTCGCCGTGGCGGCGCCGACCACGTCTGCGCACAGGCCGGACTGGTTGGCCACGATGGTGTTGCCATTGAGCGTGAACCGCTGGTTCTGCTGGTTGTTACAGGTCCAGGTCAGCAAACGCGTGCCCGGCGCCGTGCGGGCACCTTCGACATCTAGACAGAGGGTGTTGTTGTAAATCCTCAATTCACCAGCAAGTGTGTAATTCCAGCGCTGGCTCGCCTGGCCGTTGCAATCCGAGATCTGAACCTCGGCGCCTGCGGTAGTGCTGTTGCCGACGACCGTCAGGCAGCGTCCCGAGGCCGCGCTGACGAAAGGCCCCTCGGCGGCGAATGTGTCTGTGGGCGCCAGAGCTGCAGCGGCAATGAAAGTCATCGCCGCGAGCATCGTCCGTGAATTTATTTTCAAACGATCCATCGTTTCCCCCTGGGTTGAGAACGTCCAACGAGCGCTTCCGATCTATGCCAGCGATGGCAATCTTGGGCGCAAGAGTGACAGAAATGTGACGCGTGTTAGTGGGCCTGGTCCTTCAGAAATTGTCAGGTGGCGGCGTCCGGCTCACTCGCGCGGCACGCCTAACTATTCGGAATCGAGGAAGACGGAGGAGAGCCGTCCATGGCGCGCGCTCCGTGAGTCCTTCCGGGCCGGAAGCTTCGGCCTTTGGCCGCGCACCTTCAAGAGGCAAAAGTCGTTGTGACCGTTAACAGCCGGGTTTTTTTCTTCTCAAATGGTGCGAGCCGCGGCTTGTCCTCAGAGACATGCGAGACAGACACCCGACAAAGTCGCGTGATCGTCGCCACGATGAAAGTCTGGCGGCCGGCCGGAATCTGCCCGGCGGTACAACCCGCCAAACAAACTTTTGGGAATCGCGGTTGTGAGGCCGGCACCGACACGGCTCCAGCGTGGAAATGGCCAAAAAGGCCTGAAAACAAGGCGCAGAACACCGAGGTCGCCAGGATCACGCGAGGCGGATCATCAAATACAACATCGTGTCGGCCGTCCGGTGCCGCGGCATCTCACGCGCTGCAGGTTGCGCGGAATGTTTGTTGGGCTACGAGAATCGTCGCAACTAGACTGCGATGCAGCCGCCGCCCGTTGTTTTGTTAGGTGACGGGTGGCGGGGCGCTCTGGATGAAAAATCGAGAGAAGCGGCGTGCGACTTGGTTATGGAGACAAAGCAGGACAAACAACAATGCAAGCGCTCGCTTAGTCGAAGTGCGGCGCCGAGCGCGGTCGGGGCCTGCATTCATTGTCGCTGGTAACGCTCACGTGAATTGTCTTGGACAATTCCCGGTCCCGCAGTTGACAGCAACGGGCATATTCATGCGAGGGTGATCCTGATTGACTTCTTGCCAGCGCTGGCATATCCATGCACATCGTGGCCATGCATCAAAAGCGTGCCGACAAGACTTTCAGGAACCAGACGTTGCACATGGAGGTGCCATAGCTGCCGCGACCACGTTCGTCTCATGAATGCCCGGCGCTGGTAAACCGAGCGGCCCTTCCGCCGCCCATTCCCAATGCGCGAGACGTCGTTGAATGCGGATTTGTCCGTGAATGCTGGCTCGGCAGCAGATGACAAGTTTTATTTCGTTCAAATCAAGGGGGATGCGATGTCAGTTGGAATCAACGGTGTTACGCCGCGTGATTGGCGATGCGGCTTGAATCGGGCGCGGCTGTCAGCCGCGATAGTTTTTCTCTCATTCGTCGGCCTCTTCGCGCTGCCGACCCATGCGCAGACGCAGACCGTGGTGCAGAAGTACGGGCAGCTGCGCGTGCAGGGCAACCGGATCGTCGACCAGACCGGACAGGCGGTGCAGTTGCGCGGAATGTCCCTGTACTGGAGTCAGTGGATTCCGAAGTACTACACGTTCAACACCGTGAGATGGCTGCGCGATGACTGGAAGATCACGGTTATCCGCGCGGCAATGGCGGTCAACTCGGGTGGATACGCGACGAATCCCACGGCCGAGCGCAACAAGGTGATCGCCGTCGTCGACGCCGCAATATCGCTCGGCATCTACGTGATCATCGACTACCACGATCACACTGCTCACGAAAATCGCGCGCTGGCGCAGGCGTTCTTTGCCGATATGGCGCGCCGCTATGGGAATACTCCCAACGTGCTGTACGAAACCTTCAACGAGCCGCTCAACGTCTCGTGGGCCGGCGTCCTCAAGCCGTATCACGAAGCCGTCATCGACTCCATCCGCCAGGCCGACCCTGACAACATCGTCATCGTTGGCACGCGGAACTGGTCGCAGGAAGTCGACGAGGCCGCGCAGAACCCGATCAACCGCAGCAACGTCGCATACACGCTTCACTATTACGCGGACACTCACCGGCAGTGGCTGCGCGATCGGGCGCAGAGCGCGCTGAATCGCGGCGTTGCGCTGTTCGTCACCGAGTACGGCACGACGGCGGCCAGCGGCAACGGCACCGTGAACGCCGCGGAATCCGCGGCTTGGTATGCGTTCCTCGATGCCAACAAAGTCGGTCATGCGAACTGGTCGGTGGCGGACATCGGCGAGTCGTCGGCAGCGCTCATGCCGAATGCAAGCCCCGATGGCGGTTGGTCCACCAGCCAGATCAAACCCTCGGGCATCATCGTGCGCAACGAACTGCGCGCCAAGGCACCCGATCTGAGCACGGGTGGTGGCAGCAGCAGCGGTGGCGGTGGCAGCAGCAGCGGCGGTGGGACGACGGATCCGGTTCCCGCAGGAACTTACAGCCTGCGCAACCGCGCCAGCGGCAAGATGCTCGACAACCTCGGCTCGACGGCGGACGGCGCCAATATCGGTCAGTGGGCCGATGGCTCGAGCAACAACCAGCGTTTCGTACTCTCGTACACCGGCGGGTTCGCGAAGCTGATGTGTGTCACGGGCAGCAAGTTCCTCGACAGCATCAACCGCACCGCAGACAACACCGTGGTGGGGCAGTGGGCCAGCAGCACGAGCTTCAACCAGCAATGGACGATCCAGGCGGTGAGTGGATCGCCCGGGTACTACCGACTCATCAATCGAGCCAATGGAAAGGCTCTGGATAGTGGCGGTGCGACCAACGACGGCGGAATCATGGAGTTCTGGGGCGTCGGAAACACTTCCAACCAGCAATGGCAGTTCGTGGCGCCCTAGAGGCGAGATGGGTTTGGTCGTGAGGGTCAAGGACGACCCTCACGACGCAAACACCACGATCCCAAGGACAGGAGAAACAAATGAAATCCTCGATGACTTACGCGCTCGTCGCGTTGCTGTGTGCGTTCTTCCTTGTTCCCACGTCGGCGGAGGCGGGTTTCCGCATCCAGAATGGCCGGCTCGTGGACAACAACGGCACTCCCTTCGTGATGCGAGGCGTGAGCTATCCGTTCACCTGGTTCTCGAGCCGCAATACTCAGCAGGATTTCACCAACATCGCCAACACACGGGCGAACACGGTGCGCATAGTTTTGAGCACGGGAACCGGCGGCGGCCAGCGCAGCACCGGCGCGCAGCTCGCGAATCTGATCCAGTGGTGTAAAGACCGCCGCATGATCGCGGTGCTCGAGGTGCACACGTCGACGGGCTGGGGCGACAACGGAAGTCCCCACATCACCGATGCGGTGAATTACTGGCGCAGCGCGGACGTATTCAATGCGGTCCGGGGCCAGGAAAACTTCGTCATCATCAACATCGCCAACGAGCCGTTCGGCAACAATTCGACAGGCAGCTACGTCAACGACACGATCAACGCGATCCGCAGCCTGCGCACCGCTGGTTACACGCACAACCTCATGGTTGACGGCGCAAACTGGGGCCAGGACTGGTCCAACACGATGCGCAACAACGCGACGCAGATCTTCAATGGCGATCCGCAGCGCAATGTCACGTTCAGCGTACACATGTATGAGGTGTATTCGAACGGCGCCACTGCGACGAGCTACATGCAGTCATTCGCCAACGCCGGCATGCCGCTGGTAATCGGCGAGTTCGGCGCAGACCATCAAGGTCAGCCCGTGGATGAGGGCACGATCATGTCGCAGGCCCAGCAGCGTGGGCTCGGCTATATCGGTTGGTCGTGGTCGGGGAACGGATCGTGCTGCCTGTCGCTCGACATCGTGAGCAACTTCGGTACGTCGCTCACGAGCTGGGGCAACATCCTTGTGAATGGCAGCAACGGAATTCGCAACACGGCGGTTCCCGCTTCGGTATTCGACGGCACCACTCCCAATCCGGAGCCCGGCACGCTTCCTGCCGCCGGAACTTACAGTCTGCGCAATCGCGCCAGCGGCAAGATGCTGGACAACCTCGGCTCGACGGCCGATGGCGCGAACGTGGGCCAGTGGGCGGACGGCTCGAGCAACAACCAGCGCTACGTACTTTCTTACACCGGCGGCTTCGCGAAGCTCATGTGCGTCACGGGCAGCAAGTTCCTGGACAGCATCAACCGCACGGCGGACAACACCGCGGTGGGCCAGTGGGCCAGCAGCTCGAGCTTCAACCAGCAATGGACGATCCAGCCGATCAGCGGATCGCCTGGCTGGTTCAGGATCGTGAATCGCGCTAACGGCAAGGCTCTCGACACCGGAGGCGCCACCAATGACGGCGGCATCATGGAATTCTGGAGCTCGGGAAGCACGTTCAATCAGCAATGGCAATTCGTCGCGCCTTGAAGATACGGCACGTCGCTGGCAGGTGGTTAGCGCTCTGGAGCGGAATTCAACTGCGACACCACATTCATCTCGGCGACGGCGCGGACTTTCATGGGGCCTGGCGGCAAGTCTTCGGTCCAGCGCGCGGCCGCGGTGAAGTCCTTGAGCGCCCACTGGTGCAGAACGGAGATCAGCGCTTCTTCGCGAGCAGGACCGGAAGACATGCGGTCCACGATGAGTTGCGCGGCAGTTTCCGGCGATGTCTGCGCCTGCACGAAAGCAGCTCGCGAATTCGCGCGATCGCGCTGTTCTCCGGGCGGCAGCGAGTCGGCCCATTGAAGTGCGGACGTGAGGTCTCTTTCCGCCCAGCGCTGCGTGAGATTTTCGAGCAGGGCATCGTCGGCAGACGGCTGGGATTCATGCCTCAACGCCACCGCCTTGCCCGGGTCGGTCAGAGATATTTGCGTGAGCACCACGCTCATCGCGGCATCACGCTCGACTGCGTCCGGTAATCCTTCGGCCCACGCGAGTGCGCCATCGGGGTCAGTTTTCGCGAGTCCGGCGCCGAGCACGTGAAGCAGCCGCACTCGCTGCTGCGCGTTGTCAACGGTTTCCAGGAAGCGGCGACCGGCGGCTGGATCGCGCGCCAGAAAGTCCGCAAACAGGTTTTCGATCGCATCGTTCCGGGTCGCTTCATCCGGCGAAGCGAGCGCCGCGGCAAGCTTATCGGCGTCGATCTGCCGCGTGCCCGCCGCTGCGGAGATTCTCGCAGCCGGATTCATCTCCGGTGACGATGCCGAAGCCGTTGTACGCGACTCGGCGGGCATGCCCGAGTTCGAGCGATCGGACGCCTCCGGCAGCGGTACGTCGCGATGCGGCCTCGTGAACCAGAGAATAAGTGCCGCAAGAGCCGCCGTGAACACGAGCGCGCCGGTCAACTTCCGTATCATGTCTCCACGCGAACATTTGGGCGGCGTTTCCGAGAGCCGACATGAGTACTACTATGCCAGCGCTCGCACGAAGTCAACGGCGCACCGCTGCCATCCTGGCCTAACTATGTCGGCGCGATGCCCGTGGATTCGCGGATGACGATGCCGAGGTCGGTGAATGTTGGCGGTTCCGCATCGGACGCCAGCCGCGTTGGATCGGTGAGCCACCTGCCGGCCTGTTCCGCGAGCAACTTCATTGGACGATTCACGGTCGTCAGGCCGGGATTCAGCATGCTCGCGAAAATACTGTCGTCGAATCCGACGACCGAGAGCTGCTGTGGCACGTGGATTCCGAGTTGCGCCGCCACCTTGAGGACGCCAGCGGCCATCCGGTCGTTGCTCGCGAAGATTGCGGTCGGGCGATCGGGCTGCGACAGGATTTCCGCCGCGCAGGACATGCCGGAAGCAAATTCGTAATCGCCCTGCCTGATGTGATGTGGCAGGACAGTGATGCCGTGTTTGGCCAGCGCTTCCAGAAATCCCGCGCTGCGCTCGGCAGCCGATTTGAATTTGGTGGGTCCCGAAACCAGGCCGAGGCGCCGGTGCCCCAACGAGACGAGGTAGTTGGCGATGGAAGCCACCGCCGCGCGTTCGCGCGGAACGAGCATCAGCCCGTAGTGGGGAATGGGCACGGACGCGATTCCCACGGCGGGAATCCCATGGGTGCGCAATGCTTCCGCCAGGCCCGCTGTCTCCGCCACGGGCGGGACGATCACGAGACCGTCGATGCGTGTACCGCGCGCAAAGTCGATTACATTTTCCACCAGCGAGGCGGAACCAAACTGGCATGGATGGACGACGAGCTCGTAGCGGCGCTTCGTGCAAATCGAGAACAGCCCGCGTTGCACATGATCGATGACAACGGCGTTCGGATCGTCGTGCACGAGGCCGATCATGAAAGACTGGTTCGAAGCCAACGCGCGTGCGCGCAGGCTCGGCCGATACTTGAGTGAATCGATGACGCGTTGAACCCTTTGCCGGGTCTCGTCGTTCACCAGCGGGGATTCATTGATGACGCGCGATACCGTTCGAAGCGATACACCGGCACGCTCCGCGACATCGCTGATCGTGGCGTCGGTGCCGGCGGGCAATGCTTTGAGAACCTTCCCTCTGGTGTTCATCTTGACTATGGACATATGGGCTACCGTACGCTGCCACGGGCGATTGTGAAAGTGCGTTTACTAATAAAAACTTCCTGAAATTCCGACTCGCGTCCGTGCGCCGTTATGGATCGCCCGTCAGCGATTCGCAATCTGAAATTTGATTTACTAAAACGAACTACTGGCTCACGAGCCGCATGAGCTGCCCGCACAACCAGCCGCCATAGGTGCCGAGCGCGTAGCCGAGCACCGCCAGCAGCACACCGACCGGCGCGAGTGACGGATGAAAAGCGGCGGCCACCACCGGCGCGCTCGCGGCGCCGCCGATGTTCGCCTGGCTGCCGACGGCAAGGAAAAACGTGGGCGCCTTGATGAGCCGCGCGACGATCAGCACCACCACGGCGTGAAACAGGATCCAGGTGAAACCGATGCCGAACAGCACGGGATTGGTGAGGATGGCGCCCATGTTCATCTGCATGCCGACAGTCGCAATGAGCACATACAGAAAGGCCGTGCCCAGCCGCGACGCGCCGGCGCCTTCGAGCTGACGCGCCCGGGTGAACGAGAGCAGCAGTCCGAAAGTGGTCGCGAGCACGACGATCCAGAAGAATTCGCTCGACAGCGACAGGCGCTCCGCCCATTCGACGCCCGCGAATGCGCCCGCGAGTGGTGCGGCAATCGCGTGCGAGAGACCGGTCGCGCCGAACGCGAGCGCGAGCATGATCATGAGGTCAGGAAGCGAAGGAATGCGCTCGTGCTCGCGGCGCAGGCGTTCCATGCGATCGCTGAGCGCGGCGATCGCGGTGGTGTCCGCGTTCAGCTTGCGATCGATGCGCTGGTGGTTGGCGGCCATCCAGAGCAGCACCGCCATCCACAGATAGGAGAACAACACGTCGACCGCGACCATCACGCCGAAAACATTCGGCTCGATCTGGAACACCTCTTTCATGGCCGCCTGGTTGGCGGCGCCACCGATCCAGCTTCCGGCGATGGCGGTCATGCCGCGCCACAGCTCGGCATCGACGCTCGCGGGCGCCAGCGTCTTCCAGATGAGGAGCGCGACGGGACCGCCTAACAACACCCCCAGTGTCGCCGCGAAGAACATCGCGAGCGCTTTGGGGCCCAGTCGCAGCGTTGCCGGCAGGTCGATGGCCAGCGTCAACAACACCAGGGTCGCGGGCAGCAGGTAGCGCGAGGCGATGAAGTAGAGATTGGAGTGCGTGGCATCGATCAATCCGAAAGTGTTGTAGAGCGCCGGCAGGAAATAGCAGAGCACGAGCGCCGGCACGTAGCGATAGAAACGCTGCCAGAACGGCCGCGCGGAACTCGTGGTCCAGAAGATGGCGCCCAGCGTGGCCGCGAGCAGCCCGAGGACCACGGCGTCGTTCTGGATCACGGTTGGCCGGGTTCCGGCTGGAATAGCCGCGCTATAGCGAGTGCGGTGGAATAGGGTTCCGGATCGTTGCGATTGGTGAGCACGATGACGGTCAACTTGCGCTGCGGGTAACGCAGGATCACATTGCGGAAGCCGCGCGTCTCGCCGGAATGCCAGAGCGTCTCGCCCGTGACGCGCCAGCCGAAGGCGTAGTCGACACTGGGATTGTCGGTATGCGTGGCGGGCGTGAACGCCAGCTCGCGGGATTTCTTCTGCAGCAGGCGGTCGTCGTAGAGCGCCGCGTCCCACTTCGCGAGGTCATCGATGGACGAGTAGATGCCGCCATCGCCGAGCACGGCGCTGGTGGAGCTCTGGTCGGTGCGCGTCCAGGCGCTGCCGGCGCTGTAGCCGAAGGCGCGGGCGGGGACGGTCGACACACCCTCTTCGAAGGCGACCGTGGCCTTCATGCCGAGCGGCTCGAAGATTCGATCGCGCAGAAACGCGGCAAATCGCTGCCCGGACGCGCGCTCGACGATCAGCGCGAGCAACGCGTAGCCGCTGTTGCTGTAGCGATAACCCGAGCCGGCCGGAAAATACGTGCGGTCCTGGTTCGACAACAGCCGCAGCACATCCGCGTCGTGCACCTGGGGCGCATCGTCGGCCACGAAGTCTTCGTAGTCGATGAGACCGCCCGTGTGCGAGAGCAGATGCCGGATCGTCACGCCCTGCGTCGCCTGCGGGAGCTCGGGCAGCCACTGGCGGACGGGGTCGTCGAGCTGCAGCTTGCCGGCCTCTGCGAGCAGCAGGATGGCGGTGGCCGTGAACTGCTTGGTCACCGATGCCAGGCGGTAGTTAGTGGATGGCGAAGCGGGTGTGTGTTGCTCGAGGTCGGCGAGGCCGTACGAACGCCGCACCACCGGCTTGCCATCGCGCATCACCAGCACGGAGGCGCCGGGCACATCGCCCGCATAACTGCGCATCAGCGCGTCGACGCGGGAGCCTGCATCGGCGTCGCTCATCGGTGTGGTCCTCGGCAAGGGTTTGCAGTCGGCCACGCGCGAGAACGAGAGGTCCTCGTAGTCCGAGCTGAAGTCGCCATCCGGGTCGACCTTGGCGAGCGTCAGCGTGCGGGGTTTTCCGGCCTTGAAATCCAGCCAGGGTTCGACGTCGACGCTGGTGTCTTCCCAGTCGACCAGCAGGCGATCCCCGACGCGCATGACGTCGCCGGTCATCAGCGGCGATTTTTCCGAGGCGAATCGCACGTGGCGATTGCGTTCGCAGATCGAGATTTCGCCGAACCAGGGATCCCGGTAACGCCCGAGCCATGGCGCGAGCGACGAGGGCGACGCGAGCTGCCGCATCGGCAGTTTCATGTGCGCCGGGCCGGACCCCGATGCCGGGGACTGATCGCCCGCCTTCAATTCCTCGATGTACGCAGTGGCGGGCGGCGCGCGCCCGGCTGCCGTGAACTGCTTCACCAGCGCTGCGTTGAGCACCGCGCGAGCTCGCGAACCTTCGCCGTTGATCATGAAGACGAAGCCGCTGCGTCTGGCGGGCAGCAGCGTCAGCGCCGAGTACATTCCGTTCAGCGTGCCGGTGTGCGCCACGCGCAGCACGCCGTCGACGTCCGACAATCTCCAGCCGTAACCGTAGGCGGAGAAACTGCCGTTGTTCCAGCGCTTCTGCTGTTCGGACATCGGCATGGGTGTGTGCGCCGTCCACAGTGCCTCATGTTGCGCGCGGCTCAGCCACGCGCGCTCCTGGCCCGCGGACTTGAGCCCGGGGTCCAGCCACATGCGCATCCACGTGAGCATGTCGTTCAGGCTGCAGCGGACTCCGCCCGCGGCGGCCGACGCGATCGCGGGCACCGTTGCTCCATCACGCTGGAACGCGACGTTGCGGTCACCCTCCCAGTAGTGAGGCTGCGCGACGTTGCCCACCGCGTCGCGGTTGAATTCACCGACCTGACAACGTTTGAGCCCCGTGGCTTCGAACACCTCGCGACGCATCAGCTCTTCGTACGAGGCGCCGCCGGCCGCCGCGGCCACTTCGCCGGCGACGATGTAGAGCAGATTGTCGTAGGCATAACGCGAACGAAAGCTCTGCACGGGTTTCAGGTGCGGCAGGCCCGCGATGATGTCCGCACGCGTGAAATGGTTGGGCTCCGGCCACAACATGAGGTCGCCGGCGCCTTCGCGCAGCCCGCTGTTGTGGATCAGCAGGTCGCGCACGCGCATCTCGCGCGTGATCCACGGCTCGCTCATCCTGAACTGGGGCAGATGTTTGACGACCGGGTCGTCCCATTGCAGCTTGCCGGCGTCCACGAGACGCGCGAGCAGGCCGGTGGTCATGGCCTTGGTGTTCGAGGCGATCTTGAACAGCGTGTCCGCGTCGATGGGCTTGCCGCCGCCCGATACGAGCTCGCCCGCGGTGCGCGTGTAGATCACCTGTCCGTCTTCCACCACGCCCAGCGCCATGCCCGGCAGGTGATACTCGGCCATCACCGCATCGAAGATCGCATCGAAGGATTCCTTGCGGCTGAACGCGGGCGCCTTCGCCACGCGCTCGACATCGCGCCACACGCGCAACAGGTTGCCGCTCCATAACTGCTCGATCTGCGCGTCGGTGAACCCACGGCGGCGCAGGCCGGCCGTGACATTGTGAGTCTGGCTCGCATCCTTCCAGCCTTGCACGGCTCCGCCGCCATCGAAGTCGGAGGCGAGCCCCACGTGATCGATGCCGGCCACGTTCACGGCATGCTGGATGTGATCGAGGTAGTCATCCAGAGTCGCGAGCGGATGATCGCGGTCGAGCCGCTTCAGTCCTTCCTGGTGGGCGGGAAGATATTCATGCTTCGCGCTGTCGAACTCCGCATCACCCGCCTGGCGCGCTGTCTCGTTCTCCAGCGCCTTCTCGGCAGCGTTACGCGCTGGATCCAGCTTCAGGAATCCGGTGTAGGCGACCACGTGAATCACGCCGCCCTGCGCGGCGATGGCGCGCATCAGCTCGTCGCTGAGATTCCGCGAATGATTCGTGAGTGCGCGCGCGGAGGAGTGTGAGGCGATGATGGGTGCCGCCGACAGTCGCAACACGTCGCGTACGCAGGCATCGGAGGAGTGCGAGACATCCACCATCATGCCGAGCGCGTTGGCGCGCCGGACGACGGTTTCGCCGAACGCGCTCAAGCCGACATTCCCGGGGGCGGGTGTGTCGCCGAGCTCCTTGAGCAGGCCCGAGCTGGTGCAGATGTCGTTGTGGCCGGTGTGCGTGAGTCCCAGGTAACGCGCGCCGCGCGCGTACAGCGCATCGAGCCGGCCTAACTCCTTGCCGATGACGAATCCGTTCTCGATGCCCATCATCGCGGACAAGCGGCCGGCGGCGTGATTCGCGATGACGTCGGCGGGCGAGGTGGCGAGACGAATGCGGTCCGGGTACTTGCGGACCATGGCCTCGATGGCCGATGTCTTGCGTTCCGCGGCCGCGAACGCCGCGGCATAACCTTCAGGCGTGCGGGGTCCCTGCTCGACGAAGATCACGAAGAACGCCGCGTCGAGGCCGCCGCGCTTCATCTTGCCGAGATCGACGCGTAGTCCGGTGTTCGTGCCCGCGTCGAAACGCGTCTCGCGCATGTAGGTGCGCGGAATGTCGACGTGCGTGTCGATCGTGAGCGGACCTGCGCCGCGCCTGGCGGCGACGGCCGTGGCGCTCATGGCCAGCACGGCGGCGACGGCGACCGCGACGGAGCATCTAGCGACAATGACGCGCGAGAGCGCTCGCGGACCGCCGGGGCTGACTGTCTTCATGTTGCGCGAAGAGTAGCAGGCGGCCCGCAAACGCAGGCCGCCCGCTCGCGTCCACATCAGAAATCCAGCTTCAGGGTCAACTGCACGTAGCGCGGCGACTGGTAGGTCGTGGCGAGTCCGAACTCGTGGTGCTGACCCGGGCCACATTCCGCGGCGATCGCGCACGTCGATCCGCCAATGGCCCTCTGGTATCGGTCCTCGGCCTCGCGCTCGCCCTGTTGGTCAAACAGGTTGTAGACGGTCAACCTGACCTGTGCGTCGGCAAAACCGAGCGAACGCTGCCACGTGACATTCGCGCTCACGTCGTAGATCCACGGCGTGCGACCTTCCGAACCGCGTGGGTTGAATTCATAGGTGCGCTGCCCGACAGGTGCCGCGCAATTCGCAGTGCAGACGTAGAAGGAATGGAACGAATGCCCGTCGAAGGGGTTGCCCACGCCCTGGGCGCTGATCGGCCGGCCGGAAATTGCCGACAGGCTGGTGCCGATTCTCCAGCTCTCGCCGATGCCATACGAGCCGCGCAGCTTGAACGCATGGCGGTGATCGTTCGGCAGATCGCCCGTGCCGCCATACTGGACCCAGGGATCGTCGAAGGCTTCGGTACGGCCACTGTCGCCGAAGTTGAAATCGGAATTGACCGGACCTTCGGCGTTACCCTCGCTGTATGAGAGTGTGTAGGAAGCGTTGAGCGACCACTTGTCGTCCCAGGCGCGATCCACCACGAGTTCCAGACCCTTGTACGTGCGCCTCGGCTCCGGAAAGCCAGTGCGTGTGCCCATGTACGTGCCACCGCCGTTGGGCGCGGAGAAGAATGCCCACCCGTCGGTCGCCAGGTCCACGGTCACCCAGCCGTCGTTGTCACCCTGCGTTCCGCCGGGGCCGTTGCAGTCGGTGTCGGAGAAGATGGTCAGCGGCTCGCCGGGATTACCCATGATGAAGCCCGCGCGGTTCGGCCGGCCATTGCAGATCACGCCCGTCGACAGGATGCGCATGTCGTCGATGGCGTTGTGCAAGCTGCGGTAGATGCCGCGCACGCCGTACGACCAGTTCTCGCCGATCATCGACTGGAAGCCGAGGATGAGCTCGTCCTGGTAGACAGGATCCATGTCGCGGTCGACCTCGCCACGGAAGTCGCCCACCGTGCCGTCGCCTTGTGAGTTGTCCACCGGGCCGAACTGCGCACCGAGGATCGGCCGCTGGTAGGTCTGGCCGTTGTACTCGTAGGTCTCGAATCCGTTCAGCCTGTAGAACGCGCGTTCATCCAGGAAGGCGCCCGCCTGCTTGATGTTGATGACGTTCGCGACGGGCAGGAAGTAGCGGCCGGCGTTGCCGAACAGCTTCATGTGCCCGTCACCCTTCATGTCCCACGAAAACCCGAGCCGCGGCGCGAGCATGTCGTCGATCTTGATGTAGCTGTCGCCTTCGGCGGTCTTGTTGTCGAACGCTTCCAGGCGCACGCCCGCGTTCAGCACCAGGTTGTCCGTGACCGACCAGTTGTCCTCGAGGTAGTAGGCCGAGTTGATGGTTTCGAAGCTGCCGAAGACTTCGTTCTGCCGCGTGCGTACGTATTCGGTTCCGCCCGGCAGCGCCACTCCGTTCACGGTTCCGCCCGTCGCGCCGACGCGGAAAATCTCGTACAGCAGGCGGTCGGAGCCCGGATACATCTGGATGTGATCCGACGTATTGGTCTCGCGGTCCAGTCCGAAACGCAGCTGGTGATCGCCTATTACCCATTCGAAGTCGACCCTGGCGGCCTCGCGGGTGTCTGTGCGCGACAGGATCTGCGTCGTGTTGGTACATCCGATGTTGGTTGACGTGCCTCGCGCATCGAGGATCCGGTTGCAATCGGCATCGGCCGGGCTGCCGCTCACGGCATCGCGCTCGTTTTCGCCGTACAGCACCTTCATGGACAGCCCTTCCGCGAGATAGCCCGTGTATGTCGCGGACCAATTCAGACCTCCGCTGTCGGAGTACGTGGTCCCGGTATATGCGCCGCGCTCGCCAGTGGCCAGGTCGAAACGGTACCCGTCGCTCAGCCTGCGGTTTTCGTCGGAGAACGCCAGCAGCTCGAGCAGATGCTTGTCGGAAATCTGCCAGTCGATCTTCGCGCCCCAGAAGCCCTCGTCCGACAATCCGTCGAAAAAGTTCGCTCCGAGGTTGTCGGTATTGACGGGCTCGTACTTGCGCGCCTCGTAAAGCGCGAAGAAGAACAGCTTGTCCTTGATGATCGGTCCCGATGCGTACACCGTGGCATTGACGCGGTCGTATTCGTCGTAGTGGTAGATGCGGTAGGGCTGGGGAAGCGTGTCGGCGTCGTTGCTGTCCGGCGAGTAGTAGTTTCCGCCGGTGCCCTGCGCGAAGCTCGGTTCCCAAACCACTTCCGTGCCGAAGTCGAATTCGTTGGTGCCGGAGCGTGTTACGGCGTTGATCACGCCGCCGGTGGTGCGGCCGAACTCCACCGAGTAGCCACCCGTCTTGACCTGGAATTCCTTGTAGAACGCGTACGGCGCCGACGAGAATCCCACGCGGTTGTAGAAGTCCGTGACGTTGAGGCCGTTGATGTAAACCGAGTTCTCGGCCACCGAGGACCCGCCAAACGACACACCGCCGAACGCGGAATCGCCGCCGCTCAGTCCCGGCGCGAGCTGGGCCACCGAGAGCAGGTCACGTTCCACGGGCAGGCGTTCGAGCTCTTCGCGCGTGATGTTGGTCGCGGTTTCGGTGGAGGAAACGTCGATGGCGTTCTGCACGCGCGATGCCACGACGGTGATGACCGAGAGCGATTCGCCACCCAGGTCCATGTCCGCGGTGGTTGCGACACCGAGGTTGACCGTCACGTTCTCGAGCGTGCCGAGCGTCTTGCCGTCCTTGCTTGCCTCGAGCGTGTACGTGCCCACGGGCAGGAAGGGGAGGCGGTAGGAGCCGTCCTCATCGGCCCTCACTTTGCGGGTGAATCCCGTGGCGGGATCGCGCGCGGTGATCTCCGCGCCGCTCACCATCGCCTTGTCACTCGCCTGCAGATGCCCCGTGATGGAGCCATCGTTGCTCCCGGCCTGCGCGAGCCCCGCGCCCAGCACGCCGATGACGAGGACTTTCATGCAAACATCGACGAATCGCTTGTTGTTCATATCCTGCTCCCTGAACCCAGAACCCAGAAACGAGAACCCAGAAACGAGACCCCAAAAACCGGAAAACCTGACTATTCCTGCGGCGCGGCGAGTACCTGCGCCTTGAATTCGTAATCCCACTGGTCGAAGTAGAGATTGCCGCCGCGCCATTCCACTTCGCCGCGTTGCGAGTCCACGGTATCGGACCGGAAGTGCAGTTTTGCGGGCACGAATGGCTGGCTGAAATCGTCGTTGAACGCGATGCGGTAGGCGTCGAGACCGCCGAGATAGAACGCATCGATCTGCGGATCTCCCGATGCGAGGCGTCCGAAGGTCACGTCCATCGGCACCCAGCCGTAGGGCGGTAGATAGAGCCGGCCCCAGTCGTGCATGTTGTCGTACTGCTCATCGCCGATCCGGCTATCGGAGTAGACCCAGCCGGACTGCCAGCGCGTCGGGATGCCGTTCAGCCGCAGCAGCGTCATCAACAGCAGCGTCTGCTGCCCGCAATCGCCATGCCCGGCATGCAGCGTGTACTCGCTGATGTTGGAGATCGTGGAGTATTCGCGCGCACCGGCCCACGGAATGCGATCCACCGCGGCGAAGAGTTTCTGCGCGACCCGCAGCGGATTCTTCTCGCTACCGACGATTTCACGCGAGAACTGGCGGATCGCGGGAGTGAACACGATGTGCGGCGCGCGCTCGGCAAGGTCTGGCGCGAGCGCAGGTGTGCGCGACACGGGCCGAACCTTCGCGGCATCCATCGCATGGAACTGGCCGAAGACAGTGAGCTCGTACGTGATCGAAAACTGTGTCGGCTTGCCGGCTTCGGCGGGCTTTTCGAGGTACACGGTGCGCTGCAAAGCCGATTCCGGCGCGATGAGGCGCTTCGCTGGCGTGCTCTCGATGAGCCTGACGCCCTCCTGCTGGCCGGGCAGGGCGCGTGGAAACGGCAGCCAGGCGCGCACCGCTTCGCCATTCGGGACAGCGTCGGGATTCACGGTCAGCGAATAATTCACGCGCACCTGGCGCGGCGCGACGGCATGTTTGCCCGTCTTCAACGCCTGGTCGCGCACTTCGCGGTGATGTGCGTTG
This sequence comes from Steroidobacteraceae bacterium, assembly GCA_035765415.1. Taxonomy (GTDB): domain Bacteria; phylum Pseudomonadota; class Gammaproteobacteria; order Steroidobacterales; family Steroidobacteraceae; genus CADEED01. The sequence continues at coordinate 131,321 of DASTXR010000006.1, read as the reverse complement.
GCCGCCTCGTTGGGCCCATCGGTCCAGGGCGGCGTCGTGCTCTTCCGGCGCTTCACCGCGGCATCGCTCAGCCGGAAGAGGTTCGACGGCGAACGGTTGAAATAGAACGTCTGCCCGTCGATGGCCAGGTGCTCTAACAATCCTGCCGCGTCCCAGGCGGCAAATTCCGCGGGGGTGAGGTCCGGAATCTGCCGCCGGAGACGCGCCTGCGCATCTTCGGCCGTGAGCGAGAAGTCGAGCCGCATGCGCCGCATGCGCTCGCGCTCGAACGCCAGTGCCGCGCGGTCGGCGGCGGAAAGAGAAGGCTGCGCGAGCGCTTCCGCGATCTGTGTTTCAGCGGCGCTGAAGCGCCCCGTGTCGATGAGCGCCTGGACTTCCACAACGCCGCCGGCCTGCGTGGCACAGCAGAACATCGCCAACAACAGCGCGCCGCCAATGCGCGAGATGCGTTGAGGAGTTGACGGTCTTGATAATTGCGCGTCGATCACGTTGCACACGCCGCCTTATTTCGCTGCTGTGTAACATGGCTCCGGCCGAACCGTCAATAAATTATTCTTGCCTTTATTCCTCTAGGAAGAGACTATTCTGAGAAGCCAGAGGGGCGAAGACGATGAAGTGCACGCAGATGCAAGCCTTGATTCACGCGGCGACGTTGAGCCTTCTCGCGGGTTGCACGACCCACCCGACCTCGCGTCCCGCGATTCCGCCTCATGCCGTCGTCGGCGTAAAGGAAAATCAGCTTACGCCCGAGTTCTGGATCGCGCGCAACTCCAATACGAAGAAAATCCTGCTCGATGCGAGTGCAATCGCCGCGCAGAACGCACGACTGCTGAGCACCGACCCCACGGTGCACGACCTCGAGAAGTTTCCGTCGACACTGTCGGGCGCCGACGTCAGATCCTGGATCGACGCACTCTCGCAGTATCCCGACAAGGACCTGTTCGATTCCAGCGGCCGCCTGCTTGCGCGCCCCGAGTTCGACATATTGATGCACGGCATGGCGCTGGAGTCCGTGCCGCAGAGCCAGCCGACGCGATTCGGGCTCGTCGTGAAGCGCGCGGATCTGCGCACGTTTCCTTCGTCGTTGCGCGCGTACAGCTCCGCGGAGGACCGCGACATCGATCGCTTCCAGGAGACCGCGCTGTTTCCCGGCACGCCCGTCGTGATCGCCCACGAGAGCCGCGATGGCCAATGGTGGTTCATCGTGAGTCCGCTGTACGCCGCGTGGGTCGAGAAACGTTTCATCGCGCAGGGACCCGCGGACGAGGTGCTCGGGTATACGAAAAAATCGCCGTACCTCGTGGTGACCGGCGCGACCGTGAAAACAGTCTTCACGCCCTCACGTCCCGAGGTGTCCGAGCTGCAGCTCGATATGGGCGTGCGCGTGCCGCTGCTCGCCGATTGGCCGAAGTCCAGGCCCGTGAACGGCCAACACGCATACACGGCGCATGTCATAGAGCTGCCCGAGCGTGCCGCCGATGGCTCGCTGCGCTTCACGCCGGCGCTGCTGCCGCGCACCGCCGACACGGCGCAGGACTATCTACCGCTCAACCGCGCCAACCTGCTGCGGCAGGGATTCAAGTTCCTCGGCGAGCGTTATGGGTGGGGGCACTCGTACAACGCGCGCGACTGCAGCGGCTTCGTGTCCGAGGTGTATCGCAGCTTCGGCGTCCAGCTCCCGCGGAACTCGCGCGACCAGGCGGCGACGCCCGCGCTCAACCGCATCACGTTCACGGCGGCCGACGATCACGAGCGCCGCCTCGCGGAGCTGCGTAACCTCGAAGTCGGGGATCTCGTATACATTCCCGGGCACGTCATGATGGTCATCGGGCACGAAAACGGAATGCCTTACGTGATTCACGATACGACCGGCATCAGCTATCTCGATGGAACGGGAACCGTGACCCGGGTGCTGCTCAACGGCGTTTCCGTCACGCCGCTCACGCCGCTGCTCATTGCCCGACAACCTCTCGTTGCACACATCACCAGCATCCTGCGAGTGCGTCCATGAAAATTACGGATATCCGGTTCGGCATGCTGCGCGTCCCGCTCAAGACGCCGTTCAAGACAGCGTTGCGCACCGTGGATACGATCGAAGACGTCATCATCACGATGCACACGGATACCGGGCACATCGGCTACGGCGAGGCGCCGGCCACCGCGGTCATCACCGGCGACACGCATGGCTCCATCATCGAAGCCATCCACAAGATCATCGCGCCGCGGCTCATCGGGCAGGAGATCGCGAATCTCAATCGCATCACGGGCCTGATCCAGGGCGCGCTCGAGAAGAACTCCAGCGCGAAAGCGGCCGTCGAGATCGCGGTGTACGACCTGTTCGCGCAACTGTACGGCGCGCCGCTCTACAAGATTCTCGGCGGCGGCGATCCGGTGATCACCACCGACATCACCATCAGCGTCGACTACATCGACAAGATGGTGGCGGACTCGCTCGCGGCGGTGGAACGCGGCTTCGAGTCGCTGAAGGTCAAGGTGGGCAAGGACATCGAGCTGGACGTCGAGCGCGTCAAGGCTATCTACGCGGCCGTCGAGGACCGGGCGCTCATTCGCGTGGACGCGAACCAGGCGTGGACCGCGAAGCAGGCGGTGTTCGCCATCCAGACGCTCGAGAATGCGGGCGTGCGCATGGAACTGGTGGAGCAGCCCGTGAAGGCGAACGACCTCGAAGGCATGAAATACGTCACCGAGCGCGTGCACACGCCGATCATGGCCGACGAGAGCGTGTTCGGGCCCACGGAGGTCATCGAACTCATCCGCATGCGCGCGGCGGACATCATCAACATCAAGCTCATGAAGACGGGCGGCATCTCGAACGCCTTGCACATCGCGGACATCGCCGCGATGTACGAGATCGATTGCATGATCGGCTGCATGGTCGAAACCAGCATCAGCGTCGCCGCCGCGGCCCACATCGCCGTGGCGAAGGCCGACGTGATCACCAAGGTGGATCTCGACGGCCCCTCGCTGTGCAAGTTCAATCCCGTCGACGGCGGCGTGTTGTTCAACGATTCGGAAATCACGGTCACCGATGCGCCCGGCCTCGGGATCCGCGAGATCCGCGGGCTCGAGCCCATCGACGTCTGATGGCGGCGTCCATGTCATCGCTGGTCAAGATCCGCGCGGAGCGTGACCAGATGTCCGCGATCGAGCGGCGCATCGCCGATTTCATCCTCGAGAATGCGCACCTGCTGCGCGACTATTCCTCGCAGCAGCTCGCGAACTCACTCGGCATCAGCCAGTCGAGCGTGGTGAAGTTCAGCCAGAAGCTCGGATTCAAGGGATATCCCGATCTCAAGGTGTCCGTCAGCGAAGCCGTCGCGCGCGAGAATGGCAACGGGGAAACGCGCGCGGTCGCGCCGTCGCGCGGTGATCCGCAGGCGGCGTTGGCCTCCGACCTGTGGCGCAGCAAGACACTGGCCGAAGAGGAAACGCGCCTCATCAACACGCCCGTGAAGATCACGGAGATCGCACGCGCCATCGACGCGGCGGAGAAGGTGTTCGTCATCGGGCTGGGCGAGGATGGCGTGCCGGCGCGCGCATTTGCCATGAAGCTGGCGCTGCTGGGCGTTCCCGTGATCTGTCACACCGATCCCGTGTTGATGAGCCCGGCGTTGGGCGTCGCGGGGAAGGGTGATGTACTGGTGCTGTTCTCCGAGCACGGCCGGCAACCGGCGCTCGGCCAGGTCGGGCGCCAGTTTCACGAGCGGCGCGGCAAGGTGGTTTCAGTGACGCGGCACAGCGCCAATCCGCTGCGCGCGCACGCGGACATGTCGTTGCTCGTCTCCGCGCACGACGAGCGAACACACATCCAGCCGCTGCTGTATCAAGCCGTGCTCCAGCACGTGCTCGACCTCGTGTTCCTCATGCTCTGCGAGGTGAGCGAGGATCGCGTCGAGCAATTGCACGCCAACCTCAAGCGCGCGCAACGCATTCACGAGCCCTGACACCCTTCATGTCCCCGACCGCACGCGTACTGGCCGGATTGCTGAGCGGCGCCGCGCTGGGAATCGGGCTCGCCGCACTTCAACCCGCGCTTGCCCGTGACGTGGCCAGCGTGGCGCAGCCGGTCGGCGACCTCTGGCTGAATGCCTTGCAGATGACCGTGGTGCCGCTGGTGATTGCGCTCGTGGTCCTCGGCGTGGCGTCGACGAGCGATGCCGCGGTGTCAGGCCGCACGGCTCGCCGCGCCATCCTGGTGTTCCTGGTGTTGCTCTGCGCGGGCGCCGCTTTCGCCGCGGTGTTTGCACCGTTTCAGCTTTCTCTGCTGCCACGCGATCCCGAGCTCATCGAGTCTCTGAGGGCTGCCATCGGCACGCCCGTGGCGGCGGAATCCGCGTCGGCAGGATTTGCACAGCGATTCGCCACGATCATACCGAGCAATGTCATCGCGGCCGCCGCGCAGGCTGCGATGTTGCCGCTGGTGGTGTGCGCATTACTCTTCGGCTTCGCACTGACGCGCGTCGAAGCACGCCGGCGGGCGCATGCGATCGACTTGTTCCAGACGCTCGCGGACATCATGGTCACCATCGTCGGCTGGGTGTTGTGGGTGGGGCCGTTGGGCGTGTTCGCACTCGCGCTCAGTGTTTGCGTGAAGGCGGGCGTGAGCGTGCTGAGCGCGCTGGGGTGGTACATCCTTGCCATGTGCACGCTCTATCTGGCCGTGACGCTGGGCTTGTACTTCGTTGCCTGGTTCGCGGGCGGACAACGACTGCGGCAGTTCGCGTCGGGAATTCTGCCCGCGCAGGCCATTGCGGTGAGCACGCAGTCCTCGCTCGCGACACTGCCGGCCATGGTCGACAGCGCGCAGAACCGGTTGGGCTGTTCGCCATCGGTCACGGCGCTCGTCCTGCCGATGGCGGTCTCGTTGTTCCGGATGACGAGCCCGGTGCAATACATCGGCGTGTCGTGTTTCATCGCGTGGATCTACGGCGTCGATCTTTCCGCGAGCCAGCTCGCACTGGGAGCCGCGCTGGCGGTGGTCATCAGCCTGGGCTCGGTCGGGCTCCCGGGGCAGGTGAGCCTGATGGCGACGAACATGCCCGTGGTCCAGGCGATGGGATTGCCGATTGCGCCGCTGGGCCTGATGCTGGCCGTGGAGACGATCCCGGATGCATTCGCCACGCTCGGCAATGTCACGGGCGATCTCGCGGCTACCACCGTAGTGGCACGGCAAGCGCATGAGTGATGCACAAGTGATCGACGCGGTGATCATCGGCGGCGGAATTGCCGGCACGTCCGTTGCGTATTTCATGTCGGACCACGCGAAGGTCGTGGTGCTGGAACGCGAAGCGCAGGCCGGGCTGCATTCCACGGGCCGTTCGGCGGCGCTGTTCAGCGAGACTTACGGCGGCGCCCAGGTGCGCGCGCTGACGCGCGCGAGCCGTTCGTTCTTCGAGCGGCCGCCGCGCGGCTTCGTCGAGCATGCGTTGCTCGCGCCGCGCGGGGCGCTCGTGATCGGCACGCAGGAACAGGCTGCGCAGGTCGCGAATTCCTTCGACACTCTTCGCGCCTGCTCACCGCAGTTGCAGTTGCTCGACGAGACGCAGATGCGCTCGATGGTTCCGGTGCTCGAGCCGCAATTCGCGCACGCAGGAATATTCGAACCCGGCGCGGCCGACATCGACGTCAACGCGCTGCACCAGGGCTTCATGCGAGGGCTGAGGCAGCGCGGCAGTCGCGTCGAGTGCGGCGTGCAGATTCACTCCATCGAGCGTTCGCGAGGAGAGTGGTTAGTCGAAGTCAGCATGCGCGGTGCGCCATCGCATACCCTGCGGGCGCCGGTGATCGTCGACGCCGCGGGCGCCTGGGCCGATGAGGTGGCCGCGCTTGCGCAGGTGGCGCCCCTGGGACTGGAGCCACGACGTAGAACGGCATTCCTGTTCCAGCCGCCCGAGGGCGTCATCACGGCGCGTTGGCCGTTCGTGACCAACGTCGATGAAGATTTCTATTTCAAGCCCGACGCGGGACTTCTGCTCGGCTCGCCCGCCAATGCCGACCCCGTCCGGCCTCACGATGTGCAGGCGGAGGAACTCGATATCGCGATTGCCATCGATCGCATCGAACGGGCCACGACCATGCGCATCGAACGTCCGATGCGACCCTGGGCGGGGCTGCGTTCATTCGTCGCCGACGGGGGACTCGTGGGTGGCTTCGACGCGCAGGCGCGGGGTTTTTTCTGGGTGGCCGCCCTCGGTGGATACGGAATTCAGACGTGCGCCGCCATGGGCGAAGCCTGCGCACACCTCGCGCTGGGCCGCGCGCTGCCGGCGCGTCTCGCGGACGCAGGGCTGTCGCCGGCAATGCTCGGAGCGGAACGCCTGCGAATCGGGAACCCCGCTGCGCTCCCTATCTAGGTACGGCCCGCATTTCGCTTTGTCAGAAAAATCCGTGACATGCGTCCGGATCGGGGGTGCGCCCCCGCGGCAGCGCTTCGCCCGTATACTGACCACCGCATGGAAAACGAGAACCTGAAATACGTGGCTGCCGCGGTGGCGGTGGTTGGCCTCTCGATCGGCGCCATCATCTACATCTCCGTACGCGAACCGTCGGCGCCGCCTCCGAAGCCTGCGGCGGTCGTGCCGCCGCCCGCGGCGGCGCCCGAGGAACCGGCCGTCAAGCATCCTTTGCCTGCGCCCGAGACCCAGGTGCCGCTCCCGCCGCTCAATGAGAGCGATGAGCCGATGAAGAACGTGTTGACGGATCTCATCGGCAAGGACTCCGTGGAGCAGTTCATCGTCACGAAAGACCTGGTCCGGCACATCGTGGTCAGCGTCGACAATCTGTCTACCGAGAAAGTGGCCGAACGGATTCGCCCTGTAAAACCCATGCCCGGAAAGTTTGCGGTCGGCGGCTCGGAAGACGCGCCTGTGCTGAGCCCCGCCAACTACGAGCGCTACAACCTGCTGGTGCAGTCGATCCGCGCGACCGACACCAAGACCCTGGTCGAGACCTACACTCGCCATTACCCGCTGTTTCAGGAAGCGTACGAAAGCCTCGGACATCCGCCGGAGTACTTCAACGATCGGCTGATCGAAGTGATCGACCACCTGTTAGCCACGCCCGAAGTCCGGGATCCGATCGCGCTCGCGCGGCCGGGTGTGCAGTACGAGTTCGCCGATCCGAAGCTCGAGTCGCTGTCGGCGGGGCAGAAGGTGCTGATCCGCATGGGCGGGGAGAATGCCAAGGCAGTCAAGGACAAGCTGCGTGAGTTGCGCGGCGAGATCGTCGCATCGCGGCCCTGACGAAGCGGCATCCCCCGGTTGCGTTGTGCCCCGCCGGCAATTTAGCTAAAATAGCCAAATGAAGAAACGGATATCTGCCACGGACGCCAAGAACAATTTTGGCGGTCTTCTCGAGGATGTGGCGGCGTTGGGCCACGTCGAAGTCGTGCGCCACGGGCGGCTTGTCGCCGTTGTGCTTTCACCACGGGAATGGCGTGCGCTTTCCGGCAGTTCACCTTCGGCGGATCCGTCCGCGGAGGAAAACTGGCGGCGCAACCACATGATTCCGGCTCCTCTGGCGCGCGCCGCTCGCCGCGTGGGCCCGCCCGTGGACTTCGACAATGACGGAGATTGAGACCGAGGCGGTACTCACCACCGAAGATCTTCGTTCGATCCTGAAAGTCTGCTCGACCGAGGGCGTCCTGGTCGGTGGCCAGGCACTTGCGTTCTGGGCGGATCACTACGCTCTGAGCCGTCCCGCGGACCTGGTGGTCGCGGTCAGCGCCGATGCGGACTTCATCGCCGACGGTCAACTGGCAAAGAAGCTCGCGCGGGCACTCGGGTGGAAGTCGTGGACCCCCGGGTTTGACGACGCAACTTTTCAAACCGGGAAGGTGACGCGCAAGATGCCGGACGGCACCGTTAAACAGGTGGATTTCCTCGCCAGCGTGGCGGGCCTGGCGACCGAGGATGTCGTGCGCCGTGCACTCGAGATGGAGGTTCCGCAGATCGGCAGATTGCGCGTCATGCACCCGATCGACGTTCTCGAGAGCCGAATTCAGAATCTCGCACTGATCCCGTCAAAGCGAACACCTGCCAGCGTCTCGCAGGCGAGACTGGCTATTGGCGCAGCGCGTTCCTTCATCGTTGCGGAAATCGAGGAACGTGGAGAGAAAAAAGCGCTTCGGCTGCTGGAACGGATCGCGGAGATGGCGTCGGACTCAGGAGCGTTGCGTGTGTTCATGAACTACGACATCGACCCGCTGCTCGCGGTGCCGATCGAGGAGTTCCGCACAACGACTGCGCTTCATGCGCAGCGTTGGCCGCAGATCGTCGCGGCAATCGGCCGGAAGCGCGAAAAGTTTCGCCGGCTGAAGTCGCGGTCCAGGTCGAAACGCAAGAGATAGAGGCTTCGCGCCACCGCAGCCTGGCAGATGCGTCCGGCCGCAAGACGCGGCCGGACGCACCCTCGCAGTACTATTCCTCGTCGTCACCCCAGACGTCGTCCGACTTGTCGTGCTTGGCGCGCTCGCGCTTGGCGAACTGGAGCACGTGGACGGAATAGGGTCCGGGTGAGAACGTCAGTGTCGGCCCTTCCAGCTTGATGTGCGTGTGCTGCAGGTCGGCCGAGCCCTCACCGGTTCGCGCGGCTTCATCCTGCGGAATGCCGTAGCTGTACACCTGCACCTTCTCTCCCTTCTTCAATCCTGGAATGGAGAGAGTGGCATTCAGCGTCGCCGACGGATGCTTGTTGATGACCAGCACCTGCAGCGTGCCGCCCAGGTTTTTCACCGCGTAGACGCCGAGGCTGCTGTAGTTGCTGCTCGCCTGCACCACCTTCTCACCACCGCGAGCGTAGTGCTTGAGCAGTTTGTTCACGTAGAACGTGGGGTAACGATCGGCAGGACCTGCAGGATCGGCGGCGCTGACGATGCCGTAGTCGCCGTAGCGGCGCCAGCCATACAGCGTGGAGCTGTTGTTGTTGCTGCCTTCCTGGCCGTTGCGAAGATCCCACCACAACATCGCGTTGAACTCTGTCTTCAGCAGGTTGCCGATGGCATCGGCATAGAACAGCCCGTTGACGAGGCTGGTCGTCTGCTTGCCCGGATTGCTGAACACCGAGTTGTGCTCGGTGCACGCGAGCTCCACCTTGCGCGCCTTCGGGCCCAGGTAGTCGTCGAGCATCTGCCGCAGGGCAGCGGCGTCGTTCGCCCAGCTCGAGGCCGAGTTGAGCAGGAACAGATCGCTTTCGCCGCCCGGCCCCTGTTCATAACGATGGTAGATGACGAAGTCGGGCGTGACGCCGAGTTGCTTCAGCGTGTCCAGCATCACCGGCGTCCAGCCGCTGTGGGTCTGGCCCGTGCGCGGATTGGTGACCACCTGCTCAGGGTAGTTAGCGAACGCGTCTTCGCCGAGCACCACCACCGCGCCGATCTTGATCGTGGGATCGACGGCCTTCATCTGCCGCCAGTATTCCTTGAACCGCGTGGCGTAGGTCACCGGGTCGTGCGGGCGATCGTTCTTGTCCGCTTCCCAGTTGCCGTAGTTCTCGTTGCCGATTTCCCAGTAGCGGACGTTGTGGCGCTTCACCTTGTTCGCGTAGTTGACCCACGCGGCCGCTTCTTCCGGCGTGCCGGTGCCGTAGTTGGCGGTGATGTAGACAGCGGCACGGGTCTCGGCGGCGATCGCCACGAACTCATCGAAGTTCGTTGCCCATTCGAATGGCTCGAGCGTGCCGTCGGGACGTTCGCTCCGGTTGGGCTCCCAGTGATAGATGTCCGACTGCGAGCCGCCCGGGAAACGCAGCGCCTGGTTGTTGAGCTCGGTCAGCAACGCCGTGGTGTTCGGAGACGCGTACGCGCCGTCCCAGATGGCCGCGTTGATACCGAACATGCGCCGGTCGACCTTGCGGATGCGGTCCTTCGGGTTCACGACGACATTCACCACGCTGGGCGGCGGCGCGAATTCTAGATGGACGTCGTCCACGTAGAAGCGGTTGGCCGTCGTGACGCCGGCATTCTCCTGGAACCAGATGCCCGTGAGATCGGTGACGTTCGCGACGCCGAGCTGCGCCAGCGGAATGACGAATTCCTGCCACTCCGGCGCGAGCGGGCCCAGAAGCACCGCGGGCTGAGCGGTGAAGTTGCGCAGCGCCTGCAGGTTCAGCGTCTGGCCGCCCGTGGCGCCGCCGTGAATCCAGAACTTCAGGCTCTCGAACGCACCCGTGTCCACGGCGTTGTGCTGCAGGTACAGCGCTTCGAAACCCTCGGCATCGACGGCGATGGCGCTCGAACCCGTGTGGACCGTGGCCGTGCTCGCCGTGTTGACGGACGCCCAGCTCCAGTTGTTCCAGCCGTTGACCAGGCCTTCCTGGTAGATGGCCATGCCGTTGACCGGCGGCGGCGGGGTGGGCGGAACGCCCGACTCCAGCACGATGGTGTCGAGGTAGAACGTGGGCGAATCGACGCCCGCGATTTCCTGGAACCAGATGCCATTGACGACGCGGTCGTCCAGCCCGAGGTTGGCGAGCGGCACCGTCACCTTCTGCCAGGCGCCCGCGGTCAGGGGTCCTACACGGACGCCGGCCTGGGGGGTATCACCGATGATGCCCTGCACCTGGAAGACCTGGCCGCCGGCGGTTCCACCGTGCACATAGAACGTGAGATTCAGGTAGCCGGTCGTGTTGACGGGCGCATCCGCGGCTCTCAGGTACAGCGCCGAGAAGGGCGCCGGAGTGACGGCCGCCGAGACGGCGCCGGTGTTGGCTTGTGCGGTGCTCGCGAGATCGTTCGCGGCCCAGCTCCAGTTCTGCCAGCCGGGCGCAAGCGCCTCGTCGTAAATGGTGATGTCGGTCTGGGCGAATGCCGTGCCCCGCAGGCCGAGCACGAACAGCATGAGCAAGAGCCAGAACTCGAGACGTGGACGCGCAGCCGAAACTTTCCCTGTCTTCATGACGTTCCCCCTGAACTATGGCGACCTGACTACTCGCGCGGGCCTGGCGTGCGCTGCAAGAGTGCCTGAGGGCACATGGTTTTCGTGCAGTCGACCTGCGCTCCGCGGCCCGGAATTGAATCACAACTTGGCTTAATTGGGATAGGGTTTTGCGGTGAGGCTATCTAGCCCGGGCCCGCGTTCGCCCGATGTCTCGAAAGACAAGCCCGGAGTCGCGCTTCGGACATCGCATGGCCCGCGCGTCAATGGCGGGCTGGCGATGATCGCAGCCGGCCAGGCGTTCCCATCGCGACGAGTGCGCGCGCACCTCGCATGGGTCGATAGTTAGTCGCTCGCGCGCATGAGCACGCGCACATCGGTGACGCTGCCATTGGCTCCATGCCCGACCTCGACGATTCGCGCCGATCGCCAGGCCGCAAGTTCAGCCGGACCCGCGTGCACATCCATCACGGTGCGTGGCTGCAGGTCACTCTTCACGACGGGTGCTTCGCGTGTGGCTCGCAACCACCTGAGGATCAGGCCATTCGCGAAGAGCAGCGCCACGCCACCCACGGCCAGCATCAGCGCCACTGGAAACAAGTCGAGCAGGCGATTCAACTGCTCGGAGTCGACCTTCGTGAAATATCCGAGCGGTCGCAGGTTGAGTCCGTGCCGCTCCGCGGCCAGCCACAGCACCGGGAACAGCAACAGCAGCCACACCATCCATGCCGCCAGCGTCATCGTGAACCCGAAAGCCCGCCGCAACCGCGACTGCAGTTCCGGATGGCTGATGATCAGCGGTCTTGGTCGGGGGCCAGGCCGCGGTCCGGGCTGTTCCATTTTGCGCGTTCTCCACTTTCTCTCATTAACAATGCAGGCAATGCGCACACGGCGGTGCTCGCGACCAGCATCCAGTAGATCGCGGGATACCAGATCATCCAGAAAAAGTTTTTCGCCAGGCGCTGGTCGTAAGGGCGATCCAGCCACATGCCGACCCCGATCTGCACCAGGCATATCGTGCCCAGGACGAGCCCGGTCCAGCCGATCAGCAGGATCGGCACACTCTGCAAATCCACCCTGAACAAGACCAGGTCTGCGAGCCGGTAAAACACCAGCAGGCCAATACACGTCGCCCACAACATGCTCAGAAAATATTCGACGAACACCGGCCACAAACGCGGTTGCCACCAGAGCTTGCGCCAGTAGGCGAAAGCCACCTGCAGGCCACCCGTGGCCCAGCGCAGGCGCTGCTTCCACAACCCGCCATAGGTCTCGGGCATGAGGATCCAGCACAGCGCGCGCGGCTCGAAGCGAACCTGCCAATGCGCGAGATGCAGTCGCCACGTGATGTCGACATCTTCGGTGAGCTTGTCAGGACTCCAGAACCCGATGGCTTGCAATGCGCTGCGGCGAAACGCCGCGATCACGCCCGACACGCTGAATACCAGGCCGATGGTGCGTTGCGCACGTTTGATCAGGCCGATCGTCGACGAGAACTCACCCACCTGTATGCGCCCGAGAAAACTCGAACGCGTGCGCACGCGGGGATTGCCGGTTACGGCGCCCACGCTGGGTGCCTCGAAGTGGCGCACCAGCCAGTGCAGCGACCAGGGGTCGAGCCGGGCGTCACCGTCGACGCCGACCAGGATTTCGGCATTGGTGAGTTGGGCCGCGGTGTTGAGGCCCACTGCCTTGCCCTGGTTCTGAAGGTGGTGAATCACGCGTAGCCGCGGGAATTCCGCCGCCAGGGAGTCGAGGGTTTCGCGGGTCCGGTCCGTGCTGCCATCGTTGATCGCCAGCACCTCGAAGTTGGGATATCGCAACTCCATCAGCGCCGTGATGGTTTCCCGCGCATTCGCCTCTTCGTTGAAGCAGGGCACCAGCACCGCCACCAGTGGATAGTCCGCCAGGGCGGGCGGTCGGCTGACGATGCGATGGGGCCGTCGCTCGTAGAGGAAGTAGAACACCACCGCGCCTATCGACCACAAGCAGGACATGAGCAGTGGATAGAAGAACACGAAGCCCAGGAGAACGTTCCAGGCACCACCCATCAATGCCGGGAGTGTCATCATGGCAACTGGCGCGCGGTGCGCAGCGACAACGCCGGCCAGACGACGTCGGCGCCCGCGGGTAGATAGCCCAGGCCGAAGTTGCGATTGCCCGCGGCTTCCAGTCGACGCATTTCCCGGCCCACGCGTTTTGCGTCGCCGGGTGCGGCCGGGAACTCGAACAGCGCCTGGTGGCGCGCAAATTCCGGCACACTCTCGACCATCTCGCGCAGCGCAGGCAGGACGACCAGGTCTTGAGCGCGCAGCCGGCGCCAGTCGTCCGGTCCAGGCGCGCCGCCCGGAGCGAAAGCCAGCCTGACCGGCTGACGCCAGCGCTCAACCGCAGCGAGCACGTGCGCGACGACCGGATCACCGGGCACCGTGGCCAGGCGCAGGCCCGCAAAGTTCACGTGACGCGCCAGGTCCGCGAGCAGATCCGGCTCGCGCAACCAGTTCGCCGGCACTTCGATGAACACCGAACTACCCGCGCGTCGCTCGAGCTGCCATGCAACGTAGTTCAATGACTCGGTGAACGGCGAGCGCTCCTGTCCGGCGGCCAGGCCGCGCACGTCGACGAAGCTGATGTTCGTGCTCCAGCGCAACACCTGGTCCAGCGCGGCCGAGAGCTGCTGCGCCGGATTCGACCACAGCACCGGCTCGATGCGCACGCTGCGCCACGGATTTGGCAACCATCGTTGGCGCACCAGGTCGGCGAAATCCTGCAGCGACGGATTCCCGTCGATCAGCTGGCGGCGCAGTGACATCGTCGGGACATCGGGAGTGTTCACGCCATCTTCGAGACTCAATCCCACGGGCATACCGAGTTCGACCGCCACCTGCTGCGCCGCCAGGTTGCTGCGCCCGTACGGCCACACCATCACGCGCGGCGCGCGCCCCGTGTGCTGGACGATCAGGTCTCGATTGCGCCGCAGGTCATCGCGCAATCGCGCCAGGTAGGCGTCGTCCGATTCGTATCCGCCAGGCGCGCGGATTCGAGTCGTCGCCGCAGGCTGCGTGCTTCCCTGGGGATTGGCCGGCACGCCGCGATGCAGATCATAGGAATGCGACGCGATTTCGACGAGGCCGGATCGTTGCAGGTCGCGCACTTCCGCCCAGCTCAGAAATTCGCCGCGACTTCGCGGTACACCGTCGTAGTCCACGGTACCGCCCGGCGCCACTTCGAGCCATGAGCCCACCAGCGCCACGACCGCCGGGTAACGCAACAGCCGCAACAGAGGCAGCACCCGCGTGTGCACGTCGCGCTTGCCGTCGTCAAATGTCAGCAGCACGGCTTTGACCGGCAGCGCCACACCGCCGGCGCGAGCGTCGAGAATCTGTTGCACGCTGACGGGCTGGTAGCCGTTGGCATGCAGCCACGCGAATTGTGCCGCGAGATCGCTCACGCGAATGGCCGTGCGCGCAAGTTGCGGAGCGTCGTCGCTCTCCACTTCGTGGTAACTCAGGCTGATGAAGTCATCTGCCGCGTGTACATGTAATGGCGTCGCGAACAGCGCCCAGCACCACAGGCAAGTGGATAGCCTCAGAAGCGCCATAGAAGATTCGCCGTTGCGAAATTGCGCGATTCGCGATTGCCGTCATAGGGACGCCGGCTGTGCCCGATGCCGTAGCGCAAGGATGCGGATCGACCCAGTTCCCATCGATGTTCGTATTCGATCGATCCGGTGTCGTCGGCGCCAAATTCCTCCTGCCAGTAGGAGCCGGCGGTCAGCACCAGCCGCTGGCGCAACGAGGATTCGTGGGCACGCCATGAAAGGTTTTCCACCGCGATGCTGGCCCAGAGGGAGCGATCCGTGGGCGGATTGAAATAGGCGGCCGCGTAGCCCAGCGAATTGTGCGTCATGTCCGCGCCCACCCGCGTCTCGACGAGCCAGGACGGGCCGCTGTAAAGCCGCTCGAACCAGTTGAGCGCCACGGTCTCGCGCGCATTGCCATCACTGAAATCGTTCAGCGCAAGGCTCACTCCGATACGTCGTGACTCGTGTGCCGCCCAGTCGAGACCCAGCGCATAGCGGTCCGCCGTGACATCGGCGCGCACTGCCTGGAGCGGAATGTCATTCGTGAACAGATCGGCTGCCGCGTTCAGCTCCCAGTGATCGCCTGCCGTCCATCGCAGTGCCGTCAGGAGCCCGGCACCAAAATCCTCTCCGCCATTCAGTTCGCCGGAAGCCTGCCAGTTTCCTGCGCGCCACTGCACACCCGCGCCGGTGCGCTGCCAACGAGACATCGAATCGCCGAAATTTGCGCTGGCGTTGTAGTTGTGGACGAACACACGCCACTTCGAGCGCAGCGGCGGGCTGTAGAGCCAGGTGTCGATGTGCCAGTCAGTCGAGCCCAGCGGGCTGCCGTCATCGCCACTGCCGAAACCCGACTCGGAATAAAACTCTGCCCGTCGCTGCAGTTCGAAATTCCGCGTTGCCTGGAGCACTCGCGGATCGCTGTCGTCGAGCTCGCGTGCCCGTTCCAGTGAAGCCACGGCTTCGGTCCAGTGCTGCAAGCTCCAAAGCGTCTCGGCATGCCGGGCGTGCAGCGACGCACTACGAGGTTCCTGCGCGTTGATGCGCCGGAATTCCATTTCGCCTTCGCGCTTCCAGCCGCGCGCCAGCGCCAGTTCTGCCTGCGCGGAACGCAACTCGGTGTTGAAAGGCACTTCGATCGCACGACGAGACAGCCGCTGCTGCGCCTCGGCGATCCGGTCGGCATACATCCGGGCCTGGTCACTCGCGATGTCCGCGCTCAGCCGCTCGCCATTCGGCTGGCCGTCGCGATGACGGCGCTGCGGCAGCCTGGTCGCGACGGCATCGATATGCGCCATCGCCTCATACGCTTTGCCCTGGTCCGAAAGGGCATGGAACAAGCCGAGGTTCGCAGCGAAATCATCGGGCGTATTTGCCAGGACCTCCCGGTACAAGCGTTCCGACCTCACGGGCTGATGAATGGCAAGGTATGCATCCGCCGCTTCTGCCTTGATCCACGCCGGCAGTTCGCCGGCGCGCGCCAGCAACGCTTCGTAAAGGGTTACGGCTTCTGCTGCGCGCCGCCGCGCCGACAATGCGGACACACGATCGATGAGGCGCCGGCGTTGCTCGGCATCGATCGATTCGCCCGCGAGAAAATTCCCGCACAGCAGGTCCGTTGCCCGCAGCGCGGCATCCAGCCGCCGGAAGCGCGCCGCACCACTCAAGCCGGACGCATCGATTCGCCCATGGCGAATTTCCAGGGCAATCCGGTCACTCTCCATCGCCATGCGCTCTGCCGGATCGAGCTCGGCGCCGAGCGAAGCAGCCTGCTCGAACAGACCGAGGCGCATGGCAGCCCGCCACGCCTGCTTGCGCGCGGTCGTATCACCGGGCGACTGCTCCAGCAGCTTCAGTTGCGCTCCCAGTTGCGTGGCCCAGTCCACTGCCACCTGCGCCCGCAGCGGCGCGGCCGCGAGCACGCACCCGGCCACGATCAGTACGTCTCGGCAAGGCAACATCGGCGGATCGTACCTTGAACTGGGTCACACTCTCATGGATTCACTGCGACATAACGCTGCGCGTGTTTGACATGACGTGCGAAGCGCACGCACCCTCCGGCCACTGCTGAGGCACACCTTGCGAAAGCAAGGGTCGCAAAGCCACCGGTCTACAGGTTTTCCTACGACAGCGGGGTTGCCAGTCATGTCGATGAACGCGCTTCTTGCGATCACACCCTGGCCGTTCTTCTCGGCCACCATCCTAGTAGTCCTGCTGATCGCGGTGATGTATTTCGCGCGGCGCACCGCGCACCAGGCGATACGCACCGCGAGCAGCGCGTTGTCCAACGCCCTGCGCGTCGCGTCGCATTCCCTGGCGCATGCGCAGGAACGGCTGGCGGAGCGCAACCGCGAGGTGCTGCTGGCGGCCGGTCGCGAGGCGAAGGAAAGGGTCATCGAACGCGAATTCACGCGCGTCGGCGAGACCGTGCGCAAGGACCTTGCTAACTACCCGCACCTGCATCGCGGCCTGAGCGAGGCCATCGGCCAGATCGAGAAGGATCACCAGGACGCCGTGGAAGTTCCGCCGGATCCGCCCGGCTGGGTGCGCGCCGTCGAGGCGGTATCCAGGCTCGAGGCCAAGGACGGCGGCAGCGACGTGCTCGCCGACATGCACAAGTCCATCGTCAAGGCGCACAAGGAAGCGATGGAGGCCTATCGCGAAGCGAGCGCCGAGCGGCACGAGCTGCTGCGCGCGATGATGCCGCGCTGGCGCGACGTGCAACAGCTGCTGACCCAGGTCGACAAGAAGGCGGAGAGCCTGTTGTCGCGCTCATCGGGCATCGACCGTCACATGCAGGAATACGAGCAGATGGTGAAGCGCGAGGACAAGGCGCTGGCGGTTCTCTCGTCTTCCTCGCTGGTGCAATTCTTCGTCTCGGCGATGGTGCTGCTGGTGGCCATCGGCGGCGCCGCGATCAATTTCTCGCTCATCGCGCGTCCCATGGCCGAGATGGTCGGCGGCACGAGTTTCATCGGCGCGTTCAAGACCGCGGACATCGCCGCTCTCGTCATCATCATGGTCGAGATCTCGATGGGCCTGTTCCTCATGGAAAGCCTGCGCATCACGCGGCTCTTCCCGGTGATCGGCGCGCTGCCCGACAAGCTGCGCGTGCGCATGATCTGGATCACGTTCAGCATCCTGCTGCTGCTCGCCAGCATCGAGGCCGGCCTGGCCTACATGCGTGAAGTGCTGCTGCAGGACGAGCTCGCGACCAGCGCGCTGCTGCGCGGCGGCGAGATGGCCGTCGAGAACGGCTCGCTGTGGATCACCACCGCGGCGCAGATGGGCATGGGATTCATCCTGCCGTTCGCACTGGTGTTCGTGGCCATCCCGCTCGAGACCTTCGTGCACTCGTTGCGCACGGTGCTCGGCCTGATCGGCATTGGCCTGATGCGCGCGTTCTCGCTGGTGATGCGCGTGCTCGGCAACGGTTTCCGTCATCTCGGCACGCTCGCCGAGCGGCTGTACGACCTGCCGCTGTTCGTGCCGCTCTGGCTCGAATCGAGGGTTGTTGCGAAAGACAGGGCCGAAGTGCCGGTGCCGGACCTGCGGCCGGTCCAGGACCTGAGGGAGGTGGCGCCATGAGACTCGCGTCCGTTCTGTTGTGCATCGTGCTCGCGGCGTGCACGCAATCCGCACCGGTCGCCCGCAATTCGGGTGTGTACCTGCTGCTCGACACGTCCGGTACCTATCGCGGCGAGTTGCGCAAGGCCGAGGACGTGATCCTCTACACGCTGTCCAGGCTCGAGCCGGCGGACTCGTTTGCGGTGGCGCGCATCGACACCGGCAGCTTCAGCGAGAAGGACATCATCGCGAAGACCACGTTCGACGAGCGTCCGAGCACGGCCAATGCCCAGAAGCGCGCATTTGCGCAGAAAGTGCAGAACTTCATCGCGCATGAAAACGCCGCGCAGTACACCGACATCACCGGTGGCCTGCTGCAGGCCGTGGAGTTCCTCAACGAGAAGGGCACCGGTCGAAAGACCATCCTCATCTTCTCGGACCTGGAGCAGGATCTCGAGGAAGGTTACGTGCGCGACATGGAGGTGCCCTTCAAGGGCTTCGACGTGGTGGCGCTGAACGTGGTCAAGCTGCGCAAGGACAACTACGACCCGCGCCAGTACACGGCGCGGCTCGAGCACTGGAAAGGCCAGGTGGAAAAAGCCGGCGGACAGTGGCGCGTGGTGAACGACCTCGATCGCCTCGACAGCATGTTGTAGGGCAGGGCGTCGTGCGCAAGAAGTTGCGCCGATTAGCGAACAGGATCAGGGCAGCCAGGCCACGCCCAACTGGAACCCGATGTCCGGCGTGTTGTTGATGTTCTGCACGTTCTCGGTGATTCCGAATGAAACCACGACGTCATCGCGGCGATGCCGGAAGCCGGCGGTGACCTGATACTTGTGTCCCAGCAACTCTTCGAGGTCGGTGTCGCGGTGCGAGTACATGCTGGTGCTCGCATAACTCTGGATGTTGAGGTTGGTGTTCGCCGTCAATGCGTATTCATAACCCAGGATCAGCGTCGGCACGACCTGGGCTTCGTGCCGAACCAGGAACTCGCCGCCCGAGTAGTACACCGCGCCCACGTTGGCGTAGAAGGCCTGGCGCTCGCCGCGCCACTGCGCAGTGGCCTGCAGTCCGTAGTCGGAGCGTCCGGTGGACAACATCGGGCGTTCGCCGTTGAGCGCGAGCTTGACCGCGCCTTCAATCGAGAGATTCCAGGCACGGCCGAGCTGAATGCCCGCATAACGCAACCCGATCGTGGGGTCGAGCAGTCCGCTGTCCGATGACGCGCCGAGACTGGCGTACGAGGCCGACTTCAGGTCGTAGATGACGTTGATGCTGTCCCGCGCCACGGCAGGCCGGCCGAAAGAGCTCAAGCCGAAGGTCTTGTGAAAGCGCTCGACGGTGCTGTCGAGAAAACCGCCGTCGAATGCCACGGCCGTGGTGACCAGGTAGCCCGACAGGCGCGGCGAGAAGCGGTAGTGCAGCGTCATGTCCACCGCCGTCATCTCGAGATCGATGAGGTAGTTTTCGCCCGGCAGGTCACGAATGGCCGCGAGCTCCGTTTCGCCGATCTGGCGCCTGCCGCTCGACTCGAGGTCCGTCAGGTACTTCTCCACCTTCGGGCTCATGGCCCAGGTGTTCTGCGACGCAAACTCGGTTTCGAGCGCCCAGCCGCCGGGTTCGATGGCGACGGCGTGGGCCGGCCGCATGTCCAGGCGCAGGAAGCCAAATGGGGACAGGTCGCGCCCCGGCAGCAGGCCGTACAGGTCGGCGGCCGCCGCCGGCGTCGCCGCACCGGCGGCGAGCAACATGATTGACGCGATGGCACCCCTGAATTTCATGGGTTCACTATGGGCAAACGCGGGCGCTGTAACGACCTGCTCTGGAGAGGGAGACGTACCCACCAAAAGAGGTAGATGGGTTTCACCGCCCCGAGATAGGTACCTTCGTCGCGACCGACAGGTACTCGATCAGGTCGGCACGATCCTTCGGATCGTTCGCCAGCTGCACGACCATCTTGTTTGCCGGCACCAGCTCCCCGGGATTGGCTAACCACTGGTTCAAAGACCTGCGTGTCCAGACGATTCGCGAGGACCGCAGCGCGGACGAGTAGTCGTATTCGGGCTGGCTGCCGGCGCGCCGGCCGATGAGCCCGAGATGCCGCGGGCCGGCGCCGTTTTCCTCGATCGAATGACAGGCCCCGCAACGCGCCGAATACAGCTCAGCGCCGCGCGTGGCGTCGCCGCCCGCATGCGCGGCGCCGGCGATGACGCCGGCGCACGCGAGGGCGACGCCCGCTATCTTGTTAGGCGCCATAACTCAGCGCCGCACTGGGCAGCGCAGCACCCATGGCCTGCGTCAGCGCCGTGTAGTGCATGGTCTCATCGGCGGCGAGGCGGCCTGCCACCTTGGCGAGTTCGCGATCGCCGAACGCCGGAATGACGCCGAGATAGGCGTTGACGGCGCCGAGCTCCAGGCGCTGCGCGAGCATGAGCACGTCGGCCTGGCTCCTGATCGAGGACACCTTGAGCTTGGCGCTCTTCATGTAATCCTCGGTCGCCATCGCCATCACGGGTTTGCCGCCGAGTTTCTCGATGGTGGCCACGAGCGCGTCGCGGTGGCCCTTGTGCTGTCCCTGGAAGAGCACAGCCACGTCGAGCACCGGCTTCTGCAGCAGTCCGCTCTCGGCGCCGATCTGATAGGCGGCGATGGCTTCGTGCTCGAGGCCGAGCGCGACGTTGAGAATGGCGACGTCATTGCCGCCGGCGGACGCGTGTTTGCCCGCGAGGCTTTCGTTTCCGGCCAGCAGCGCCAGCGCGCCGGCCGACAGCGAGATCTGGCCGGCCCGCGAGATCAGCGAGCGGCGCGAAAACAATGTGTTTTTGGACATGGAGCGATCCTCGGAATGGTTGGAATTGTCTACCCGTGCGTGGATACGCGGCCGCCGGGCGTCCGGATGCAAAGGGGGAACATTAGGGGAGTGCGCTGCATTGGAGGGGTACAGCGCACCTATGCGCAGCGGAGACTAGTTATGTACCAATTCTCAATTCTGCTTTTCGCCATCGCTGCGGTTGCGGGTCTGATCATGGCGGTAATGCATTTCAAGAAGATCTCACCGCCACGCCCCGTGCTCGCGGTGTTGCATGGACTCTTCGCCGCTTCCGGCCTCGTCGTGCTGCTGCTCGCCGTCGTCAAGGCGGGCATGCAAGGCGCACCGGCGATCGCCCTCGGCCTGCTGGTGGTTGCGGCGCTCGGCGGTTTTGCACTGCTGAGCTCCCACTTGCGCGGGCGCGCACTGCCTTCGGGGCTGGTGGTCGGCCATGCACTGCTGGCAGTCGCAGGGTTCCTCACGCTGGTCGCGGCCGAATACGTGCTGATGACCTGACGCGTGCGATTGTTAGGCCACCCGGTGCACCCGATGCTGGTGCACTTTCCCATCGTGTTCTGGAGTTGCGCGGTCGCGGCCGACGTCGTTGGGATGTTCGGGTACGCGGAACTGGCTGCGGGCGTGGCATTTGGAGCGCTTGCGCTCGGATGCATCTCGGGGCTGCTGGCGGCGATCGCGGGAGTGTTCGACTTCGTCGACCTTCCGAAGGATTCGCCGGCACGCGACCCCGCGATCACTCACCTCACGGTCATGTTCAGCGCATGGCTCATTTTCCTGGTGGCGCTGGCGTTGCGCGGATATCCACCGACGACCCCGGTGTCTATCGCCTCCCTAATCGCCAGCGCCACCGGATTTATCGCCATGACGTACGGGGCATGGGTCGGCGGGAAGCTGGTCTACGAGTTCGGAGTCGGGATTACACCAGGTACAAAGGGTTCAAAGGTTTGAGGCCGAGCGCGACGCGGCCCGTGTCCTCGAGCCACATCGGCTGCGCGATGACATGCGCGGCCATGGCGTGCATGTCGCGATGCGAACGCTCGAGCGGCGAGCTCGTGTACAGCGAGCTCGCGCCGGCGAGCGCGTACATCGCGCCGACCGCTGCGCGGCCTTGCGCCATCGCGTGATGCGCGGCGGCATACACCGCCGCGATGCCGTCGATAGTCCTCTGGCCTGCCTCGGCTTCCGCCCACAGCGCTGATACGCGCGCGTGCAGGTATTCCCGCGCCGCCGCGATGCACGCCCGGTGTTCTGCGATGGCCGCCAGCACCGCCGGCCGCTCGCCGAGCCTGGGGCCGGGATCCACCGCCGGTTTGTGCAGCGACAGCTCCATCAGCGCGTCGATCGCGGCGTGACCCAGGCCTAACAACAGCGAGCCGTAGCCCGCCGCCATGTTGCAGACGATGGGTACGCGACCGATTGCGCCGTCGATGGTGGACGCGTCCATGGGAAAGCAGGTGTGTGCATGGGCCACGAATTTTCCCGTGATCACGACGTCGTGACTGCCCGTGCCGCGCAACCCGCCCGTGTGCCAGGTATCGAGGATTTCAACGTCGGCGCGGCGCAGGAAGACCATGCGCGTCTCGGGAACATTCGGCTGCAACATGCGAGGCTGGCCGTTCTCTTCGACCACGCAGCGCAGCGCCATCCATTCGGACAACTCGCAACCCGACACCAGCGACCAGCGCCCCGTGACGCGATAACCATCACCTTCGACGACGGCCTTGCCGCTCGGCCGCGTCGAGCTCGCGTAGAGCGCGTCGGGGTTGCCGAAGATCTCCGCGCGCGCGGCAGGCCGAAGGAAGCGCCCCCAGAAACACGGCAACGTGTTGTTCCAGACGATCCAGCCCACCGAGGCTTCAGCGCCCGCGAGCAGTTCGTACACCGCGAGCGTGTCGGGCGTGGGTAATTCGAGGCCGTGCAGTCCGCGAGGAATGACCAGGCGACCCAGTTGCGCCTTGCGCAGCGCTTCGACCACGGGCTGCGCGATGCGCCGCGTGGATTCCGTGTCATCGCGATGCCGGGTGATCAGCGGCAACAGCTCCCGCGTCGCGTCGAGCACGTTCGTTGGCATGGCGCGATGGTACGGCTCGCGGTCCCGGCCGCTCAAGTTTCTCGACTATTTTGCGACGGTGACGATGACGCGGCGATACCGCGTGAGCGGCGGAGTGCCCTTGTCGGTGACGGCGAGAATGATGTGCATGGTCCCGGGCCTGAAGAACGTTTTGGGCACGACGAAAGACGCATCGCGCTCATTCGCGTTGTCGATGGTCACTGGCGCGCCGGTTCGCCCGGTGGCCACGGTCAGCGTTCCGGGCTCCGGATAGTAGAACCATGAAAAAGAGAGCGCGTTGCCATCCGGATCGGCGGAGCCTTCGGCGCTCAACGCCACGCGCTCGCCCGGTTTGGCGGCGAGCTGGTCCGGGTGCGCGATACGCGCCACGGGTGGATGATTCGCGGCTGCATGAGGCCTGACGGTCCAGTCCATGCGCGCGGCGAAGTCATTCTGGAAAGCCTCGCGCCAGCGCCAGATCGTCGCCTTGTTAGAGGTATGCCAGTGGCCATCTGCGCCCTGAACTTCGTCTTCGGCATCGGACCAGAACGGCCGCGACTCGGGTTCGTCGAACCACTTGCGCATGCGCGGTGTGTAGAACTCGTAGCGGCCACCCCAGCCGCCCCAATCCGGATGCTCGGGGACGCCGAGGCCGTTGCCGATGAGATTGAGAAAGCTCGGCGTGTCGCCTTCCATGAGGAATTTCACTTGCGGATGTTGTGCGCCCAGCGGCCCTTTGGAGCGGATGTGCGCGTCGAGCCAGGGGTTGTCGACGATGGAAAAATCCGCGCCCGTGAAGCGGCCATGAAATCGATCGCCGCCGATGCCGCTCCAGGTCGAAAAGTGATACGCACCACCGTCGTGAACGCCGGGGCTGGCGATGTAGAACAGCTCCGGAAAAGTCTTGCGGATCCACGGACCGCTGTCGTCCTGATCCGAAATCGTGTAGACGCGCAGCCTGGTGACGAACTTCTGCAGTTCCGCGGGCGGGCGCGTGGCGCGCACTTTCCATAGCGCCTGCGCGAGCACGTTGGGACCGCCCCATACCGGCACCCACAGTGGCCTGGCGTCTTTTTTGTCGACCGCGGCGATGAGTAGTTCGGAAGCCGGCGAGTCCATGTCTTTTCCCACGGCCGCCATCCCGAAGTCCGGGCGGCCGGAGGCGATGAGCGCACGCAGTGAATCCGCGCTCGGGAAGCCAGGCTCGTGCAGTTCGAGGTTGTCACGCACCTTGGCATAGGCATCGACGATTTCGCGGATGCGCCAGGGCGCTACCTTCTTCTGCTGATGGATGGATGTGGTCGCCGCCAGGCCTTCGACATCCCACTGATTGGAGTACACGAGAAACCGCACCATCGACATGGCGTCATCGGGCTCGTTCTCGATGTCGGTGAGCACGAACACGCGCGGTTTCCCGGCCGAGAGCGCGAGGCCGCTGATGCCAGTCACGAGCGCGCACAGCAACACGAACAGCAATGGCTTCTTCATGAAGCGCAAACTAACGCGCAACCGCCCTCGAAGTCACCCAGGCTTGATGTTGGCGTTCAACCGGAACAGATTCGTAGGGTCGTAGGTGTTCTTGATCTTCACGAGCCGCGGGTAATTGCCGCGATAGTTGGCATTGATCTCGCTCGCGGATGCCTCGCGCGCCAGGTCGTTGACGTAGAACCCGCGCGTGAACGGCTCGAGCGTCGACCAGTATTTGCGTGTTGCCTGCATGTGTTCGGCCGGGTCCACGGCGCCCTGGCGCCACGCGGCGATGGCCATCATGTTGGCCACGGAGTCCCGTTGCGCGAACGCGGTGGCGTTCTCGGGCTGGCGTGAGGCGGCGCCGCCGCAATGCTGGAAGAACAGCACGGCAGTCCGGTCTGGGGCGGCCGGGAGGCCGTCAATGATCGACGAGACGAGTTGCTCCGGCATCTTCGAGATGAAACCGCCCTTGAGGTACGAGGCGATGGCGCGCGAGTCGCCCGTATCGTTGCTGCGCTGGACGTCCACGTAGGCCTGAGCCTTGAGCGTGTCCTGGTCCGGCTTGCCGAGTTTTCGAATGGGCGCGAGTGCCGCCTCGGCTTTATCCTGTGGGCCTGAATAACAGACGTCCAGCGACACGAGTCCAGGACCCCCGCGCGCCGGCAGGACCAGCACCGGGTCCAGATACAGTTCGTCCGGCGCCGTCGCGGCGTACTGCGCATACATGCCGAGCACGTCGCGCGCCCTGGCGATCGGAAAGTTCAGAGAGCCCGCGACAACCTCCCGCTGCATCGGCTGCAGGCGGAATTCGAAGCTGGTCACGATGCCGAAATTGCCGCCGCCTCCGCGGACGCCCCAGAACAGATCCGGATTCTCGCCGGCGCTGGCGTGTCGAAGTTGTCCGTCGGCAGTGACCACGTCCACCGACTCGAGGTTGTCGATCGACATGCCGAACCGGCGCGTGAGGCGCCCGAAGCCGCCGCCAGTGGTTAGGCCGCCCACGCCGGTGTGTGAAACCGTGCCGAGCGGCGCCACGAGGCCATGCGCGGAAGTCTCGTGATCCACTTCACCGAGCAGCGTACCGCCCTCGACCCACGCGCGCCGCGCGCGAGGATCCACGCGCACCCCACGGAATTTCGACAGGTCGATCTGCAGGCCACGATCGCAGGTCGACTGGCCTGACGCACTGTGGCCGCCGCACTTCACCGCGACCAGCAGGTTGTTCGCGCGCGCGAAGTTGACCACGGCCTGGACATCCGCGGCGCCGCTGGGCTGCGCGATGAGAGCAGGGCGCTTGTCGAATGACGGATTCATGATCATGCGCGCCTTGTCGTAGCCGTCGTCGGCGGCGAGCAGGAGCTGGCCACGCATCCTCGCGGCCAGGTCGCGGACATCCGTGCCACGCAGCGTGATCTCGCGACCGTCGCCCGTGACCGCCGCCAGATCGGCGACCGGGCCGGCGCCGATGACGGCGTACGCGGTCCGGATTCCCGGAACCGAGATGGCGGCAGTCAATAAAGAAGAATTCAGGAAGTCACGGCGCTTCATTTGTCGGGCTCACTCTTGATGGTGTTATCGATCCGCCGACTATCTCATGTCTGCCGCCCGGGCGGGTCCGGACGCGCCAAAAGCCGCATGAACGGCGCCGAGGGAGAGTGCCTGCACCTCCGCCGGCCGATGGCCCCGCTGGCGAGAGCCGCGTGTTCGTCGGGAAACTTCCGGGAAGACCGGGCGCCTATCTACCCGGCGTGCGTGCTCGCGAAACATCCGCTGCTGGCGCCGACGGGCGAACGAAAGCGCTTCCAGTGGCGCGGCGCAACTCGAGGAAGCCGTCACGAACCTTCCCGCCAGGAATCGCTGGCGGAAGTCCCGGGCTCGCGCCGCCGGCTGCCTGCATCGTCGGCCGGGCAACGCCGGTGCCGCTGAATTCTCCAGATCCCTGTTTCGGCGCGACACACGCGCGTCACGTGAACTATTACCGGTCTGGGCCGCAACGCATTGTGGTGCGCGGAGTCGACTGCATCGAGCGATTCGATGTGGCGTCTCCCGTTTTTGCCGCAGTATGGAGCGCAGCATTAACGGGAAGCGGAACGCGGCGGGCCCGCGGATCACCCGTTTTCGCGCCGGCGGGCACTCTTGCGTGAAGCGCCGAAAATAAATACGTCCTACACCTCGCGAGCGCTCCGCACTTTTGGTGCGTCTATCGGCGGCACGCACCCGCAACATGCGCGTGCCGCGCGGATGCGCGCGAAAGGTGCGCTTGCAGGCGGTCGCTATGCCGATTGCACCGATTACATGTGAAATTTCTGGCGACTAGGCGATACCCGGGAATCATCAAACTACTTGCGGAACTTTTTCTCAGTGTTGAAACACCAGCCCTGTCAACCCGATTGTCTAGCACGCGTTCACGGGTAATTGTCACCACGCGGTGACAAAAGGACTATGGTCACCGCTGGTACATGTGACGGCGCTATACATGACGCGGCACGAGCCGATGGATGGTCCAACTCAGGGAGTGAGTGCGAAATGGTGGAACTTGGAATTGACCCGTGGCTGGTGTTACGTACGCGAAGCCAGCACGAGAACGCCGTCGAAAACGACCTGAAGGCGCGCCGCATCACCGCATATCTTCCGCGACGCAACGTCGTCAGACGCCTGAAGGACCGCAAAGTAGTCGTCAAGGCACCCCTGTTCCCGGGCTATGTATTCATTCGTCCACGTGTGGACCAGTACGAAAAGATCCGCTACATCCGCGGCTCGTGTGGCCTCGTGCTCGTGGGCACCAGGGCCGCGGCAATGCCGGAACGCGATCTGGACGCCGTGCGGATACTGGAAAACAGCGGCGCGGCGCTCGTCGTGAATCCGTGCCTCCTTCCAGGTCGCAGGGTCGAGGTGCGCACGGGTCCTTTCATGGGAATTCAGGGCGAGCTCGTTCGCATCAAGAGCAAGGAACGCCTCGTCATCAACGCCAGGTTGCTGTCGAGCAGTGTCAGCGTCGAAGTGGATGCAGGCAGCGTCGCCGCGCTCTAGTTTGGTGGCCGGGCGCTCGCGCACGGCCAAAATTTTCTTACGTTCACAGAGAGATTCGGGATTGCATCGAGGGTGACGCGAAAAAAGTCTGTTGACGAACGCGTCGATTTTGATACCTTCCTGTAACCCTTCCGCTACCTTTTCGTTACTCGCAGTTCAACGAGTCACAGGGCGGAGCCGTTCCGGAAGTCAAACTACTCCCCGCGAATACACGTCATTCGCCGCGGGATTCCGGCGCAAATCCTGACCTCGCAATCGCTTCGATTCGCCATGGAGTCAATGGAGACAGTCATGAAATTGCAGACGCACAGGGAGCTGACCGATTCCGATCTCGACCGGATGACGCGCCTCGTGGACGCGGCAACCGCCGGTCCCTGGTTTTCCTACGTCGTGGGCCGCGACCCCGAGGCCGGCACCAACTGCATCGAGCTCGGCTGGTGCAACGAGCTGGGATCGTTCAAGTCCATAGAGGCCGCCGGCGCGACGATCGCCGACCAGGACTTCATCGCGAGTGCACGGCAGGACATGCCGCGATTGCTGCTCGAGGTCCGCGTGTTGCGGGCCCGGCTTGCTTCGCTGCTCGATGCCGAGATCGGCATGCGCCTGCGATCGATGGCGAACACCGTTGAAGGATCCGCATCGGTGCTTTCCGCCTGATTTTCCGCGTGGTCTGCTGAGGCATTTCACCGACAGAGGGACATGTCATGGATATGCAAGATGACGGGAGTCGTCGCGCGGCTCGCGAATACCAGGTGGCGCTCTCCGCGCTGAGCAACCTGCCCGATCACTGCGCGGGCGATCTCGGGGAACTGGCGCATCGGATCGGCGCCGACAAACTTGCCTTGATCTCATGGGTGCGCACGGACGTTTCGTTCGCGCGCCTCATCGAATCCAAAGTCACCAAATAATGAAGCTCTTCAACTCGCTGACGGGACGCAAGCAGGAGCTTCGCACCCACGAACCGGGCGTCGTGCGCATGTACGTGTGCGGCGACACGGTTTACGACTATTGCCACGTCGGTCACGCGCGCTCCAAGGTCGTGTTCGACGTCGCCCGCCGCTATTTCGAATATCGCGGCTATCGCGTGATCTTCGTGCGCAACATCACGGACGTCGACGACAAGATCATCAAGCGTGCCGCCGAGAATGGCGAGGACATCGGCGCGCTGACCGAACGCTTCATCGCGGCAATGCACGAGGACTACGACCGGCTCGGCATCCTGCGGCCCACCCATGAGCCCAGGGCTACGGGACACATTCCGGGAATCATCTCGATGACGCAGACGCTCATCGACAAGGGATTTGCGTATATCGCAGCGAACGGCGACGTGATGTATTCGGTGGCGAAGTTCGGCTCCTACGGCCGGTTGTCCGGCCGCGCGGTGGACGAATTGCGAGCCGGCGCCCGCGTGGCCATCGACGAGGCGAAGCGCGATCCCGCGGATTTCGTGTTGTGGAAACTCGCCAAGCCGGGTGAGCCCTCCTGGCCTTCGCCGTGGGGCGATGGTCGCCCCGGCTGGCACATCGAATGTTCGGCCATGTCGCTCGCGATTCTCGGTTCGCGCTTCGACATTCATGGGGGCGGCATGGACCTCAAGTTTCCTCACCACGAAAACGAGATCGCGCAGTCGTGCGCGGCAACCGGCGACTTGTTCGCGCGCCTGTGGATGCACAACGGCTTCCTGAATGTGGACGACGAGAAGATGTCCAAGTCGCTCGGCAACTTCTTCCGCATCCGCGACGTGCTCGATTCGGGGCACGTGCGTCATCCCGAGGTTCTGCGCTTTTTCCTGGCCTCGAGCCACTACCGCGGTCCGATCAACTTTTCGCTGGCGCAGATCGAGCAGGCGGACACGGCGTTGACCCGCCTCTACCTGGCGCTGCGCGACGTGACACCGGCATCCACGTTCACCCCGGGCGAGGCGACGCAGCGCTTCGAAACCGCGATGGACGACGACCTGAACACGCCCCAGGCAATGGCCGTGCTCCAGACGCTGGCCACCGAGATCAATCGCGCGAAGGATTTCGGTGACTCCGCTACGGCGACGGCGCTCGCCGCGGAATTGAAGTCGTTGGGATGCGCGCTCGGAGTGCTGCAACTCGCCGCCGAAGATTTCCTGCGCATTGGCCGGACCACGAACCTGGGACCTTCCGCGCCCGCGAGTATCAGCACCGCACGCATCGAGCAGAGGCTCGCCGAGCGCGCCAGTGCGCGTGCGCAGCGCAATTTCGTCGAGTCGGATCGCATTCGTGACGAGCTGGTTGCCGCGGGAGTGTTGCTCGAAGACAAGCCGGACAAGACCACTGCCTGGCGGCGCGCCTGAATCCGGGCGCGAAGACAATGGCGACCCGGGTCTTCGCGGTATCCGACATCCACGTCGACTATGACGCCAACGCGAAGTGGCTCCGGCACCTGTCCCGTTTCGACTTTCGCCATGACCTGCTGATTCTCGCCGGCGATGTGACGCACAAGCTGGCGGAGCTCGCCATGGCTTTGAGCACACTGGCCGCGCGTTTTGCCAAGGTGCTGTTCGTTCCCGGCAATCACGACCTGTGGGTGCTGGGCGACGATAGCCAGCAGACTTCGCTTCAGAAGTTTGCCGACATCGCCGGGATGGTGGAGGACAGCGGCGCCACCATGCGGCCTCACTGGCATGGCGATGTGCTCATCGCGCCCTTGTTCGGGTGGTACGACAACACGTTCGGCGAGCCGACCGACGAACTGCGCAAGACCTGGATGGACTTTCACGCCTGCCGCTGGCCGGAGGGATACGGGCCGGAAGATGCGGCGATTCATTTCACGCGGCTCAACCGGCAGGTCTGCTCGAATGGCGCATCCAGGGTCATCACCTTCTCGCATTTCGTGCCGCGACTCGATCTCGTGCCGGCGTACGTGCCGCGCAAGCATCGGCTGCTCGACCCGGTGCTCGGCAGTACGCGACTGGAACGGCAGCTTCGTCAATTGAATTCCAGCACACATGTGTACGGACACAGTCACATCAATCGCAGCGTTTGCATCGACGGAGTCAACTACGTCAACAACGCTTTCGGTTATCCGGGAGAGGAGCGCATCGCGGCGCGACGACTCCTGTGCATCGACGAAATATGAACGGCCCTGTCGATGTCTGGCTCGTCCAGGACGATATCGCCGATCCTCGCCTGCATGCCGAATATCGCCGGCTGCTCACGCCCGAGGAACGCGACCAGGAGCATCGCTTCCATTTCGCGCGCGACCGGCGGCGTTATCTCGTCACGCGCGCGCTGGTGCGCACGGTGCTCTCGCGCTACCTGGATGTCGCCCCGGCGGACTGGCGCTTCGCGCCGAATCGATACGGTCGGCCGCGCGCCATCAATGCCGGAAGTGAGCAGTCGGGATTGTGTTTCAACATCTCGCACACCCAGGGTCTCATCGCCGTGGGCGTCACGTGGCACCGGGAACTGGGCGTCGATGTTGAACACGTCCGCGCGCGAGAGGTTTCGCTGGACATCGCCGACCGGTTTTTTGCCCGTGCGGAAGTTGCCGAGCTGGCCCTGGCGCCGCCGGATCGCCGCCAGGATCGTTTCTTCGAATACTGGACTTTCAAGGAAGCGTACGTGAAGGCGCGCGGCGCCGGCCTGTCGATTCCGCTCGAGCAGTTCAGCTTTCACTATCCACACGAGCGTGCCGTGCAGATCACCATACAGCCACAGTTGGGCGACGACGCGAATCGCTGGGGATTCTGGCAGCTTCGCCCGAGCGCGGATCACCTGCTGGCGATCTGCGCCGAGCGCCGGTGCGAAGTTCCGCCGACGCTCACGATCCGCCGAACGGTTCCGCTGGTGAGCGAGCAGGTCGTGCCGGCGCAGGTGTTGAAGACTTCTTTCGGGGAATACGCCGCGTGAGCATTCCCACCGTATTCATGTTCTCCGGCCAGGGATCGCAATACCACCAGATGGGACGCGAGCTCTTCGATGGCGACGCCGTATTCCGCGAGTCGATGACTCGCCTCGACGCGATCGCCCGGCGCCTGCTCGGCGAGTCCGTCATCGAGGCCATCTACTCCGCCGGCAGGGAAGAAGTCTTCGATCGCACGCTGATGACCCATCCGGCGATATTCATGGTCGAGTACGCGCTGGCGCAGTGCCTGATTCGCGGCGGCCTCAAGCCCGACATGACGCTGGGATCGAGTCTCGGCTCGTTCGCCGCCGCCACCGTGGCGGGATACCTCGACGAGGAAACGGCTCTGGCCATCGTCGTCAAGCAGGCGGTTGCATTCGAGGCCTGCTGCGAACCGGGCAGCATGATCGCCGTACACGGCAGCCCGCGATTGTGTGACGAAGTGCTGGCCGGGCGCAGCGAGCTGGCCGGCGTGAATTTCCACGATGTCCATGGTTCGAAGCACTTCGCGGTGTCCGCCATCGATGCGGACCTGCCGGAAATCGAGGCGGGCCTGCGGGAGCGCAACATCACGCATCAGCGGCTGCCGGTCTCGTTCGCCTATCACTCGCGCTGGATCGACGAGGCGCGCACGCCGTTCGAGAGTTTCCTGCGCTCGGGATTCAAGGTTCTCAGCGGAGCGACCGGCAAGCTGCCGCTCGCATGCTGCGAGCAGGCGGCTGTGCTGACTTCGCTGCCGGAGGACTTCTTCTGGCGCGTGGTTCGCGGCTCGATCCGTTTTCCGGAAACGCTCGCGCTGCTCGAGCGCAGTGGCCCGCATCGCTACATCGACGTGGGCCCATCGGGAACACTCGCGAATTTCGTGAAGTACGGTTTGCCCGCGAACTCGGGTTCGATCGCGCGGCCGACGATGACACCGTTCGGCCAGGCGCGGAAAAACATAGCGGTACTATTTCAATAATTCGTGTCGCAGCGAAGATCGATGATTGACACGCGAGTTGAATCTGTTAGTTTCGAAAAGAATCAAGTTATTCCTTTTGCGCATGTAGTTTGACGTGCGCAACGGGGCGGAGCCTGTCCGGCGGCCGTTCCCACGCTTCGGATCCTCCGAAGTATCAACTAGATAGTTTCCTGTCACCCGCACCGGCTCGGTAGCAAAGTGGTCATGCAACGGTTTGCAAAGCCGTTCACGCTGGTTCGACTCCAGCCCGAGCCTCCATCCCGCGAAGCAAAATGATAGACAACGAACATCTGTTGGAATTGACCCAGTGTTATCTGAAGTCACTGGTATGCGCCACCGTGGGTTCGCTGAACCCGAACTTCGATTCGTCCACGCCTTTCGGTGAGCTGGGAGTCGACTCGTTCCGGGTGTTGAAGATCCTCAAGGCGCTCGAAGGCGATTTCGGCAGGTTGCCGAAGACGCTGCTGTTCGAGAACTTCAACATCTGCGATCTCGCGAGCTACTTCGTCGGCAAACACGAGCAGACCCTGCGGGCCCGGTTCGCAGCGCAATTGCGCGATCAGACGGCGCCGGTGGCGCCGGCTGCGAAGAAGCCCGAGAGAAAAGCGACGGTCGAACCCATCCGCCCGCGACCGGCCGCCAGGAAGGCCGTGGCGGTGCCCGAACCCGTCGTAACCACGGAACAAGCGGCACACGCCGATCCGGCGCTCGCCAAAGTGGTTGCGGACATTTTCGCCCGCCACAAGAACGAGGGGTCGGTCTCCCGCGGAACGAGAAACATCGCTCCGAATCTGTTCATCGGCAGCGCGCGATCCGCCTATTTCAATTTCAGCCGCAGCGGCGACATCGTCCTGGCATATGCCTATACCGGACCCCGGGACTATTTCCCGACGCTGGCGGCGGAGCTGCACGCGCACTGCGCGGCCCATCGGCAAAACCTCAGCATCCTGCTCGACGAAGAGTTGTCTTGCGTTGGCACGGTTCCCTATACGTCGACGCCTTTCGGAGCCCTGCAGCGCGTAACGAACCTGCAGAGCTTCACGCTGGACGGCAAGAACATGCGCCGGCTGCGTTACCAGGTCTCGAAGTTCGAGAAGGCCGGCCGCTGCCGCACGCAAGAGTTTCGTTGCGGATCGAATGCCGAAACCGCGCGCAACATCGCCGCCATCATCGACCAGTGGTGCGCCGCGCGCACGATGGTCAATCCACTCATCCACATCGTCAAGGATGAAATCGTCGCGGGCACGCTGAATCCGGAGCACCGGATTTTCGTCACCTATGTCGACGACGTGCTGGTCAACGCGATCCTCATCTCGCCGATGACCGAGAAGCACACCGCCTATCTCATGGACCTGGAGTTCTATCCCGACACCATGCCGCTGGGCGGGCTCGAGTTCGCGATCGTCAACATCATCGGGACGCTGGTCGCGGAAGGTTGCGACGTCCTCAGTCTCGGCGGCACCTATGGCTGCAAGCTTGCGCCGTCCACCCATGCGGACCCGAAAGTAGACGCGATCCTCGACGACCTGCGCATGCAGAACATCTTCAACGACGAAGGCAATCTGCAGTTCAAGAACAAATTCCGCCCGGAAAACCAGTCGATTTTCCTGTGCCGGGCCGCGGACCATCCGAATCCCGACGATGTCATCGACATCATCATGATGATCGCCGATCCGCTCCGCATGCAGGCAACGCCGGCGGTGGAAGAACCGCCTGCAGCGGCCAGCATCGCGCCGGCGCCGACGCCGGCCTCGACCGCGGCGCCCACGCGCGTGATCGACGGTGAAAGCCGGTCGGCCATCCTTGCCGAGTCCGGTTTCAATCCGCTCAACGTTCCACCCGAACAGGTCGATTTCGACCTGAAGACCGATTCATGGGCGCAGTTGTGGATGCCGGCGATCGAAAGCCGCCGCCGCCAGCTGAATGAGCGGATCCACCAGCCAGTCGACATCAACGACACGCTGGGCGGGATCTTTCCGTTCGAACACTTTGCAATGACTGCCTCGGGCCGCACCGCCGAAAGTGTCTTCTGCCGCGCCTGGCCGAAGAAGGGTGTGGTTCTGCAGAACCTCCTGTTCCCGACGACGATCTTTCACCAGATTGAAAAGGGTTTCGCGCCGAAGGAGCTGCCTCGCGCGGACTTGTTCGATCACGATGCAAACCAGCTGTTCAAGGGCGAAATGGACTTCGCCGCCCTGGAGCGTGAAGTCAGGCAGGACGCGGCGGCCATCGCCTTCGTGTGCATCGAAGTGAGCGACAACGCCGCGGGCGGTTGCCCGGTCTCGATTGCGCATCTGCGCAAGGTGAAGGCGCTGCTGTCGAAGGCGTCGATTCCGCTGGTTCTCGATGGCACGCGAATCGTCGAGAACGCGATGTTCCTGATCGACCAGGAAGCAGAATGCGCGGGCAAGGATGTCTGGGAAGTGGTGCGCCTGATCGCCGGGCATGCCGACGCCATGATCGTCAGCCTCGCGAAGGATTTCTGCGTCAACGGCGGCCTGATCGCCACCAACGACGCGCAGCTCATGCAGTCGCTGCGAAAGCTCATCCTCGACGACGGATGCGGTCTCTGCACCATCGATCGGAAGCGAGTGGCGCTGTCGCTGCAGAATCGCAAGTTCATCGAGGCGCAGGTCCGACGTCGCAAGGAACAGGTGCAGCACCTCTGGACGGCGCTTCGGCAGCAGGGCGTTCCGGTGGTTCAGCCGGCAGGAGCACATTGCATCCTCATCGATGTGCGCAAGATCGACGAGTTCAGGAACTTCAAGCATCCCGTGGCTTCTTTCCTGGCCTGGGTCTACCTGAACACCGGCATTCGCGCGGGCGCGCACAACGCCGGCATGCAGCGCGGCAGCGCGTTGAACGAGCTCGTCCGTTTCGCCGTTCCCGTCGGGCTGACGCCTGCACAGGTCGACGAGATCATTCAACGCCTCACCGCCGCTTTTGCGAGCTTGCGGAACATTCCGGAAATCGCGCCCGCGCGCGATGCCGCGGAATCCTTTGGTGACATCCACGCTCCCTACGCGCTCATCGAATATCACCGCGCCTCGGGTCGCGTCTCGGACGCGGCCGAGGCGAAAGCGCTCACGGTGTCGCCGCCGGCAACGCCGCAGGCGGCGCCCGCGCCGAATGCTTCCCGCGACATCGCCGTCATCGGCATGGCCGGTCGTTATCCGAAGGCTAACAACCTCGGCGAATTGTGGGAGAACCTCGCGGCCTCGAAAGACTGCATCGAGGACATTCCCGACGCCAGGCTCGCGCAGCGCCTCCACAACGGGTTCACGCGCAAGTATCGCGGCGGGTTCATCGCCGACGTGGATCGGTTCGATGCGCGCTTCTTCAACATCTCGCCCCATGAAGCGAAGGTGCTGGACCCGCAGGAAAGGCAGTTCCTCGAAGTCGCCTGCGAAGCCCTCGAAGACGCCGGCTACTACCCGGAGATCCTCGGTCGCGAGGACTCATCGCGCGACATCGGCGTGTTCGTCGGTGCGGTGTGGTCCATGTACCAGATGCTCGGCGTCGAAGAGCGGCTGGCGGGCAGCAACATCAATCCGACCTCGTTCTTCTGGAGCATCGCGAATCGCGTCTCCTACTGGATGAACCTGTCGGGTCCGAGCCTCACGCTGGACACCGCGTGTTCGGCGAGCCTGACGGCAATTCAGCTCGCCTGCGAATCCATCCATCGCGGCGAGTGCTCGGCGGCGATTGTCGGCGGCGTCAATCTCGACCTGCACCAGGCCAAGTTCGACCTCAATTCGGCGGGCGGCTCGCATTCGGCCGATGGACTGTGCCGCTCGTTCGGCAAAGGCGCCAACGGTTATGTGTCGGGTGAAGGCGTGGGCGCGCTTCTGCTCAAGTCGCTCGACAGGGCCATCGCCGACGGCGACAACATTCACGGCGTGATCAAGAGCGTGGCGGTGACGCACAGCGGGAAAACCAGCGGCTACACCATTCCTGCTCCCCACTCGCACAGCAAGCTGGTGCTGAAGGCGCTGCGCGCCGCCGACATCGACGCGCGCAGCATCGGGTATGTCGAGGCGCACGGGACGGGCACCGATCTCGGCGACTCCATCGAAATCACCGGGCTCAGCAAGGCGTTTGCGGAATACGGCGCGGAAAAGCAGAGCTGCGCCATCGGTTCGGTGAAGACGAACGTGGGGCACCTCGAGGCAGCGTCCGGAGTCATCGGCGTACAGAAGGTGCTGCTGCAGATGAAGCACCAGACACTCGTCGCCTCGCTTCACTCCGCCGAGCTCAACGAGAACATCGATTTCGCGAACTCACCGTTCCACGTCCCGCAGAAACCTGAAAAGTGGGAAGCGAAGGAAGTGGAGGGCGTGAGTTACCCGCGGCGCGCGGGTGTCAGCGCCATCGGCGCGGGCGGTACGAATGCGCACATCATCCTCGAAGAGTATTCGCCGCCGGCGCAGTCCGGCGACGAGGCGGACGACGCGCCGTCCGACCTGATCTTCCCGCTCTCGGCGATGACCGACGGGCAATTGCGTGAAGCCGCGGCTCGCCTGCGCCGCTTCCTCGCGAGCGACACTGCGTGCCGTGGCAGCGACATCGCGCATACCCTGCAACACGGGCGGAAGTCTTTCGATCAGCGCCTGGTGCTGATCGCGAAGAATCCCGATGAACTGGCCGCAAAGCTCGATGCCTTCCTGGAAGGCTCCTGCGATGCCGACGTCATGCGCGGCTCGGTCAGTAATGCGGCCGCCATCACCGGACTGCTCAACGCCAGCGAAAAGCAGGATTTCGTCGATCTGCTGATCCGCGGCGGTGATGCCCGCAGGATTGCGCGCCTGTGGGCCGATGGGGTGATCGCCGATTGGCGCGGTGTGGCGCCCGGACAGCGCGGCCGGAAGATTTCGCTTCCCACCTATCCGTTCGCCGGCGACCGTCACTGGATCACCAGTCGCAAATCCGAACTGCCGCAAACGCCGTCCAACGCCGTCGAGGTCGTCAAACCCGCGAAGCGCGCGGACAGGTTTCAGTTCCCGGCCAACGGCGCCAAGGCAGATGCCCGGCAGTTCGTGCGGCACCTGATCGCGAATCAGCTCCGCGTCGATATCGACGAAGTGGACGAAACCTGCCAGTTGATGGAAACCGGCATCACCTCGCTGGACATGGCGGAGATGACGCAGTCCATCAAGACCACGCTGGATCCCGCGTTTTCACCGACGGCGTTCTTCGAATGCACCACCGTCCGATCGCTGGCGGACCTGCTGGCGCGGGAATATGCGGCCGAATTCCAGAAGCTCACCGCGCCGCCGATGAAAGCCGAATCGGGAAAACCGCTGCACGTGCGTGACGCGGAGTCCGAGTTGCCGTCGCCCGATCCGGAAGCGATCGTGGGTTCGCTGAATTCTGAACCGCGCCGCGTTTTCCTCACCGGCGCCACCGGCTTTCTCGGCATCCACGTGCTGGCGGAGCTGCTGAACGCGGATCCCGCGGCTACGGCCTTGTGCCTGGTTCGCAGCGCCGACCCCGTCCGAGGGCTGGAACGCATCCTGCAACAGGCCCGCAAATTCGAGCTCACCGTCGACGCGGTGCGCATTCGCGTGTTGTGCGGCGACATCAGCCAGCCGAGGTTGGGACTGTCACCGCAGGACTGGGACCTGTGCTGCCAGCAGGCGCACGAAGTCGTGCACGCCTCGGCGCGCGTGAATCACATCGAAGGTTACGCCACGTTTCGTGATTCCACGCGCGGCATGAAAGAAGTGATCCGGCTCGCTGGCAGCCATCGGCTGAAGCTGATCCAGTTCATCTCGAGCATTGCCGGATGTGCGCTGAAGAACGGCGACGAATTCTCCATCTTCGAGAAAGAGGAGTTCATCGAGGACGGCGCACGCGTCTACGGCGGATATGGCCAGTCGAAGTGGGTTCAGGAAACGTTGTTGAAGCGTGCTCATGCCAACGGCATTCCGTACGTCACATACCGGTTCGGCGAGCTCTCGGGTTCCGCCCGCACCGGGCTCGGACAGATCGACGACATGCTGCATCGCCTGGTCCAGATGCGCCTCGCGATCGGCTGCCGCGAGAAAGTGTCGAATGACGTGCTCGACATGCTGCCCGTGGACATCGCAGCGCGCCTGATCGTGGGTACGGGGACGCGGCCCGAGCTGTGGAACACGATCATGCATGCCACCCACCCGCGTCCGTACAGCCTCGTCAACCTGTATCGCAAGATGCAGACGAGCGGGCTGCAGTTCACGCCGGTCACGCGCACGCAGTACCTGCAGAAGTGCCATGACTTCGTGCGATTCATCCATTCCGTGAATCCGGTGCATGCATTCGTACTCGAGTGCGTGCTGCGCGATACCGAAGGATCGATGAAGAGCCGCAGCATGATGGATGCCTATTTCGCCATCCTGTTTCCGTTCGAGCAGGACCACTTCAAGCGGGCGTTGCAGGTCCAGGGGCTTGCGCTGCCCGAGTGGGACTCGCTCATCGACATCTATCTGCAGAGATGGAGCGATGAGGGCTGCGGCTTCATGACGCGGATCTTCGAATACAGGCAGTGGAGCCAGCCAGCCGACGCGCCGCAGGCATCGCCGCCGCGAAACCCGGCCGTGCCGCGAAACCTGCTGCTGGAGATTCCGGAGGAACGGGAAGAACTGTTGCTGGGGAAAGTCAGTGAAGCCTGAGAAGGTGCTGGTGACGGGCGGCAACGGGCACGTCGGCAATACGCTGGCGAAGCTGCTGTGTGAGCGCGGTTACGAAGTCGGCATCACGGTGCGCAATCCCGACGAAGCGAGGTCGCTCGGCATATTCGCCGGATACCCCATCGAAATGCACCAGGCCGACATCCGCGACGAAATCGCCGTCCGGAAAGCCCTGGAAGGCGTTCGCGGTGTGTTCCAGGTAGCGGCGCTCTACAACTACGACGACCAGAACGGGAACGGCGAAATCGTCGTGAACAACACGGCGGGTAGTCAGACGGTGTTGCGGCTGGCGACCTCCTGCGGTGTCGAACGCGTGGTGTTCACCAGCAGCATCGCGGCGGTCGGCTTCGGCGGAACGAAGGAACAGCCGCTGACCGAAGGCGACTGGAGCGACCCTCTGAATCCGTATTGCCGGTCGAAGCTCGAGAGCGAAAACGCCGCCTGGAGTTACGCGCAGGAACACGGGCTCGACCTGGTGGTCCTGTGCCCGAGCCTGGTGCTCGGTCCCAATTTCTACAAACACACGCCGAGCACGGTGAACGTGGGCGCGTTCGTCAACAACCAGGTGCCGTTCCGGATCCCGATGCAATTCTCCGTGGTGGATGTCCGCGACCTCGCCCAGGCGCACGTCCTGGCGTACGAGAACAAGCAGGCCTCGGGGCGTTACCTGGTCACCGGGACGAACATCGAGGACCTCGTCGGCGCGCTCAAGGATCTGGATCCGGACATGGTGATGCCGGAAAGAACGTTGACGCTCGAAGAAACGAAGAAGTTAGCCGAAAAATCCGGAATGCCCGTGGAACTCGTCGGGCAGCCGTACTTGTATTCAGACCAGAAGATCCGTTCGGAGCTCGGCTGGAAGCCGCGCCCGGTCGCCGACACGCTGCGCGACACGATCGAATGGATCAAGACGCGGCAGCTGTGAGGCTCACATGAAAGACGCCAGTCGATACGATGCAATCATTGTCGGTTCCGGCACCTGCGGCGCCACCATCGCGCGCGAGCTCGCGAAAAGGAACAAGAAGGTTCTCATCCTCGAACAGGGGGACAACACTCCACTGCGCGAGAAGTTGTCGACGATCCTCCGCGTCACCCGCGAACATACGCTCGGCCAGGGGCTCAAGGCCGCCACGGCCGTGACGGTCGGCGGATCGACCAGTCTCTACTTCGGCGTATGCAAGCTGCCCACGGCGGAAACCTTCAGGAGCCTGGGTGTGGATTTCTCGGCCGAGGTTGCCGAGGTGCGGGCGGAGCTGCCCATCGCGGAGTTGCCCGATGAATTCCTGGCGCCGCAATCCATCAAGGTTCGCGACAGCGCCAGGGAGCTGGGCTACACGTTCAAGAAAAATCTCATGCTCATCGACCAGTCCAGGTGCGCGCCGGGCGAATACTCTTATGAGGCGCGATGGCGCGCGCGCACTTTCGTCGACGAGGCGATCGAGCACGGCGCCACGCTGATCACGCGCGCGACGGTCCAGAGTGTCATCGTCGAAGACGGCCGCGCCGTCGGCGTCGAGTACCGCCAGAAAACCGGCGTGTGGCGCTCGCAGGTGCGCCGGGTGTACGCCAGGAAGGTCGTATTGAGCGCAGGTTCGCTGGCGACGCCCAAACTGCTCTTCGATTGCGGCATCACGGGCATCGGCGATCGCGGGTTCTTCTGCAAGCCCGCATACATGGTGTGCGGCATCGTTCCCGGGATGAAGGCGAAAGACGCCTTCGTCGGAAACCAGGACATCGAGCTTCCGAGCGGCGTTTCCGTCGGTGACGGCGCCATGAACTCCTTTCTCTTCAAGCTCGTGATGCTGGCGAACTTCAAATGGAAACATCTCTTTTCGTTCTCCAGGATCGTTTCGCTGGGCATCCTGATCTACGACTCCATGGGCGGATATGTGCGCCGCGACGGTGGGTATTACAAGCACCTGACGGCGGAAGAGATGCAGAAGCTGGAGGCGGCTGAAGGAGTGGCGGTGAGCATCCTGAAGAACGCCGGCGCCCAGGGCATCTTCCGCACGAAGTTGATGGCGGGCATTCCCGGCGGCGTGCTTCGGATCCACGAACACCTCGATGAAAATCTGCAGACGAAGATCCGCAGTCTCTATGTCTGCGATCACTCGGTGATGACCGACGTGAAGATCACGCCGACGTTCACGCTCATCTGCCTCGCGAAACGGCTGGCCAAACACCTGGCGGCCGCGCAGCCGGCCACGCGGAGCATGAACATTCGCCCCGTTGAAACTGAAGCGGAAGTCGCGTGATGAAACCCATGATTGCCCTTGCAGCGCTCGCGGTCGCCGTCACGGTTGCGCACTTCGCCTGGAAAGGCGCTGGCTCGAACGACTGGCAGCTCGTGCGTGACGAGAACGGGATCCAGGTCTTCACGCTGAAGACGCCGGGCCAGGCGCTGCTCAAGGTCAAGGCGACGATGAAGCTGGACACCCGCTTGTCGAGCGCAGTGGCGCTGTTGCGCGACGATCCGTTTGGTGTGGATTCCGCGACAAGCGAAATCCAGGTCATCGAGCGCATCGAGACGCCGGAAGTTTTCCTTTCCTACATTGCGGTGGATAACGTGCCCGTGCCGTTCGGCTCACGAGAGCTCGTGGCGCTCGTGAACTATTCGCAGAGCGCGGACAAACACGTGGAAATCAACGTTCAGGCCGCGCCTACGAAAGCGCCGCCCAGTGGCACCACCGCGCGCGTCAAGCACCTCAACAATGTCATTCGCCTCATCCCGGCCGCGGACGGCCGGCTCGAATGGGAAGTTTCCTCGGATGTGGACATGGATGTCCTCTATCCACTGGCCAACTTCGCGCTGCCCCGCGAGCTCTTCGACCGGCTGCGCATTCAGCGGGCGCGCGTGATGACGCAGAAGTACGTCCAGGCCAGTCTCGTTTCAGTGCGCGAACTCTAGAAGGATGCTCGAGATGCGCAACTCCAAGGTGCTGAAGATTGGCGGGCTGTCGATCGCGGCGATCACCGTGCTCGCGATCATTTCCCACTTCGCCTGGACCCACTCGGGAACGGGCGAGTGGAAGCTCGTCAGCGACACGGACGGCGTGCAGATTTCGACGCAGAAGGTCCCGGGCGAAAGTGCGCTGAAATACAAGGTGAACATGCGCGTCGAGGCGAGGCTCTCCGATGTCGTGGCGTTCCTCAGTGAAACGGAAACCGGCAACGACCTGGGGGCTTACGACATTCGACGCATCGAAGAGGTGTCGGCGCCGCCGGTGTTCTACGCCTACGACACCTACAAGCTGCGCCTGCCGCAGCCGCTGGGCGAGCTCGAAGTCGTGATCATCAACCAGTACGCGCAGGATCCGCAGACGAAGACGGTCCGCGTGAACGTCAACGCCGCGCCCCACAAGCTGCCGTCGGACCCGGGCATCCGCAGGATAGTCCACCTGAGCAATAGCTGGACGCTGACACCGCTTCCGGGTGGCGGCGTGAACATGGAATCCGTTTCGGAGATGGATCTCGGACTGCCGTATGTCATGGCCAACGCGGCGATGCCGTCCGTGATCCTCGAGAATTTCAGCAACATCCGGGCGCTGCTGAAGCTGGACAAATACAAGAACAAGCAGCCGGCGTTCATCGCCGAGCTGCAGGAACCGGGCGTGGCCGACGCGCCCGTCACCGCGGGCCTCATCTCGCCCCATTAATCCTTCCGGACCCGATCGGCCGGCAGCGCCGGCTCTATCTACTTTGGAGAAGCGGATGCGCAAGTTTTTCAGAATTTTGCTGGGCAGCTTTGCGGCCCTGGCCGTGTTGCTCACCGGTGCGCATTTCATGTGGAAGGCCTCCGGAACGGGTGAGTGGAAACTCGTCATGGAAAAGGATGGCGTGAAGATCTTCGAGCGCAAGCAGCCCGGCGACACGATCAAGACCTATCGCGCAGAGACACGCATCAAATCCACGATGGTGCGCGCGGTGGGCTCGATGATGGACCGGACGGTCGAGGCCTGTGCGGCGTGGAATGCAGGCTGCGTCAGCGGGCAGGAAGTGGAGCCGTGGAACGAGCAGGAGCGCTACTACATCCATTTCTTCCACATGAATTCTCCGGCGCCCATGGCGCCACGGGAATTCCTGCTCCGGGCACAGTTCACGCCCGATGCGCAGGACCAGTCGGTGTTCATCCAGTACACGGCGATGCCCGACAAGCTGCCGCTCAATGACTGCTGCCACCGCGTGACCCGCATGAACAACAGCTGG
Organism: Steroidobacteraceae bacterium; assembly: GCA_035765415.1. GTDB lineage: Bacteria > Pseudomonadota > Gammaproteobacteria > Steroidobacterales > Steroidobacteraceae > CADEED01. The sequence continues at coordinate 88,191 of DASTXR010000006.1, read as the reverse complement.
AAATTCACGCCCATCGGCAACGGCGAGCTCGACGTCGAGTTCTATCAGGATCTCGACGCAGGCATTCCTTACTTCGTTTACAACCTCGCGGCGCCGGGCTTCGTGTATGACGGGCTCGCGCTGCTGCCCAAGCTGGTGAACCAGGAAAAGTACGACCACGAACGTATCTCCTTCCTGGCGACCACGCCGGCGTTGAACTGACAGGCAGGCAGTGGAAATGACCTCGACTCTCCATCTCGTTCTCGACGTCGCACCGAATGACGCCGACCTGTCTCGCGCCTCGGCCGAGTGGCAGCAGCCGCTCCGCGAGCTCCAGGTCGACACGCTGCCCGCGCTCGCGAAACGCTGCCCCATCAACGCTGAAGCGTTCATCACGCTCGCGGCCGGCGTGGGCCTGTTCAGCGAGGAGCCGGCGACGCGCGATGCGCAGGATTCCAGCCGCTGCTGCTTCAGCCTGGCCAGGCTGGTCCGACGCGACTACTTCGTGCGTCCTGCGGCGCCGGGCGATCTCACGCGACTGTGCGAGCTCGAAAAGCTCTGCTGGCAACACACCCGCAGTTCCCGCCAGAAGATTCGTGCACGCCTGGAAACCTATCCACTGGGACAGTTCGTGCTGGAGAAGGCCGGCAAGGTGTTGGGCGTGATCTACAGCCAGCGCATCGCCGACGTCGAAGCGCTCGATGCACACACCGCGGCGACCGTGTCGGGTCTGCACCAGCCTTCGGGCTCGATCATCCAGTTGCTGGCCGTGAACATCGATCCGGCAGTGCAGAGCTTCGGTTACGGCGACCAGTTGCTCGAATTCATGTTGCAACGCTGCGCGCTGGTCGCGGGCGTCGATCGTGTCGTCGGCGTCACGTTGTGCCGCGACTATCACGGTGAGCCGTCGCTCGAGCAGTACATCCGGCGGGAAGGGGAAAATCAGGACCCGATCCTGGCCTTCCATGCCGCTCATGGCGCCAGCATCGTCAAACTACTTCCGGGATACCGCCCGCGCGACCGCGCCAATGCGGGCCATGGCGTGCTGGTGTCCTATGACATCCTGCACCGGGCGCCGCGACGTCGCAGCGCGGAAGCTTCCGCGGCGACGTTGAACCCTCCCGAGGTCGCGCAATTCGTGCAGGACAAGGTGAGGCAGCGCCTGGGCGCCGACGCCGGCGAATTTCACCTGGACCGCCCCTTGATGGAAATGGGCCTGGATTCCGCCGACCTCCTGAAGTTGCAGCAGCAGCTCGAAGAGAAGCTGGCGCAGAAATTCCCCGCCGGCTTTTTCTTCGAATACAACAGCGTCCGTAAAGTGGTGGACCATCTCACGCGCACGTCGATCGCTTCCGAGGGCCCCGCTGTGCCGGCCGCGGCGACGAGCCACACCGCCGCTGACATCGCCATCGTCGGCCTTTCCTGCAAACTGCCGGGCGGCATCGAGTCGCCCGACGCGCTGTGGCAGGCGCTGAGCTCCGGGGCTTCGCTCATCGGCCGCATTCCCGAGGGCAGGGGCCCGTGGCCCTCGGCAGCAGACATGCCCGGCATCGACCAGGGCGGGTTCGTTCACGACGTCGATGCATTCGATGCCGGCTTCTTCCGCATGACTCGCGCCGAAACCGTCATCACCGACCCGCAGCAGCGGATGCTGTTGCAACTCGGCTGGGCCTGTCTCGAAGACGCGGGCATCCTGCCTTCGACGATGCGCGGCACGAACACCGGCGTGTTCATCGGCGCCAGCAACTGCGACTACAGCCGCCTGGTGCAGGAAGCCGGGCTCGAAGTGCAGGCGCATCACGGCGTCGGCAGCTCGCTGGCCATCCTCGCGAATCGCCTCTCGTACTTCTTCGACTTCTCCGGCCCGAGCCTCAACATCGACACGGCGTGCTCCTCATCGCTGGTGGCCTTGCACACCGCGATTCAATCGCTGCGCTCGGGTGAATGCGCTGCGGCGCTCGTCGGCGGAGTCAACCTGATCTGTCACCCGGATCTTTCCATCGCCTATCACAAGGCGGGAATGCTGGCTCCCGACGGCCGTTGCAAGCCCTTCGACGCCAGCGCCAACGGTTATGTCCGTTCGGAAGGCGCGGTGATGCTGTTGATCAAACCACTCGCGAGCGCGCTCGCCGACGGCGATCGCATTCACGCGGTCATCAAGGGAAGCGCGATCAATCATGGAGGCCTCGCCGGCGGACTGACAGTTCCCAATCCGCAGAAGCAGAGCGAGCTGTTGCAGGCCGCGTGGAAAAATGCGGGGATCGCCGCGAGCGATCTGTCGTACATCGAAGCCCATGGCACGGGCACGTCGCTGGGCGATCCCATCGAAGTGCAGGGGATCCAGGCCGCCTTCGGTCGCGAGCATTCGGGCACGGGCAAGTCCTGCGCCATCGGTTCGGTCAAGAGCAACCTCGGACATCTCGAGTCGGCTGCGGGCCTCGCGGGACTCCTGAAGATCGTGGTCTGCCTGCGGCACCGGCAATTGCCGCCGTCGATCCAGTTCTCGCGCCTGAACCCGAAGATCCTCCTGGACGGAACTCCTCTCTATGTGCAGGAGCGCCTCGGCAACTGGACCTGCGGCCAGCCGCTGCTCGCGGGTGTGAGCAGCTTCGGTTCCGGAGGCGCCAACGCACATGCGGTGCTCGCGGAATTCCCGCACGATGAAATTCGCACACAGAACAGCGACGCCGGGCTGTTCGTGCTGTCGGCGACGAACGAGGAACGCTTGCGGGCGTACGCAGCGCAGGTGAGCGAGTGGCTCGACCGGTCCACCGGCGTCGACTTCGCAGATGCCATCTACACCTGGCAGGCCGGCCGAACCGCCATGAAGCAGAGACTCGCGATCAAGGCGACGGATTTTGCGGACTTGCGTGACAAGTTGAATGGCTGGCTGACCGGTACGCCGGCGACAGCGGATTGCTGGAGTGGCGAGGCCGGTGCGGACGCCGTTTTCGAGCCGCAGATCGTCGCGCAGGCGCTGCGCGACAAGAACCTGCAGCAGATCGGCACGCTCTGGACGAAGGGTCTCGACGTCGATTGGCGTTCGCTGCAGTCGGGACGACGGGCCTGCACCAGCGTGCCCACCTATCCATTCGCACGCGAGCGCTTCTGGATCGACTTGCCGGCCGCGGGCGCCGCCGGCGCTGCCGTGCTCCATCCCCTGCTGCACGCGAATGTTTCGGATCTTTACCAGCAGGTCTACCAGTCGACCTTCGGAGGTGAAGAATTCTTTCTGGCCGACCACCGGGTGAACCTGGACAACCGCGGTGCGCGGCCGGTACTGCCCGCCGTGGCCTATCTGGAGATGGCGCGTGCGGCCATCGAGAAGGCGCTGCCCCGTCATCCGGAATCCACGGTGCTCGAGCTGCGCGACACCTTGTGGTCGCAACCGCTGCTGGTCGACGGCCAGAAGCAGGTGCGCATCGAGCTTGCGGACGACCCCGAGAATGGCAGCGCGCAGATCGAATTCGAGGTCCGCGGCGAGAACACCAACGTTCTGCATTGCGAAGGCCGCGCTGCATTCGTTGCCGTGCCGGCGCCGGCCAGGCTCGACCTCGACGCACTGCGCGCGCAATTGCAGAACGCCGGGCGCGACACGGCCGACTTCTATGATTCGCTGGCGCGCATGGGGCTCGTCTATGGCCCCGCGCATCGTGCGGTGACCGGGGTTCATCAAACTACCCGCCAGTCGCTCGCGCGGCTGAACCTTCCCGACGCGCTGCGGTCGTCGCACGGCGACTATCTGCTGCACCCGAGCCTCATGGATGGCGCGTTGCAGGCCGCGGTGGCGCTGGTCGCAAATCCGAAGTCGGGCAAGGCGTTGCTGCCGTTCGCGCTCGATTCGCTGCGTATTTTCGCGGCCCCGGGCGAGGGCGCATTCGCCTGGATTCGTCATGGGGTTGAGCAACACGATTCCGTCCGGAAGCTGGATATCGACCTGTGCGACGAACTCGGAAATGTGTGCATTCAGATGCGTGGCTTTTCCGTACGTGAAGCGAAAGGCGAGCCCGCGCTGCTCGCGGACAAGTCGGGCATGACGTGCATCGTTCCGCACTGGAATCCGTATTTTCACGACGTGAACTCCACGCCCCGGTCCGGCCGCGTGCTGCTCATCGCGAGCGATACCGATGCGTTCACCTGGCTGCAGCGCACGCATGCGGATGCCGAACAGCTGCAACTCCCCGCGTCCGCCACCATCGAACAGGTGCGGGACGCCCTCGCGCAAAGACACTTCGAACACCTCGTCTGGGTCGCGCCCGACGTCGCGGAGGGTCAGAGCCTCATCGAGGCGCAGCAAGGCGGCGTACTCGCCGTGTTCCGGATTGCGAAGGCGCTGCTCGATCTGGGTTTCGCGGATCACGAGCTTGCCTGGACGCTCATCACGCGCTGCGCGCAACGGGTTCGCAAGGACGAGGCGATCCAGCCGGCGCATGCCGGCGTGTTCGGCCTGGTCGGCAGCCTCGCGAAAGAATATCCGCAGTGGAATCTGAACCTGGTGGACGTGGATTCGCTCGAGTCCGTGACCGCCGCACGCTGTCTGTCACTGCCCGCAGACAAGCGCGGCAACGGACTCGCCTGCCGCCAGGGCGAATGGCTGCGCCAGGAATTCGCCGAGGTTCCGGAGTTGCCCGCGGATCGTCCTGTCTACTACCGGCAGAACGGCGTCTATGTCGTCATCGGTGGCGCAGGCGGCCTGGGCGAGGCGTGGAGCCGATTCATGATCGAGCGTTTCCAGGCGCGCATGGTCTGGATAGGACGCGAAGAGATCAACGACACCATCAGGGCGAAGATCGACTCGCTGGGCCGATTGGGAGCCGCGCCGCTGTATGTCAGGGCCGATGCGACCGATCTCGAAGCCTTGCAGCGCGCATCGGCCACCATTGCGCAGCACTTTCCCGCCATTCACGGCGTCGTGCACTCGGCGATCATCCTGCAGGACAAGAGTGTCCAGCACATGGACGAACCGCGATTCCGTGCCGGCTTGTCGGCAAAAGTCGATATCAGCGTGAACCTGGATCGCGTATTCGGCGCGCAGCCGCTCGACTTCATGCTGTTCTTCTCGTCGGTGCTGTCGTTCATCCGCTCACCGGGACAGTCTAACTACGCCGCCGGCTGCACGTTCAAGGACAGCTTCGCGGCCAGCCTGCGGCAGGCGCGGCCTTATCCCGTCAAGGTCGTGAACTGGGGCTACTGGGGCAGGGTTGGCATCGTGGCGAACGATGCGCATGGCAAGTCCATGGCGCGCCTGGGGTTTGGCTCGATCGACCCGGAAGAAGGCCTGGCCGCGCTGCAGGCGCTCATCGGCTCGGAGCTGGATCAGGTTGCCATCGTCAAGACGGCCGGCCGGTCCATCGAGGACCTCGTCCCGACAGAGACGCTCGTCCGCGTGCCCGCGGCAGCGGCGGGCGCAGGTGAACCCCTCGCACCCGTTTCACAGCGACGGCCGACAGCGCCCGAAGGCGGCCTGCAATCCCCGGCGATGGATACGTTGCTCGCGGAGCTGCTTGCCGCCACCCTGGCGGCCGCGCAATTCCAGTCGGTGCCCGCGCACCAGCGCTGGCTCGACAGCAGCATCCGCTTCCTGGAGCAGCGCAAATTGCCGGCGGTGAGGAGTCTCGCCGAGCTGTGGTCGGAGTGGGATTCGAACAAGGCGTCGTGGGAGGCCAACCCCAACCTTCGCGCGCAGGTCCGGCTGGTCGAAGCCTGCCTGAAGGCGCTGCCCGACCTGCTCGGGGGACGAGCGCGCGCCACCGACGTCATGTTTCCCGGCTCTTCGATGCAACTGGTCGAAGGCATCTACCGTGACAATGCGCTCGCCGATCATTTCAACGAAGTGCTGGGCGACACCTTGCTGGCCTGCGCGCAGCGTTCGAATGCGCACGGCATTCGCATCCTGGAAATCGGCGCCGGCACCGGCGGCACCACCGCCAGGATCCTGCCCGCGCTCGAAGGCCTGGCCATCGCGGAATATTGCTACACGGACGTTTCGCGCGCGTTCCTCATGCACGGCGAGGAACATTACCAGCCGCTGCTCCCCACGCTAACTACTGCGCTGTTCGACGTCTCGAAGCCGGTGGCCCCGCAGAACGTCGACGCCGGTGGTTTCGATTTCGTCATCGCCACCAACGTGCTGCATGCGACGCCGCGCATCCGCGAGGCGCTGCGCAATGCCAAGGCATTGCTCAAGAGCCAGGGCGTGCTGCTGCTCAATGAAATCAGCACGTGGTCGCTGTTCACCCATCTCACTTTCGGACTGCTGGAAGGCTGGTGGCTGCACGAGGATGCCGCCACGCGCCTGCCGGGAAGCCCGGGACTGACGCCCGACAAGTGGGCGCAGGTGCTGGCCGAAGAAGGCTTCGACGCGATCGCGTTCCCTGCACCGCAATCCCATCAGTTCGGCCAGCAGGTCATCGCTGCGCGCAGCGACGGCTGGGTACGTCAGCCGCAGGACGCGGCGCAACCCGCCGTACCCGTGGCGGACACCGCGACGGTTCCGGCCAGCTCGTTGCCGGACACCGACTCGCAAAGTGCGCTGCGCGAGGCGGGCGCCGCCTATTTCCGCAAGCTGATCGCCGCCACGCTGCGCATCCAGCCCGAAAACATCGAGCTGCGCCGCCCGCTCGGGGAATACGGTCTCGATTCCATCCTCATCGGTCAGCTCAACTATCAACTTCGCAAGGTGTTCCCCGGCATCTCGAGCACGCTGTTCTTCGAAGTTCAGACTATCGCCGCGCTGGTGGACTACTTCCTCACCCACCGCAAAACGCAGTTGCAGGCCGTGTTGCCGGCTAACACCGGGACGGGCGAACCCGCGGAGGCTTGGCCGCCTCGCGCGCCGGCGCCCGAGCGTGGACAGTCGAAAGAAGTGGCCGCCGGCTCGATCTTCGACGTTGCGATCGTCGGCCTGAGCGGCCGATATCCGAAGGCGAAGGACCTCGGAGAATTCTGGGACCGCCTCGCGAATGGCGTGAACTGCATTACGCAGGTGCCGGCGGAACGCTGGAAATGGGAAGACCACTTCGATGCGGAGAAGGGCAAGCCCGGCAAGATCTACAGCCAGTGGGGCGGGTTCCTCGATGGCATCGATGAATTCGATCCGCTGTTCTTCAAGATCGCTCCGAAGGAAGCCAAGCGCATGGATCCGCAGGAGCGCCTGTTCCTGCAGTCCTGCTATCACGCCATCGAAGATGCCGGCTACACGCCCGAGGGCCTGGGGCCGGTCGGCAAGATTGGTGTGTTCGTCGGCGTCATGAATTCCCGCTACACGCCGCAACCCGCGCATTACTCCATCGCCAACCGCGTTTCATACTTCTTCAATTTCCAGGGCCCGTCCATGGCCGTGGACACGGCCTGCTCCTCGTCGCTGACCGCGATTCACCTGGCGCTCGAGAGCCTCTACAGCGGCATGAGCGACTGCGTCATCGCCGGCGGCGTCAATCTCATCATCGACGCGGTGCATTACCAGGAGCTCTCGGAGCTCACGATGCTCTCGAGCGGCAATGAATGCAGGGCGTTTGGTGAACACGCGGATGGGTTCGTCGACGCGGAAGGCGTGGGCGCCATCGTGCTGAAGCCGCTCGCGAACGCCGAACGGGACGGCGACCATATCTACGGCGTCATCAAGGGCAGCGCCATCAATGCCGGCGGGAAGACCAACGGCTACACCGTTCCCAATCCCCTCGCGCAGGCGGCGCTGGTCACGCTTGCGCTTAAGCGCGCGCGAGTCTCCGCGGATCATGTGAGCTACGTCGAAGCCCATGGAACCGGCACCGCGCTCGGTGATCCGATCGAGATCGCCGGCCTGACGCGCGCCTTTGCGGGCGCCGGCGCCGCCACTCAGTACTGCGCCATCGGCTCGTTGAAGTCGAACATCGGCCACTGCGAGTCCGCGGCCGGTATCGCCGGCCTCACCAAGGTGTTGCTGCAGTTGAAACACGGGCAGCTCGTCCCGTCGCTGCATTCCGCCGTCCCGAACCCGGGCATCGATTTCGCGCAGACGCCATTTCGCGTGCAGCAGAGCCTTGCGCCGTGGGTGCGTCCGCGGCGCGCCGTCGATGGCGTCCTGCGTGAAGTGCCCCGAATCGCCGGCGTCTCGTCGTTCGGCGCCGGCGGCTCGAATGCCCATCTGATCGTCGAGGAATATCGGCCGGCGCCGGTCGAGCCGCGGACGCGCGTTTCCGCGCTCGTCATTCCGCTGTCCGCGAGGACGCCGGAGCAGCTCCGGCAAAAGGCGCAGGATCTGCTCGAGCATGTCCGCGCGGAGTCGCTCGAGCTCGCGGACGTGGCGTACACGCTGCAGACCGGTCGCGAAGCGCTCGAAGAACGTTTCGGCATGGTGGTGAGCTCAGTCGCGCAACTGACAGAAAAGCTGCAGGCCTTCATCGCCGGCGACAAGGACATCGCGGACACCCGCCAGGGCCGCGTGAAGCGCCACCAGGAATCGACATTGGCGGCCACAGGTTTGCCACTCGCCGAGCTGCTCGGGCTCTGGGTCCAGGGAGCGCAGGTCGATTGGCAGGAACTTCATGCCAGCCCTCGGCGCGTCAGCCTTCCGCCGTACCCGTTCGCGAAGGAGCGGTACTGGGTAGATAGGGCACCCGTCACGGTCCCGGCGACGCTGCATCCCCTGCTCCATGCCAACACCTCGGATCTCGGCCTGCAGCGTTACAGCTCCACGTTCACCGGCCGCGAATTCTTTTTCGTGGACCGCACGCTCCCGGCGATGGCTCACCTGGAGATGGCGCGCGTCGCACTCGAGCGCGCCACACGCTCATCCGATTCGGACTCCGCCGCGCTCGAACTACGCGATGTCCACTGGGCGCGACCCGTGGCGCTGCGCGACGCCGGGCCCATGCACATTGCGTTGCGCGGGCATGGCGATGCGATCGACTTCGAGGTTTACAGCGGGCAGGGTGAAACGGAGCTCGTTCACTGCCAGGGTAGCGCCGCATTCAGTTCGCAGCCCGCGCCCGCAAAGATCGACATCGGCGCGCTCGAAGCCCGGATGACGGGAGCCAGGCTGGATGCAGGCGCGATGTCTGCCACCCGCGCACACCTTATATATGGCGTATCGATGGGCGATCGCCAGTTGCTGGCGCAGCTCCGTCTGCCCGAATCGCTGGCCGCGAGCCTCGGGGATTATGTCTTGCATCCTTCGCTGATGGAGGGAGCGATGCAGGCCGCCTCGGGTCTCATCGAAGGCTGGAAATCCACAAAGCAAACGCCCGGTTCGCCGATTTCGCTCGAATCCCTGCATGTGTTCTGGCCCTGCGCCCGCGACATGGTGGCCTGGATCCGGCTCGGCGCGGCTAACAGCTCCGACGACACATATATAAGAGTGGACATCGACCTCTGCGATGCGCAGGGGCGGGTGTGCGTCCAGATGCGCGGCGTACGTTACGCCGCAACTCCGGTAAGGGTTACACCGGCGGCGCCGAAGCCGGTAGCGCTCGATGAACGCAAGAAGGCCATCGCGGTTTCGCTGGCCGCTCCCGTGATCGCCTTGTCGGCCGCTCCTTCAAACGCGAACGCGCCTTCCGCCCGGCGGCCGGCGGTGACGCTGTCGAATCCCCTGGAATCGGCATCGCCATCCGGCCTTTCGACTTCCTTGAGCAATCACGGCACCGGCATTCATGAGCTTCGCGCCGATGCGCCGACTGAACAGGTGCTGCAGGCGCTGGCTACCGCGGCGGCCTCGGACGACATCAAGGTGTTGATCGTCAGCGGCGCCGTGGCCCGCGCCTCACGAGAACTGTGCGAGGCGATTGCCGCCTTCCCGGTGCCGACCATCGCCGCCGTGCAGGCCGATGTCAGCGGCGACGCGTTCCTGGCGTGCGCGTTGTGCGACTTCATGGTGCTCGATGAATCGGCAAACTACTCGTTCTCGAGTGTGAACGAATGGCGCGGACCCACCGCGGCCGAGGAAGCCCTGTTCGCCGAGCGCCTGGGATTTGCGCGCGCCTGCGACTTCCTGCATGTGTCGACGGTTTCAACCGGGGCGGACCTGCGCGAGAAGGGATGGACCTGTCCGATTACACCGCGCGAGGACGTCGAGACCCGCGCCCGGCAGCTGGCGGCAGACCTTGCGGGCAAGTCGCAGACTGCGCTGCGCCTGCTCAAGCAGCATCTCTCGCGTCCTTTCCACGAGCTGGTCCGCAATCTCGCGGCGCCCGACGCGCCCGTACACGATCTGGCTCCGCAGCCTGAGAGTGCCGGCGGCAATCCGGTCGAATCAACGCGCTGCTTCTCGCTGTCCACGCCCATCGACGCCGCAGACGTGCTGGTCGTCACCATCGGCGACGATGACGTATGGCCGAGGGACCTGGCGCACGGCCTGGCCAGGACGATCGCCCGGGCCAACGCGTCGTCTAACTACAAGGCCATCGTGTTCGCCTGCGAGTGCCGTGACTTTCTCGCGTACGCGCCGGAAGGCGCGTACGAGGAATTCCGCAACCTGCTGCTCGAGTCGCGCCTGCCCGTCATCGGCGCACTGGCCTCGAACGCCAGGGGTTTGGGCTGGCTGGCCAGCCAGTTCTTCGATGCCTGCGTCTACTGCACGGAAAGTGGCTACTCGTTCGACGACACGGTGGCGGGGCTGCCCGTCGAAAGGGAAGCCGCCGTGATGTTCCCGCTGCGCTTCGGCGACTGCCTGGGCCGCGAAATCGTGCTCACGGGCGCCGGATATTCGGGTGCCGACCTGCGGCGGCGCGCCGGCGCCGTCGCCGTCGCGGCTCGTGACTCCGTATTGCCCGCGGCGCTGAAAATCGCGCGGGACTGGACGCGCCGGCCGCGCGAGGAAGTCGTGGCATGGAAGCGGCGCATGACTTCGCTCATTCGCGCGCGAACAGCGGCGGCGCCGCAGTGGCCTGAGCCCGGGCTGCGCGACGAAGCGGCGGATGCGCCCGCGCCGCTGGCGCCCACGCCGGTGCCGCTGGAATCGAACGTGGTTTCCGCCATCGCTCATCCGGACGGCATCCTCGTCGTTCGGATGGAGGATCGCGAGGCGAAGAACCTGTTCTCCGACGCCTTCGTCGCGGGAGTACGCGAAGTCTTCGCGCACATCGAGCAAACGCCGGCCTACAAGGCGGTGGTCCTCACCGGCTACGACACCTATTTCGCGTCCGGTGGCACCCAGGAAACCTTGCTGGCCATCCAGGAAGGCAAGGCGAAATTCACCGACTTCAAGATCTTCCAGCTACCCATGGAATGCCGCGTGCCGGTGATCGCGGCTATGCAGGGGCATGGCATCGGCGGCGGCTGGTCGCTCGGCATGTTTGCGGACCTGGTCCTCATGAGCGAGGAGAGCCGCTACGTGAGTCCGTACATGGACTACGGATTTACGCCCGGCGCCGGCGCCACGCTGATCTTTCCGCGGCAGATCGGCCATGACCTGGCGCGCGAGAGCCTGCTCACCGCGCATTCCTATACGGGCGCGGAGCTGCGCTCCCGCGGTGTGTCGCTGCCCGTGTTCGCGAGGGCGGACGTGCTGCCCGCCGCGATGTCGCTCGCGCGCAAGATCGCGCGCGCGGCACGCCGGCACCTGGCGGGCCTCAAGTGGCAACTGACACATGCGCCGCGCGCCGCGCTCATCGACACGTACGAACGCGAACTGGCCATGCACGAGCAGACCTTCGTGGGCCAGTCCGCCGTGGTGGAGCAGATCCAGGGCAATTTCGTGCAGGCCGGCAACGAGCAGGTCGCGCCCGCTGCGCCGCTGGTCGCGACGCCCGCCGACAACGTCAGCGACGACGATGCGCTGACCGCGGTCAAGCGCGACGTACGCACGCTGCTGGCCGCCGAGTTGCAGATGCAGGAGAACGACGTCGATGAGGACGTCCAGTTCATCGACCTCGGCATGGATTCCATCGCCGCGGTCACCTGGGTTCGCAAGATCAATGAGAAATACAAGCTGTCGATGCTGGCCACCAAGGTCTACAGCTATCCGACGCTGAAGCAGCTCAGCCGCTTCATCACGGACGAAGCGCGCCAGCGCGGCACGTTGCCCGGGAAGCCGGCGGCGGTCGTGACGGCAGTGGTTAGAGCGGTCGCGCCTGTGGTCCCTCCCGCGTCCACGCCCGCGCCCGTGACCGTCGGCGACCCGGCCGCTCACCGCGTGCTCGTGTCGTGGCGCCACGGATCCCCCGCGCGAGCCGCGGCGCGGCCCGCGACGGCCATTGCCGTCATCGGCATCGCCGGCCAGTTTCCGCAGGCACGCAACGTGGAAGAGTTCTGGCAGAACATCGCCGCCGGCCGCAGTTGCGTGACGGAGATTCCGGCGCAGCGCTGGAACATCGACTCTTACTACAGCGCGGGCGCCGCGGTGCCGGGCAAGACCAACAGCCGGTGGATGGGCGCCCTCGAGGATTACGACCGGTTCGACCCGCTGTTCTTCAGCATCTCGCCCACCGAGGCGGAGAACATGGACCCGCAGCAGCGCCTGTTCCTGGAAGCCTGCTGGCACGCGATCGAAAATGCCGGTTACGACGCCGACGCGCTGTCCGGCAGCAAGTGTGGAGTTTTCGCCGGCTGCGCGAATGGCGACTACCAGGCGATTTCGCCCGACCAGCGGCTGAGCGCACAGGGATTCACGGGCGGCGCCAACTCCATCCTCGCGGCGCGAATTTCCTACTTCCTGAACCTGCAGGGGCCCTGTCTATCTATCGACACCGCCTGCTCGTCGTCGCTGGCGGCGCTGGCCGCGGCCTGCGACAGCCTGGTGGCGGGCGGCAGCGACCTGGCGCTGGCGGGCGGCGTGGCGGTCATGGCCACTCCCGAAATGCACATCAAGACCTCCCAGGCCGGCATGCTCTCGCCGGACGGCCGGTGCTTCACCTTCGATCAGCGCGCCAACGGGTTCGTGCCGGGAGAGGCGGTCGGTGTCGTGATGTTGAAGCGGCTCGCGGACGCCGAGAAAGATGGCGACCTCATCTACGGCGTCATCGAGGGGTGGGGCGTCAACCAGGACGGAAAAACCAACGGCATCACCGCGCCCAATCCCGAATCGCAGACGAGATTGCAGCAGGAAACCTACGACCGGCACCAGATCGATCCCGCGAACATCCAGCTCATCGAAGCGCATGGCACCGGCACCAAACTCGGCGATCCCATCGAAGTGGAAGGGCTGAAGGGATCGTTCGCGAAGTACACGCAGAAGAAGCGTTTCTGCGCGCTGGGCTCGGTCAAGAGCGATATTGGTCACTGCCTCGCGGCCGCGGGCATCGCGGGCTTCATCAAGCTGGTGCTCGCGTTGCGCGAGCGGCAGTTGCCGCCGACCATCAACTTCGAGCGGCTCAACGAGCACATCGAGCTCGACGACAGCCCGTTCTACGTCAACGACCGGTTGCAGGAGTGGACGCTCAACGGCGCCGACCGGCGTCGCGCGGCCATCAGCGCGTTTGGTTTCAGCGGCACCAATGTTCATGTGGTGCTCGCGGAGCACGCGTCGGCTAACCAAGCGATCCGGCCCGACGTCGCAGCCGCTGCGCCCACGACCCATCTCATTCCGCTCTCGGCGCGCACGACGACGCAGCTCCAGCAGAAGGCCCGGGATCTTCTCGCCTTCATTCGCGACGCCCAGGGGGCGAACCGCGAGAAGATCGACCTTTCACGCCTGGCGCGCACCCTGCAAGTGGGCCGCTCAGCGATGGAAGAGCGCACGGGTTTCGTCGTGAGCTCGCTCGACGAGCTCACCGCCAGGCTGCAGGAATACGTGGACGGCGGCGTGCGCTCCGACGCGGGCGTCGCGCAGCGCAATCGCGAAATCACCCGCATGCTGGGCGAGGATACGGATCTCAAGGAGATGATCGTCGACCGGTGGATCGCGCAGCAGAAGCTTTCGAAGCTGCTGGACCTGTGGATCAAGGGTGTCGCGCTCGACTGGAATCGGCTCCACGGCGAGGTCAAGGCGCCTCGCATGCGCCTGCCGCTGTATCCGTTCGCGCGCGAGCGCTACTGGATAGACGCGCCGGACCCGGTGGAGACCGTCGCGCCGCAGGCTGCATTCCTTCACCCGCTGCTGCATGCGAACACCTCCGATTTCCGCCAGCAGCGATATCAGTCGAACTTCAGCGGCGCGGAGTTCTTCCTGAGCGATCACCGCGTGCGGCTGGATGGCGACGTGCGCAAAGTGCTGCCCGGTGTGGCGTATCTCGAGATGGCTCGCGCCGCCATGACGCTCGCGTCGGCCGGGATTCCGCCGTCGGCCGTGCTCGAGCTGCGCAATACCGTGTGGCTGAAGCCGCTGGTGGTCGCGGGGAGCACGTCCGTGTCCATCACGTTGTCGGCGAGCGATGAGGACGAGGGCGACCAGGTCGCGTTCGAAATCTGCAGCGGCGATGCGCAGGTTCACTGCCAGGGCGTTGCGAACTTCATCGACGCCCAGGCGCCGGCGAGGATCGAGTTGTCACGCCTCGAGGCGCAGATGACTCGCGGAACGCTGCCGCCTGCCAGGCTCTACGCCGCGTTCGAGCAGATGGGACTGCATTACGGTCCCGCCCACCGCGCGGTCGTCGCGGTCGAGGCCGGCGACAACCAGTTGCTCGCCCGCCTGCGTACGCCGGCGTTCCTGGCGGCCACGCGCGCGGACTATCTACTGCACCCGGCGCTCATGGATTGCGCGCTGCAGGCGTCGGTGAGCCTGATCGCCGACATCGACAGGTCGCCCGGCGAGCCCATCGTGCCTTTCGCCATGGACTCGCTGCGTATCTGCTCGCCCGAGGTGCTGACCGCCGATGCCGGGATGTTCGCCTGGATTCGCTACACACCGGGCAGCCGGGCGGGCGACGAGATCGTGCGGCTCGACATCGATGTCTGCGATTCGCGGGGCATCGTCGGCGTTGCGATGCGCGGGTTCGCGGTGCGGGTGCTGGGGAGCACGGCTTCCGGCTTCGACGAAGCGTTCTACCAGCGAATGATCGAAAGAATCCTGAACGAAGAAGTGTCGGCCGCCGAAGCGGCCCAGATGGGATGACGCGGATGAACAGAGAACTGCAGAAGATCTACCACGACCTCGCCGCGGGCACGCTCTCGAAGGCGCAGGCCCTGGCCGGCATTCGCCAGCTCAAGCTCGAGGAACGCGCAACCAGCGTCCTCATGGCGAGCCCCGTGTGGGAGGAGTGCGCGGCGGAGAACATTCGCCAGGCTCCGGCGGGCGAGGTCCAGCGCCATGTGCTCCTGTGCGAGCTTCGCGACGTCGATGCCGCGCAGCTCGAGGCGCTGCTGCCCGGCAGCCACTGCATTTCGTTGCGCACCGCGCCGCAGAAAAACATCGCGGAGCGTTTCAGCGACTACGCGGTCGCGTGTTTCGAGAAGATCCAGGCCCTGCTTCGCGACAAGCCCGCCGGGAAGATAGTCGTGCAGCTCGTGATCGCCGACGATCCGGAGTGCGTCGTGTTCGCCGGGCTCGCGGCTTTGCTCAAGACCGCGGCGCTGGAGCATCCGTCGTTGTCCGGCCAGTGCGTTCTCGTTTCCGCTCGCGCGCGCCCCGCCGAATTGGCCGCGATGCTCGAGGGCAACGTGCCCACGGCGAGCGAAGCGCTGACCCGTCAGGCCCAGGGTGTCCGCCAGGTGATGCGCTGGCAGGAAGCGCCCGCCGGCGAGCGCGCCGCGGTCGCGTTCAAGGATCATGGCGTCTACCTGGTCACCGGCGGACTCGGCGGCCTGGGCGCGAAGTTTGCGCGGGAAATTCTCGTGCAGACCACGCACGCCAAGGTCGTGCTCGTGGGACGTTCGCCGCTCGCCGGCGGGAACCTGGCGCTCGCGCGCCTGCATCCGGGCCGCGTCGAATATCGCTCCGTGGATGTCTGCGACGCGCAGCAGGTGGAGCAACTCATCGCCGCCATTCACGAAGCACATGGGCAATTGAATGGCATCCTTCACTGCGCGGGCTCGATTGCCGACAATTTCATGCTGAAGAAACAGGCCGCGGATTTCCGCGAGGTGCTGGCGCCCAAAGTCATGGGCACCTTCAACCTGGACCAGGCCAGCCAGCAGGTCGACCTGGATTTCCTGGCGCTGTTCTCCTCGATCGCGGCCGTGATGGGCAATGCGGGACAGGCCGACTACGCGGCCGCGAACGGTTTCATGGACCAGTTCGCCGCCTGGCGCAACAGCCTCGTAGCCAGCGGCCACCGGGCCGGCCGCACCGTGTCGATCAATTGGCCGTTCTGGCTCGAAGGCGGAATGACGCTGGGGACAGCCCAGCGCGAAACGCTGCGACGCGAGTGCGGCATCGAACCGCTGCGCACGGCCAACGGGCTGCGCGCGTTTTATGAATCCCTGCAGTCGCCGCATGCCCAGGTGCTGGTCATGGAAGGAGATCCGGCCCGGCTGCGCCGCGTGCTGATCAGCCAGACGCTGCAGTCCGAAGCCGCACCCGCGCTCGCTCCCGCACCCACGCCTTCCGCGGAACGGGCGCCTGTGGCCACCGACGATCTGCTGGCGAAAACCGCCGACTATCTACGCGAGCAGTTCTCCGTGCTGCTGAAGTTGCCGGCGCGGCGAATCGATCCGCACGCGGGGCTCGACCGGTACGGCATCGACTCGATCCTCGCCGTGGATCTCATCAGCCGGCTCGAAAAAACTTTCGGCCCGCTCTCGAAAACGTTGTTGTTCGAGTACCAGACCATCTGGGCGCTGGCCGAATACTTCGCCAGGGCGCACGCCGCGGTACTGTCCACCCTGTTTTCGTCTCCCGCAGCCGCTGCACCCATGGAATCCGCACCCGCGAAACCGGTGGCGGGCCGCAAGGTCAGTCGCTTCGCCCGTGCGCGTGGTGTTGCCAGGCCGTCTGAGGATTCGGAAGCCATCGCCATCGTGGGCCTGAGCGGCCGTTATCCGCAGGCCGACGATGTCGACGCCTTCTGGAGAAACCTCCGCTCCGGGGTGGATTGCATCACCGAAGTCCCCGCGTCGCGCTGGGACTGGCGCGAATACTTCAGCGACGATCGCACGCGCAGCGGCCATCACTTCAGCAAGTGGGGCGGTTTCATCTCCGGCGTCGACGAGTTCGATCCGATTTTCTTCAACATCTCGCCGCGCGAAGCCAAGAACATCGATCCGCAGGAACGCCTGTTCCTGCAGCACGCGTGGCTGGCCATCGAAGATGCGGGCTACACGCGCGCCAGCCTGCAGTCGCCGCACGGGAAAAACCAGGCGGGGCAGGTGGGTGTGTACGCCGGCGCCATGCACAGCGAATACCAGCTGTTCGGCGCCGAAGCCAGCGTGCAAGGCAGCCGCATGGCGGTGTCCAGCAGCTTCGCCAGCATCGCCAATCGCGTGTCGTACGCGCTCAACCTGCACGGTCCCAGCCTGACGCTCGACACCATGTGCTCCTCGTCGCTCACGGCGATTCACATCGCCTGCCAGGACCTGCGGCAGGGCCGGACGAGCCTGGCGATCGCCGGTGGCGTGAACGTCAGCATCCACCCTAACAAGTATCTGCTGCTCAGCGCCGGTCAGTTCATCTCGGGCGAAGGGCATTGCCAGAGCTTCGGTGAAGGCGGCGACGGCTACATTCCGGGCGAGGGCGTCGGAGTGGTGATACTCAAGCGGTTGTCGGACGCGGAGCGCGACGGCAACCACATTTACGGTGTCATTCGCGGCAGCGCGCTCAATCATGGTGGCAAGACCAACGGGTACACCGTGCCGAATCCGCAGGCGCAGGCGGACGTGATCCGCCAGGCGCTCGATGCGGCGCGCGTCGATGCGCGGCAGGTCAGCTACATCGAGGCGCATGGCACGGGCACGAAACTCGGCGACCCGATCGAGATTACCGCGCTGGCGCAGGCGTTCCGCGCAGAGGCGGGCTCCGCCGAAGCCGGCTTCTGCGCGATCGGCTCGGCGAAATCGAACATCGGTCACTGCGAGTCCGCGGCGGGCATCGCCGGTCTCACCAAGGTGCTGCTGCAGTTGAAGCATCGGCTCATCGCGCCCTCGCTGCATTCCGCGAAGCTCAATCCGCATATCGATTTTCCGAGCACGCCTTTCGTCGTGAACCAGACCTTGCGCGAATGGCCGCAACCCGAGGTGGACGGCCGCCGCGTTCCGAGAATCGCCGGCCTTTCCTCGTTCGGCGCCGGTGGCTCGAACGCGCACTTGATCATCGAGGAATATCCGCGGGAAGCGGTTGCGGCCACTGAACCTGGCGAATCACCGTGCATCGTCCCGCTGTCCGCGCGCACGCCGGCTCAATTGCAGCAGCGCGCGCGCGATCTGCTGGCGTTCATCGGCAATCAGCAGGCCATCGAACTACCCGCGCTCGCATACACACTGCAGGTCGGCCGCGAACCCATGGACGCCCGGCTGTGCATCGTCGCGCAGTCGGTGGGCGAGCTGGCGCGCAAGCTCGAACGCTTCCTGGCGGGAGATGCGCCGATCGCCAACGTGTTCCAGGGCGTCATCGACCGTCATGCCGATCTGCCGTCGTTCAGCGCCGATCTGTCGATGGCGGGCCAGGACCTTCCGAAGCTCGCCCGGTCGTGGGTGGGCGGGTCAGATCTGTCGTGGGAAAAACTTTCCGGTGGCGCCAGGCCACGGCTGATGAGCCTTCCGGGCTATCCATTCGCCAGGGACCGTTACTGGCTCGAGCGCCCGGCCAACAACACGGTCGGTCAAACCACGTCCGTGCTCCATCCACTGGTTCACACCAATACCTCCACGCTCGAGGAGCATGGTTTCGCGTCGACGTTTCGCGGGACGGAAACGTTCCTGCGCGAAGACGCCGCCCGGCAGAAGGTGTTGCCCGCGCTCGCGAGTCTCGAAATGATGCGCGCGGCGATCGAGATCGTGTCGCCGCAGGATCGGAAATCCGGATTCTGGGAGTTTCGCGACATTCAATGGGGCACACCCGTGATCGTGAACGGCGATCCTGTCCGCATGGGTCTGCGGACCGCACCCAGCGGCGTCATCGCCGTCGAACTGTTCACCGGCAGCGCCGCGACGGGTGAGGTGGTTCACTGCCAGGCGCAGGCCGCGTTCAATCGCCAGTCAGCGCCTGCGCGCCTCGACGCCACGCAACTCGAGTCCACGATTACACCGCTGAGCCTGGGCGACTGGCGCGCGGACCTCATGCCAGCGATTGCCGACCTGGTGCTGCGTTTGTCAGGCCCGGTGTCGATCGTTTCCGCCGAATGCGTGCGCGCGTTCGCCGACAGCTCAAACAATCCGCGGATCTCGGTGCGTTCGTCCGCGGCGGGTCTCTGCGACATCGATGTATTCAACGAGGCCGGCGAAATTTGCGTGCAGATCGCGGGGCTGCAACTGCAGTCCGAGGGCGTCGTGGAAACGCCGGCGCCGCTGCACATCATCGCGCCGACACCCGCCAGGCTCACGGCGCCCGCAGAAGTGGTGAGCGTCGCCCCCAGGAATCGCGTGACCGTCACGCTCAGCGACCTGGCGGCTCCGGAGGCGCCGCCTGCGGTTGCCACCCCGGATGGCGTGTTCTCCCTCGAGCTCGCGGACAACGCCATGGAATCGGCGGTGAGCGCGCTCGAGCGTGCGCAGCAGGACACGTCGCTCAAGGTCCTGCGGTTGAATATCGGCAGCCGCTTCGGCGAAGGCGGCAGGAGTGCCTGCAACCTCGCCATCGAAACGCGCCTGCTCGGCGCGATTGCAGAATTTCCCTGTCCCGTGATCGCGGTCATGCGCGGCGATGTCACCGGCGCGGGATTCCTCGCGGGCAGTCTCTGCGACCTCATGGTGTGCAGCGAAGAAGGGCGCTACGCATTCACGGATGCGGCACAGCAGCTCTTCCCCACGGCGAGCGAAGAGCGCTTCTTCCGCGAGCGATTCGACGACGTGTCGATGGATGATTTCCTGTATCGGTCCGCGCCGCTGACCGGCCGCGAACTCAAGGGCAAAGGCTGGACCTGCCGCATCGTGCCGGCCGCGCGCATCGACGCTGAAGCCACGGAAGTGGCGGCGGATCTGGCGCGCAAATCGCCGGTGGCGTTGCGATTGCTCAAAGCTCATCTCGCCCGTGAGCTCGTGCCCCTCATCAAAGCGCTGGAAGTCGTCGATACGGCGGAAAATTCCGTGAACCTCGAACCTGTCGCGGCTCATTCCGGCTTCGTCGTTCCCGCGAGCGGCATCGACGTGGACGTCGCGCCCGGCGGCATCGCTGTCGTCCGGCTGGCGAGCACCTCGAACAACCTCGAGACGCTGGTTGCCGGGCTGCGCAACGTCATCGAGGCGATCGATCAGGACGCCGCGTGCCGCGCCATCGTGCTGACCAGCGAACACGCGGGATTCCTGCCTCGCGCCGACCGCGATATCGAGAAGGGTGCAGCGCTCCACCTGAAGATGCTGCTGCAAAACTGCCGGTTGCCGCTGATCGCGGCCTTCACGGCGGACGCCGAAGGGCTCGCCTGGCTCGCGGGCCTGTGGTGTGACGCCTGCGTGTACCAGGCGAACGGCCAGTACAGCGCCGGCGGTCCCTGGACGACTCCCTGGCCCGCGCAGGAAGTGGCGTCGCTGTTCGTGCGCCGACTGGGACGTTCGCTGGGCGAGGAGGCCTGCCTGACTGCAGAGCGGTTCACGGGCCTCGATCTGCGTAATCGCAGCCCCAGGCTGGCGGTGGCCGATGCATCCGAAGTCATCCCGCAGGCGTTGCGCTGGGCGGGCTTCTGGAGCGCGTGGTCACGCGACACGGTGACGGCGTGGAAGCGGGCGCGCGTCAGCCGCGCCGGAGATGTGCTGAAGGCGCTGCCGACCTGGCAGGACCGGGAAGAGAAGGAAACCGCCGAATCGAGCCCCATCGAGCTTCGTTCGAGCGCCGTCACGTTGACGGCCCATCCGGACGGCGTGGTCGTCGTCGGCATGCACGACCGCGAGGCGAAGAACCTGTTCTCCGAAGCGCTGATCAGCGGCCTGAAGGAAGCGTTCGCGCACATCGAGAAAACGCCGGCGTACAAAGTGGTCGTGCTCACCGGTTACGACAACTACTTCGCCGCGGGCGGGACCAAGGAAACCTTGCTGGCGATCCACGAGGGAAAAACGCAGTTCACCGATGAGCGCGTATTCCAGCTGCCGATGGATTGCACGCTGCCGGTGATCGCCGCGATGCAAGGACATGCCATCGGCGGCGGCTGGTCATTCGGGATGTTCGCCGACCTGGTCCTGTTCAGCGAGGAGAGCCGGTATGCCAGCCCTTACATGGGATATGGCTTCACGCCCGGCGCCGGAGCGACGCTGGTGTTCCCCGGGAAGATAGGCTACGACCTCGCCCGCGAGACGCTGTTGCTCGCCAGGGAAATGTCCGGCCACGAGCTCAAGGAGCGCGGTCTCGCGGCCACGGTGTTGCCGCGTCGCGATGTCGCCGACGCGGCCCTCGAGCTCGCGCGGCGGATCGCGTGCCGCCCGCGTGGCCTGCTCAAGAATCTCAAGCGTCAGTGGGTGCACGCACTCCGTCAGGCGCGTGAGGAAACGCTGCAGCTCGAAGTCGGGATGCACGAACACACGTTCGTAGGGCGCGCGGATACGCTCGCGCACATCCACGCCAAATTCGCCCAGGTCGATGTCAGGGCTGATGCCGGTGTCGCCGCGTCGCCGGCGCCTTCGCCGTCGCCGACAGCGAGCGCGGACCTGGAACTGTCCACCGTGCTCGATTCGCTGCGGCAATTGCTGGCGCACGAACTGCACATGCAGCCGGAGGACATCAACGAACGCGCGCAGTTCACCGACCTGGGCCTCGACTCGATCACCGGGGTCACCTGGATCCGGAACATCAACGAGCGTTACGGCACCAGCATCGAAGCGACCCGCATCTACAGCTATCCCACGCTGGCGGAGCTCGGCCGCTTCGTGAAGGGTGAGGCTGAAAAAGTCGGTACGCCCGACGTGATTTCACCGGCTCCCGCACCCCTGGAGCGTGTCGTCGAAAAAACCGCCGGGAAGACCATCACGCTTGCGCCCGCGTCCACGGGTGGCGCGCACCGTTCGCTGGTTTCACGACGCCGTTCGCACGCGCGCCAGGCGCAGCGTATCGCCGTCATCGGAATGGCGGGACAGTTTCCCAAGGCCCACGACGTCGACGAGTTCTGGGCGAACATTGCCGCGGGCAAGGATTGCATCAGCGAGGTGCCCAGGTCGCGCTGGTCGCTCGACACTTATTACCAGGAAGGCGAGGCGGTACCCGGCAAGACCAACAGCAAGTGGCTCGGCGCCTTGCAGGATTACGACCGCTTCGATCCGCTGTTCTTCAACATTTCGCCCGTCGAAGCGGAGTGCATGGATCCGCAGCAGCGCGTGTTCCTGCAGGCCTGCTGGCACAGCATCGAAAACGCCGGCTACGACTCGCAGTCGCTTTCGGCCAGCCGCTGCGGCGTCTTCGTGGGTTGCGCCGGTGGGGACTACCACCAGTTGCCGCGCAGGAATCCGCTCAGTGCGCAGGATTTCACCGGAGTCGCCACCTCGATCCTCGCGGCGCGCATCTCCTATCTGCTCAACCTGCAGGGACCCTGCATTTCGTTCGACACCGCGTGTTCGTCGTCGCTGGTCGCGATCGCCAATGCCTGCGACAGCCTGAACGCCGGGAACAGCGACCTGGCGCTGGCCGGCGGCGTGTACGTCGGCTCGGGCCCGTCCATGCACATCATGACGGCGCAGGCCGGCATGCTCTCGACCGACGGCCGGTGTTTCACGTTCGACGATCGCGCGAACGGCTTTGCGATCGGCGAAGGTGTCGGCGTGCTGGTGCTGAAGCGCCTCGCCGACGCCGAACGCGATCAGGATCACATCCTCGGCGTGCTCGAAGGTTGGGGCGTCAACCAGGACGGCAAGACCAACGGCATCACGGCGCCCAACGAAGATTCGCAGGCCCGACTGCTGCAATCCGTGTACGAGAAGTTCGGTCTCGACCCGGGTGGCATCCAGCTGATCGAGGCGCATGGCACTGGCACGCGGCTCGGCGATCCGATCGAGATCGCCGGTCTCAAGGCGGCGTTCAGGAGTGTCGGTGGCAAAGGGCAGCGCTGCGCGCTGGGTTCGGTGAAGAGCAACATCGGTCATTGCCTGACCGCCGCCGGTGTGGCCGGGGTCATCAAGCTCATGCTCGCGTTGAAACACAAACAGTTGCCGCCGACGGCCAACTTCACGCGGCAGAACGAGCACATCCAGCTTGCGGGCAGCCCCTTCTACGTGAACGACCGCCTGCAGGACTGGGAGGTCGCCGACGGCCAAACGCGTCGCGCCGCCGTGAGCTCGTTCGGCTTCAGCGGCACCAACGCACACATCGTGGTTGCCGAGCATGCGCCGTCCGCGCGCGTCCGGCCGACCGCGGTCGTCACGCAGGACGACAAGCTGATGGTTCCGCTGTCGGCCAGGACCGCGCCCCAGCTCGAGCAGAAGGCTCGTGACCTGCTGGAGTTCATCCGCGCCCATGCGGATGTGAATCTGGTCGAGCTCGCCTATACGTTGCAGGTCGGCCGCGACGCGATGAACGAGCGCGTGGGTTTCCTCGTGGGCACGGTCGCTTCGCTCGCGCGCAAGCTCGAAGCCTACCTGGCGGGCGAGCAGGGCATCGCCGACGTCTATCGCGGCCAGGTGAAGCAGAGCCGGGATGAACTGAAGCTGCTCGCCAACGACGATGAGATGCGCGAATCCTTCGTGGCGCGGTGGCTGGCGCAACGCAAGCTCGGAAAGCTCCTGGAGATGTGGGCGAAAGGCCTGAGCGTGGACTGGAACGCGCTGTACGTCGCCGGTCTGCCGCGGCGCATCGAACTACCGGGCTATCCGTTCGCCAGGGATCGCTACTGGATCGAAGCTCCCGACGCGCAGGAAACCGTTCGAAGCGTGGTGCCCGCGAGCGTGCAGCCGGAACAGCCGGCGACGCGGCGCTGGGATGGACTGAGTTATATCTACCGCTGGGAAGAGCGCCTCGATCCGGTCCGCCAACTGCCCGGCGCGCACCAGAGCGTGCTCATCGTCGGCGACGATTCGTTCTGCGACTTCGACGCCACGATCCGCGAGCACTATCGCAACAGGCAAGCCGATGTCGTGCAGATCCGCGTCGCGGACGACACGGCGGGATTCGAATCGGCCCTGCAGTCAGTCGCGAAGATCGACGCGTTGTATTTCCTCGCCTCGGGCCGGTGCGACGAACTCGCCCTGCTGCGCCTCGTGAAATATCTCAAGCAGGAGCACAAGGTCACCAAGGTCGACACCTACATCCTCACGCGCGACATTCATTCCCTGAATGAAGACGCGTGCCAGTACGCGGGCGCAGGCAGCGCGGGCCTGGCCTATTCGCTGGCGCAGGGAAATTATCAGTTCCAGGTGCGCAACCTCGACCTGTCATCCGGCGACCTCGGCAGCGCGCGCGGCCGCGAGCAGTTGTTCTCGATCATCAGCCGCGAGCCGCCATCCGATCGCGGCGAGGTGTTCAGGATCGAGTCCGGCAGGAGATTCCAGCGGGCTTTCCTCAAACTCGACTGGGGGACACCGGCGCCCGCCGCCATCAAACACGGCGGCGTGTATCTGATCGCCGGCGGCAGCGGCATCGTCGGCCGCATCTTCACGCGATATCTGCTCGAGAAATATCGCGCCAGGGTCGTGTGGCTGGGCCGAAGCGCCGAGGACTCACCGGCGGTGAGCGCGGCGATGCGCGAGTTCGAAAATCGAGGGTTGCTCTACGTTCAGGCTGACGTTTCGAATCTGGATTCCATGCGCCGGGCCATCGGTGTGATCAGGCAGACACATCCTGCGATACACGGCGCCATTTTTTCCGCGATGGTCTTCGGCACGGACAATTCGATCGACCAGATCACGGAGTCGCAATTCGCGTCGGTCGCGGGCGTCAAGACACGCGGCAGCGAGGTGTTCCATGCGGCTCTCGCGAGCGAGCCGCTCGACTTCCTCGTCTACCTGTCTTCCGGCCAGGCGTATTCGTTCTCCGGGGCGTCACGCGTCGCGGCGTATGCCGCGGGCATCAATTTCAGCGACAGCTTCGTACGTTCGCTGCGCGGGCGCGCCACCTTCCCGGTGGGCACGATCAACTGGGGAGCCTGGGCGGCATTCGTCAAGGAAAGGATGCAGGCCAAAGACGCGCCTGCGACCAGCATGGGCGCGTTCGAAGACGGCGAAGGCTTCGAGTGCTTCGAACGTTTCGTCGGTGCGTTACAGCAGGGCAACATCCGCCAGGTCCTGTGCATGCGAGCCTCCGAGGATGTGCAGGCCCTGATGAATTGCCACCAGGACGATCTCGTCACGCTGGCCGCCGCGACGCCCGGGGCCGCGATATCCGTCGAGACACAGATGGAAGTGCCGCACGAAAAGATCGCGCGGCTCAAGGACATTCGCGCCGCCAGCCAGCTCGAAGAGTGGTTCGCCCAACTACTGACTCACCAGTTCATCCGGATGTTCGAGGGCAGCGGGGCCGCTCCGGCCACGCTGGCCGAGTTGCAGAAGAAAGCGGGGATCCAGGCGAAGTACATGCCGTGGGTCACGCAGGCGTTGCAATTCCTCGCGGAGCGCAATTGCCTCGATTGGCATGACGGCGCGATTCGCGGATGGAACGCGAAAGCGAGCCAGGCGAAGTGGCAGGAGTGGCAGGCGCAGCGCCAGGTATACGCACAGGATCCGGAAACCCGCGCGCTGGCCGTGCTCGTCAACGACTGTCTCGAGAACCTGCCGGCCATCATGCAGGGCAAGTGCTCGGCCACGGACATCATCTTCCCGAACTCCTCGATGGAGAAGGTGGCCTCGCTCTACAAGAACAACGCGGTGGCCGACACCTTCAATGAGATGGTGGCCGATGCCGCGCTCGTGTACCTGCGACAGCGCCTGCAAGCCGATCCGAAAACGCGCATCAGGATCCTGGAGATTGGCGCCGGCACGGGCGGCACGTCGGCCGCGGTGTTCGCGAAGTTGCGGCCGTTCCACGAGGCGGTCGAAGAATACCGTTACACCGATCTGTCGAAGGCGTTCTTCCTGCATGCGGAGGAGCATTACAAGCCGGCGAATCCGTACATCGTCTGCCAGCGGCTCGACATCGAGCAGCCCATCGAAGCCCAGGGAATCGACCTCGGCTCCTATGACCTGGTGATTGCGACCAACGTGCTGCACGCCACGCGCGACATCCGGCGCACCTTGCGCAATGCCAAGGCCGCCATGCGCCGCAACGGACTTCTGCTGCTCAACGAGATGAGTGACAAATCGCTGACCACGCACCTCACGGTCGCGCTGCTCGACGGATGGTGGTTGTTCGAAGATCCGGAGCTGCGCATTCCGGGATGCCCGGGCCTGTATCCGGATAGCTGGCGCCGCGTGCTCGCCGAAGAGGGATTTGGCCCGGTGCAGTTCCCTGCCGAATCGGCGCACACGCTCGGAAATCAGATCATCGTCGCGCGCAGCGATGGCGTGGTGCGGCAAACGGCGATTCAGGCACCGGCGCGCGCGGCGGTCAAGGCTGCGCGGGAGCCGGCCGCCATCGTCGCCGAATCGCTGCCGGGCATGTCGGCCGACGATTTCGTGCGCGGCGTCATTCGCGAGTGCCTCAGCGGCACGCTGAAGGTCGCTTCGAAGAGCATCGAGGCGGATTCCGCGTTCTCCGACTACGGCGTCGATTCGATCCTGGGCGTGAGCTTCGTCAAGCAACTCAGCGAACGCCTGCGTATCCCGCTGAACACCGCGATCATCTTCGAGTATTCGTCGATGGAGCGGCTGAGCAAACACATCGTCGCCACGTATGGCAGCGGGATCGCCGCGCAATTGAACGTACCGGCGCCCATCGCGCAACAGGCCGCCGCGGTCGAGGTGAAACCACCGGTGGCGCAGGTACGTGCGGAACTGCGCGCACCGCGCGGTGCCGCCACTTCCGGCATCGCGGTGGTGGGCATGTCGGGCCGGTTCCCCAAGGCCGCGAACGTGCGCGAGTTCTGGAACAACCTCGTCACGCGCGTCGACGGCGTCGACGAGCTTCCCGAGGACTATCTACAGCCGGCATCCTTCAGCCCGCGCAAGCAGAAGGGCAAGACCCGCTGCAAGTGGGGCGGCATCCTCACCGAACGGGATTGCTTCGATCCGCTGTTCTTCAATATCTCGCCGCGCGAAGCCGAGGCCATGAATCCTCACCAGCGCCTGGTGATGCAGGAGAGCTGGAACGCGATCGAAGACGCGGGTTACAACCCGAAGACGCTGGCCGGGACGCGCACCGGGATTTTCGTCGGCTCGGAGCCGACCGGTTATGCCGGGGATACGTTCACCGGTGTGTCGGAAGCCATCATCGCGTCGCGGCTGTCGTACGTGCTGAACCTCAATGGCCCCGCGTTCGTCGTCAACACGGGATGTTCGTCGTCGGGAGTGGCACTGCACCTCGCGTGCGAAAGCCTGCGAAACCAGGAAACCGATGTGGTGCTGGCCGGCGGCGTGCATGCCTGCATGAGCCAGGAGACGCAGATCCGTCTCGATGAAATCGAGATGGTTTCGCCGAGCGGTCGTTGCTTCACATTCGACCAGAAAGGCGACGGCACCATCATCTCCGAAGGCATTGGCATGGTCGTGCTGAAGCGTCTCGAAGACGCGGTCGCCGCGGGTGACCACATCTACGGAACGATCCGCGGATCGGGCATCAACCAGGACGGTGCGAGCAACGGCATCACCGCGCCCAACGGCGCGGCGCAGGAACAGCTCATCCGCAGCGTCTATGACAAGTTCGGCATCGATCCGCAAAACATCAGCTACATCGAAGCGCATGGCACGGGCACGAAGCTCGGTGATCCGGTGGAGACCAACGCGCTGGTGCGCGCATTCCGCAAGTACACCGACCGGCAGGAATTCTGCGCCGTGGGCAGTGCGAAATCGCACATCGGCCATACGGCGGCGGCGGCCGGAGTCACGGGACTCATCAAGGTGCTGTTGTCGCTGCAGCACCGCAAGCTGCCCGGCCTGCTGAACTTCAGCACTCTCAATCCACTCATCGAATTCCGGCAGTCGCCATTCTTCATTCCGACCGAGACGATGGAATGGAAGCCCGCGGGCGGCACGCGCATGGCCGCGCTCAATTCTTTCGGCCACAGCGGCACCAACGTGCACCTGGTGATCGAGGAATATGTGCCGGCGCCGCGAGCGCCGCGCGATGCATCGAACGGCGCGTACATCATTCCGTTGTCGGCCAGGTCGCGCGAACAGCTTCGCGAAAAGACCGCGGATCTCCTCGCGTTCCTCCGTGCATCGGCACAGCCCATCGATCTCGCCTCGCTGGCGTACACGCTGCAGCTCGGCCGGGAAGCGATGGAGCAGCGATCGGGATACGTCGTCAGTTCGGTGGCGGAGCTCGCCGACGCGCTCGAGACACAGGTTTCCCCGGTCTCCGATGCGAGTCTGCACAAGCAACTGGACGCGTGGATCGCGGGCGCGTCGCTCGACTGGAATGTTTTCTGGCGCGGCAACCCGCCTGGCCGCGTGAATCTTCCGGGTTATCCCTTTGCCAGGGAGCGGTACTGGGCAGGTTTCGTCGCGGAATCGAGCGCGCGGCTTCCCGAATCCCAGCCGACCCGCGAGTCCATCGCCGACATCATCGACCGGATCGACGACGAATCGATCGACCCGGGCGAGGGAATCAAACTACTCCGGATGGCCGTCTAGGCATCCTGCTCGCCGGCCGCACGCGGCCGGCGCTTTTCACCCCTTTCGTGCAGAAGAGTCGTCCAATGATCGATTTCATCGAATACGTGGTTGGCGAGTTGAAGAGCAAGCGGCTGTCGAAGCGCGACGCCGTGGCCCTCATCGAGAAATTCTCGCAAGGTTCGGCCGCGCCATCCGCGGCACGCGACCTGCATCCGCTGGTCCACCGCAACACCTCCGACCTCACGCGGCAGAAGTTCTCCTCGAGCTTCTCCGGAAACGAGTTCTTCCTGCGCGATCACCGCGTGCAGGGAAACCGCGTGCTGCCGGCGGTGGCCTACCTGGAGATGGTCCGCGCCGCGATGGCGGCCGCGCAGCCTGGCGCCGCGGGAACGTTGGGACTACGCAACGTCGCCTGGGCGCAGCCGATCGTGGTGTCGGAACCTCACGAGGTCGAGCTCACGCTGTGCATGGACGACGAACGGCCGGCGGAGACGCTCATCGATTGCGAAATCGCCAGCACCGGCGATGACGCCGTGCACTTCCAGTGCCAGGCGACGTTCACCGCCGAACTTCCGCCGCAGCGCTGCGATCTCGACAGCCTGCGCGCGCGCATGACGCAGGGGCGCCTGGAGGCTGCCGCTGTCTATCCGGCCATTGCCGCGCTGGGCATCGACATCGGCCCTTCGCACCGGGCGATCGCCTCTATCTACCAGGGCGAGCGCGAACAGCTTGCGCACATCGCGCTGCCCGACGTGGTGCAGGGCACGCTCGACGACTACGTGCTGCACCCGAGCATCATGGACGGCGTGCTGCAGGCCGCCTCGGCGCTGATCGTCGATCCGACGCGGCATTCGGGCCGGGCGCCGCTGCCGTTTGCGCTCGAATCCATGCACGTATTCTCGGGCTGCAAGGGCGAGATGTACGCCTGGGCGCGCTACAGCGCCGGCAGCCAGCCCGGAGACGCGGTCGCGAAACTCGACGTCGACGTATGCGACGCGGACGGCAATGTCTGCGTGCGCATGCGCGGATTCTCCTCACGTGTGGCGGGCGCGGAGATCGGTGAACTGCTCGCGGCGCCGGAATGGATTTCCGCCGTGACAGCGCCGGCTGCCTCGCCCGCCGCTCCAGACCGCCATCACGTGCTGCTCTGCAATCTGGCGAACGTCGACGAGCACGAGCTCGAAGCGGTGCTCGGCGGATCTTCGGTGCGCGTATTTCCACTCGCGGGTCGATTTAACGAAGTGTCGCTGGCCTGCTTCGAGCACATCCGGGAGATTCTCGAGGATCGCTCGGCGCAGCGAGTTCTCGTGCAGGTGGTGGTGCCGCGCGACGACATCACGCTGGCGGGCGTTTCGGCGCTGCTCAAGTCGGCCGCGCGCGAAAACCCGCGCGTCATTGGCCAGGTGATCGTCACGGATGCGGACACGACTGAACGGCTCGCGCGGCAATTGCAGGGCGCGCAGCGCCAGCCGCAGGAACCGATCGTCAGGTACGAACGTGGCGAGCCGATGGTGTGCCGCTGGCGCGCGCTCGAAAAGACGTCCCCCGACGCCCGCTCTGCGTTCAAGGACCGCGGCGTCTATGTGATCACCGGCGGACTCGGCGGTCTCGGAGTGTTGTTTGCGCGCGAGATTCTCGCGCAAACCAGCGCCGCAAACGTGGTTCTCACGGGGCGCTCCGCGCTGACCCCGGAACGGACGGAAGCGCTCGACAAACTCTTCGGCGGCACCGCGCGCGTGTCGTATCGCCAGATGGATCTTGGCGATCCGGATCAGGTGAGGCGCGTGCTCGAGACAGTGAAGCTCGAACATGGAGGTCTCAACGGCATCCTGCACAGCGCGGGAATGATCGCGGACTCCTTCATCCTGAAGAAGACCCGCGAGGAATTCGCCGGCGTGCTCGCGCCCAAGGTCGCCGGCACGATCAATCTGGACGAGGCCAGCCGGGACTTCGATCTCGATTTCCTGGCACTGTTTTCCGCGGGTGCCGCGGTGCATGGCAACGCGGGTCAGGCCGACTACGCCGCGGCCAACGGCTTCATGGATCAGTTTGCAGGCGTCAGGAACCAGCGCGTCTCCGCCGGCGAACGTCGCGGACACACCGTCTCGATCAACTGGCCACTGTGGCAGGAAGGCGGAATGAGCATCGACGCGGCGAGCCTC
Organism: Steroidobacteraceae bacterium; assembly: GCA_035765415.1. Classification (GTDB taxonomy): domain Bacteria; phylum Pseudomonadota; class Gammaproteobacteria; order Steroidobacterales; family Steroidobacteraceae; genus CADEED01. The sequence goes on along the minus strand of DASTXR010000006.1, from coordinate 57,490 downwards.
GAGGGGTTGCAGCGCGAGACTGGTATGTATCCCATGCGCACCGCCACGGGCATGCGGGCTTTCCATGAATGCCTGCAGTTGCAGCGCGACCAGGTTCTGGTGGTGGAAGGCGACCTTGCGCGGATTCAGAGCGCGTTGCTGTCGGATCCCGCTCCAACGGAGCCGGTCGAGGTCGTCGCCGCGGCCCCCGAGTCCACGGAGCTGCTCGAGCGGACGCAGAACTTCCTGCGCAGGGAATTTGCGGCGGTGCTGAAACTGCCGTCGAGCAAGATCGACGCGCAGGCGCCGCTCGAAAAATACGGCATCGATTCCATCGTGGCGATGGACCTCACCAACCAGCTCGAGCAGTCGTTCGGTTCGTTGCCCAAGACCTTGTTCTTCGAATACCGCAGCGTCCGCGAGCTGGCCGGTTATCTCATGGCTTCACAGGGCGGCAAGCTGGCCGCGCTGTTCGCTTCCAGCAGCGCACCGAAGACGCCCGACAAACTACCGGCGACGGTCAAACCAGTCCGCTCGCGCGCCAGCCGCGGCAGCAGCGTCGCGGTGCGTGCGCCCGCCGCGACAACGCCCGTGGCGGTGGAACCCATTGCCATCGTCGGCCTGAGCGGCCGTTATCCCGGATCTCCGGACATCGAGGCGTTCTGGCGCAACCTGCGCGACGGCGTCGACTGCATCGTCGAGGTTCCGAAGGAGCGCTGGGACTGGCGGGAATACTTCACCGAGGATCGCGCCAGGGCCGGCCACCACTACAGCAAGTGGGGCGGTTTCATCCAGGGCGTCGACGAGTTCGATCCGCTGTTCTTCAACATCTCGCCGCGCGAGGCCAGGATCATGGATCCGCAGGAACGGCTGTTCCTGCAGCACGCGTGGATGGCCGTCGAGGATGCGGGCTACACGCGCGCCAGCCTGCAGATACCTAACAAACACGGAATGGCCGGACAGGTGGGCGTCTACGTCGGCGTGATGTACGGCGAATACAACCTCTCGGGAAGCCTGGCCGGCATCGCCAATCGCGTTTCCTCGGTGATGAACCTGCACGGCCCCAGCATGGCGCTGGACACCATGTGTTCCTCGTCGCTGACCGCGATTCATCTCGCCTGCCAGGATCTCAGGCAGGGACGCACGGATCTCGCGATCGCCGGAGGTGTCAACGTCAGCATTCACCCGAGCAAGTACCTGATGCTCAGCGCCGGCCAGTTCATTTCGAGCGACGGGCATTGCCAGAGCTTCGGGGAGGGCGGTGACGGTTACATTCCGGGCGAAGGCGTGGGCGCGGTGCTGCTGAAGAGGCTCGCCGACGCCGAGCGCGACGGCGACCACATCTACGGAATCGTCAGGGGCAGTGCGCTCAATCACGGTGGCAGGACCAACGGCTACACGGTTCCCAATCCGCAGGCGCAGGCTAGCGCGATCGTCCAGGCGCTGGCGGACGCGAACGCGCGCCCGCAGCAGATTTCCTATGTCGAAGCCCACGGCACGGGCACGAAACTCGGCGATCCGATCGAGATCGCGGCGCTGACCAAGGCCTTCGATGGTCAGCAGCAGGGCGTTTGCGCCATCGGCTCCGTCAAGTCGAACATCGGCCACTGCGAGGCCGCCGCCGGCATCGCCGGTGTCACCAAGGTGCTGCTGCAGATGCAGCACCGGCAGATCGTGCCGTCGTTGCATTCGGCGCGTCTCAACCCGCACATCGATTTCGAGAACACTCCGTTCGTGGTCAACCAGTCGCTTCGCGCCTGGGACCCGGTGGTGGTCGATGGCCGGCCGCTGCCGCGCATGGCGGGCCTCTCATCTTTCGGCGCCGGCGGCTCGAACGCTCACCTGGTCATCGAGGAATACACCGCGCCCGCGCGGGCTTCGCAGCCCGACGCGCCGGCGCAGGTCGTCATCCCGTTGTCGGCTCGCACGCCCGAGCAGCTCAGGCAGCGTGCATGCGAGCTGCTGGAATTCATCCTGGCGCCCGAGCGCAAGGCGGCGACGCTCGACCTTTCCGCGCTGGCCTACACGCTGCAGGTGGGCCGCGAAGCGATGGATGAGCGCGTTGGATTCGTGGTCGAGACGCTCGACCAGCTCGTGGAAAAACTGCAGGCCTGGCAGCAGGGCGGGCAGGACATCGAGGGCGCGGCCCAGGGCCAGGTGAAAACTCACCGCGACACGTTGTCAGTGCTCAACGAGGATCCGGATTTCCAGCACACCGTCGACCGGTGGATAGCCCGGGGCAACCTGGCGAAGCTGCTCGACCTGTGGGCCAAGGGGCTCGAGTTCGACTGGCGCAAGCTCCATGGCGAGCGCCAGCCGCGCCGCCTCAGCCTGCCTACCTACCCGTTCGCGCGGGAGAAATACTGGATCGAGACGGTCGGTCAGGTCGTCGCCAGCGCGGTGCCGCGCGCGATCGCCGCTGCCCCGGCGCAGGTGGCGCCCGCGCCACTGCCGGAACTGCCGGTCACGGGCAAGCCGCGCAAGGTGGCGCTCATGGGCCTCGCGGATGCCGGCGAGGTGGCGCCCGCGATCGAAGCGCCGCGCGTGGCGCTGCCCCCGGTCGAAGTGCCTGTCATGGCCGCGGCGGCCGAGCCGGAGGTCTATCTACCCGAGGATGAGCCGGCGCCGCGAATTCCGACGCTGGAAGAGCTGCGACGGAAGCTTGCGGCCAGTCTCGCCGAGGCGCTGTACATGGAAGTGGCGGATGTCGACAGCGAAAAGCCCTTCATCGACCTCGGCCTCGACTCCATCGTCGGTGTCGAATGGGTGAAGGCCATCAACAAGGAGTTTGGCCTCTCCATCGCCGCCACCCGCGTCTATGACTACCCGAACATCCGGGAACTGGCAGCGTTCGTGGCGAAGGAAATCGCGCAATTGCCTGCCGTCGCGAAGCCCGTTGCGCGCACCGCGGCGCCGCGCGCGCCTGCTCCGGCCATGGCTGCGCCGGCGCCCGCAGCGCCGACCGTTACGCTTGCGCCCGTTGTCAGCGCTGCGCCCCTGGAGGTACCGGTCCCCGCGGCAGTGGCATTGCCGGTGCGACCTGCACCCGCGGCGCGCGAAAAGATCGCAATCGTCGGAATGTCGGGGCGGTATCCGCAGGCCAGCCACCTGCGCGAGTACTGGGAAAACCTGGCGCAGGGCAGGAACTCCGTCGTCGAGATCCCGCGTTCGCGCTGGGACGTGAACGAATACTTCGACGCGACGCCGGGCAAGCGCGGCAAGGTGTATTGCAAGTCGCTCGGCATGCTCGACGACGTCGATCGCTTCGATCCGCTGTTCTTCCAGATCTCGCCGGCAGAGGCGCGGATCATGGATCCGCAGCATCGGCTGTTCATGGAGGAGGCCTATCGCGCGTTCGAAGACGCGGGTTATTCGAACCGGACGCTGAGCAACCGCAAGTGCGGTGTGTATCTCGGAATCATGAGCAACGAATATTCGCTGCTGCTCGCGCGCGACAGCTCCACGAATTCCGAAGCGCTGGGCACCAGCTACGCCATCGGCGCGGCGCGTATCGCCTATCACCTCAATCTCAAGGGCCCGGCCATTCCGATCGACACGGCCTGCTCATCGTCGCTGGTGGGCATTCACCTTGCCTGCCAGGCGCTGCTGAGCGGTGAGATCGACATGGCGCTGGCCGGTGGCGTCACGCTCTACCTGACTCCCGACTCGTACATCGCCATGTGCCAGCTCGGCATGTTGTCGCCCGACGGTCAATGCAAGACGTTCGACGATTCCGCGGATGGATTCGTGCCGGGCGAGGGTGTGGGTGCGCTGGTGCTCAAGCGCCTGTCGGACGCCGAAGCGGACAACGACGTCATCCATGGCGTGATCATCGGCTCGGGCATCAACCAGGACGGCAAGACCAACGGCATCACGGCGCCCAGCGTCAGCAGCCAGATCGAGCTCGAGCGCGACGTGTACGCCCGTCACGCGATCGACTCGGACACCATCAGCTACGTCGAAACGCACGGCACCGGGACGAAACTCGGCGATCCCATCGAGCTCGAGGCATTGGCGACCGTGTTCGGCGAAAAGACCTCGCGCAGGAATTTCTGCGCGCTCGGTTCGGTCAAGACGAACATCGGCCACACCTCGGGTGCGGCGGGCGTCGCGAGCGTGCACAAAGTGCTCATGTCGATGCGGCACCGCACGCTCGCGCCGAGCCTGAACATCCGGACGGAAAACTCGCTGTTCGATTTCAAGCGTTCGCCGTTCTACATCTGCCGCGAGAAGCAGGACTGGAAAGTGCCCGAAGGTTCGCCGCGCCGCGCCGCGGTGAGCTCGTTCGGCTTCAGCGGCACCAATGCGCACCTGGTGCTCGAGGAATATACGGCGCGCAGGATTCCGGCCGCGCAACGCCCGGGTTCGTCCGGGCCCAGCGCGATCGTGCTGTCGGCCAGGACACAGGCGCAGCTCAAGCAGAAGGCGCGCGACCTTCTCGACTATCTGCAGCAACCGGATGTCCAGCTCGAGTCCATCGCCTACACGCTGCAGGTGGGACGCGAAGCTTTCAGGGAACGCTTCGCGGTGATGGTCGACTCGGTCGACGAGCTGGTCGCGATACTGCGCGGTTATGTCGACGGAGCGGTGGCTGACAAGGTCCACGTGGGGCAGGCGGCTCGCGACGTGGACGGGCTCGCGAATGTCGACGATGCCAACGTGCCCGACGCCAATCTGCTCGAGCAATGGATCAAGGGGTTCGAGGTGGATTGGGAGCGGCTGTACGCGAAGCGCGACAAGCCGCGCCGACTCTGCCTGCCTACCTACCCGTTCGCCGGCGAGCGGTACTGGCCGGATACGCAGGCGTTGCCCGTGCCGGTGTCCACGCCGGAGATCAAGCCCGCCGCGCAGCCCGCCGGCAGGCAGCGGCTGTCTTACTACCCGCGCTGGAAGGCGAGCCCGCTGCGACGCGCCGCTGCGTTGCCGGCTTCCGGATCCATCCTGGTCCTGGACACCTCGGATGAACTGTTCCTCGCGCTGAAGACGCAACTGGCCGGCGCCTCGAAGGCGGTGCCGATCCTGGTGCGCGTCGGTGAATCGTTTCGCCAGGTGGCGCCCGACGTGTTCACGATCAACGCCGGACGCGAGGACGATTGCCATCGGCTCGTCGATGCGCTCAAGAGCGCCCACTGGCTGCCGCTGCACGTGCTGCATCACTGCACCACGGACGCCGGCGATACCGAGGCTGCCCAGCTCGATCACGGCATCTACACCATCTTCCATCTCTGCAAGGCGCTGATGGCGCACAAGTGCCCGACCCGGTTCCTGTCGGTGTTTCGCAGCGATCCGGTGGGCACCGCTCCGCACAACGCGGCGCTCGCCGGTTTCCTCAAGTCGCTCACGCTCGAGAATCCGCGATACCTCGCGAAGGTCATCGACATTCGCGCTGCTTCGGGCGCGGCGGAAACCGCGCGGCTCGCGCTCGCGGAGTTCCTGGACGAACAGTGGAGTCCGGCCGAGGTCCGGTATCAGACCCGTGACGCCGGGCCCGATCTCGTCCGCCATGTGCGCGAGCTGGCGCGATACGAACCCAAGACGGGGCAGGCGGAGTTGCCGCTCAAGCAGCGTGGCGTCTACATCGTTACCGGTGGTCTCGGTGGTCTCGGATTCATCTTCTGCGAGTACCTGGTACGCAACTTTGCCGCGCGGCTCGTGCTGCTCGGACGCTCGGCGCTCTCGCCGGCGCAGGAGGCCAAACTACAGCAGTTGAAGGCCGTTCAGCCCGAGACGACGTACTGCCAGGCGGACGTTGCGCGCGCCGAGGATGTCGAGCGGGCGGTGGCGACCGCGAAATCCCGGTTCACGGAGATCAATGGCGTGATCCACGCCGCTGGCGTGAATCGCGATTCATTCATCATCAGGAAGACGCGCGAAGAGATGGACGCCGTGCTGGCTCCGAAAGTCTGGGGGGCTATCCACCTGGATCGCGCCACGCGCGCGGAGAACCTCGACCTGTTCGTGATGTTCTCCTCGGTGGCGGGAGCCCTGGGCAATCCCGGCCAGAGCGACTATGCGTACGGAAACCATTTCCTCGATTCGTTCGCCGAGCACCGCGAAAGTCTCCGCAGTTTGAAGGAGCGTTCGGGAAGAACGTTGTCGATCAACTGGCCGTTCTGGACGGAAGGCGGCATGAAGCAGTCGGCCGGGGACGTGGCGCGCACCGAAGCGGAGTCGGGCCTCCGCCCATTGCCGACGGCGGAAGGCATCCAGTACTGGGAGGAGTTCCTGCGATCCGATCTGTCTCAAGGCGTCGCCCTGTACGGCGATGCCGCAAGGATCGACTCCTATGTCGCGCACCAGTCAGTCGCCGAATCTGCGGGAACCTCGTGGGACGAGCCGGCGGCAGCGCCGCACGATCCGGGCCTCGTGACCGCGGCCGAAAACTATCTGAAGCAGCTGGTGGGCGACGAGATCAAACTATCCGCGGATCTCATCGATTCGCAGGAACGGTTCGAGGCTTTCGGCATCGACTCGATCGTGGTCGGCCGCCTCAATGCGAGCCTGTCCCGTGACCTCGGCGCGCTGCCGAAGACCCTGTTCTATGAATACGAGACGATCGAGGAGCTCGCGCAGTTTCTCGCCCGCGACGCGGCCGCTGCGCTCGCGAAATTCCTGAATCTGCAGGCGCCGCAGGTCGCGGCAGAAAGTCCACCGGAAACGACGGTCGAGCCAGCACGGCGAGGCGAGGCGGAGCCTGTCGCGATCGTGGGGGTGCACGGGGATTACCCGGGTTGTCAGGACCTCGGCCAGTACTGGGAACACCTGCGCGAAGGCAAAGACCTCGTGGGCACCGTGCCTGCGAGTCGCTGGGACGCCGAGGCGCTCGCCGATCGGATCTACTGCAAGTCCGGTGCGTTCCTCGAGGACTTCGACAAGTTCGACGCGCCGTTTTTCAACATTCCGGCGGAGGAGGCGCGGCTCATCGATCCGCAGGAGCGCCTGTTCCTGATGTCGGTGTGGTCCGCGGTGGAAGATGCCGGCTACTCGCGCGACAGCCTGAAGAAACTGTTTCCCAAGGCGAAGAGCGCCGACGTGGGAGTGTTCGTCGGAATCACCACCAATTCCTCGGCGAGCTCGCTGCCCTGGTCGCTCGCGAATCGCGTTTCATATTTCTTCGATTTTCGCGGACCGAGCATGCCGGTGGATACGGCGTGTTCCTCCTCGCTGGTGGCCATCCACCAGGCGTGTGAGAGCCTCCACCGCGGCGAATGCCAGGTGGCGATCGCCGGAGCGGTCAACCTGTATCTGACTCCGGAGAAATACCAGTCGTTCTGCCAGCGACGCATGCTGGCGACGGAAGGAAAATGCCGCAGCTACGGCGCGGGCGACGACGGCTTCGTGCCGGGCGAAGGCGTCGGTTCGCTGGTGCTGAAGCCGCTGAGCAAGGCGATCGAACATCGCGATCACATTTACGCGGTCATCCGCAGCAGCGCCTTCGAGCATGGCGGCCGTTCGAACGGGTACTCCGCGCCCAACCCGAATTCACAGGCGCAGCTCATCGACCACACGTTGCGCAAGGCGGACATCCATCCGGAAACCATCGGTTACATCGAAGGGCATGGGACCGGAACGCAGCTCGGTGACAGCCTCGAGATCGCCGCGCTCACGCAAGCCTTCAGGAGACAGACGGAAAAGGTGGGCTTCTGCCCGGTAGGTTCCGTGAAAGCCAACCTGGGTCATGCGGAGTCCGCGGCCGGCATCGCGGGCATCACCAAGATCCTGCTGCAGATGAAGCACCGGAAACTGCTGCCGACTATCCACTCGGACGTGGTCAATCCGGGCATCGAATTCGCCGACTCGCCTTTCTTCCTGCAACACGGTCTCGCGACCTGGGATGCGCCCGAGGGGCATCCACGGCGCGCTCTCATCAACTCGTTCGGCGCTGGTGGTGTGAACGCCTGCGTCGTGCTCGAAGAGTACGGGAACCTGGCGCCCGCGCCGCAGGCCGGTCCTCAGCTGGTCGTGCTCTCGGCCAGGAACGAAGAGCGTCTGTTCGAATATGCGAACCGCCTGCTGCAACACGTGGAAACCGCCGAAGCCGTCGACATGGCGGCGCTGGCGTACACCCTGCAGACAGGCCGCGAAGCGATGACGGAACGGTTGGCTTTCGTGGCCGCTGACACTCAAGAGCTCTGCGTGAAACTGCGCGAGTTCGGCCGCGGCGCGACGCCCGGAGTGCATCGCGGCAGCCTCGAGGTCCGCCGACCCGCCGGTAAATCCGGCAAAGCGCGCGAAGCGCTGGCGGCTCGCGACCTCGACGGCCTCGCGCAAGCCTGGACGGCGGGTGAGGACGTGGAATGGGAGAAGCTGCACGCAAATGCGCTGCCGCGGCGTGTGTCTCTGCCCGTCTATCCATTCGCCCGCGACAGTTACCCGCTCTCGAGCTCCGCCGCGCCGGCAAAGGCGAGCGTCGTGCGCGAGAACGCGCCGCTACATCCGCTGGTCTCGCACAACTCATCGACGCTCAGGGAAGTGAGCTTCAGCTCCTGGCTGTCGGCCGATGCGTTTTATGCGCGCGATCACAAGGTCAACGGTCAGATGATTTTCCCCGGCGCCGGATTCCTGGAGATTGCCTGCGTGTCAGCGTCGATCGCCGGCACGGCGAACGTGGCGAGGCTCGAGGACGTGGTCTGGGTGCAGCCTCTGGTGTTCGGCGAAGAGCCGCGGATCATCCAGACTTCGCTGGAACCTGCCCACGGCAAGGCCGGGTACGTCATCTCGTCGTACGGCGAGGACGGCGAGAAGGTCGTGCACTGCGAGGGCGAGATTCACTACGACGACGCGGCTTCCGGCGCGGCCGGAAAATTCGCGGCCGATGAATACCTGTCGATCGATGCGCTCAGGCAAGCGTGCTCAAAGCGCCTGGAGGGCGCGCCATTTTATGACCTGTTCGAAACCTCGGGCATCAGTTATGGCCCGGCGTTTCGCACCATGCAGGAGTTGCATGTCGGCGAGAACTTCGCGCTGGCGAGAATCGCGATCGCGGATCATCTGCGGGCCGGGTTCGACGACTTCACGCTGCATCCCTGCATCGTCGACGGCGCACTGCAAACCGTCTCCGCGCTGATCGGCGGCGCCGACACCTCCGTTCCCTATCTACCGTTCGCCATCGAAGAAGTGGAGATCCGCAGGCATACCGCGCCCGCGTGTTTCGTGTACGTGGAGCCGGCCGGCTCCCGCCAGCAGGGCAACACGGAAGTCCTGAAGTTCAACGTCAAGATCGCCAATGAACGAGGCCTCGTCCTCGTGAACTTCCGGAGCTTCAGCGTCCGGTCGTTCCGGTTCATGCCGCAGGATCAACTCGAGAGAAAATCATGAAAAACGTACTGAATGGGATTGCAGGCCACATCGCCGGGATACCGGAGCGTGTGCAGAAGAGGAAGTGGCTGGTGCTCGCGCTGTTCGCGGTGGCCACCGGCATCTGCTTCTTCGGCATGACGAAGCTCAAGTTCGACTTCACGCTGGAGAAGTGGTTCGAACAGGACGACGCGGCATTCGTCGCCTACAACGAGTTCCACGAGCAGTTCGGCAGCGAGGACGGCGTGGTCATCGTCTACAAGGCGAAAGACGGCGACGTGTTCACCACGAAGTCGCTGCTCGCGGTCAAGGGTATTCGCGACGACCTCACGAACTACGAGGCAACACTCCCGAACGGCGAGCGATCGGCGCTGGATCACGTCGTCGACGTCGATTGCCTCATCAATGCGTTCGTGCTCACGGTCAAGGACGACATCCTGCTGTCTCGCGAACTGGTCGGGGACGTGGTTCCCACCTCGCAACGCGAGCTCGACGAGATCAGGAAGGTGGCCGCGTCGCAGCGGGACTTTCCGCTGAAGTTCTTCTCGCGCGACATGCAATACGGCGCGATCTTCATCAAGACGGATTTTGGCGCCATCCCGGTGGATGCGGTCGAGCAGCCGGCCGGCGACAGCTCCATCGACATGATGGCGGAGATCACCAACGCGGAGCAGCAGCAGGCCAGGAAGGGGCCGCCACGCTTCAAGCCCACCGACACGGCGGACTACCTGGCGCTCAACGCCGCCCTGAAGGAGATCCTGGCCAAGCCCGAGTACGCGAATCATCTCGAGTACTACAAGGTGGGCAGCACCATCGAATCCGAAAACCAGCTCAAGATGGGCGAAGAAATGGCCGTGCTGTACCTCGCGGCGCTGCTGATCATGCTGAGTGCGTTGTGGCTCATCTTCCGCTCGTTCGCCGCGGTTGCCTGGTCGTTCCTCATCGTCATCCTGAGCACGGTCTGGACGCTGGGCATCGCCGGATTGTTCGGCCTGCCCGCCACGCCGTTCGTCATCCTCACCATCCTGCTGATACTGACGATGGGCATGGCCGACGCCGTGCACGTGATCTCGGGCTACCTGTACTTCCGCAACGAAGGCCACGATTTCCGGTCGGCGATGCGTGCCACGTATGAAAAGGCCGGGCTGGCCTGCCTGTTGACCGCCGCGACCGCCATGGCGGCGATGTTGTCGCTGTCCTATACGAACCTCGTTCCGATCCGGAACTTCTCCATCATGTCGGCGACCGGCGTGTTCACGGCGCTCGTGCTGACCATCTACCTGTTGCCGGCGCTGCTCGATCTGGCGGCGCCGGTGCCCAAGAAGCAGAAGCCCACGCGAAATCGATTCGCTGCCTGGATAGGCAGGCTCGTCCCGAACTTCGCGGCGTCCCTGCAGAAGGTGCTGGAGCGCGTCGTGCCCGCGGTGGAGAAACGGCCGCGAACCTACGTCGTGGCGTTCTGCCTGGTCCTGGCGGTCTGCGTGTTCGGCTCGTTCAAGGCGAGGGTCGACTACCGCACCTACGACCAGTACCCGGAAGAATCCAACTTCTACCAGAGCATCATGCTGCTCGACAAAGTGATGGCCGGTTCGTCGCGCGTCTCGCTGTACATCGATGCGGGCGCGGACAACGCGCTGCAGGATCCGGCGGTGCTGCGCGTCATCGAGGACATGCAACGAAAGCTGGAGACCAACTACTCGAAGTACGTCGTGACCACGTTCTCCATCGTCGACATCGTCAAGGACGCTTCGCAGAAGCAGAACGAAGGGCGCCCGGAGATGTACGCGATTCCGGCCAATCGCGAGGAGCTGTCGCAGACGCTGTTCATGTTCAACAGCGCCGATCCCGAGGAGCGCGAAAAGGTGGTCAGCGAGAACTACCGGAAGGCCAACGTGGCCATCACGCTGCGCAGTTACGGATCGTACGAGTACACGGATGTCTTCGAGCTCATGAAGAAGGACATCAATGCCTCGCTCGACCAGATCCGCGTGACTTACCCCGCGGCGTCCGTGTCGATCACCGGGTTGTTTGCCATGGGCATGACGGCGGCCGACTACCTGATGATGACCGAGCTGCAGAGTTTCGGCTTGAGCCTGCTGGTGATTTCGATCCTGCTGCTGGTGATCTTCAGCTCGCTGAAGGCGGGCCTGATCTCGCTGATCCCCAATCTGATTCCCTCGTTCCTGGTGCTGGGGATACTCGGCCTTTTGGAAATTCCCATCGACTTCTACACGATGATGCTCGCGCCGATTGTCGTAGGCATCGCGGTCGACGACACCATCCACTTCGTCACGCTGTACCGCGGCGAGGTGCTGAAGGACGGGGACATTCGGCGCGCGCTGCGCGACACCGTGAAGGAGTGCGGCCAGGCCATCGTCTTCACGTCCATGGTGCTCGGCTTCGGGTTCGGAATCATGGCCATCGCCAGCTCGCCGGGATGGGCGAACCTCGGAAAGCTGGGCTTTCTCGCCATCACCGCCGGCCTCGTGTGCGAGCTGTTCCTCACGCCCGCGCTGATCATGGTTTTCAAACTGAAGTTCGCGCCCAGGGAAGCCGCGCTCGAACTACCCATTCCCAAGGAGGAAGCATCATGAAAATGCATATCGGCGTCATCGCGCGCCTGTTCGCCGTCGGCAGCCTGATGGTGCCGCTGCGGCTGCTCGCCACGGATGGCACGGAGATCATGAAACAGGTCGATGACGTTGCCAGGAAGTCCTTCACCACCGCGGTGGTGAAGACGCAGCTGTCCACGTGCAAGTACGACAACGGCGGCCAGGGCCTGCGTTGCAAGGAAAAGCCCCGCGTGGTGGTGCTGGAGGTCGGCGAAAAGAAATACGGAGACGGCAACAAGGACGCCAGGTCGATCGCGCTGGTTCTGCAGCCGATCACCGACAAGGGCATCGGCATGTTGCGCTACGAGTACTACGACCCGGCCCGGGACAACGAAAACATGTTGTACCTGCCCGCGCTCGGCAAGGTGCGGCGCCTGGTGTCCGGCAGCGACAACGAGGATGGCGGCGCCTTCTTCGGAACGGAGTTCTTCGCCGACGATGCGCAGGCGAGAAAGGTCGAGGAGTACACGTACAACATCCTGCGCGAGGAACCCTACGACGGGCGCCCGGCATGGGTCATCGAAGTGACTCCGACGCAGGAGCGCGCGCGCAAAACCGCGTACGGCAAGCTCATCGTCTGGGTCGACAAGGAAAGGAACCTGTATCTCAAGGAAGACATCTACAACCGTTCCGGAAAGTTCTACCGGCAGCGGCTGTACCGGAAGTACACGCAGATCGATGACGTCTGGGTAGCCAGGCAGCAGACGATGAACAATCTTTCCACGGGCAGGATCACGTCCATCGACAACATCTCGGTCACCTATCACAAGGACGTGCCGGATGAGCTGCTCACCGAGCGCAGCCTGACCGACTTCACTTTCCGTGAACGCAACCTGGCGTTGTTACGCAACTACTACCGGTAATGGCACAGAACTCAACAACACTGCTGTGCATTGCCTGCGCGGCATTCAGCGGCCCGTTGCTGGCAGGCGACGAAGTGCCCGCCACGAACACGGACATGGTCGTGGACATGGGGCTCGACGTCGCCGACGCGGCGGCTTCGGACGACACGCTGGTCAGCGAGGTGTCGGACCAGGCGACGTCACCGTTGCGCGTCACGCTGGCGCACGAGGCCTCGTACAAGGTGGCGCAGCCGGAATCGCTGGTGAAGAACCGGACGTCCGCGCGCGTGGAATACGCCGACTACTTCAACGAAAGGTTCTTCGTCCAACTGGATGGCAAGGCAGCCGTGTTCTGGGGGCCGGATCACCGGCATGACGCGGAAGGCACCGACCTCATGTTGTCGCAGGCCTACGTGCAGACGAGCTTCCGCCAGACGAGCATCAAGGCCGGGTACCAGATTCTGCCCTGGGGCGAATCCATCATCGCGCCCGTCACCGACGTGGTCAGTCCGCGGGACCAGCGGGAGCTCTTCAACTTCAATCTCGACGAGCTGCGGCTGGGTCAGCCCATGGTGGCCGTCGACCAGTATTCGGATTTCGGTCAGTGGAGCGCGTTCTACATTCCGCGCGCCGAGTTCAACGAGAACCCGCTGCCCGGCACGGCTTACTACTTCGATCCGCTTCGTTATCGCAGCGAGGTGGGCGGCGAAGACGACCTCGCAGAGTTCGGCGCGAGCTGGCGCAAGACGTTCGAAGACGCCGACATCACCGTGATGGCCGCCAACCTGGTCGCCAACGACTACGCGTTGAGCCTGGGAACGGACGGGCTGGTCACGCGGCAAAGGGAGCGGTTCTCGCTCGCCGGCGCCGTATTCAACTACGCGCTGAAGCAGGTCATCTTTCGCGGCGAGGTCGCATGGAAATCCGACCAGGCCTTCAACGACGCGGCGCTGCAGATCGTGAAGCGGGACGTCGTCGACGCGTACTTCGGCGCCGAATATTCCCCGAGCTCCACGCTCACCGTGAGTCTCGAAGGCGTGAACCGGCACGTCATGGACTGGAGCGGCGAAGTGGCCAGCGCGCCCAAGGACAGCCAGTCGCTGCTGTTGAGCATCACGAAGATGCTCCTGCATGACGACCTCACCATCAACTTCCTCAATTTTCACAGCATGCCGCAGAGCGGCAGCCTGGCGATGCTCCTGACTACCTACGACCTGAGCGACAACATGAGGCTGGGCTTCAACGTCGTGTATCCGTATTCACAGGACGCGGACAGCGCCTTGTTCAGCGTGCGCGATCAGAAGCAGATCGTCTTCAAGATCCAATACCAGTTTTAGGAGACGGACATGAGAGCAGTGGTTTGCACGAAGTATGGCCCGCCCGAGGTGCTGCAGTTGCAGGATGTGACGAAGCCGATGCCTGGCCCGCGCGAGGTGCTGGTGAGGATTCGCGCCACCACCGTGTCGATGGGCGACTTCCGCATCAGAAGTTTCACCGTGCCCGCGCTGGTGTGGTTGCCCGCGCGCCTGGTGCTGGGAATCAGGGGCCCGCGCCAGTCGATCCTCGGAATCGAGCTCGCCGGGCAGGTCGAGGCGGTCGGCGCGCAGGTCACGCGATTCGCGCCGGGCGATCGGATATTCGCCGCGACGCTGAAGGGCTTCGGTGCATACGCGGAATACCGCTGCCTGCCGGAAAACGGCCCGATCGCCACGATTCCGCGCACGCTCTCCTACGAAGAAGCCGCGGCCGTTCCCATCGGGGCACGCACGGCGCTGCACTACCTGCGTCGTGCCGCAGTGGTGCCCGGCCAGGAAGTACTGATCTTCGGCGCATCGGGAAGCGTGGGCACCTACGCGGTGCAGCTCGCCAAACATTTCGGCGCACGGGTGACGGCCGTCAGCAGCACCGCGAATCTCGAGCTGCTGCGATCGCTGGGCGCCGATCTGGTCATCGACTACACGGCCGGCGATTTCTCGAAGACCGGGTCGCGTTATGACGTGGTCTTCGACGCGGTGGGAAAGTGCCCTTTCGCCGACGCGATGAACGTGTTGAAGGCTGGCGGCACCTATCTGAATTGCACGCCGGCGATGCCCAGCCTCTCGATGCTGCGCATGAAACTGACGGGCGCGCGGAAACTGATTCTCGGCGAGGGGCCGCCGGAAACCCCCGAGGCGCTGGAGTTCGTCGGCGATCTCATCGCCGCGGGAAAATTGCGAGTCGTCGTCGACCGACGCTACACGCTCGACCAGATGGTCGAAGCGCACAAATACGTCGACCAGGGTCACAAGAAAGGAAACGTCGTCGTTTCGGTGGCGTGAGCCAGAGGAAATCCCATGAGTACGGAAGCTGAATATTTCCATCAGTTGTATGGAATCAAGAAGCAGAGAATCAATCTGCAGGGCAAGGATGCTATCGACTACACGCTGATGATCGCGATCTGCGCGGCCGTCATTTTCGCCGCCTACGGGTCGGCGCCGGTGATGTGCGCCATCGGACTCGCCTTGTGCGCGTTCATGATCTTCGCGTTTCCGATCAGGCACGGCATCGAGCTGCGGATGCCCGTCATCCTCTCGAGGCCGCAGGACGTGTTCTATTCGCTGGCCTACAAGATACGGAACATCAAGTGGCCGTATCTCGTCGCCATCGGCGTGCTGCTGGTGGAGAACTACGTGATCTCCGTGACACCGAACCTTCCGCACCACGTGGAGTGGATGCGCACGGCGGCGCTGTATCTTTTCTATGGCCATTTCATCCTGCTGACGGCCTATCGCACGGTGATCCTCGTGGCGCACCTGCACAAGAAGGAGCTGGTGCGCGAAATCCTCATGCAGTCGATGTGGAAGAAGCACCTGGAAAACCAGCCGAACATCACGCTCGAAATCCTGCACGCCTATTTCACGGGAATCCTGACGCACGTCATCATCCTGATTCCGTGGTACCTGGTGATCACGCACGCGAGCTTCTCGGCCGTGCTGCTGCCGGCGACGCTGATCATCGGCGCTTTCCTGCAGGTCAGCTTCGTCAAGGTCATCAACGAGTGGTTCTATCGCGACCACTGGGTGAGCCACAACTCCGAGCTCGACTTCGTGTACATGCACGGCTCGCATCACGACGCGATTCCATCGGGCCTCATCGGTGTTGCGGGCAACGGATACCTCGAAGGCCTGCTGCGCGGCGCGGCTGCATTTCCCACGCCGTTCTGCAATCCGCTCATCGCCGCGCTGTACTACACGATGGAGGTCAAGGGCGACATCGACCTGCACCAGTACATTCCGGGCATTTACCCCAAGCTCTCGAAGGATTTCTATGAAGTCGGACAGCACTCGGTGCATCACTTCGGACGCGTGGAGCCCTACAGCTTCGCGCTGAATCTCGATCAGCCGCAGGTCTCGGAAAAAATCCGCAGGCAGTTCAGGATCTTTCCGGTCGGGCTCAAACACTCGATCAAGCTCGACGAACGGCTCACCGGCTACAAGTGGGATAACGGCCGTTATCGCTGGTTCATGAGCCTGGTAGATAGATACGAAGATCCCAAACCCGCCAAGGAGAAGGCGTCATGAAAACCGACTGGGTAGCCGCAGGCTTCACCGCCATGCACGATTGCGGCGACGACATTTCCATCGTGTATGCCGAGGCGGGCACCTCGCCTCGTGCCGAGCCGCACTGGTTCGAGCTGCCGCACGACAAGTTCGACGGCGTGTCCGGGCTCGCGCACCTGTTGCGCGAGCAGGGGCTGCGGCTCGATTCGCTGCCGGTCCTCGCGGGCGATCGCCCGTCATGGCGCCGCACGCTGCGTGGGCTCCTGGCCGTCTTCCCGGCATTACAGGTCCGCCGGCAGAAATGGCGGCGGTTCGATCACACACGCACCTCCACATTCCGCCGGGTTCGTGATCGCGTGGCGTCACGGCTGTTCACCGAGGCACAGACCCGGGAGATCGTCGCGGCGGCGCGGGATGCGGGTGTCACGGTCAACACCTGGCTGCTGTCTCACCTCGATCGCGCGGTAGCAGCCCAGCTGGCCGCGCCGTCCGCCAGCAGGTTGTGGATGATTCCCGTGAACCTGCGCGGAGCACTGCCCTCGGTTCCCGAGAACTTCCTGCAGATGTCGTTCCTGCCGGTCGATATCGAGCGAGATCCATCGCCCGTCGAGCTACAGGCGCTGATCAACGGGCTCAGGCAGCGGGACTGTCACTGGGGCACGTGGACGGCGTTGCACCTCGGCAGGTTGATAGGGCACTCCGGCATTCGCCGCGAGTTGCGCAAGCGCGCAGCGGCGCAAAACGGCTGGGCTGGAATTTTCTCGAACCTCGGAGTCTGGAATGTGCCGGGCGCCAGGAGCTGGATCTTCGGCCCCGCGATCTCGCGTGCGCAGCCGGTGGGAGCGGGATGTCTCACGATGAACGGCCGCATGTCGCTCACCATCCAGCTTCACGAGGCGCTGACCGAAGACCTGCAGGCGTCGTACGCGCTGCTGGACGCATGGGCACAGGGTTGTCTCAAGGAACCACTGCGCGAGCAGTTCACGGTCCGGCGCCGCGCCAAGGTAGCCGTATCGTGAACGCAAGCGCTGGCGATGGTCAGCCGGACATCGCCGCGGACTGGCCGAACATCACGGCCCTGCTCTCGCGCTCGGGTCACATCACCATTGGAAACATCGCGCACATCGACGGCGTGGCGGTGGCCGCGCTGAAACACCAGCTCGTGGTCACGCTGGTGCGCCGGTCCGATGAGCCCGTGGATGCGCTGCTGCGGCGTCTCGACATCGCCATCGGCGAGGCTCTCGGGTCCGGCGTGCATACGAACGAAATCGAGAACGGATATTTCGTCCTCGCCTAACTATCAATCACTCTTGGAGTTTTTCTCATGAAAGTGTTCATGTTTCCGGGTCAGGGCTCGCAATCACGGGGAATGGGCGGCGCGCTGTTCGACGAGTTTCCCGCGTTGACGCAGCAGGCCGACCGGATCCTCGGCTATTCCATCAAGGAGTTGTGCCTGGAGGATCCGCGCAACGAGCTCATCCAGACTCAATTCACGCAGCCGGCGCTGTTCGTCGTCAGCGCGCTGTCCTATTTCAGGAAGATCGCCGATGCCGGCCGGGAGCCCGATTTTCTCGCGGGGCACAGCCTCGGGGAATTCAATGCGCTGCTGGCGGCGGGGTGTTTCGACTTCGAAACCGGCCTGAAGCTGGTGCGCCGGCGTGGCGAGCTGATGAGCCGGGTGCCGAGCGGCGCCATGGCGGCCATCCTCAACGCAACCAGGGAAGAGATCGAAGAGATCCTGCAGAAGAACGGCCTCAGGAACATCGACCTGGCTAACTACAATACGCCGTCGCAAATCGTCATTTCAGGGCTGGTCGACGAGATCGCCGCGGCCCAGAACCTGTTCCAGTCCGGCAAGATGTTGTATTACCCGCTGGTGACGAGCGGCGCATTCCACTCGCGGTTCATGGAAACGGCGAAGCAGGAGTTCGCCGCATACCTGCGCGACTTCGAGTTCGCCCCACCGAAGATACCGGTGATCGCGAACGTGACTGCCCGGCCCTATGAGAAGGGCGCGATCGCCGACGGACTGTCGAAGCAGATCTCGAGCACGGTGCTGTGGTCGGAAAGCATCCAGTACCTCATGGCGCTCGCGGGCCATCGCGGCGAGCCCGTGACTTTCGAGGAGATCGGCCATGGCGATGTGCTGACCCGGATCCACCAGACGATCAAGCGCCAGACCACCGAGGAGGCGCTCGGCAGATTCGCGAACGAACTGCGCCCCGTGAACCACCCCGCCTCGCGAACGCCAGATCCCGTCGAGAAAGTCACGGACTGGAATCGCAGGTACTCGGTGGGCACGCCCGTGCAGTCCTCGCTCATGAACGGCCAGCAGCTCGAAACCCGGACACCCGCGATGGTGCTGTTCGGGCACCGCGCCGCGGTCTATCTCAAGGGCTACAACGGCTATTTCGATCTCGACGAGCTGGTGGCGCTGCGCGCCGGCTGAATCCCCATTTTTCCCCGTTCGACTACAACAGGTACTTTGTCATGGTCAAAGCTGGAATAGAGGCAATGAATATCTTTGCCGGCACCGCCTTCCTGGACGTCAGCAAGCTTGCCGAGCATCGCAAACTGGATCGCCGCAGATTCGACAACCTCCTCATGAAGGAAAAAAGCGTCGCGCTGCCCTACGAGGATCCGATCACCTACGCGGTCAACGCCGCCAAACCCATCATCGACGCTCTGTCCCCCGAAGAGAAAGATCGCATCGAGATGGTCATCACCTGCACCGAATCGGCATTCGATTTCGGCAAGTCGATGAGCACCTACTGCCACGACCTGCTGGGGCTCAATCGCAACTGCCGGCTGTTCGAAGTGAAGAACGCGTGTTTCTCCGGGGTCGCGGGTTTTCAGAACGCCGTCAACTTCATCCTCGCGCAGGTCTCGCCGGGCGCCAAGGCGCTGGTGATCGCCACCGACATCTCCCGCTTCATGATCGAGAAGGGCGGTGATGCGCTCACGATGGAGTGGTCGTTCGCGGAGCCGAGCAGCGGCGCGGGCGCGGTGGCGATGCTGTTCGGTGAAACGCCGCACGTGTTCCAGGTCGATCCCGGCGCTCATGGCTCATACGGTTATGAGGTGATGGACACCTGCCGTCCTTCCGTCGACAGCGAGGCGGGCGACTCGGACCTGTCGTTGCGCAGCTACCTGGACTGCAGCGAGAACGCATTCCTGGAATATCAGAAACGCGTGGGCGGCGCGGACTACCGCGGCACCTTCGGCTATCTCGCGTATCACACGCCGTTCGGCGGCATGGTCAAGGGCGCGCACCGCAACCTGATGCGCAAACACGTCAAGGGCATCACGCCCGGCGACATCGAAGCGGACTTCGAGCGCCGCATGAAGCCGGGTCTGACCTACTGCCAGCGCGTGGGCAACGTCATGGGCGCGACGGCCATGTTGTCGCTCGCCAGCACCATCGCCAACGGCGACTTCGACAAGCCTCAGCGCATCGGGGTCTTCTCTTATGGCTCGGGTTGCTGCTCGGAATTCTTCAGCGGCGTCGCGACGAAGCAGGGACAGGAGCGCCTGCGCTCGATGCGCATGAAAGAACAGCTCGACAGCCGCTACGAGCTCAGCATGGAGGAATACGACGAGCTGCTCGTCGGCAGCAACGCGCTGAAATTCGGCACGCGCAACGTGGTGCTGGACACCAATTTCGTTCCCAAGGCGCGCAAGACCCATGGCAAGCCGACGCTGTTCCTGAAGGAGATCCGCGAGTACCAGAGGAAGTACGAATGGGTGCAGTAATCACCGAGCCGGCCTATGAAACCCTGAAGGTTCGTGTCAGCGATGACACCTGCGTCATTCAGATTCACCGGCCGGACGCCAACAACACCATCAACGAGCAGCTGATCGAGGATTTCACGGCTGCCCTCGATGAATGCGAAGACCGCGTCAAGGTCGTCGTCGTCGAAGGTTCTCCGGAAGTCTTCTGTTTCGGCGCGGACTTCAAGGGCCTGCAGAAAAGCTTCGAGAGCACGGGAACGGTCGAAGCCATGGATCCCGGGCCGATGTACGACCTGTGGCTGCGGCTCGCCACCGGTCCTTACATCACGATCGCGCACGTTCGTGGCCAGGCCAACGCCGGCGGCATCGGTTTCGTGGCCGCGTGCGACATCGTGATCTGCGAGGAGAAAGCCACGTTCAGCCTCTCCGAGCTGCTGTTCGGCCTGATGCCGGCGTGTGTGCTGCCGTTCCTGATCCGCCGCACGGGAATCCCCAAGGCTAACTACATGACGGTGATGACCGAACCCATCAGCGCGAAAACCGCGCAGGAATGGGGCCTGGTCGACGAACTCGCCCCCGACAGCCAGAACCTGCTGCGCAAGAAACTGCTGCGGCTGCGCCGGCTGTCGAGGACGGCGATACAACGTTACAAACGCTACATGAACGCGTTGAACCGCGACCTCGCGAATGCGCGGCCCAGGGCGCTCGAAGCCAACCTCGAGGTTTTCTCCGACCGCGGCAACATGCAGAAGATCGCGCGCTTCGTCACGACCGGCCAGTTTCCCTGGGATGGAGACTGACATGCCCAACCCGGTCATCGACATCAAGGAAATCGACGCCGGAATCGTGCTGGTCACGATGGAAGATCGGACCAGCAAGAACACGTTTTCCATGGAGATCGCGGAAGGGCTCATCGACGCATTCGGCAGCATCAGCGCCAATCCGGACTACAAGGCGGTGATCCTGACGGGTTACGACAGCTACTTCGCGAGCGGCGGCACCAAGGACAGCCTGCTGCTGCTGTCGGCCGGCAAGGGAAAATTCACCGACGTCGACTTGTACAGCCTGGCATTGAATTGCCCGATTCCCGTCATCGCCGCCATGCAGGGGCATGGCATCGGCGGCGGATTCGCGCTGGGAATGTTCGCCGACTTTCCGATCCTGAGCCGCGAAAGCATCTACACCACCAATTTCATGAAATACGGCTTCACGCCGGGCATGGGCGCCACTTTCATCCTTCCGCGCAAGCTCGGCATCTGCCTGGCGGAAGAAATGATGATGACGGCGCGCACCTATCGCGGCGAGGAGCTGCAGAAACGCGGCATCCCATTCCCCGTGCTGCCGCGCGCCGAAGTGATGCCCTACGCGCTGGCGCTGGCGAAAGACATCGCGGAAAAGCCGAGAATCTCGCTCGTCACGCTCAAGGACCATCTCGTCGCCTCGTTGCGCGAAGGGCTGCCGGCGGTCATCGAGCAGGAAGTCGTCATGCACGAAAGAACTTTTCATCGCCCCGAGGTCAAGGACCGCATCGAGGCGCTGTTCGGCCATTGAACGTTTTTCACAAGGAGAAGATCGTGAATAGTCAGGATATCTTTGCAATCGTCACGCGCCATGCGCAGGAAGTGGTGCCGGGACTCGAAAATCACCAGTTCCGCCCCACCGAGTCGCTGAAGGACCTCGGGGCGAATTCCATCGACCGCTCCGAGATCGTGATGATGACCCTCGATTCGCTGTCGTTGAACATTCCACTCGTCGAGACGGTCAAGGCCACCAACATCGGCGAGCTCGTCAACCTGCTCCATGCCCGGCTCTGAATCGTCTCCCATCCTCGTCACCGGCGTCGGTGTCACCTCGGCGATCGGGCAGGGAAAAGCGGGGTTCATCGAGGCCCTGCTGAACGGGCACAGCAATTTCGCGGCGATGAAGCGGCCGGGCCGGCAGTACCGGCCCGAAGGTGCGGCGGAACCCGGAGCGGGCGCCACGCGCTTTCTCGGCGCGGAGATTCCTTCTTTCGAAGTGCCGGACATCGTTCCGCGCACCGTCGTGCGAACTGCCTCCCTGTCCGGGCAGGTCGCTCTAACTACTTTGCACGAAGCGTGGAACGATGCGCGCCTGGGTGATGTCGATCCGGCACGTGTCGGCCTGGTGGTGGGCGGATCCAACTTCCAGCAGCGCGAGCTCACGCTCACCCACGAAACTTTCCGGGGACGCCTGCCGTTCCTTCGCCCGACGTACGGCCTGTCCTTCATGGACAGCGATGTGTGCGGCATGTGCACCGAGGTGTTCGGCATCCGCGGGCTCGCCTATACGCTGGGCGGCGCCTCCGCGAGCGGACAACTCGCCGTGATCCATGCAATCCAGGCAGTCGAGTCCGGCCAGGTGGACGTGTGCATCGCGCTCGGCGCGCTCATGGATCTTTCCTACTGGGAATGCCAGGGATTTCGCGCCATCGGCGCCATGGGCTCCGATGTGTTCGCGAATGAGCCCGAGCGCGCGTGCCGGCCATTCGACAAACGCCGCGATGGCTTCATCTTCGGTGAGTGCAGCGGCGCCGTGGTGGTGGAACGCGCCTCCACCGCTTCACGGCGCGCAACGGACCCGTATGCGCGCGTGGCGGGATGGGGGGTGCAGATGGACGCCAACCGGAATCCGAACCCGTCCTTCGACGGTGAAGTCAGCGTGCTGCAGAAGGCGCTGGCCAAAGCGGGCTTTGCGCCCGAGGCTATCGACTACATCAACCCGCACGGCACGGGCTCGTCGCTGGGCGACACCACCGAATTGAGAGCGATCGAGCATTGCGGGCTCAAACATGCCTATCTCAACGCCACCAAGTCCCTGGTCGGCCATGGCCTGAGCGCCGCGGGCGCCGTGGAAATGGTCGCGACGCTGCTGCAGATGCGCGCGCGCCGCCTTCACCCGATGCGCAACTTCGACGAACCCATGGACGATTCCTTCAACTGGGCGCGGCAACCCGTGGATCACGCCATTCAGCGCGCCGTGAAAATGAGTCTGGGGTTCAGCGGCATCAACACCGCCGTCTGCGTCGAAAGGCTGTAGGCCGCATGCCTTTCGCGCTTCAGGCGCTCTTGCGCCCCGGGTTGTTGGGGTGCGTGGTCCAGTCGGCTTTCACGTCGGTGATCGCGCGCCCCGTGCGCGGATCGACTCCGCTGGTCATGGGCCGCATCGTGATGCACTTTTCCACCGGGCACACGCTGACGCACAAATTGCAGCCCACGCACTCGGCGTCGATGACCTCGAAATGCCGCGCGCCGTTCACGGTGGCGGTGATGGCCTGGTGCGAGGTGTCTTCGCAGGCGATGTAACACCGGCCGCACTTGATGCACAGATCCTGGTCGATGAAGGCCTTGTCCACGTGATTGAGGTTCAGGTACTGCCAGTCGGTGACGCTGGGAACGGCCTTGCCCGTGAGCTCGGCCACCGAGGCGAAGCCTTTGCCGTCCAGGTAGTGGTCGAGCCCGTCGACCAGGTCGTCGATGATCTTGAAGCCATAGACCATGGCGGCAGTGCAGACCTGCACGGTGGTGGCGCCCAGCGCGAGGAAATCGACGGCGTCCCGCCAGTCGGTGATCCCGCCGATGCCGGAGATGGGCAGTCCGCGGGTTTCGCGTGAGCGCGCGATCTCCGCGACCATGTGCAGCGCGATGGGCTTGACGGCCGGCCCGCAATAGCCGCCATGCGAGCCCTTGCCGTCCGTGGCGGGGTAGATAGTGAGCGAGTCGTAGTCGACGCGCATGATGGAATTCAGCGTGTTGATGAGCGACACCGCGTCGGCGCCACCGTCTTTCGCGGCCCTGGCCGCCGGCAGGATGTTGGTGATGTTGGGCGTGAGCTTCACGATCACCGGCACGCGCGCGAACTTCTTGCACCACGCGGCGGCCTGCTGGATGTACTCCGGCACCTGGCCCACGGCCGAGCCCATGCCGCGCTCGCTCATTCCATGCGGACAGCCGAAATTGAGCTCGAGGCCGTCGGCGCCCGTGTCCTCGATCATGGGCACGTACTTCGCCCAGCTCGCCTCGTTCATCGGCAGCATGACGGACACGATCAGCGCGCGGTCGGGCCAGTCGCGCTTGATCTGCCGGATCTCGGCGAGATTCACGGCGAGCGGCCGGTCGGTGATGAGCTCGATGTTGTTGAACCCGAAAACGCGCCGGTCGTTGCCGTGGATGGCGCCGTAGCGGGGGCCGTTGACGTTGACGATGGGCGGGTCCTCGCCCAGCGTTTTCCACACCGCGCCACCCCAGCCCGCTTCGAATGCGCGATTGACGTTGTATGCCTTGTCGGTCGGCGGCGCGGAGGCCAGCCAGAACGGGTTGGGGGACCTGATGCCGAGAAACGTGGTGGTTAGATCGGCCATGTCACGCGCTCCTCGAGCCATTGCCCTTCAGAAAACGGTCGATGGACAGCGCCGCCAGTTTGCCGTCCTGGACCGCGGTCACCGTCAGGTCGTCACCGCCCGCGACGCAGTCGCCGCCGGCCCAGACGCCAGGCAGTGAAGTCCGCCGCTCTTCGTCGACGACAATCCGGTCCTGTTGCAGATCGAGAATCTGCGCGGTGTCACCGAGGCCTTCCCACAAGACTTTCTGGCCGATCGCCTTGAACACCACGTCCGCTCCCAGGACGTAGGTCTCGCCCGTACCTTCCAGTTGCCCGTTGGCCGCGACGCGCGTCGTTTCGAATTCGACTGCGTGCACGCGTCCCTCGTGCACGAGCAGCTTGCGCGGCCTCGACCACAGTCGCAGAGACACTCCCCGAATCTTCGCGAATTCCTGTTCATACCCGCTGGCGTTCATGTCTTCCTGGCCACGGCGGTAAACCATCGTGACTTCTTCGCTGCCCAACGCCTTGCACTGCACGGCGATGTCGATCGCCGTCATGCCGCCGCCTATCACGACGACCCTGCGCGCCACGGGCAATGCCGACTTGTCAGGCGTCTGCCGCAGCATTGCGATGTAATCGGTTGCGTTCGCCACGCTGTCGAGCTGCTCGTCATCCATGCCGAGTGCATTGACGCCCGCGAGCCCGAAGCCGAGAAACACGGCGTCGTACTTCGCGCGCAGGTCGGCCAGCGACAATCCCTCGCCCAGGGCAACCCCGGTGCGTACCTCGATTCCGCCGATGCCGAGGATGTATTCGACTTCGCGCGCGGCGAAATCGTCCGGCGTCTTGTAGGCCGCGATGCCGTATTCGTTGAGGCCACCGAGCTTGTCTTTCGGCTCGAACACGGTGGGGCTGTGTCCCAGCATCGCGAGGCGATGCGCGCAGCTCAGGCCTGCGGGTCCGCCACCGACGACGGCCACCTTGCGGCCCGTGGCGGGCGCGCGTTCGAACAGCGGCGTGTTGTTCTCGAGGATCGGATCCGTGGCGTAACGCTGCAGCATGCCGATGCGCACCGGACGGTCTTCATGCGTGTTGCGTACGCAGGCTTCTTCGCACAACACTTCGGTCGGACAGACGCGCGCGCACATGCCGCCCATGATGTTCTCGCGCAGGATGGTGTGCGCCGAGCCCTCGAGGTTGCCGCTGCGGATCTTCTGGATGAACCCGGGTATGTCGATGCCGGTGGGGCAGGCCGTGGTGCACGGCGCGTCGTAGCAGAAGTAGCAGCGATCGGCGTCGATGATGGCTTCCGACGGCGTGAGCGGCGGATGCATGTCCGCGAAGTTCGCGGCTATCTTCTCTTCGGGAATTCGCCCCGCGCGGATGTCGGCCTTGTTGGTCACGGGCGTTTTACCGCCCTGGGTGTGCTGAGCTCTATCTGTTTCTTCACGGCGTCGTAATACGACGCAAACGCCGGCCGGTCCACGTGTTTGCCCGCGCCGCGTTCGACGCGCAGGTCGCCGTTCGCGTACACGAGTTTGCCGCCGCTCACGGTGTGTGACGCACTGCCTTTCACGGTCATGCCCTCGAAGATGTTGAAGTCGATGTTCTGGTGATGCGTTTTCGCGGAGATGGTCTTGCTGGCGGACGGATCCCAGACCACGAGGTCCGCGTCGGCGCCTTTCGAGATGCTGCCTTTGCGCGGATAGATGTTGAAGATCTGCGCGGCATTCGTGGATGTGACGCGCACGAATTCGTTCATGGTGAGCCGGCCGGTGTTGACGCCGTGGTGCCACAACACTTCAAGGCGGTTCTCGATGCCGGCCGTGCCGTTCGGGATCTTGCGGAAGTCGTCCTTGCCCGCGGCTTTCTGTTCCGCGCAGAACGTGCAGTGATCCGTGGCCGTGGTCTGCAGGTTCCCGGACTGCAGGCCGCGCCACAGCGCCACCTGGTGTTCGGGCGCGCGGAATGGCGGGCTCATCACGTGCGCCGCGGCGCGCGTGAAATCCGGGTCGCGGTACACGGAGTCGTCGAGAAGCAGGTGCCCGGCCAGCACCTCGCCGAACACGCGCTGGCCTTCGTTGCGCGCGCGTGCGATGGCCTCGAGCGCCTGGCGCGAGGAGACGTGCACCAGGTAGATAGGAACCTTCAGCACTTCCGCGATGCGGATGGCGCGGTTGGCGGCCTCACCCTCGACCTCCGGCGGGCGCGACAGCGGATGTCCCTCGGGGCCCGTGATGCCGCGCTTGTAGATCTCATCCTGCAGCTTGAAGACCAGGTCGCCGTTTTCCGCATGCGCGGTGACGATGGCGCCGAGCTTCAGCGCCGTGGAGAAGCTGTTTACGAGCGTTTCGTCGTCGCACATGATGGCGTTCTTGTACGCCATGAAATGTTTGAAGCTGTTGACGCCGTGCTCGCGCACGAGAGTGCCCATGTCTTCGCGCACGCTGTCGTCCCACCAGGTGATGGCGACGTGGAAGGAATAATCGGCCACCGACTTCTGCGCCCACTCGCGCCATTGCCGATGCGCTTCCATGATGCGCTGCTTCGGGTTGGGGATGACGAAATCGATGATCATCGTCGTGCCGCCCGCGAGGCCGGCCGCGGTGCCGGAATAGAAATCGTCGCTGGCCACCGTGCCCATGAAGGGCAGTTGCATGTGCGTGTGCGGATCGATGCCGCCCGGCATCACGTATTGTCCGCCGGCGTCGACGACGTCCGCGCTCGCCGGCGCCGCGAGCCCCTCGTCGATATCCACGATCCTGCCGTCCGAGCACAACACGTCGGCCCGGTAGGTCTGGTCGGCGGTGACGACGGTACCGCCCTTGATGAGTACGGCCATGCGAACCTCAAACTTTCCTGGCGTTCATCAAATAATAGATGAGCCCGCCGAGGAACGAACCCGTGAACCAGCCGTAAGTGTAGAACCACTGTATCGCGCCCGTCGTGATCGCGATGACCGTAAGGGCAACGGGCACGAGAAACGCGATGAATCCCGCGAGATTCCACGCCGGGTAGGGGCCCGTGTCCAGGTACAGCCCCGGCAGGTCGTAGTGCTGTTTGCGCACCACAAAGTAGTCCACGACCATGATGCCGGCAATGGGCCCGAGCAGGCTCGAGTAGCTGATGAGCCAGTTCGAGTACAGGCTGTCGACGCTGACATCCGACTGCAGCCAGCCCATGCGCTTGAACAGTTCCCAGCTCATCAGGGCAATGCCTATGAAGCCGGTGAGCAGCACGCCTCGCCTCTGGCTGATGAGGCGTGGCGCCAGGTTCTGGAAATCGTTGGTGGGCGAGACGATGTTCGCCGCCGTGTTGGTCGAGATGGTGGCAATGACGATGATGATCATCGACACCACGACCCAGAACGGGCTGTCGATCCTGCCGATCAGCGTGATCGGATCGGACACGGTCTCGCCGACGAGCTGCGCCGAGGCCGCGGTCATGACCACCCCCAGGCCCGCGAACAGCACCATCGTGACCGGAAGCCCCACGGCCTGGCCGATGATCTGGGCGCGCTGTGATTTGGCGAAGCGGCTGAAATCCGGAATGTTCAGCGACAGCGTGGCCCAGAACCCCACCATCGCGGTTAGCCCCGCGAAGAAGTAGCCCCACAACGAAGCTTCCGCCGGCCGGTTCGGGGGCCGCGCTAACAACTCGGTGACCGAAGCCTGCGGCCAGGCCCAGACCAGCAGCCCCACGCCGACGAGCATGAGCAGCGGCGCCGCGATGACTTCGAGGATCTTGATCGACTCGGAGCCGCGAAGCACGACCCAGACGTTGGCCACCCAGAATATGAAGAAGCCGATGACTTCGCCCACGCCGCCGAGCTGCGCCCAGGAATCGGAAATCGCGGCGAGCATCTGGTGGACGGCGATGCCGCCTAACAAGGTCTGGATGCCGAACCACCCGCAGGCCACGAGCGCGCGGACCATCGCCGGCACGTTGGAGCCGACGATGCCGAACGACGAACGCAACATGACCGGGAAGGGAATGCCGAATTTCGTGCCGCCGAAGGCGTTCAGCGTCAGCGGAATCAGCACGATGACGTTGGCGACGAAAACCGCCCACAGCGCTTCGCCCACCGACAGACCGAAGTAGGTGGTGAGCACCCCGCCCAGCGTGTAGGTGGGCACGCAGATCGCCATGCCCACCCACAACGCGGCGATGTGCCACTCGTTCCAGGTGCGCTGCGCGACCCGCGTGGGCGCGATGTCCTCGTTGAAGCGCGGGCTCGCGGCGAGATCCGCACCCACCTCGAGCTCGTAGAATTCGCCGACCTGCACGGCCCGGGAAGTTTGCCCGGTCATCCGCCGTGCACCAGCGGGCCATAGGCATCCGGCCGCCGATCGCGGAAGAACTGCCACGTATCGCGGACCCTGCGAATCATGTCGAGGTCGATCTCGTGCACCAGCAACTCATCCTGGTCGTAACTCGCCTGGGCTTCGATCTCGCCGCGCGGGTTCACGATGTAGCTCGAGCCGTAGAACTCGCCCATCTTCGCGGCCCAGGGCTCCTCCCTGCCGACGCGATTGATCGCGCCGATGAATACGCCGTTCGCGGCGGCGGAGGCCGGCTGCTCGAGCTCCCAGAGGTATTTGCTCAGGCCCGCCACGGTGGCGGACGGATTGACGATGTACTCGGCGCCGTTCAACGCCAGCGCGCGCCAGCCTTCGGGGAAATGCCGGTCGTAGCAGATGTAGACGCCTAACTTCACGTACGCGGTCTGGAACACCGGGTAACCCAGGTCGCCGGGCTTGAAGAAGAACTTCTCGTAGAAGCCCGGATCGACCTGCGGGATGTGCGTCTTTCGATACTTGCCCAGGTACCTGCCGTCGGCATCGATGACGGCGGCGGTGTTGTAGTACACGCCGGTCATGGCTTCTTCGTAGACCGGCACCACCATCACCATGCGGTATTTCTTCGCGTACTCCTGCATGAGCTTCGTGGTGTAACCGTCGGGAACCGCTTCGGCGGCCGCATACCACTTGCGATCCTGGCTCGGACAGAAGTAGGGCTGCGTGAAGATTTCCTGGAAACACAGCACCTGGACGCCGGCGGCGCCGGCCTTGTCGATGAAAGGCAGATGCGCCTCGAGCATCTTGTCCCGGATCTTCTCAGGCCCTGAGGAAACATCCCCCTTCAGCCCCATCTGGATCAATCCGCACTTGAGCTTGGCCACCCGGAGACTCCCACCGTGAAGACGATGGGGGTCATGACACCACAAAGGTTTATCGAGCGGAAGTTGGGCAGTGCAAAGCGGCGCGCGCCCCGACGACGCGCGCCGCTGCGCTCGCCCGGTCAGTCCTCGACCCAGGTGAACGTCAGGCGTGTTCCGCCCGCGAGATGGTCGATAGGCACCCGGGACACATCTTCCATGGGGTTGCTGTTGTTGTTGCCGATGCGCTTGCGGAACTCCATGTACCCGCCCGGCAACTGGTAGAGATAGAGCCCGTTCCTGGCGGTCGTCACGGTGCCGCTCGTCGCAATGGTCCAGCGTCCGGCGCTTCCATTCCAACCTTCCTCGAGCACGATTTCCTTGCGGGCGCTGATGCCCGGCGCCGCCACCAGCACGACTTCGATTTCACCCGCGTCGACGACACCGCGTTCCACCTTGACGCTGAGCCTGTCGTCCAGGTTGCTCGTGTAGAACTGGCCGTCCGAATAGAAAGAGGCGTTCAGGCCCGCCTGGTTATAGGTAAAGGTGCCGAGGTCGCGTTCGATGCCGTCGATCGGCGAATAGACCGCCGACTGGGAGTTGGTGCTGGCGCCCCAGAGAATGCCGGCGAAGTTGCCGGCGTCGTAGCCGGTGTAGTACTCGAATACGGGTGCGCCGCTGTCACCCGGAAGTGCGACGGTGGCGACCAGCGTCTGGCAGAGCATCGTCATGTCGGTCTCGTGTTCGATGCCTGCGGAATCCACCTCGACGACGTTGACGTCGGTGCAGGTGTTGGTGACCGGGCCTCGCGTCCATCCGCTGCGCATGCCGATCTTGTCGACCAGCGTTCCGGTAAACATGCCAACGGTCGCCAGGGCGATGCGGATGTCGTCGGTGGGCCGGTCGACGGTGAGCGGACACGACATCCCCGGTGTGACGCACAAGCTGGTGGGTCGCGAGATTCGGCCGCGGATTCCGAGGTTGCCGGCGTAGTTCGCGAAGACCACGTCGCTGTAACGGCAGATCCTCCGGTCGGGACAATCCGGGTGATTGACGTTGTTGAAGAGCGGCAGGTCGAGGGATTCATCCGCGATGAAATCCTGTGAGCCAGGGCCCTGCAGAAACGCGGTCGCCCAGGTGTCGCCTTGCGGACCCTGCGTGCAATGCGAGGCCGTCAGGATTCCATCGGTGTGCATCTGCCACGAATACACCGGCAGACCCAGCGTGCACGAATTGCCGATGGTCCGGATCTGCTGACCGCCCATGGTGGGGCGGAACCTGTCGGTGAGATCCGCGGTGAACCGGTATTTCGGCGCTTCGATGACCGTCACCCAGCGCGAGTCGATGCCATGCTCCTTGATGAAGCTGGCGATCCTCGAATTCACCTCCTTGCTGGCCGCGCCGACGACGATGCAGCCGCAACTTTCGTCGAGGTCGAGGAACACCACGTCCCTGATCGTGAGCACGTCGCGCATTTTCAGGCGCGCTTCCTTCAGTTCCTCGGGCGTCGCGCGCGCTTCGACGAACTCGAAGTTCGGCAGCTTGCCGCCACCTTCCTTCCCTTGAGTCTCGAGCCACACCTCGCGCGCGAGATTCGCGGCCGCCTCGAGGTCTGCGCCGTTGGCGAACGTGAGGTACACGCCTTTTTCCGCGTGGCTGCTCAGGCCGACGTATTCCTTGAAATACGCTCGCAGCGCCGCATCGGTGGCGGCGATGGGCGACACGACCGGTTCCAGCACCTCGGGAGGGGGCTGCTCGGCGGCTTTCTCGAGCTTTATTTCCCTCGCACCGGCGGATGACGCCGCGAAGGCGGCAGCCGCAATCGCGAGCCCGGTGGCGAACGCGCGCGTTTTTGGATTCCAGGTAGTCATGATTTCCGCCTCTTTGTGGGTTTCCGTACGGGAAAGAGCGGAATCGCCCCGGGCCGGGGATCATGCCGGGCGCGGCGCCGGAGTCATGACGCGCCGTTGTCTGACACGACGCGTCGCACGCGGAAGTATCGGTGCTGCGAACGCCGCGTTGGCCGTTTGTAGTTAGGTAAACGGCCGTTGTCTGCGATCGACGTCGCCCGGCTGGCGGATGTCGCGAATCGGCGGCAAGACGCTGCGGCGCGCCCGCGAACCTCAGCGAGCTCCCGGACTCCAACAGAACACGATGACGAAACGCCGAATTACCCTTCGAGCGAACCGGTCATCGACCTTCCAGGCAATGTTCAGGAGAATTCATGAAACTTTCCAATTCGTTGATCGCGGCCTCACTGGTCGCCGTGTTGCCGCTGTCGGCCTTCGCCGGTGACAAGGACAAGACCGTGGTTCCCATGGGAACCGCGACGAGCGCGCAGTTCGACACGCTCGACACCAATCGGGATGGGCGCATCTCGGCGACCGAAGCCGCCACCGACTCGAAGATCGTGTTCTCGAGCGCCGACAAGAACGGCGACGGCTATCTCGACCAGGCCGAGTATTCGCATCGCGAGATGTCTAACGACTCGATGCCGAAGACCGGCGATCCGGGAACTGATACGGATCAGCCCCGCAAATAGTCGACGGAAAGGCGACAAGCCCGCGCAGCCGGAAGGCTGCGCGGGCTTTTGCGTATTTATACGTGCACAAACACACGGACGTTCCGGTGCGAACATGCCACTATGGCTCCATGCCCGCCACGCTCCGTAAAGACTTCGACGAATTCCTGTTTACCCCGGTAGGCAAGGACGCCAGCGGAATGCCGGTGACTTTGCTCACCGTGCTCGCGCGGCTCGGTGTCGATCCCTGGGAAGAGGCCGCGGACCTCGCACATCTGGCGCTCGAGCCGGCGATGCAGAGACTGACCTCACGGCTCGAAGCGATGCCCAATGCGCCCGCGACCCCTGCTGACACGGTGACTCTCGCCACCCGCCTCATTGCGCTGTTGCATCGTCGTCCGGTGCCGAAAGTGGCGTTGCCCGAAGCGCCGCTGCTTCGGCAGGCGGTCAGCCAGGCGAAAGGCATGAGGCCGGCCGTCTACTTTCTCGTCGGACTCATCTTCGTGATGATTGCCCAGTGGTTTCTGTCGACCCGACACACCCAGCCGCTGATGGACACCACCATCACCCAGGACTCGCGGGAATAGCTACCGCTCGCAAGGCCTAACTGTCCCCGACGGCAACGCGCTGCGGGCAAAAGTTCACAATTCGCGCAAATGAGACCCGATGGCAGAGGATTTTTGCCCGCCGGGTGAGATAAATGCGGGGTTGGGGACAGGGTAAGAAGATGGCCGGAAAAAGAAAACGCAAGGCCCAGGCTTCGTTGCTAGGCCAGAACCTGCGAGCGCTGCAACCGAAGCTGCGCATGATCGCCAACGGCGACGCGACCGTGAACGCCATCCGCGCCGAGCTGAGCGCCGCGGTGAAGGTCACCAACCACCGGCTGCTGGGCAAGATCCCCCAGGTCCGCGGCGAAGGCCATGAGGCGCTGTCGAAGGCCGCGTTTCGCCAGGAGTTCAAGCGCAAGGCGCCCAAGCCGACGCACCTCAAGTTCCTCGCCGGCCAGGTGATGACCAATGTGTTCATCCACACCACCACGTCGGACTCGCTGCCGCCGGAAGTCGTGAAGGAATCCGGGCGACGGGGCCGCATCTCCAAGGCGACGGTGGCGCTCGACGCCCTGCCGCGCCTCGCGAAAGACCGGCGCGTGCGGTTCGTGGAGCTCGGAGAGCCGCTCAAGACTCCGCAGCCGCTGGTCTCCAACGCCACGGTCGGCGCCCCCGCGATGCCGCGCGCCAGGACCACGTCCACGGCGCGTCACAAGGGCGGCAAGGACGTGATCATCGGCATCATCGACGTGCAGGGCTTCGACTTCGCGCATCCGGACTTCCTCGACGCGCAGGGCAACACCCGCTTCCTGACGATCTGGGACCAGGGCAGCGATGCCCGCAACCCGCCTGACAAGGCGCAGTTCAACTACGGCGCCGAGTTCACGCAGGCGCACCTGAACGCAGCCATCAAGGGAGCGAAGGCTGCGCGTGTGCCGGCCACCGAGCTCGAGCGGCAGTCGCAGCGCGAGCCCGGGTCGCATGGAACGCACGTGGCCAGCATCGCCGCCGGCAATCGCGGCATCTGCCCGAACGCGCACATTGCCGCGGTGCTCATCGACATTCCGCCCGAGGACATGGATCGCCGCAAATCCTTCTACGACTCCACGCGGCTGGCGGATGCCGTCGATTACCTGGTGGCCTTCGCGCGCAAGCGCCGGAAACCGATTTCCATCAACGTGAGTCTCGGGACCAACGGCCACGCGCATGACATGAGCAGCGCCATCAACCGGTGGATAGACGCGGTGGTCAACGAGCCGGGAATCAGCATTGCCGTGGCCGCGGGAAACTCCGGGCAGGCGCGCGCGGATACGCTCGACCCCAACGACTACGGCTGGCTCACGGGCCAGATACACGCCAGCGGCAAGATCCCGAAAGCCGGTCTCAATGTCGAGCTCGAGTGGGTGGTGGTGGGCAACGGCGTGCTCGACATCTCCGAGAACGAATTCGAGCTCTGGTACGGGCCGCAGGACCGCTTCACCGTCCAGGTGCGACCGCCGGGCATGGACTGGCTCGAGGAAATCGAACCGGGCCAGTTCATCGAGAATCGCCATCTGCCGGATGGCAGCTTCATCAGCATCTACAACGAGCTCTATCACTCGGCCAACGGCGCCAACACCATCTCTATCTACCTGAGTCCGCAACTGTCGCAGCCCGCCGTCATCGGCGTGCGCGCCGGCACCTGGCTGGTGCGCATCCGCGGCAAGGAAGTGCGCGATGGAAGTTTCCACGCCTGGATCGAGCGCGACGATCCGCAGCAGATCGGCCCGCTGGGGCCCAAGAGCATGTGGCGCTTCCCCTCGTTTTTCTCGGACAAGACCAATGTCGACGAGGCCTCGGTGAGTTCGCTGGCCTGCGGCGAACGCATCATTTCCGTGGCCAACCTCGATGAATCGCGACGGCTCATCAACATCAGCAGCAGCCAGGGGCCGACACGCGACGGGCGTTCGAAACCCGACGTCGCCGCGCCGGGGACCGACGTCGTCGCCGCCAGGGGATTCGCGGGCGCGCAGGATCTGTGGGTGTCGATGACGGGCACCAGCATGGCCTGTCCCTACGTGGCCGGCGTCGTCGGGCTGATGCTCGCGGTACAGCCGCAACTCACGGCGGCACAGATCCGTGGAATCCTGCTGCGCACTTCGCGACCGCTGCCTGGCAACGACTACAACTGGCGCAAGGACGCCGGCTTCGGCGTGCTCGATGCCGAAGCCGCCATCCAGGACGCCATCGTCATCAACCAGCGCAGGGACCGGACATGAAAATCCGCGTGTTCCAGTCGGACAAGGGCGACTGCCTGCTGCTCACGTCCAGCTCCGGAAAGAATCGCGTGCTCGTCGATGGCGGCATGAGCTCTTCGTATACCGAGCACGTGGCTCCCGCACTCGCCAACCTGCCGGGCAACGACACGAGAATCGACGTCGTCTACGTTTCGCACATCGATGACGACCACATTTCCGGCGTGCTGAAGATGCTGAACGACCTCATGGACTGGCGCGTCTTCGACTTCCAGACCAAGCACAAGAAGGCGGGCGACAAACCTCCGAAGAAGCCCGGGAGCGCCCGGCCGCCTGAGATCGGCAAGATCTGGCACAACGCATTCCACGAGTTGCTCAAGGACAATGCGGGGGCGATCGGCGACATGCTCGCGGCCACCACGGCCGTGCTGTCGGCCAGCAAACGCCCCGCGGGCAAGGCCATCTTCGAGCAGCATTCCGAGCTCGCGCTCAGCAAGAAGCAGGCGTTGCAGCTCGTGCGTCGCACGGGCGCGGACCAGCTGGCGATTCCCGTGAATCCCGAGTTCGGTCACAAGCTGATGCTGCTGCTCAAGGCAAATCCGCCGAAGCTCAAAGTGGGCACGATGGAATTCGTCGTGCTTGGCCCCAGCGAAGCGGACCTGAGCAAACTGCGCGACGAGTGGAACCAGTGGCTCAGGGAAAACAAGGAAACACTGGCGGACATCCGCCGCAAGGCGCGGGCGGACGAAGAACTGCTGACATCCGACGTCGACCGGTTGCTCGCGCCGCTCACGCACCAGGCGGGCAGCCTGGTCGACTCGCAGATCGCGCTCGCCAAGAAGTTAGGCAACCGTTCGAAAGTGACCACACCGAATCTCGCCTCGCTCATGTTCTTCGTGCGCGAAGGCGATCGGACGCTGCTGCTCACGGGCGACGGGCACGCCGACGATGTCCTCAAGGGCCTTGCCCAGCGCAACCTGCTGGATGCCGGCGGCAAGCTGCACGTCGACGTGCTCAAGGTTCCGCACCATGGCGCGGAGTTCAACATGACCGCCGCTTTCGCGCAGGCGGTCACGGCCGATGACTACATCTTCTGTGGCAATGGCTTTGCCTCGAACCCGGAACTCAAAGTCATCGACCTGCTGGTCAGGGAGCGAAAGAAGGCATTTCCGCAGAAGGCTTTCACACTGTGGTTCAACTGCACCTCCGCGCTGACGCAGCCTGCCTACCGCAAACACATGCGGGCCGTGGAAAAAAACGTGGCCAACCACGTGACTGCCGGTGCAGGCAAGGTCAAAGCCCGGTTCGTCTCGGGCAGCTTCATCGACGTATAGGTCAATCCCTGCCGCGTCCGCGGCCTGAGCAGAACGGAATCAGCCCCATCGCGGACTTGATGCCGTTCACGATCAACTGCTTGAACTGCGGCTGGCCCGGAAAGCCGGAGCCGTCGGTGAACGCTGCGCCGTCGTGGCCTATCGTGGTCACCCAGGAACGGCCGCCGTCGTAGTACTGGCACCAGGCGATCGGATGGAAGTCGCCATGTCCGGGATGGATTTCGCGCCGTGTCGCCAGCGTCGATTCATCCACGGTCGCCAGGAATTTCACGCGGGTCGGAAAGGGTTCGAGGTTGTACCACTCGTCGCGGAACGGCCAGATCTTCGGCAGGCCATCTGTCGATGAGTCGTTCCTCGCCACGATGTTCACCGAGCCATCCTGGTTGGCGCCGTGGTCGTAGTAGTTGGCATTGCCGAGCAGACCCTCGTACCACGGCCAGTTGTATTCCGTGCCGAAGGCGTTGTGGATGCCGACGAACCCGCCGCCGGCGCGGATGTACTGGCGCAGCGCGGTCTTTGCGGCGTCGATGTGTGCGCTGGTCGCGGTGTTGATCGCGAGCGTCGGGTCGATGACGCGTCCGTGGGCCGTCAGCGTGTCGCGGCTGGTGCTCGCGAAGATCACCGCCTTGTAGCGATGCAGGTTCGTGAGGCGGGTGACGTCTTCGGTCCAGTGAACTTCGATGCCTTCCTGCTCGAGCCAGGACTTCAGCGAATTCTGCACGACGTTTCCGGCCGCCAGCGGCGGATCGAGGCCGGCCGCGAGGCGAGGGCCGAGATTCGCATGACGTGGTCCCGCGGTGCGCGTGTAGATGAGCACCTGGTTGCCGATGCGTTCCTCGTGCGCCCAGTCGTGGTAGCAGCGCGGATCGGTTCCGCGACAGACATTGAACGCCGGGTCGTAGCTGGGGTGGTCGTTGCCGCGGCCGCGATCGTCGTCGTCCCAGTGATCGCGGTCGCCGGCGAAAACGCCCGGTGTGACGCAGGCCAGCGCCAGGAGCGCTGCCGCCGGCAAATGCATGCGCTGCATGATTGCGCGTTTCATAAATTCCCCTCGTTGTTTCTCGTCGTTATGGAATGACTTCAACCTTGCCCGTCGGACGCGGGCTGAAGCAGTCGTTGAAAAAGTATTCGCCCGGCTTCGAGAACGTGTGCGTGGCGGATTCCCCCGGCGCGAGCCGGAAGTTGAACAGGCCCTCGAAGAACTGCGTGGCGCAGTGGGTGTTCACGTTGGTCGCGGGATTGGTGAACGTCACGGTCGTCCCCACCGGAACCCGCATGTGCGTCGGCGCCATGCCGGCCACCGCGGTCGATTCGGTCGCGCCCACGGTGTTCGTCGTGGCGTTGTAGGTGCGCGCGAGAATGACGGTGTTGTTGACGACGCTGCCATCGACGGGCGTACCGGAAACGGGGCGGCGCACGATCGGCGGCGGCGGAGTGGGGGCCGGCGGCAGCGAGCCGCCAATCCGGAACGCCCAGAGCCTGTCGCCGCGCGGAGCCGAATTGCCGTAAGGAATGCCCGTGCCGCCCGCGTAGATCGCGATGTATTGCACGCCATCGATTTCATAGGCGATCGGGCTGGCGCTGATCGCGGCGCCGGTCTGGAAGCGCCACAACTCGTCGCCGTCTTTCGCGTCGAGCGCCAGGAAATTGCCGTCGGGCTGGCCGATGAACAGAAGGTCCGACGCCGTCGTCAGGATTCCGTTGCCATGCGCCAGCGAGTAGGGCATCCGCTTTTTCCAGCGAACGCGATTGGTGGAAGGATCGACGGCGACGATTCCGCCTGTCTGGTACTCGCCCGGCGGACGCAGGCCGTTGCTCGATTCCGTCAACGAATGCGCCGCGGCCACGTAGCCGAATCCCGTGTACATCCAGCCGGTGCTCTGGCTGAAGGACTGGTGGTTCCAGTCGGCGCCGCCGCCATGGCCGGGCATCGACAGTATGGGAACGTCCCAGTGCGCCGCATACAGGCAGCCGCGCACGTAGTTAGGCACGGCCCGGTTCGGGTTTCCGGGGAT
Organism: Steroidobacteraceae bacterium; assembly: GCA_035765415.1. Classification (GTDB taxonomy): domain Bacteria; phylum Pseudomonadota; class Gammaproteobacteria; order Steroidobacterales; family Steroidobacteraceae; genus CADEED01. The sequence continues at coordinate 19,338 of DASTXR010000006.1, read as the reverse complement.
GGAAGTTCCGAGCGGCTGATCGACCACGCAGTTCTCGGTCCAGCCGCCCTGGCGTGGAAACGGCTGCGTGGGTGAGGTCTTCTGGCGCGGTTCCTGCGGCACGGGCACTTCGTCGATGCCGAGCGGGGCGCTGCCGTCGCGGCGGTCGAGGATGAAGTACATCCCCGACTTGCTGCCGTAGACCACGAGCTTGCGTTTCTGACCCCGTATCTTCGCGTCGACGAGCACCGGCGACATCACGTTGTCCATGTCCCAGATGTCGTGATGAATCGACTGGAAGTGCCACTTGTACGCGCCGGTGGCCAGATCGAGCGCCACGATCGAATTGGAGAACAGGTTGTCGCCGCCGCGCGTCGATCCATCCTGCGAAGAGCCGGCGCGCACGTTGCCGAACGTGAAGAACACGGTGTTCAGGTCCGGGTCGACCGCCGGATGTATCCACGGGGTCGCGCCGCCTTCCATCCAGCTGTCGCCTTCCCAGGTATCGTTGCCGAATTCGCCGGGACCGGGCGCGCCGAAGAAGTGCCACAACAAATCGCCGTTGGCCGCATTCATGGCGAGCGCCGCGCCACGATCGCCGTCGTTGGTGCCGACAAACAACTTGCCGTCGTAGTAGACGACCGCGACTTTTTCCACGTTGCCGAAGCCTTCGTGTTGTCGCTCCCAGGCCACGGCGCCCGTGTCCTTGTCGAGTGCGACCACGTAGTTGTCGCCGCTCAATGTGTAGACGAGTCCCTGGCCCACCGCCACGCCGCGCCGCGTGAGATTGCCGCGCGGTTGCGTGTACTTCCAGCGCGTGGCGCCGGTTTTTCCGTCCACGGCGACCACGTTGCCGAACGCGGATTCGAGGTAGATAGTCCCATCGACCACCACGGGAGTGCTTTGATTGTTCCCGGTGGTGATTCCACCTTCGATGTTGTTGACCCAGGCGGCGCCGAGCCGGCGAATGCGCGGCTTGTTGATCTGCCGCAGCGACGAATAGTTCTGGTTGCCGAGGTTGCCGCCCACCTTGGGGAAGTCCGCGTCACCGGGAGTGCAGCAGTCCTTGAGATCCGCCGCGCGCTCGCGGTGATGTCGGTCGCGGCGGTCGCGCTCCCCGTCATCGTGTGCCTGTAAAGGCGCGCCGGCGCACGCGAAGGCGATGAGAAACAGCGCGTCAATGAGCTTCCTGGTCATTGGCTTCTCCCCCGAGAGCATGGGGGCGGGACCGTACACGTACCAGTTCGTACATGTCAACATAACGGCCTGTCGGAATTTTTCGCGTTAGCGCTCTCACCCCCGTTGCGGGCTTGACACTCACGTACTGGTTCGTACACTCCGCTCAGACCACACCTGTGGCCGACCTGCAACGACATCGATTCAAAAAATCTGGGGGGCGATGTAATGACTATCCGTAAGCCGGTGGTTTCACAAGCGGCCTGGGTGCTCGCGTCGGTCGCGAGTACCACAGCACTCGGGCAAACCGCGCCGGAGGCAAGCAGCGACGCCGTCGAAGTCGAAGAAATCGTGGTCACGGGTTCGCGCATCGCGCGTTCGGACTTCTCTTCGACCAGTCCCATCGTGACCTACGGCGAAGAAGCCATTGCGCAGAGCGGCACGGTCAACATCGAACAGGCGATGAACCAGTTGCCGCAGTTCGTGCAGGGTCAGACCTCGAGCACCGTCGGCGCCGTGGCGCTCGCGGGACGCGCGTCGCTCAACCTGCGTGGCCTCGGTGAAACACGCAACCTCGTGCTGCTCGATGGGCGCCGCCTGCCGCTGTCGAACGCGAACGCGGTGGTCGACGTCAACCTGATTCCGCAGTTCATCCTGAGCGGCGTCGAGACGATCACCGGCGGCGCTTCCGCGGTCTACGGCTCCGACGCGATGTCGGGCGTCGTCAACTTCAAGAGCCTCACCGACTTCACCGGCCTGCAGCTCGACGTGCGCTCGGGCATGAGCGAGGAGGGCGACGCAAACACCACTGACGTCGGACTTACGGCGGGATTCGACATCGCCGAGGGCCGCGGCAATGTTCTGTTCTCGATCGGCTACACCGATCGCGACGTACTCTGGGGCAAGGACCGCGAGTTCTACCAACTCGGCGTGTTGTCGTCGTTCATCGGCACCGGCACCTACGTGCCTTCGCCCACCAACCTGCCGCAACAGGCGGTGGTGAACTCCGTGTTCGGCGCCTATGGCGCGGCGCCCGGCGCGGTGCTCAATTCGCGCAGCCTCGGCTTCAATGACAACGGCACGTTGTTTGGCCAGATCGGCGCGATCAACTACCGGGGCCCCACCACCGAATACTTCAGCACCACCGGCGGCACCGTCCGGCAGCCGGTGACCTACCAGGAATTCGTGATCAACCCGATGAAGCGCAAATCGTTCTTCGGCAAATTCGATTTCAAGGTCGCGGATTCCGCGACCGCTTATGGCCAGTTCCTCTACAACAAGACCACGGCCACGGGCCAGGTGGGCTGGTCGCCGACGCTGTTCGTGGTGCCGACGATCCCCGCCACCAATCCGTTCATTCCCGCGGACCTGCGGACCATCCTCGCCTCGCGTCCGACACCGGGTGCGGACTTCACGCTGAACCATCGCTTCATGTCGCTGGATTTCCGCGAGTTCCCCACCGACTTCACGACCGGGCAATACATCCTCGGCGTTCGCGGTGAGCTGCCTTACAAAGACTGGCGTTGGGACATCTACGGTTCGTACGACACCACGGATGTCGTCGAGACGCAGGACAAGGCGATCCTGAACTCGCGCATGCGCAATCTCCTGTACGCCGCCGATGGTGGCGCGTCGATCTGCGCGGGCGGCTTCAATCCCTTCGGCCTCGCCAATTCCGGCAACATCTCGGCCGCGTGCCGCGCGTACCTCGAAGTGGAGACGCATGACTACACGCAGCTCTCGCAAACCATCTTCGAAGCGAGCCTGACCGGCGGTTTGTTCGCCATGCCCGCGGGTGACCTGCGCTTCGCGTTGACACTGGACAGCCGCGACAACGATTTCGAATTCGATCCGGATCCGTCGCGCGAGAACCAGGACATCATCGGTACGCTGCAGACGTTCCCGGCTCAGGGTTCGACGAACGTGAAGGAAATCGCGCTCGAGTTCCTCATTCCGCTGCTGGCCGACAAGTCCTTCGCGAAGCGCCTGGAGCTCAACCTCGGCGGCAGAAGTTCCGACTATGAAACGGCCGGCCGTGTCGAAACCTACAAGGCGGATGGATTGTGGGAGCCGTTCGACGGCTTCACGTTCCGCGGCGGTTTCGAACACGCCATTCGCGCGCCTAACATCGGCGAGCTCTACAACCAGGTGGGTGCGCAGGCGCAGATCGGCTCGCCGCCGGGACAGGGCGATCCCTGCGACGTCCGTTCCACGGCCCGAACCGGAGCCAACGGCGCCAGCGTCCGCACGCTGTGCGCGCAGACCGGAGTTCCGGGGGCGATCGTCGATACCTATCAATACACAACCGTCGCAATCGGCGTCATCAACAGCGGCAACCTCGAGCTGACGCCCGAAGAGGCCGACACGCTGACGTTCGGCTTCGTCTACAACCTCCCGTTCGAGAAGCCGCTGTTCCAGAACCTGTCGCTGTCGGTGGACTGGTACGACATCGACATCAGCAACGTGATCGCGCCGATCGCCGGCGGAACCGCGCTGAGCAAGTGCTACAACCTCGACGGCACCAATCCCAGCTACGACCCGGCCAACCCGTTTTGCGCGGCCCTGCGGCGCAACCCGACCACGGGCGGTGTCGACACGGTCGCGGCGCCGTACCTGAACCTGGGTGGCCTGCGCACCAGCGGCATCGATGCGCAGATCGACTGGAAGATTCCCGCCGGCCCCGGCAGCCTGGACATCAACATCCTCGCCAACTTCACCGACTCGTACGAAACCCAGTTGCTGGTGGGTTCGGCCTGGCAGGAGTTCGCGGGCACGATCGATGGCACGCAGAATGGCGGCATCCCGATCCCGGACTGGAAGACGCTGTCCTCGTTCACGTATCGGCTGCCGAGTTTCGAAGGCGGCGTGCGGTGGCGCCACCTGCCGGAGATGAAGGACGTCACGTCGGTCACCCGGCCCGCGAGCCCGGCTCCGGGTGTGCCGTCCTACGACCTGTTCGACGTCACGCTGCTCTACAGATTCAACGACAAGATCCTGGTCCGTGGCGGCGTCAACAACGTGGCCGACGAAGAGCCGCCGATCGTCGGCGGCACGATCGGCCAGACCCAACCGGGCACCTACGACATCCTGGGCCGTTACTACTACCTCGGCCTGCAGCTGGGTTTCTAACTACACGGTGACGATCGAGGCCATTCATCATGTGAACATCCGGGCGCCAGCCGCCGACATCGCGAAGCTCAGGGATTTCTACTGCGGGATCGTCGGGCTTCGCGATGGCTGGCGCCCGCCCTTCAAGTCGCGCGGCCACTGGTTGTACGCGGGCGAGCAGCCGATCGTGCACCTGGTGGAAGGAGATGACGGAAGCCGGGCATCGGGAGGCGTCGATCACGTCGCCTTCCGGTGCGCCGACCTCGCGCCGATGATCGAGCGGCTCCGGAACAGCGGAATCGGTTTTGAGCTGACCCAGGTCCCCTCCCTGGAATGCAAGCAGCTGCTGTTCCGGGATCCGCTCGGCATCGGCGTCGAGTTGACGACCTGCTCGGGAGTCGGGTTTTGCTGAGCTGTATCGCCACCATTTCCGTCAATGGCCCGCTGCGCGCCAAGCTGCGCGCCATTGCCGATGCCGGCTTCGAGCACGTCGAGATCTTCGAGAGCGACCTGCTCGCTTCGCCCGAACCCGTGCACGTCATCGGCGCGATGATGCGCGACCTCGGTCTCACCTGCGTGGCGTTCCAGCCGTTCCGCGATTTCGAGGGAATGCCCGCGAACCTGCGCCACCGCGTGTTCGATCGCGCCGAGCGGAAGTTCGATGTGCTGCAGGCGCTGGGTACGGACCTGATGCTGGTGAGCTCGAATGTCTCGCCCGACGCGCTCGCCGATCGCGGCCGTATCGTCGATGACTTCCGCGAGCTCGGTGAGCGCGCATCGGCGCGCGGTTTACGCGTCGGCTTCGAGGCGCTTGCCTGGGCGCGCCACGTGCGCGATCACCGCGATGCGTGGGAGATCGTGCGCCAGGTGGATCATCCCGCGGTCGGGCTCGTCCTCGATGCCTTCAGCTCGCTGGCGCCTGGCATTCCCATCGACAGCATCAACTCGATCCGCCACGAGAAGCTGTTCCACGTACAGATTGCCGATGCGCCGAAGCTGGCGATGGATCCGCTGTCGTGGAGCCGTCACTTCCGCTGCATGCCGGGGCAGGGCGACCTGCCGCTCGTCGAGTATGTCGGCGCGCTGCGGCGCATCGGTTACGACGGGGTCCTGTCGCTCGAGATCTTCAACGACCGGTTTCGCGCGGGCTCGACGGCCGACGTGGCGCTGGATGGCATGCGCTCGCTCGACTATCTGCTCGAGCAGGTCGAACGCGCATCGGGGGCGCGGGTATTGCCGGATCCGCGCACGGCGTGCCAGGGAATCGAGTTCATCGAGTTCTGCGCCAGCGAGGAGGAGGCGAAGCAGCTCGGACAGATGTTGCACACGCTGGGTTTCGCGCCGACCCATCGGCATGTGCGCAAGGCCGTCACGCGCTGGCGGCAGGGCGACATCAATCTCGTCGTGAACTGCGAACCGGATGGCTTCGCGCATTCCTACGACACCGTGCACGGCGCTTCGGTGTGCGCCATCGGTCTGCGCGTCGCGGATCCCGACGCGGCGTTGCGTCGCGCGGGCCGGCTGCGCGTCGAGAGTTTTTCGCAGCCCGTGGGTCCCGGCGAGTACGAGATCCCCGCGCTGCGCGGTGTCGGCGGCAGCCTGCTCTATTTCATGAAGGAGTCCGAAGCCCCGTCGATCTGGCGCACCGAGTTCGAGGCACTGCCGGGCAGCGCATCGCGAGGAGCAGGCCTCGAGCGGATCGATCACTTTTCGCAGAGCATGCAATATGAAGAGATGCTCTCGTGGCTGCTCTACTACGTGACGCTGTTCCAGGTCGAAAAGAGCGCTGCGATCGAGATCGCCGACCCGGTCGGCCTCGTGCAGAGCCAGGCGATCCAGTCGGGCGATCGCAACTTTCGCGTGCTGCTCAACAGCTCGGCCGCGGGCCAGACCCTCGTCGATCGCTTCCTGCACGCCTATGGCGGTGCCGGCGTCCAGCAGGTCTCGTTCGCCACGCGCGATATCTTCGCGACCGCCGCACGGTTGCGCGAGCTCGGCATGGACTCCCTGCCCATCCCCGAGAACTATTACTACGACCTCGGCGCCCGCTTCGGCCTGCAGGACGCCGTTCTCTCCCGCATGGCCGAGCTCAACATCCTGTACGACGAGGATGAGCGCGGCAGCTACCACCATCTGTACACGCGTGCGTTCGCGAAGCGCTTCTTCTTCGAGGTCGTGCACCGCCACGATTACGACGGCTATGGCGCGCGAGACACCGCGATTCGCCTGGCAGCCCAGTCGCGCTTCCGTAACCTCAAACCGGGGACGGACCTTCCGCCGCTGCACCCTTCGGCTTAAGCTGTCGCCTGCGAAACGGAGGGATGGTGGATGGCGAGCCGCAAGAAGAAAGCCCCGGCAACGACCGGCGGCAATGAGTTTGCCAATGACGCCGAGCGATCCAAGGCTGACATCCTGGCGGTGGCGACCGAAGAATTCGCCACCTATGGCCTGAGCGGCGCCCGCGTCGACGCCATCGCCAAGCGCACCCGCACTTCCAAGCGGATGATCTACTACTACTTCAAGGGCAAGGAAGGGCTCTATCGGGCCGTACTCGAGAAGGCGTATTCCGAGATCCGCTCCATCGACAGCCAGGTGGGCATCGAAGATGCCGAGCCGGTCGAGGCAATCCGCAAGATCGTCGAGATCACGTTCGATTACGACGAGACCCACCCGTTCTTCATCAGCCTGGTGGCCGTCGAGAACGTGCACCGCGGGCGCAACATCGCGAAGCTGCCCTCCATCAAGCAGAGCAGCGCCAGTGTCATTCGCGTGCTCAACGCCATCCTGGAGCGGGGCGCAAAACAGGGCGTGTTCCGCTCCAACGTGAACGCGGTCGACCTGCACCTGTTCATCAGCGCGTTCTGCGTGTTCCGGGTGTCGAACCGTTTCACGTTCGGCAAGATCTTCGACTGCGACCTGTCGGATCCGACCGTGCGCGCGCGCCACAAGAAGATCTTCACCGAGGCCGTGCTCCGATACCTGGAGCCGCGCCCCAACGGCTAGCCGGCCTGACCTGGCCGGTGGCCTATCCGGTCTGACGATACGCGCTCGCGGCCAGGAAGCTGCGCGCGGTCTCGATGCACAACCGCGCGTATTGCTCCGCGCCCAGCGATTCGAGCTTGGCGACGTTCGGAATCTCGATCGACAGCGGCACCGTTGGCAGTCGCCCGATGATGGACGCCACGTCGATGCCGCCTTCGCCGAGATACAGGCGCTCGGCGCGGCCGATGCGGATCAATTCCTCGCGCTCGGTGGAATAGGTGGCCGGCGCGTCGCTGATCTGCGCAAAGTGAAACCAGTCGCGCGGCAGCGCGCCCAGCTTTTCGAGCTCGGCATGGCAGCGGTCGAAATGCAGGGTGTCGATGACGATGCCGGCATTGGGCCGATTGGCGGCTTTCACCACTTCGACCGCTTCGTCGAGCGTTCGCACGCCCGACCAGGTCACGAACTCGAGATCCACCGTGAGCCCGAAAGGTTTCGCCAGATCGCACAGCTCGCCGAAGAAATCGAGGATGTACGGCCGGTCGTCGCACCAGGCGCTGCTCAGCACGTGGCGCCCGCCGAGCTCGGCGGCGGCTTCGAGCGCGGGTAGATAGTCGCGCGGTCCCGCTTCCTTGATGATTCTCGCCACTTCGATGTCGAGCAGCCGCACGCCCGTGGCCGCCAGCGCTGCCCTGGTGCGCGCGCGGAGCGCGATGTCGGTTCCGAGCGGGTAGAGCGGCTCGTTCGGCGCACCCACGGGAATCGGCCGCAGGCTGACGAACTGGTATCCCGCGCGCGCCGCGGTTTCGATGAGTTGCGGGGGTGGCAGGTTGAGCATCGTCAGATGCGCAAGCGAGAACGGCCTCGTCATGCACGCACTCCGGGCACGCCCGCGGCGGGAACGTAGCCATACAGGTCTTCGTTGGGGACCGCCTCCGCCAGGATCTTGCGGGCCTCGAGCAGCCGGTCGAGATCGACGCCGGTGTCGAGCCCCATCGACTCGAGCATGAAGACGAGGTCTTCGGTGACGATGTTGCCGGTCGCGCCCGGTGCAAATGGGCAACCGCCGATGCCGGCCATGGAGCTGTCGAAGATGTTCACGCCGACGTCGAGCCCGGCGACGACGTTGGCGAGGCCGAGCCCGCGCGTGTTGTGCAGGTGCAGCCCGGCGAACTTCTTCTCGCCCGTGACCGCGCGGACCCGTACGACGAGATCGCGAACCTGTGCCGGGTTGGCAAATCCCACCGAGTCGGCGAGGCCCACCTCGTCGCAGCCCGCCTCACAGAGCTGCGCGGCGAGCTTCACGACCTTTTCGGCGGGGACGGTGCCTTCATAGGTGCAGCCGAACGCGGTCGAAAGTCCGCCTTCGAGCGTGGGTCGTTTCGCGGGAGGTTGCGCGCGAAGCAACGCGACGATCTCGCGTACTTCATCGAACATCTGCGCATGCGTGCGCCGTACGTTCTTGAGACTGTGCGTTTCCGACGCCGAAAACGGGAGGGTGAGCTTGTGCGCGCCGGCGCTCACCGCGGCCTCTGCGCCGCGCAGGTTCGGGACCAGCACTGCCACCGTCAGGCCCGGGATCGTGAGCGCATGCGCCACCACTTCGGCGGTGTCCGCGAGCTGCGGCAGCACGTGCGCCGGCACGAAGCTGCCCACCTCGATCTCGCGCAGGCCGCTCGCGGCCAGCGCGCTGATCCAGGCCTTCTTGTGCGCGAGCGGCATGATGGTCCTGATGCTCTGCAGGCCGTCGCGCGGTCCCACTTCGCTGATGAGGATGTTGCGTTTCACGAGGCTTAGTCGGTGGCGGCGTGCTCGAGCTTCTTGTCGGGCGCGTAGATGTCGAGGATGTTCCAGTGCCCCGTGGTCGGCGTCGGGTTGTTCTTCATGGGCACGTCGAGTAGATAGGGCCTGCGGGCCGCGAGCGCGCGCCGCAGCGCGGGCGCGAGGTCGGCGGCCGACTTCAGGCGTTCGCCTTCGCATCCGTAGGCGCGCGCGATTTCGGCATAGTCGGGCTTCTGCGCGTCCCAGCCGACCTCGGCGGCGGGAAACAGCGTGCCGTGCGTCAGGCCGTACGCCGCCTTCTGCAGGCCGGCGATCGTTCCGTACGCGTTGTTGTTCATGACCAGCCAGATGATGGGCAGGCCATGCTCGACGGCGGTGGCCAGCGCGGACGGGTTCTGGCCGAATCCGCCATCGCCGACCAGCGAGAGCACGACGCGGTCCGGTGCGGCGATCTTCGCGCCGATCGCCGCCGGCGGGCCGAAGCCCATCGTCGCGAATCCGCCGGGCGTCAGTACGCTGCCCGGTGTGTACACGGGAAACTGCTGCCCGACGCCATTCTTGTTCCAGCCGACGTCGGTGGTGATGATCGCGTCGCGCGGCAACAGCGCGCGCACGTCCGCCAGTATTCGCTCGGGCATCATCGGGAACGCGTCCGAGGTCGCCATCGCGCGATTGCCCGCCGTGAAGTCGCTGCGAAACTGCGCGATGGTGTCGGCCATCTTCGTTGCCTTGCGCGGTGCCGGAAACATCTCGCGCGCGACCTCGCCCAGCACCATCAGCGCCTGCTTGAGATCGGCGACCGCGCCAATCTCGGTCGTGAAATTCCTGCCGATTTCGGCAGGCTCGATGTCGATGTGGATGAGCTTCGTCGGCGGAATGTTGAACGTGTAGTCGCGATACCAGGAGCTGCAGTCGGCTTCCTTGAAGCGCGTGCCGAGTCCCAGGACCCAGTCGGCCGCGAGGCAGGTGTCGTTGACCAGCCTGGTGCCCCAGAAGCCGCTCATGCCTAACAACAGAGGGTGATCGTCGGGCAGCGCGCCCTTGCCCATGAGGCTGTGGGCGACGGGAATGCCGAGCCGGTCGACGAAAGCCCGCAGCTCATCGCAGGCGTCGGCGAGCACCACGCCGCCGCCGACGTACAGCAGCGGCTGCCGCGCCTCCGTCATCTTCGTCACGATCTCGCGCGCGGTGGCCAGGTCCAGCGACGGCTTGCGCAGGGCGCGCGTGTTGCCATCCAGGCGCGTGAACAGCGCGGAATCGATGTGCGCGGAGAAGACGTCCATCGGGACGTCGACGAGCACCGGTCCCGGCTGTCCGCTTTCGGCGAGCAGAAACGCCTTGTCGATGATCTCCGGCAGCAGTTCCGGGTCGTCGACGCGCCAGGCGCGCTTCACGAACGGCCGGTAGATCTCGTACTGCGCGCCGTCGGCATGCAGGTTCACTTCCTGGTGCGGATGTTTGCCGAAGTAGTGCGAGGGAACATCGCCGGCGATCACCACCATCGGGATGCAGTCGAGCGCCGCGTTGGCGACTCCGGTCGCCGCATTGGTGAGGCCAGGCCCGAGGTGCGTCAGCAGCACGGAAGCCTTGCGCGTGACGCGCGCGTAGCCGTCGGCGGCATGGGCGGCAACCTGCTCGTGGCGCACGTTGATGAATTCGATGCGGCTGCCCGCCATCGCCGACAACACGGCGATGTTCGTGTGTCCGCACAGGCCGAAGACGTGGCGCACGCCGCGCTTCTCGAGATAACGCACCAGGTGATTGGCAACGGTGTCTCTCATCACAGCGTCTCGGTGTTGTAGAACTCGCCAAACAACTCACTGTCGGAGGGGCGGTCTTCGGGTATAGGGCGGCTGACCCAGGTGGTCTGCATGAAATGTTTGAGGTGGATGTTCTCGTTGGTGATGTTGCCGCCCCAGATGCCGCAGCCCAGGCTCGATGTCATGGGCATGCCGTTGGTGAACGAGCCGGCGTTGGCCTTCGATTGCGGCTGGCGGACCATCATGCGGCTGACCGGCGCCACACGTGCGAGCCGGTCGATGTGCGCGTCGTCGTGCGAATAGATGCCGCAGGAGTGTCCCTTGCCGCCGACGTCGTAGATCCTGCGCACCATCTCGAGCGCCTGGTCGAAACCTTCGTAGCGGTACACCGCGAGCAGCGTGGTGAGCTTCTCGCGCGAGTAGTTATGCGCGGCGCCGATCTGCGCGTTCTCGACGATGAGGAATTTGCGGTCGGCTGGAATCTCGAATCCGGCGGCGCGTGTTATCGCCTGCGGTGGGCACGCCACCGTCTCCGGCAGGCGATGGCCGTGGTCGTCCCACATCACTTTTTCGATGGCGGCCGCCTGCGAGGCATTGGCGAGAAAGCCGCCCTCCGCAACCAGCGCGGCGACGAAAGCGGTGTAGATCCTCGAGTCGATGAGGATGTTGCCGTCGGCCGAGCAGCCGGAGCCGAAATCCGATGTCTTCGACATGCGCGTGTTGCGCGCGGCGATGTCGATGTCGGCGGTCTCGTCGATGACCATGGTCGAGTTGCCGGCGCCGACTCCATAAGCGGGCCGGCCCGAGCTGTAGGCCGCGCGCACCATCGGTTGTCCGCCGGTGGCCAGCGTGAGATCGCAGTTGGCCATCAGGTACTGCGTGAGCGCGACGCTCGGATTTTCGATGCACTGGAACAGATCCGCGGGCGCGCCCTGGCGGCTGATCGCTTCGCGCATCACGCGAACCATCTCGAACGTGGTGCGCTTCGAGCGCGGATGCGGCGAGAAGATGACCGCGTCGAGGCACTTGAGCGCGTAGATGCCGGTGTAGGGCGGGGTGAGCTCCGGATTGGTCGTGGGCACCAGCGAAGCGATCACGCCGGCGGGCTTTGCATACTTCACGATTCCACGTTCGGGAATCTCTTCGATGACGCCCGTGCTTTTCTGCCGCAGGGCATCGCGCAGCACGCCGAGGATCTTCATGCGCTTCGACTTGCGGCCCTCGGGATCGCCGAGGCGGCTCTCCTCGATGCTCATGGCGACGATGCGGTTGAAAGTCTTCTCGTTCGCGGTCGCCCAGCCGAGCGCCTGGCACAGCCGGTCGATGCGCTGCTGGTCGTAATCGGCTACCGCCTTCATGGCGGCCCGCGCGCGCGCGATCATCGCATCGAGAATCGCGTGCCCGGAATCGGCTTGCTGTGCGTTCATGTATCCCCACCCACCAGTTCGTACAGTCTAAGGCACATGAACCATCTGGTACATAGGAGACTGGCGACTCAAGTGGCGGGATTTCGCCGGATCAGCGATACGGCGGCGCGCAGCGCCAGCAGGTAGCTGTCGATGCCGAATCCGCAGATCTGGCCCCTGGCGATGGGGGCGATGACCGAGTGCGTGCGGAAGGCCTCGCGCGCGTGGATGTTGGACATGTGCACTTCGACGATGGGCACCGTGAGCATCGCGAGCGCATCGCGCAGCCCGTAGCTGTAGTGTGTCCACGCGCCGGCGTTGATGAGCACGGCGGACATGTTCTTTTCGACGACCACGCGGTGGATGCGTTCGCAGACTTCCGCTTCGCTGTTGGTCTGATAACACTCGAGCTCGGCGCCCAGTTCCTTCGCCAGCGCCCGCAATGAGTCATCGATCTCGGCGAGCGTCGTTGTGCCATACACGCTGGCCTCGCGCTTGCCGAACATGTTCAGGTTGATGCCGTGGAGAACGAGAATACGCAGCGGGTCGCTCATGCTGCCGCCGTCGCGAGCCGCGAATGAAAGCGGCGAAGCATGCGCTGGATGTCCGGTTCCGTTTCGAAGAACAGCTTGAAGGCCATCGCGGCCTGGTATACGGCCATGCCGCCGCCGTCGAGCGTTCGGCAACCGTGTTTGCGCGCGGCGAGCACCAGCTCGGTCAGCAGCGGAACATAGACGATTTCCGAAACCCACAATGGCGGGCGGAGTAGTTCGACGGGCACCGGGATGCCGGGATATTTGCGCATGCCCGTGGGTGTGGCGTGAACCAGTCCGTTGGCGTTCGCGAGCGTGGCGCCAAGGTCGCGGCAAACCTGGATGTTCCGGTCGGGGAATATCTCCGACATGCGTTGCACGAGCGCATTCGCCCGCGCGCCGTCCCTGTCGTGCACGGTCAGCGCGCGCGTGCCGAGCTTCAACATGGCGTAGCCCACCGCGGCGCCCGCGCCACCGGCGCCCACGAGCACCACGTTGTCCGTGTTCACGTCGGACATGTCGCGCCGGAAGCTTTCGGCGAAGCCCCACCAGTCGGTGTTGTGGCCGATGCGCCGGCCGTTGCGGAACAGCACGGTGTTCACCGAATGAAGCGCGCCGGCTTCGGGCGCAAGTTCATGCAGCAACGGGATCACGGCCTGCTTCGACGGATACGTGATGTTGAGCCCCGAGAATCCGCGACGTTCGGCGTCGTCCAGCAATGCCGCGAGCCGGTCGGCGCCCCCTGACATGAGATCGAAGTCGAGCAGCTCGTAGCTGATCGACAGGCCGAGTGCCTTGCCTTCTTCGACGTGCATCGACGGGCTCGAGGAATGCTGGATTCCCGCGCCGATCAAGCCGACCTTCAGCGAATGCGGTATCACGATCGGTACTCGACGCGCCGGACGTCACCGACGATGAACACGTACGAAAACACGCCGAGCAGCGCGACGATGCCGATGAACGCCAGCGCCCACGCGAACGAGCCGGTCATGCTCACCACGACGCCGACCACCAGCGGCGTCACGATGCCGGCGAGATTGGCGCACAGGTTGAAGACTCCCGCGGAGAGGCCCATGAGCTCCTTCGGCGCCACGTCGGTGAGCAGTGTCCAGCCAAGGTTGCACATGCCCTGTCCGAAAAACGCCACTGACATGACGATGATGACCAGTGTATCCCTCGACACGAAGTTCGCGACAACGATCGTCGAGGCCAGCAGCAGTCCGACGATGATGGGCAGCTTGCGCGCGATGTTCGCCGAGCCCGTGCGCCGCAGGAGGAAATCCGAGCACAGGCCGCCGGTCATCACGCCGACACAGGCGGCGATGAATGGCAGCACCGTGAAGAACCCGACCTTGATCCAGCCCATCTGGCGTTCGGTCGCCAGGTAGGTAGGGAACCACGTGAGAAAGAACACCAGCGTGGAGTTGCTCGCGAACTGGCCGATCGACGCGCCGAGGATCTGGCGCTTGCGCAGTAGAAAGGCGATGTGCCGCCATTCGAAGCGCACGCCCGACGAACTGGGCACGCCGCCGCCGGCAGAGATGTAGTCGCGCTCGGCCTGGTTCGCGCGGCTCTCGTGCGGATCGCGATACAGCGCATACCAGACGAAGCCGAACAGGATGCCGGCGGCGCCGACGATGATGAGCAACGCCCTCCAGCCGAAGGCCGCTGCGATCCAGAACAGCAGCGGGCTCAGGAACGCGAGCCCGAAATACTGGCCGATCGAGTAGACGCCCGTGGCCGAAGCGCGCTCCGCCTGCGGAAACCACGTGCCGAGGACGCGGCTGTTGGACGGAAAGGCGGGAGCCTCCGCGATACCCAACCCCATCCTGCAGGCGATGAGCGTCCAGAGATTGGTTGCAAGGCCCTGGAGCAGCGTGAATGCCGACCAGCACGTCACCGAGACGAAGTAGGTGAGGCGCACCCCGAAGCGGTCGAGCAGGATTCCGCCGGGAATCTGCGCGGCCGCATACGTCCACGAGAATGCCGAGAAAACCAGGCCCATGGCCACCGCGCTCAGGCCCAGTTCCTGGGTCATGAGCGGGGCGGCCACGCTGATCACGGTGCGATCGAGGTAGTTGATCAGCGTTCCCGCGGTCAGCAGCGCGAGAATGGAAAAACGCGCACGGGTGCGCTGCGAGGCCTGGCCGGCGGAAGTGCCGGCGAGTGTGGCAACTGGATCTGGTGCGCGTATCAACAGCGTATTTCCCTGTCCTGGTGGTGTTAACGAACCGGTACGTGCATAGTAAAGGAAGTGGCCTCTCGCGCAAACACGAGAGCACGCGTGAGGTTCCCTCGGCGCATCGGCTTCGCCGACATTACATACTCCGCGCCCACGGGCTTCAGGCCGCAGAGGCTCGACCTGTATTGCCGCCGCGGTCGCGCGCGAAGCCGTCGCCGGCGAGGCGTTGCAAGCCACAATCGATTTTTCCGGCGAAGTGCTTCAAGCTCGGACGGTCGCTGAAACCTGAGCGGAGTCCTCCTGTGCGCGAGAATCGCCTCTGGGAAAATGCCCCGGCAAGGCATGGGGTTCTGGGTATCTCCGCGTTCTTTTTTGTTGCCGCAGCGCTGGCGAACGAGCCTCCCGCCCCGCAAGACCCGCCGGCCACGGCGGATATATACGTGTATCCCGCCAACGGGCAGAGCGATCGACAGCTCGATCGCGACCGTTACGAGTGCCATGGCTGGTCGGTGAAGCAGAGCGGCTACGATCCCAGCCTGCAGAGCGCGTCGCCGCGCCCGCAATCACAGGTGGTGGTCACGCCGCCAGACCACCGGGGCGCCGTCAATGGCGCTGTCGCGGGCGCGATCATCGGGGCGTCGGTTTCCGGGCACCACGATTCGGCCGAAGGTGCGCTGGTGGGTGCCGTGGCGGGCGCCATGATCGGCGCGGTTTCCGACGCGTCGCGCGCCCGTGAGGCTGCCGGCCATGCATCGCGACAATCGGCAACCGGGCAAGCGCGGCTCGAGAAGCAGGCATACGATTACCGGCGCGCCATCAGCGCCTGCCTGGAAGGGCGCGGCTACACGGTCAAATAGCTTCGGGAGGTCCGCATGCAACGCTCGACACACAAACTGCTGACCATCGTGTTCGCGCTGCTGGTCGCGGTGGCCACGTCCCAGGCGCTGGCCGACGGCTCCCGGTACAGCGGCTCGCGCCACCACGGATCGGGGTACCACGGCTCGCGTCACTACGGCGGGCACTCTAGCTACCCGCGCCTCGGCTATTCGTACCACGGCTCGTACACCAACTACCATTACAGCTACCCGAGGCACGGCTACGCCGCTCACCGGCTGCCGCACGGCTACCACACCGTCCACCATCACGGCTCGCCTTACTACTACCACGGCGGCTCCTGGTATCGCCCGTATGGCGCGCGGTTCGTGGTGGTCGCTCCGCCGTACGGCATCGGCGTGAGCGTGCTGCCGCCGTACTACAGCACGCTCTGGTACGGCGGCTCGCCTTACTACTACGCCGACAGCGTCTATTACGCGTACCGGCCGGAGCGGCGCGAATACGTGGTCACCGAGCCGCCGCCGGAAGCCAGGCCCGAACCGCAGCCCGACAAGGGCAGCGATGAAATCTTCGTCTACCCGAGGGAAGGGCAGAGCGAGGAACAGCAGGCCACGGACCGTTACGAATGCCATCGGTGGGCGGCGGACCGGACCGGATTCGACCCCACGCGGCCGGCGGGCAACGTGGCCGAGACGGACATGACTTCGAAGCGCGTGGACTATCGTCGCGCCGAATCCGCCTGCCTCGAAGGCCGCGGATACACCGTCAGATAGTCGGGCGCCGGAATCGCTACACTTCGCTCAACGAAGCGGAGTGTGCATGGCTGGCGTCGAACCCGTTTTCTCCTTGTTATTAGTGTGCCCGGATCGCAAGGGCATCGTCGCTGCCGTCGCGGGATTCCTCGCCGACCACGACGCTTCCATCGTCGAAGCCAAGCAGTTCAACGACCAGTTGACGCGGCGCTTCTACATGCGTGCGGTGTTCACGTCCGTGGGCCCGAAATTCGTCGCCATCGACAAGCTGCGCGAGGACTTCGCGCAACTCGCGAACCTCTACGAGATGACATGGCAGATCGAGGACACCGCGCGGCGCGTCCGTGTGCTGATCGCGGTATCCAGGCTGGACCATTGCCTGCAGGACCTGCTGTTTCGCTGGCGGTCGGGCGTGCTGCCCGTGGACATCGTCGGCGTCGTCTCCAACCATCCCGACCTGCGCAGCCTGGTGGAGTGGCACCAGATCCCGTTCCATCACCTGCCGGTCACCGCCGAGACGCGGCAGCAGCAGGAGGCCCAACTTCTCGAGCTGATCTCGCGCCTGCAGGTCGACCTGCTGGTGCTGGCGCGTTACATGCAGATCCTGTCCAACGAGCTGTGCCGCGCGGTCAGCGGCCGCTGCATCAACATCCATCATTCATTCCTGCCCAGCTTCAAGGGAGCGCGGCCGTACCACCAGGCCTATCAACGTGGCGTCAAGATCATCGGCGCCACGGCGCACTACGTGACGCCCGATCTCGATGAAGGGCCCATCATCGAGCAGGCCGTCGAGCGCGTCGGCCACGAACACACGCCCGAACGTTTCCAGGAAATCGGCCGCGACCTCGAGGCCATCGTGCTGGCGCGGGCAGTGCGCTGGCATGCCGAGCGGCGCATCCTGCTCGACGGACAACGCAGCGTGATCCTCAGTTGAGGCGTATTCTCGCGGCACGATCGGTGGCACGGCTGCTCGTGATCGTGCCGCTCGCTTTGAGCGCTTGCGCGCAACTGCAACCGCGGGCCGACCTACCCATGGAACTTGCAACGCCCACCGCCAATACCACGCCGCTCGATCGCGCATTCGAGGCGGCGGAATCCGCTCATGCCGGCCAGTCCGCGTTCAGGCTGTTGATCGAAGGCACCGAGGCTTTCGTCGCGCGCATGCAGAGCGCGCGCATGGCGGTGCGGAGCGTCGACGTGCAGACCTACATCTGGCACGCCGATCTCACCGGCAAGTTCCTCGCGCAACAGTTGCTCGAGTCCGCCGACCGCGGTGTACGGGTGCGCCTGCTGCTCGACGACATGGACGCGCGCGCGAAGAGCGCGCATTTCGCCGCGCTGTCCGCGCATCCGCACATCGAAGTGCGCGTGTTCAATCCCTTCGCGTCGCGCAAGGGCACGCTGAGCCTGGTCAGCGAGGGCGCGCGCAACTTCAAGCGCATCAACCGGCGCATGCACAACAAGACCTGGATCACGGACAACCGGTTTGCGATCGTGGGCGGCCGCAACCTGGGCGACGAATATTTCGGCGCGAGCGACGAAGTGAATTTCGTCGATCTCGATTTCGGCATGATCGGCCCGGTGGTGCGTGACGCGTCGGCGTCGTTCGACCGCTACTGGAATTCGCCATTCGCCTATCCGCTGGAGTTGCTCGACACCAGCGCGGCCGATGCGGGCTCGCTGGAAAGGCTGCGCAAAAACCTCGCCAGGCACGCGGGCGAGACGAAGGACAGTCATTATGCGAAGGCGCTTCGCGACGACCCCGCCATCCAGCGTTTCGCATCCGGGGAGTCGCCCATGCAGTGGTCGGCCAACTACCGGTTCGTGGCCGACGATCCGCTCAAGATCTCGATGGAGAAGCGCGACGCGCATCGGGCGGCCGTGAGCGCCGTGATCCTGCCCGCGATGCGGGATGCGAAGTCGGCGCTCGACGTCATCTCTCCGTACTTCGTTCCGGGCGACAAGGGCAGCACCGGGCTGGTGAACACCGCGCGCAGCGGCAGCCAGGTCCGGATCCTGACGAACTCGCTGGCCGCCAACGACGTCGCGGCGGTGCACGGCGGCTACTCGCGTTACCGCAAGAAATTGCTCAAAGGTGGCGTGCAGCTCTGGGAACTGAAGCCGCTCGCGGGAGAGAAACAGGACTCGAGCATGTTCGGCTCATCGGGCGCGAGCCTGCATACCAAGGCGCTGTCGATCGATCACCACACCTTGTTTGTCGGCAGCTACAACCTCGATCCGCGATCGACCTGGCTCAATTGCGAGCAGGGCGTGCTGGTGGAAAGCCGCGCGCTGGTCACGCAGTTCCGCGCGATTTTCGAGGCGCAGACCGCCGGCAGCCACGCGTGGCGCGTCACGCGCGAGGCGGGGGAACTGCGGTGGGCCGACGATCGGGGCGTCACGAGCAAGGAGCCGCAAACGTCGTTTGCACAGCGCATGCAGGCATGGTTCGCGCGCGTGCTGCGCATCGACGCGCAACTCTGACGTAGCTCGAGGCCTGAAAGGGCCCGTGGGACCAAGGTCTCATTCCATGGTGGTTTGCGCGGTTCGATATTCACGAGCCGTCTGTCATGGAGTCGCTGCGGTGACGAGCTCTGGGTTGTCATTGCCCCTTCTCCAATGGATGCCGAACTACCGCCGTGAGTGGCTGCGCCTCGACGTGGTCGCAGGCGTGACGACCGCGGCAGTGGTGATTCCGAAGGCTCTGGCGTACGCGACCATCGCCGGGTTGCCCGTCCAGGTGGGCCTGTACACCGCCTTCATTCCGCTGATCGTCTACGCGATGCTCGGCTCTTCGCGCCCGATGAGCGTGACCACCACGACCACGATCGCGATCCTCACGGG
>DASTXR010000005.1:0-2126 GCA_035765415.1 Steroidobacteraceae bacterium | reverse complement strand
CACGGCGGTTTCGCAGGACTGGGTGGCCTTGCAGGACGGCAAGTCGCTGGCGGGGTGGAAAGCCGCCGAACGTCCCGAATCCTGGGTCGTCGAAGACGGTGCATTCGTCTCCCGCGGCGATCGTTCGCACCTGTTCTACGTGGGCAAAGTTGCGAAACACGATTTCAGGAACTTCGAGTTCCAGGCCGAAGTGATGACTTCGCCCGGCGCCAACAGCGGTATCTACGTGCATACGAAGTGGCAGGGGCCGGGTTGGCCGGAAGCCGGCTACGAGTTGCAGGTCATCAACTCCAATCCGCCGGCCGAGACCATGAACGGCTACATCGAACACAAGATGACCGGCAGCATTTATGCCGTGCGCAACACCTGGGCGGCGCCGGCCAGGGACAACGAGTGGTTCAACTACCGCATCCGCGTGGTCGGCAAGACCATCCAGGTTTTCATCAACGACTTTCTGTTCTGCGAATACGCCGAGCCGGCGAACGCATTCCGTCCGGACGACAAGAAGGGCAGGTTGCTGGGATCGGGCACGTTCGCGCTGCAGGCGCACGATCCTTCGAGCGTGGTGAAGTACCGCAACATGAAAGTGCGCGTCCTTCCCGACGATGCCACGCCGCCCGCGGGGCTCGTGCCGCTGGCCGACCGCGAGCTCGACCAGCTCGTCACGCAGGCGTCGAACGACAACATTCCGCTCATCGATCTCGGGCTTTCGCCGCCCGCGGCGGGCGCCGACGAATTCTGGCGCCAGGCGCGGCGCTACGGCGTGCTGCCGATGGCCATCCAGCAGATCCCCCACATCGCGGGCTCCGTGGCCGTGCTGGTCGATCGCGATCGCGGCCCGGATGTCGAGCTGCTCAAGAGCCTCAAGGCACGCGGCTACCGCGTGGCTTTCAGCTCAGGCGGAGTCACGAGTTTCGACGAGGCGCAGCTGAAACGCCGCCTGCAGTCCATCAAGGACGCGGGGCTCGGCTGGAAAGACTTCTGGGTGCCGGGAAAGCCGTAGAAGTGAGGGGACAGATTTAAATCTGTCCCCTCCCACTTACGAGACGCGGACGATCTCCAGGTTCGGGCCCGTGGTGACCGGCGCCGCGCCGCGCATCGTGCGCAGCAGTTCATTGGTTTCGTGCGGCTGCATGGGCTTGGCAAAGAAGAAGCCCTGGCCGGTGGTGCAGCCGAGCGCCAGCAACTGTGATGCGTGTTCGCGCGTCTCGATGCCTTCGGCGACGGTGCCGAGGTGCAGGCTCTGCGCCATGCTGATGATGGCGCGCACGATGGCCGCGTCGTTGCGATCCACGTTCATGTCGCGCACGAACGTGCGATCGATCTTGAGGTAGTCGATGGGCAGGTTGCGCAGGTACGCAAGGCTCGAGTAGCCCGTGCCGAAGTCATCCACCGACACGCGCACACCGAGATCGCGCAGCGCGTGCAGCTTGGTCACGTGCTGCTCGGAATCCTGCATGGCGACGCTTTCGGTGAGCTCCACTTCCATCTGGTGGGGCGCAATGTCGAATTCGTGGGCGATGGCCACGAGGCGCTCGGGAAGATTGGAACGCTTGAGCTGCTTGGCGGAGACGTTCACGGCCACGGGAACCGGCTTGAGACCGGCGCGCTGCCACGAGGCGATCTGGCGCGCGACGTTGCGGAATACACATTCGCCCAGTTCGACGATGAGGTCGGAGGCTTCGGCCACTTCGATGAACGAGAGCGGCGGCACCGAGCCATGGCGCGGATCGTTCCATCGCGCCAGCGCTTCGAACGACACCAGCCGGCCGCTGCGGATGTCGACGATGGGCTGCAACTGGATCTCGATGGCGTCGCGGTTCACCGCGCTGCGCAGGTCCTGCTCGAGCGCGAGGCGCGTGTGCACGCGCTTGTTCATGGCGGCATCGAACATCTGCACGTTGTCGCGGCCGCGGGCCTTGGCTTCGTACAGCGCGATGTCGGCCGAACGCAGCAGCTCGCTCATGGTGGTCGCATCGCGCGGGTACACCGACATGCCGATGCTGGTGGTGGCCGAGTAGGTGGCTTCCCCCAGTCGCACGGGTTTTTTCAGCGCGGCGGCGACGCGTTCGGGGATCGCGGCGCTGTCCGGTTCCAGGCCGTAGTGTCGCGTGACGACGAGGAAC
>DASTXR010000004.1:0-62136 GCA_035765415.1 Steroidobacteraceae bacterium | reverse complement strand
GGTCGTGCACGAGCTTTATCCCTCGAAGGAAGCTCTCGACGCTGCCGGCACCGGCGCGGCGGATGTGATGCATGAGACATTCGCGCAATTGGATGAGCTGCTCGGGACCCTGGGCGCGGGTGCGGCACGGTCATAGCCTGACGACTGGTTTGATCGCATCAAGCGCGGTACGAGGTGGACGCGACTGAGCGCTCGGCTATGCCAGCAATGGGCATCTAAATAGGTTCCGTTCGACATTCGGCCGGGCGCGAGCCATGCTTTCTCGGCATGGCTGAAGAAAACAAGAAAAACGAAGATCGCCCAGGCTGGCTCGAACGCGGGGGCGCGTTGATCATCGCTCTGACGGCTGGGATCGTGGCCACCGCAGCATACCTGTTGAACTTCGGCGTCATACCCTCCGACGCTCAAGATGACTGGGGCCAGTTCGGCGACTTCCTTGGCGGATTGCTGAACCCGATTGTCGCCCTGTTTGCGCTCTATATGCTCAGCGTGACTCTGCGAACCCAACGCCGCGAACTGAGAGCGACGCATGACGAACTGAAGGCATCGCGAATCATTGCCGATGGTCAACGCAAAGTGATGCAGCGTCAGCTTTTTGAATCACAGTTCTTCAACCTTATTCCACTTTTCGCAAAGGCCATTGAACGGCTTCGCGCAACGTCTGCCACGTCAGTTGTCGGAGCGCGCATTCGTGAGAGGCCGCTCATATCGGTCAGAGATTTCCTGGCCGAAGTACGAGAGTTATCGATCAGGGATCGGCCTGAAATTCACACTTTTGCTGCGCTGCTACGCGCGGCAGCAAACGTGCTGCACACGAACGAGAGCGCACTCGACGCAGATGAAATATCTAACTACTCGTCAGTCTTGCGTGGTTTCATCTCTGATACCGAAACTGCATTTCTCCTGATGCTGATAAACGAGGACACACCCGGCGCTTACCTGGAGACATTCCTGGAGAAGTATCGACTTTGCGCTGACACTTCGACGGAGTTCAGATGGTTCCTATGGAATGCCCCCGACCGCGCCAAGAGCCTCATCAATCGTCTGGCTGGGAACTTCCTCGTGCAGGAGAGAGGCTAGTAGCCGACAAGCGGTCCGCCGCCGTGCATGGAAAGCCGACGCATGACACGGAGCATGTGGTTGCGACGTTCAACCTCTCCGCGAAGTTACGCTCAAGATATTCGATGATGGGCGAGTTCCAACTAAAGCCGACCTTGAGCAGCGCCTCTACGGTGACTGAACTACGGACGTGAGTTGTCGCAAGAACTGTGCACGCGACGTGCGTGGTGGAAGGGCGACTGTTACTTCCGTCGGATGTAGACGATTTCGTGACGTTCAAATTTGCCGAGGCTAGCCACGATTTCATAGCGCCACCGCCGAAAATGGCGAACTGCGCTGCGCGTGCAAATGAAATCGACACGCGCGTAGTCGTCGAGCTGCAACTTGCCCTCGATTGTGTTCCGATCTGAATTCCAAGGAGTGAGGCATTCGATGAGCCGTACGCGCCGGCCCTTCTCGATTGCGAAGTCTGCAAAGCGCCAAATGTCCCCGTGTCCCCATAGGCCAACGTTGCGCGGAAACACTGCATAGCGACAAAAGTATGCCTTGCCGCGCGATTTCATTTCCGAATGTAGCGCCGACGAGCAGTGGCGATCCGCCTGTTCCACGCTCCGACCTTCTAATCCCAATTCTAAGTCTTCGTACGACTGGTGCACGACCCGCGAACCGTCACGAAATCGCGCACCAGTGCGGGAACAAATCTGGCGAATTGTGAGAGGGGGTTTCAAGCTGGCGATTATCTGCACTGAGCAGCGTGCGGCGTCAAGATCGCCAGATTTTTGGTGACCTACTGGTGGGCTTGCTTACGACCTGAGATGACGACCGGTTTGATGTCGCGCCGTTGATCAATAGTTAGTGTATGCATGTATGTTTGTATGTAGCTACCTCGATTTAGTTGGCGACAGCGGCGTGAGATCAACTCCGTTCGGTGCGTCTAATCATTCCTTGCCTCCCTAACTATCACTCCGATCCGGATTTCATTCGCGCTCTCTCGAATCGATCTGCCAAATCCCGAAATCGACGCGCTGCGTTCTCGAACATCCCGCGCACCTTCGGGCTGGATTGTTTTTCCGCATCTTTCTCAGCCTGCACACTGGCGATGCGCGCCGCCTGGGCCGCGTCCTGCAATTCGTCGGGGGCGAGGTTGATCGATGGCATGTGCAAATCGTGTCAAAGGTCACGAACGCCAGTCCATCCAGTGGCAATTACCGCGCTACACTGTATGGGCATCGAGAATGGTTGGGAGGGAATCATGGTGGCGGCAAAAAAACGGCGGGCGCATTGTCTTCTTGGCGTGATTGTCGCCAGCCTTTTTTCACTTAGTGCAACTCCGCAAGACAGCACGATCCCGATAGAAGAGGCGAAGCCCCCTTTGCACAGTGCGCTGGAGTGGACGGCGACCCTGGAGATTCCTGGTCCAGGCCAGTGGGAATTCTTCACCTTCTCGAGGGACTACCGCGTGGCTCATTTTGCGACGCGCCGAATGGCAACCAGAAAGGGCACTGTCGCCACCGTGTGGTTCCGGAATGAGGAACGCGATGTGAAAGAGACAATGAGTTCTGCCTCGCGAGTCCAATTTGATTGCGTGGACCAAACAATCTGGACGTTAACCACGATTCACTATACGAGGAATGATTTAGACGGCGATGCAACCACTTACGATGGAGCGGCAAAGCCTTCGCCAATAATGCCGGGCACAATCGCGGAAAGCATGATGACGTGGGCGTGCGACGCGACGAAATCCAAACCGCAGCAGAAGCCAAGCGCGGCGGCACAGCCCACGAAATAAGCGCGGCTCATGGGACTGCGCTTCTACTTGCGCGACTTTCAGAGGTCGGACTCGGCCGCCGTTGTTACCGCTCCGCGCTTCGCGCCTATTGAGCTGTCGTCCTGGGACTCATCTCGCCGTGGTTGATTCCGCGTCTGGCGTCAGAAATCCGGGGCTGGCGCTTTCGCCTTCAGGGTCTTGCAGGGGTAGGCTTCCTGGAGCGAAGCCGTGTAGAGAACGACGGCAGACTTATGCAGATCCTCAGGGTGCGCCTTCATGTATTTCACGAAGACTCGCGCCATTTGCCTCATCGTGACTACACCAACTCCATCGGGGTAACAGACCGGAAAATCTCGCCCGTATAGCTCATCCATGAAGACCATCGTGGCTTCGACTGCGTGCATGTAGGCAAGGCATGCGTAGAAGTCCTTGTCTTGCTCCCACTCCCGCTGCGACAAATTTCTGTCGGCGGCACGTTCTACGACGCTGCAAGCTCGTAGCAAGTGATTGCCGTCGTACTGGCCGCCTTCCGCCGCCTGTGCGCCCGTGCTCACCACTGCGAGAGCGGCGATGATTGCCAGACTCTTCATTCAGACTCCAGCTTGCGAATCTTCGCCCGCTCTTCGACGGCGCGGCGCCGGAAGTCCAGCGACACAAAACTGTTCGTATTCGTATCTTGGATACGGAGCGCGTAGATAAGAGACACCAGAGGTGGCAGGAGCATTGCCACAAGCACCATCACATCCTTCGCTTCCCATCTACTGCTTTGGACAACAGGCATGGAGAAGACCTCCAGTCCTCCGATGAGCGCAAGCGCATTCAGGACGATAGTTAGATGCCTCATTGTCGTCTTTCTCAGCCACCCGGATAGTCTTCGTAGATCGCCGTTGTGGGCTGCGCAGTTGGTGTCGGTGTCGATTCGACGACAGGCACGGTCAGGGGCACCAGGTTCAGCTTTACCGGGTTCGGCGTGAGTTTCTTGGTCGCGCCACTCGCGGCATCGACCGCAACGCCGATCAGTCCCCCGAGAATGACGTTGCCAGCCATACCTGCGGCGCCTGCGCCTGCAATCTCAGACAGTACATTGACCGTGGCTGGCTCGAAGCCCGCGCGGTCAATCTGCAACGTGTAGTTGCGCTTGCGCTTTAGTTCGATGCTGCACGGCGTCTTGCAGTTTGTGCCAGTCGGATTGATCCGCACGTCAGCTCCGGGCGGCTGCGTCTCAACGACAAGCACCTCTGTGGTGCCACGCGTGATGGTTGCGCACCCTTGCATGGCAGCGAGTGTCACAATTGCGGCTATCATCTTCAATATCATTTCAGCTCCGGTAGTTTGCCCGCCAGAGTCTCGACGACCACATGGCAGCGCGATTCAGAAAGTCAGGGTTGCGCAGGTTGTCGTGATTCGGCGACGAGCGGGGGATCCAATCGAAATAATGCGGCTACACACTTTTTCACAGAGGCGCTCTGTGATGAACATCGCGGCTCGTTGCGAGCAACCCCTACTCTTTGAACTAACAACGTATCGCAGCGCTGCGTTGTCGCGATAGCCAGCTCGAGATTGGGTTTTGGGCGTCAGTGAATTTTGACGATTGGCTGACATTGATAATCGAAACGCGTCGGGGCGGGCGGCACTGCTTGTCCCAATCGCTGATCGTCATCAATACACTCTACTGCCACCGCCCTGTTCGTTACTTCACCGCGCACGCGGGTAGTTGGCTGGTCGTCTCCTCGTCTCTCTGAGATATTCCTGTTGCGCTTCGCGCACCTGCTCAGAATCATTCCTCGGTGATGCGCTCACGCGGCCGAGTGACGCATGATGGAGATCATGGGCTCCCGGGCGACCACAACATTCCCGCGCATCGCTCGAACAGCACGTTTGGCGCGCTTATCGGCGACCTTCCGAACGGGGCGCCGTCCGCATCGGTCACGCTGCGGCCGAATGGCGGCAACGGGAGCTGGGGGTTCTCGGTGGTCTATCCGCAGGATCCTGACGATTGAGAGTACGATCCCGTGGCCAAACGACGGGAGCAACATGAAACGGCGTACTTTGCTGGCGGCGTCCGCCGGCGCGATGGTCCTCGCCCCGCAAATGAAGGGTTCGCTCGCGACGGCGTCGGAATCTGCGCGCGCCAGGGATCTGTACGGGTTGTTAGGCAAGCTGCCGCCGCGCGATCGCAAGGTCGGCGCGCAGCTCCTGTCCACGGAAGACCGTGGAACGTACACGCTCGAAAAACTCGTGCTCGATCTCAACGGCATCGAGCCCGCGCCTGCGTACTTCGCGCGGCCCAAGGGTAAGTCGGGACGCCTGCCCACGGTGCTGTTCAATCACTCGCATGGCGGCGGATACAAGATCGGCAAGACCGAATTTGTCGACGGCCGCGAATACCTGGCGAATCCGCCTTACGCGGAGTTCCTGACATCACTGGGTTACAACGCGCTGTGCTTCGACGCCTGGATCTTCGGCGAACGCGCGAAGCGCACAGAGCTCGAGACCTTCAAGGACATGCTCTGGCACGGCCAGGTGTTGTGGGGAATGATGGTCTACGACTCGCTCAAGGCGGTGGACTACCTGGTCACTCGGCCCGATGTCGACACGAAGCGCCTGGGTACCGTGGGAATGTCGATGGG
Source organism: Steroidobacteraceae bacterium (assembly GCA_035765415.1). GTDB lineage: Bacteria > Pseudomonadota > Gammaproteobacteria > Steroidobacterales > Steroidobacteraceae > CADEED01. The sequence goes on along the minus strand of DASTXR010000004.1, from coordinate 56,679 downwards.
CAGTTCCACGGCGCAATGGGTGGGCGCGCTCGACGCTCGCCTGAAAGTCGTCGTCGACATCTGCTGCCTCACGGACTGGCACACGCTCGTCGAAGTGGACGGTCTCAAAGGTCACGGCATCTACTACTACGTGCCGGATCTGCTCAATCACTTCACCACCGCGCAGATGAACGCGCTGATCGCGCCGCGGGCGCACCTGTCGCTGGCCGGAAACCAGGACAAGCTCACGCCGCTGGCAGGGCTCGAGAAGGTGGATGCGGAGCTGAAGAAGGTCTACGCCTCGGCAGGTCACCCGGAGAACTGGAAGCTGCTGCGCTACGACGGCGGGCATCTCGAGAACGCGCAGATGCGCGAAGAGATCCGCAAGTGGTTCGAGGAAAAGCTGTCTCCTGTTCCACCTTTCTCTCACGGTTAGGATGGAGAACTTATGAAGCTCTTCGGTCTCACATGCGCTCTTCTGTTTGCGTTCACCGGCGCAAATGGCCAATCGCTTTCTGACCAAGAGGCAGATTTGGCGTGGTTCAAACTACAGATCATGACTTCGGGGGAAAACGAAGCGGCACGGCTTACACAGCTGAACGCGCACGGCATTTCACAGTCGGGAGCGCGCGCCCTGGTAGCGCACGTCGACGGAGGTGAGGCGACGCTGCGAAAAATTTCCGGGTCGATCACAAATCTGATTTGCGACGATCAACAGACATTGCGCGAAGGCGGCCAGGAGGGATTCGCTCAGTTGATTGAGCGTTATCGCGCTGAGGAATCGAATACTCGTCGGAAGCTTGTGCAAGAAGCAAAGTTGCTGCTTGCGGATGCCGATCAATCGCGACTGAACTATTTAATGTCAGACGACGAACGTGGACCGAAGGCCGAGAGTCCACCCTCTATGTTGGTATCAAGAATTCGCGAAGGGAAAATCTCAGTCGAGTTTGCCATCGACAGAACTTGCAAGAAGTAAGGCCCGACTGACCGCGATGCACAACTTCGCCGCCCGGCGACATGCGTATTTCCCGCGAATTACTGCAGCGTGGGCGTCCGGACCTCGACCACCACGTGATCACGCACGCTGACGCTTCCGCCCAGAAAACCGGGGCCTATCTCCATCGCGTACAGCAATACGCGCGCACTGCCTTCATCACGCATCGACGTTGGCCGCCCCAGCGCGCTGATCACCTCCAGCTCGCTCATGCCGGCACGGAGCCGCTTCCACACGGCGGCATCGGCCCATTGCGGCAAATTCGCGGACGTTGCACCCGACCCGGAGCCCCTCCTGCCAGTGGCCGGCTCGAGCCGGTCGGGACGCGTGCGCAGTTCGTCCACCTGCCGCGACAACGCCTGCACCTGCCGTTGCAGATTGCGCACTTCCTGTTCGAGGAACGAGAATCGGCCTGCATCCGTGGCTGATGCCGTCAGCGGCAGGATCAAAAACGCCACAAGCAACCGGAGCATGGAAGTCTCCTTTGAAAAAAGGCGGAACGGCCGCGCCGTTCCGCCTTCAGTTGGAAGCTTCCGATTACAGCAAGTTCACTGCAAAGCGGGCGTCGTCCAGTTGATCCACATGCCCTGGTTGAACGGCACGCCCGGATCATTTCGCATGATGTTGGTATTCCCGGTGCCGCCGCCGACCAGGAACTTCTGCACGTAGGCATTCACCTCGGCCTGCTGTGACGACGGGAAGCTGCAGTGGCCATGTTCGGTGGTCAGCGAGTATCCCATCCGGTCCGGGATGCCGAGCGCATCCCAGATGCGGCGCGCTGCGTTCGCACCGGTCCAGGAGCTCTGCGGGCCCAGCCACAGGATGTTGTTCTCGATGACCAGCAGCGCGCGCGGAGCAACCAGGCCTTCGATCGAATGATGATCGAACGGTAGTTTGGGCACCGTGCTGCTGAACTGGCTGAAGTTAGACCGGAACCAGACGTTCTCACCCACGATCTGGCCCAGGGTCTGGGTGTTCTGCCCCTGCGAGAGCATCGAGTTGGAAACGCGCCAGGTTCCCGAACCGCCGGATCCCGGTTCCTGCGGGATCGTGAGCTTGATGCGTTCGTCGAATGCACCAGCCGCGAGCGCGCCCTTGCCGTTTCTCGAACAACCCGTAACTCCGAGCCGCGTCGTGTCGATATTCGCGGCCGGCGTTTTCTCGAGCGCGTCTATCAACCGGCTCACGCCCCAGGCCCATGCCATGAGCGCGCCGGCGGAATGACCGTTGCCATACATGTCATAGAACCTGCCCACGCCGCGAGATCCCTGGCCGTTCTGCTGGGCGATCTGGTCGTTGGGGAAGTTGATGACCGCCACACCCTGGCTCGAGAGCGCGGAGTTGTTGAGGTTCGATGCACCGATGCCGATGATGGCCGGATACGGCGCACTGCCCGTGCTCGGATAGGTGATCGACGCGTTGAAGGTCAGCGTCCGGCCATTGTCGGCCACGTTGACCGTTACGGTGTTTCCGCTGCGCGATCCCGTGGTGGCCGATGACGGCGTGTTGGGCTTGTAGCCGTACTCGAACTCCTGTGCCTGCGCAGCAATCTCCGCGCGGCGGCACGTCCACTCCGCCCTGGTCGTCATCCGGGTGCCGTTCATGAATGTGAACGGATCCGGAAGGAACGAGATGTTAGGCAGGGACGCAAAGGTGGGCACGGGTGGAAGCGTGCAGGTCGTGCCGCCGCCAGTGCCGCTTTGCGTGACCGTGACCGTTTGCGAAGGAACGCCGGTCGCCGCCGCCGTGACCGTGGCCGTGCGCGCTGCACTGCCGGTGTTCTGCTGTGCCATGACCGTGATGGCACCATTGTTGGCGCCACTCGCCGGGCTCACCGTCAGCCATGCCTGGTCGTCGGTGACGGTCCAGCTGGTGTTGGAGGTGATCGAGAACGTGCCGGTGCTGTTGGCGGCCGCGGCAAGACTGACCGTGGTCGGCGCGACCGAGAGCGTGGTTCCCACCGAGCAGTTGCTTGCGGGCGAGCCCAGGCCCGTTGGCAACGCGGTCGATGTCGTGATGTTGACCTTGTCGAGCCGCGCTCCGTCTTCGCGGAATGCGATCGTCAGCGTGTGGCTGCCGGCGCTCAGGTTGAACGTGTTCGGGAACTGCGCCCAGATCCAGGCGGTGTTCCACCAGTTGTTCCACATCACCCAGGCGCCGCCGTCCATGCTGACCCAGAACGAGTCGTCGTTCGCGTTCGGCCCTAACATGCGGGCAAAGACGCGATAGGTTCCGCTCTGCGTCGTGCTGAACGGAAGACTGATGTGCCCCGCCGTGTTCGCAGGGGCACTGGCCGTGCTGTTCTGGCCCGCCTGGATCGTCACGTACTGGGAATTGGAAACACTGGCATCGGTGGTTCGATTCCACAGCGATCCCACCGATCCACATTCGGCTTCCAGCCACGTCGACTGTGCGTTCGCGGCAGCGGCCAATAGCAAGAAAAATACGGAAAATAACGTGCGCATACGTTCCCCTTCACTCCGTTGATGGTGACTTTCCCTTTGCGGTGCGCCGAACCCCGCCACGCCGGTTAGGACGTTGCGGTCCGCGGTCAAGGCGCACGCACGGAGGGTTATACAGGGAGCACGCGACCCTTGCTGTCCGTGATTAGACCTAGGGACGGGTCGCAGGCTGCGCGCAGGCAGCGCCCGTGAATTCAAAACGATTCGCCGCAAGCTGTGGATAGATGGACAGCAGCTTCAGCAACACTCCGTTGGTCCAGCCGAAGCCGTCCTGCACCGGATATTCGCCGCCCGCCCCTTCACCCGCATCCCGGACGTTGTACTTCTCCACGAGCTTGCCGGTCTTGCAGTACACGCGCGCGTTCTCCCGGATCCACCCTTCGGCGATTTTCGCCGCCAGTTCCTGCTCATCGTTTTTTCGCAGGCCCTCGATGGCTATCCACTGCAGCGGCGCCCAGCCATTCGGCGCGTCCCACTGCTGCCCGGTGTCTTCGGTCGTCGTCGCGAGCCCGTGGGGCGAAAGCAGCGACGCGCGGATCGTGCGTGCGACGCGCTGCGCCTGCTCGCTCGAAGCGAGTCCGGCAAACAATGGATATGCCGTTGCGGCCGTAAGCCGCGTCGATTGCCGCCGGTTCTTCCAGTCGTAGTCGACGAAGGCGTTGATGTCGTCGCTCCACATCCATTGCACCATCGCCGCCTGGCGCGCTTTCGCGTATGCCCGCATCTTGGTTTCGCATTGCGGGCGCCGCGCGGCTGCGCAGGCGCGCGCGATGGTGAGCTCCAGTCCGTACAAGAGACTGTTGAGATCGACGGGCAGGAAGTTCGTGGTCCGGATCGAGCTCAGCGTTTTTCCGTCGGCAAGCCAGCGAGAGCTGAAGTCCCAGCCGCTTTCCGCGGCCGCACGCAGCTCGCGATAAACCTCCGCCGCCGGGCGTCCGCTGTTGCGCGCGGTCTCGATGTCTTCGAGATAGGACTCGTCGCGCGGAATCGCGAGGTCGTCCCAATACCGGTTCAGCAGGGTTCCATCGGCGAGCCGCACCACGCGACGGTGCGCGCTGCCGGGAGCCAGGCCAAATGCGCCTTCCATCCAGAACTCGTATTCACTCTCGAGTTGCGGCAGTCGTTTGACCAGCACCCGCGCGCCGTCGCGGCTCGCCTGCAGCTCGACCATGGCGGCGAAGAACGGCGGCTGCGAGCGGCTCAGGTAATAGCTGCGGCCGCCATTGGGAATGTGGCCGTACTTGTCGATGAGGCCCGCGAAGTTTTCGACCATGTCGGCGACGAGGTTGTCGCGGCCGCTGGTCTGCAGGCCTAACATCGTGAAATAGGAATCCCAGTAGTAGAGCTCGCGGAATCGCCCGCCCGGCACCACGTAGCGAGTAGACAGCCGAAGCAGCGAGCCTCCATCGGGCAGGCCTTTTGGCGCGCGCACGAGCAAGGCCCACAACCTGTCGATGTGCGCGCGGATCTCCTCGCGCGGCGCTGTCTGGAATTCGCTCGTCGCCGATTCCGGGATGACGAAGTTCTCGCCCACGAAATTCCTAAGGGAAAATCCTTCGAGATCCTTCTCCGCTGCATACCTGCGGTTGATCCTGGAAGGCGAGGACCTGGCCAGCGCATCGGCGAAAGTCTTGCTGTCGCTGAAGATTCTTTCGGTCTGCACCCGGTGGAACAACTCGCCGTACAACTCCGACGGCGGACGCGGTTCGGCGTCGCGGGCATTCGCCACGCCGGTGAGCAGTGCAACCTGTAGTGAGGCCACTGCGAGAAACGCTGAGACGCGCAAACGTGTAGTGAGAGGGTGCATAACAGGCAGGACGGCTATCGTCATGAATATTTGCCGCAAGACCAGAGTGTTTGATGATGTAAGCCTGTAGGCCCTTGCTGACTCGACATGGCGAGTTGTTTACACGCGTGGATTTTGCGGTGTCGGAGGAATTTTCTCGCTGAGAGAGGAAACTGAAATTCGCTGCCACCGCATGGTGGAGAAAGGGGGAATCATGATCACGACATCCACCCGCAGCGCCTTTGCACTGGCGGCACTCGCAGCGGCCATGGTCCCGTTGACGGTTCGCGCCCAACAAGGCGCTTCACCCGAAGAAGATTCTAGCGAGAGCTCGCTCGATACCATCGTCGTCACTGGCACGGCGATCGCGAGTGGCGTGAAGAAGCTGGAAGCCAGCTACAACATCGTCACCGCCACGGAAGAAGAAATCCGTCGTGCGAATCCCAAGAGCACCGCGGATCTCCTGAAGATTTCACCGGGCATGTGGCCTGAATCCACCGGCGGCCAGACGGGCGCCAACATCGAGATCGCCGGCTTTCCGGGCGGCGGTGATGCGCCGTATTTCACTGCGCTGCTCATGGGCTCGCCGCTCTATGGCATGCCGACGCTGTCGTTCTTCGAGACCACGACCATCGTGCGGCTCGACGACACCGTGAAATCGGTGGAGATCCTGCAGGGCGGGCCATCGGTGGTATTCGCCGGCGGCCAGATGGGCGCCACGGCGAATTTCCTGCTGAAGACCGGCACGAATACACCGACTGGTAGTTTGGGCGTCACCTACGGCGACGAGAATCTCTGGCGGCTCGACGGATTCGCCGGCTTCCCGCTCGGCGCGGACTGGTACGGCAGCGTTGGCGGTTTCTGGCGGCAATCCGACGGCGTTCGCGACTCGGAGTTCACGGCGGACGAAGGCGGACAGCTCACGGCGACGCTCAAGCATGAATCCGAAAATGGCCAGGTCACGTTTTATGCGCGTTATCTGGACGAGAAGAACCAGTTCATCACGCCGATCCCGGTGATACAGCGCGGCAGCGACAGTTTCAGCGACTATCCAGGCTTCGATCCGCTCACGGGGACGTACAACAGCGAGGCCCTCCGGCGCGTGCGGCTCGACGGTTATCCGAACGGCGGCACCACCGCGGATCTGGCTGACGGCCGCGGTGCGAAAATGTTGTTCGTCGGTGCGGATCTCACACATGAGCTGGCCAACGGCTGGTCGATCAGCAACAAGCTGCTCGCCAATGGCGGCGACGTCGATACCAACGCGCTGTTCTCCGGCAGCAATCCCACACCGCTGTTCGACCAGTTGTACACAGTCCCGACCAATCTCAACGGGTTCATGCTGCCACTGAATTCGGCAACGGCCACTTTCGTGGGCGGCGGCGCGGTGCCGGCCGACCAGGACGTCATCTCGCAGGGCTGGTGGTTCATACACAAGGAGCTCCAGAACATCAACAACGATTTCCGCGTGAGCAAGGAGTTGTTCGACGGGAACACGCTGACGCTGGGCCTGTACCTGGCTTACTACGAAATGGACGATGAATGGGCGCTCGGCAATCACATGCTCATGACCAACGAGCCGAATGCACGGCCGATCGCCGTGAGCTACGTCGACGGCGGTCAGACATTTCAGCGCACCGACGAACAGGGCTTCGTCGATGGCGGCGGCTTCAACATCACGCAGCGCGGCCATGCGTTCAACAGCGCGATCTATCTTTCCGATTCCTGGCGCATCGACAAGTGGCTGCTCGACGCCTCGGTGCGCTACGAGGAACAGGAGGCCACCAACCGCGTCTGCAACCTGTCGAACGTCAATCTCGATGGCAATCCGCTGACGCTGTACAACAACGCGGTGCCGGTGTGCAACGGAACGTTTGCCATCACGGATTACGACGAGGATTTCACCTCGTGGACACTGGGCGCTAACTACAGTTTCACCGATTTCATGTCCGCCTACGTCCGCGTGAACCGCGGCGGCCACTTCCTGGACTTCGACAATGGCATCCGCGGCAGCACCACGGGCAACACCGACCCGACGCAGATCGTCCGCAACTACGAGGGCGGGTTCAAGTTCGAGAACGACCTGATCTATGCCGACATCAGCGCCTACTTCCGCGACTTCACCGGCCTGGCGTACCAGCAGACGAATGCGAGCGGCGTCCCGACCGGCGCGCGGTTGTTCTACGGGTCCGAGTCGCAGGGAATCAATTTCATCGGTGCGCTCACGCCGGGTGAGCACTTCAGGTTCGAGGTGGTCGCCAACTACCTGGACGGCGAGTACACGGATTTCGACGCCTGCTTTCCGTTCACCAACGTCGTGACCGGCGACGGTTGCGCGCCGATCGAGGGTGAGCAACTGCAGCGCCAGCCCAAGTTGCGTTTCATGCTGACGCCCAGCTATCGCATGCCGGTTGGCGAGAACGAGATCAACGCTTACGTCACGTACACACACGTCGGCGATCACACCCAGGATCAGTCCGGGCTGCAGCAACTGGGAACTTATGACACCTGGGAATTCGGCATCACGGCCACGGTCACGGAGAACTGGCAGTTTTCGCTGCGCGGCACGAACGTGACCGACGAGCTCGGCCTGACCGAAAGCAATTCACGCATCTTCGGCGTGGCCGCGGATACCGGCGGCGTGTTGCTGGCGCGGCCGCTCGAAGGCCGCGAGATCAGTTTTCAGGCGAAGTATCTCTGGTAGCGCCCGACCGCAGTCCCAGGAACACGGTGCTCCAGAGCTGCGCGGCGTTCGATTCGTCCGCGTCGGCGCCGGGCCGGCCAAACGGTTCGATGCGGTAGCGTCCTTTTGCATACGACCAGGACCACAGTTCCGAGGTGCGCAAGGCCCTGGAACGATGGATAGCCGTCCACAATGTCGCGCGTGCGCCTTCGAGTTGCGCGCGCGTACGGTCGGGCAAGTCGACGCGCTGCAGCTGGCGCTCGATTCCGGCAGCTAACAAAGCCTGCTGCCAGGACCAGACGACGGTACCGTGATACGCAAATCGCGTGAACTCGCGTCGCAGGGCGGCGTTGGCGAGTGCGGGGTTCGCCACGAGAAGGCCCACGTCGGTCACGAGACCCGCCGGAAACGGACGCATGATCGCGCCGAGGCAGCGTTCGAGCTCATCGGCGGCAGGCTCCGTCAGGAACAGTCTGAAGCCCTCGTCCGAATGCAGGATCGGGATCGGCCTGCCCTGCTCATCGAGCGACAACGCGTGAAACGCAAGCGGACTCGTCACCAGGTCGCGCCGATTGCGCGCGACGTCGACGCCCACTTCCACGGCGTAATCGGCGATGGCGGCGCGCGCGCGTCGGGTGGGAACGTCCATCGCGAAATATGCGGGTGCGCGCATCGCCCATGTACTTGCGCGCACGCGCGCCTGGGCCAACGTGCGCCGTTGAGCCGCGTCGATGAATCCATCGAGGATTCCGCTTTCGGTGAGTCGTGCGGCCGCCTCGAGCGCGGCGGGCACCAGCGCGGCGTTCACATCGTAGGCGTAGCGCCCTCGCCCGAGCCCCTGCTCGCTGTCGCGCCATTGTCCGGTCGTGCGTCCGGACTTGATGGCAACAAGATTCGTTGCACGCGGATCCACCGCGAAAGGAGCCGCACGCTCGACCACCCACACGAGATTGCGCACGAGCGCGATGCCGCGGCGTTCGCCGCGCGCGTCACTCTCGTTCAGGAACTCGACCGCGCGAACGCGCCCGGCGTCGGGCAGCAACCATCGCGCCGCGAGCGGCGCCAGCAGGAAATCGTCGTCGACCATGCCGTAGTCGTAAACAGGCGTCGCCACCTTCCCGCGCCCGTCGCGTTGATTGCGTAACACGGCGAATTCGCCGATGTCCTCTTCGTGGGCCACCTCGCCGTTGGTGGCGAGACGATCGAGCACCGATGTGATGGCGCTCTCCATCGCCGCCGGCTCGAGCACGGGCGCGAGCAGCAGCGCCGAGATCAATGTGTCGCGGCCGAAGTAGGTGTTGAATCGCCACGAGCCGGCGAGAAACTTGTCGCGGTAGCTCAGGAACGCGAGCGCATTGCGCGCACGCGGGTCGTCGCCGGCACGCGGCGTGAGCAGCGCGTCGAGAGGCTCGAGCGGAACTTCGCCCGTGAGCGCCTGAACGCGCAGGCGCAGCGGCGCCTGCGACGCGGCAAAGAAGCGCTCGGCCGAAAGCCGCGTGCCTTCGCGAGGCTCGATCGTGAGCTGGAAACCGGCGGCGCCGTCGAGGCGCTCCCGCGCCCACGAAACGCGACCGCCGGCGATGCGCGCCTCCACCAGCACCTCGGCCGGGGCCTTGCGTTGCAGTTCGTAGTCGCGCAGCACGCGCACCGATGAGAGAACCGCGGTGTGAGGGCGCAACTCGGTCGCCGTCGTCCCGATTTCGAACTCGATGCCCTGCAGCAGGCGGCGTTTGTCGTCGAACGCGGTCACTGGCCTGGGAGGCGCGACCAGTGTCCACTCGACGGGCGCGTCTGTCCTTCCGAACCACAGGCCCACGCCGCCATTGCCCGCGGGAAATGCGACGAGAATTCGCGGCTCGTTTCCCGAGCGCAGCAGCAGGTGCGCTGCGACCGGCCCATCGCGCACAAAGCTGTTGATGTTCTGGCCTTCGTCGATGCGAAACGCCAACGCGCTCGCGGCCGTCGCGACACGCGGCACTGCCGCATTGGCCAGCGCCGCGAACGTCAGCAATGCGGGGAGAAGCGACACTGGCGGAATATCCCCCTCATCCCGCAGCGCGTAATGCAGGGCAAAGACCACGCAGTGTGTAGGCGCGCGGACACGCGGAATCCGTCCGACAGCGCCGCGCCGTCGCGCGTGTTATCAGGCGCAAAACGGAGGATCTACACATGGCAAGAGAAAAGGAACAGCCGCAACGCGGCACCCGAACCGAATCGGCGCCCCCCGTGAGTCATGGCTTCGATCTCGACTTTCACGGCGTTCGTTACCAGACGGATGACGTGGCCCGCGGGATCGATTTCTACACCCGGAAACTGGGCTTCAAGCTCGAGCATGCGCAGCTGCCGGATTTTGCCGCCGTATCACTCGGCGCTCTCAAGATCCTGCTGAGTGGTCATGGAGCTTCCGGCTCCAGGCCGATGCCCTCGGGTCAGCGCCAGCAGCCCGGCGGATGGAATCGCGTGGTGCTGCGGGTCAAGGACCTGGCGTCCTGCATCGAGGAATTGAAGCAGGCGGGGCTCCAGTTTCGCAACGAGATGGAAACGGGTCCTGGCGGCAAACAAATTCAGCTCGAGGATCCGGACGGCAACCCCATCGAGTTATTCGAGCCAGGACAGCGCAAGCATTAGCGATTGCGCCGATCTGGCCTAACTATTATCCACGTGGGAATCGTCCGACGCCGCTCCCCGCGCGACCATGCGCGGGCGGCGGGGCGTCGCCTGCCGGCGACATCGCGCGCTGGACCTTAAGGTTCATTCATCTGCACGGTTTCCGTCCGAGATTGCGGCACAATTCTCCCCCCACACCAGGAGGAACGGACGCCTACACCCTGCAGCAGCGATAACTAACTACTGGATCGACAAGGAGTGTCACCATGATTTTTGCATCGAGACCCTGGACCAAGAGTATCTGCGCGGCCCTGCTGGCCGTGGCGTTCACATCCGCCGCCGTGGCCCAGGTGGTCAATCCCCCGCGACGCTCGAACGCGACCATCGACACGCTGCGCTACTGGAACCAGGTCGCCATCGACGCATCCGGTGTCGATCACATTCCCGGAGTGCCCGGCGGCCGCCAGGGCGCCGAGCAACTGGGCCCCGGCCGCTCGGCGCGCGCAATGGCCATCGTGCACATTGCGATGTTCGATGCGGTGAACGCGATCACCGGCAACACCTTCCGCAGCTATACCGGCCTGGCACGTGAAACGCGGCCGGCGTCGGTCGACGCCGCCATCGCCACCGCCGCGCGCGATACCCTGGCGCAGCTGTTCCGTGAGCAGGCGGGGCAATTCAACATCCTCTACAACGCGGAGATCGCCCGTATCCCGCCGTCCCAGGAACAGCAGAAGAATCTCGGCATCGCCATCGGCAACCGCGCCGCGACGCGTATTCTCGGCATGCGCACCAACGACGGTTCGCAGATACCGGAGCCGCGCGTCGGCATCGATTGGATCACGAGCAACCTCCCGGGCCGCTGGCGCCAGGACCCGATCAGCCAGATACCGCTGGCGCTCGGCGCGCATTGGGACAACGTGCGACCGTTCGCGATGACCTCGGCCTCGCAGTTCCGCTTACCGCCACCACCCGCGTTGAACAGCGCCGCCTACACCACGGCGTTCAACGAAGTGAAGCGGCTCGGCGGTGACGGCATCAACACGCCGACGCAGCGCAGCCAGGACCAGACGAACATCGGGATCTACTGGGCTTATGACGGCGTGCCGACCCTGTGCGCACCGCCACGCCTGTACAACCAGATCGCCACCGAGATCAGCAAGAACACCACGAGCGTCATCGATCTCGCACGGTTGTACGCGCTCGTCAATGTGGCCATGGCAGATGCCGGTATCGCCTCCTGGGAGTCGAAGTTCTTCTACGACTTCTGGCGTCCCATCGGCGGCATTCGCGAAGCGGATCCGGGCACCGGGCCCACGGGCGCGGGCGACGGAAATCCCGCGACGATCGGCGACACGGCATTCTTCCCGCTCGGCGCTCCGGCTTCCAACCTGCCCGGCAGACCCGACTTCACGCCGCCGTTCCCGGCGTATCCGTCGGGACACGCGACGTTCGGCGCTGCGCTGTTCCAGACCCTGCGCAACTTCTATGGCAGGGACAACATCGCATTCACGTTCACATCGGATGAGCTCAACGGGCAAACCGTGGACAACAACGGCCAGGTACGGCCGCTGCTGCCGCGCAGTTTCAATTCGCTTTCGCAGGCGGAAGAGGAGAACGGCCAGAGCCGCATCTACCTCGGCATTCACTGGGCGTTCGACAAGACCGGTGGCATCACCCAGGGACGCCAGGTCGCGAATCATGTGTTCGCGAACAGGTTCCAGCGAGTGAACTGAGCCACTCGCGGGAAGGCTGCGGACGGCGTCGCGAGACGCCGTCCGCTGCTTCGAACTACTGCGCGGTGATCGAGTACAACGTCACCGCCGGTTCCCGCGGCGACGCGAGGCGCGCGTCAGGCGAACAACGCGATCAACTCTTTCTGCTGTGCCGGCGTCAGCAGTGGCCCATGCCCGGCCTTGAGATTGTCGGCCTGGCGATCGGGCTTGCCCGTGGCAGGAATGACCGCGGTCACGGCGTCATGGCTCAGCGAATATTTCAGGAACATCTGCGCCCACGACGTGACGCCTGCGTCGGCCGCCCATGCTGGCAATGCCTTGCCCGCGACCTGCCCGAACAGCGCGCCATCGTTGAAGTTGCGGTTGGTGAGCACCGCAACGCCTAACTCTTTCGCCACCGGCAACACGCGCTTTTCGATTCCGCGGTTCGTGACCGAGTGGTTGATCTGCAGGAAATCCGGCTTCGATGCCTGCACGATGTCGGCGATTTCATCGTGTGCGGAATCGACGTAGTGAGTGACGCCGACGTATTTCACCTTGCCCTGCTTCTTGAGCTCGCGCGCCACTTCGAGCTGCGTTTTCCAGTCGCGCAGATTGTGGACCTGCAATAGTTCGACCTTGTCGGTCCGGAGCCGCCGCAGGGTGTTGTTGAATTGCTCGAGCCCTGCCTCGCGCCCGGTGACGCCGGACAGCTTCGTCGCGATGAACGCCTTCTTGCGGTATCCGCCTTCGGCCAGCAGCGGACCCAGGTTGTCCTCCGCGTTGCCGTAAGTGGGAGCGGTGTCGATGAGTGTCGCCCCGCCTTCGAAGAACCGCTTCATGACCTCTTTGAGCGCCTCGTACTCGGCGCTGCCCGCCGGTATCTGAAAGCTGCCCGAGGTGCCCATGCCGATGGCGGGGACTTTTTCGCCGGAAGAAGGAATGGCGCGCAAGAGCATTCCGGGTTTGTTCGACGCAGCCTGCGCGAACTGCGTGAGGGCGGCGGAAGCGAGCAAAGTGTTGCCCAGGAACTGGCGGCGGGTGGTCATGAGTCCTCCTCGTTCTTCAGCAATTGCTGACTGGCGGTGCCGGGCGAAAGTTCCTGGTTGCTACTGCGGCGCGCCCTGCTCCAGCCATTGAAGCAGTATGTTCATGTTGCGCAGATACTCGGCGGTGGAGATCGACGGCGTCTTGCCGTCGTTGAACGGCGAGGTATCGGTTTCGTCGCCCACGTGCGTGGTGCCGAAGTCGCCGCTTGCCACGGTCTTCTTGCCGTCTCCCGCGTACGGGTGGCTGTTCTGCGGCAGCGCCGCGGGCCAGTAACCAGTGGAGTTCAGCGAGCTCATCGATTGGCGCAGCTGGCCGTCGAGATCTTTCTCGACACGCGAGGCATATCGCTCGACGAAGTATTTCGGCAGCGCGAGCGCGCCGGAGCCCGGCCTCAGCGGCGAGTTGCTGGTCAGCGTCCTGACGTCCGCTTTGAGCAGCCCTTCATATCGTTTGCGCATCGCATCGGTGTTGATCCGGCGCGTCTGCCCGTAATGCCCGATGGGCCGCGCAGGATCGTAGTCATGGTAGTACTCGCCATTGACCACATTCGAGCCGCGGCGATGCACGTAGACAGCGCGATTGGTGCCGAGCTCGATGTAGGTGGGATGCGTGCGGCCACCGGAATCGGGCTTGGCGAGCTTCACCTTGTCGAGCCAGTCGAGCGCCTCGGGTACGCGCGCCAGGTAGCGCGTGTCGCCGGTGTATTCGTAGAACGTGAGCAGGTGGTCGATGTTGCTGGCCGTGGTGTGCGTGGCCAGCGCCAGCGGTTCATAGGTACGCGCGGCCGCGGGCTTGAGATCGAGCGTGTACTGCAGCGCCCAGCCCGGGTTCGGCTGGCCCTGCTGCGACAGCAGGAAGAAGTTCATGGCGCGCGTGATGGGATCGAGCAGCCGCTGCTCGCCGAGCGCCTGGTAACACAACGTGAGGAACGTGATGTTTTCCCAAACGACGTCATCGTTGAACGTCAGATAAGAAGAGTAGTCCGCGAGCCCCTTTTTCGAGAACTCCTGGCTCAGCGGAAAGCGCTGCGGCCAGCCGCCGATCGGGTACTGGCTGTTCAACACGAAGCCAATGGCCTTGTCCACGGGCGCCTTGTAACGCGAGTCCAGCTTTTCCATGTACAGGCGCAGCAGGAAGATGGCGGCGTCCGTGGTCGACTGGTCGTCGAAAGTGGCGTTGCCGTAGTAATGCTGGAATTCCTCGAGGCGCCAGGCGTTTTTGCCCACGGTGCCATACCATTCACGCAGGCTGCGGTCGCCGGCGAAATCGATGAAGTAGTTCCAGCCTCCGCTCGCATGCTGCCCCCAGATCAGGGCCGACGCGACCTGCTCCGCCGCGCGGTAGTAGTACTCGTCGCGCGTGGCGTGATACGCGTCGAGGAACACGTGGCCCATGCTCGAAGTGCCCGGCGGCTGCAGCCAGATCATGGTCTCGCGCGCTTCCATCTCGCCCCAGCGGCGCGAGAAGTCGGGTAGATAGTTCCAGAGGTAACCGCCGCGATACGCGACCTTCTCGACCATGAACTGCGTGGCGCGCTTCATCTGCGCTTCGACATCGTTCCTGCCCGGCCGGGCCGCGTTTTGCGTCAACGCGGGAGACGCGGACAGGACGCAGGATGCCGTGAACAAACAAAGCCATGAACGCGTGGACATGCAGGACCCCTCGAGAAAACTGGCGCAAGTATTCCCGGTTCCGCGCTCGCCGTCACGCGATCAATCCGTGCTTCGGATTGCCTACTTGGAACGCAATGACACCCGAGTCGGGGCTTCGCGATCGGCCTTCAGCCATTCGCCGGCGGGCGAAAGCTCGACGACCTGTATCGAGCTGCGCCGCGTTTCATAAGTGTCGGCATTCGTGTCTTTGCGGCCCGGGTGCGTGAAATAGAACAACCAGGCCCGGTCACCACTCACGACGACATCCGCGTGCGCGCCTTTGACCTGATCGTCCGCGCCGGTGCCAGGAGCCTCCAGCAGATTGTCAGGCTGGCGTTTCCAGTCGAGGCCGTCATCCGATCGATAGACCGCAAGGCCGCGCCACACGTCGGTGATCAGCCACCACTTCCCGCGCCACTGGAAAGCTTTCGGCCCCTCGCCGGCCTGGTCGGTAATGAGCTTGCCGCGATCGGTCCAGTTCTCCAGGTCCGGGCTGTCGGCATGCCAGATTGCCTTGTTGTCCGCCTCGTTGTTGTAGAACATGCGCCAGCCACCGGCAGGCAGCCGAACTACCGATGCATCGATCGGGTTGTTAGTCGGCAAGCGGACCTCGCGCGCGTCGCGCCAGGTTCGAAGGTCCTTGCTCGTCAGGTGCACGATGTGTCGGGGATGTTTCCAGTCTTCGAAGATGCCGGGAACCACGGTGAGGAACATGTGGAACGTGCCCAGTTCATCGCGGACCACGTCGGGAGCCCAGTGCGTCGCGTTGCTCCCGCCGAACTGCGACGGCAACTCGATGTCCGCTTCGCCGATGTAGCGCCAGGTGACGCCGGCATCCATCGATTCGGCGATCCCTATTCGCGTGCCGTGAACCCACTGCACGCCTTTCGTACCTTGCGCGCTGGCGCGGCGATTGGTGTAGAGCATGTACCAGCGGCCATACGAACCGGTGTGCACGATGACCGGGTCGGCAGCGCCATCGAACAGCGGATCGCGGTACAAGGGCTTCGCCGCCACCTTGCCCAGGTCCGCCTCGGGTTCGCCGAAGTCTGGCGTGCCGTCGCTCTTCCAGCGCAGCACCTGCGCACGCGTGTTGCGGTTCGGGTCCGCGAGCTCCGAGCCGACGATGTCGCGATATTCGCGCGCGTGGTACACGAGCAGATCGGTCTTGCCGTCGCGTGTCGTCGTGAAGCTGTTGTGGCCCGGCCCGTATTGCCCGTTGGCATCGCTCGACCTGAACACCGGCTCGGCCGACTTCTTCCACGACGCGGCATCGAGCAGGTCCGCATCGGCCGATGCGGTGAGCAGGCCCATGCAGTAGTTAGCATCGATGGCGCTCGCCGAGAAGGTCATGAACACCCTGCCATTGCGGATCAGCACGGCCGGGCCTTCATTGACGTCGTACTTGCGCTTTTCCCATTCGTATTCGGGGCGCGTCAGCATCGTCACCTTTCCGGTGATCGATTTCGGCGTGTCCATTTGCGCGATGTAGATGTTGGTGCCGCGCCCCTCCTCGGGAGTGCGGCCGCGTTGCGTCCACACGAAGTAGCGCTTGCCCTTGTGTTTGAACGTGGTTCCGTCGAGCGAAAAGCTGTCCCAGCCCGTCTCGAGACGGCCAAGCTCCTTCCATTCCCCTTTGAAGGGGTCGGCCGACGCGTTTTCGAGAACGTAAGGCCGCACTTCCCAGATGGCGTCGCTGCGGCTCGCGGTGAAGTAGATGTACCACTTGCCGTCGATGAAATGGATCTCGGGCGCCCAGATGTGGGCGCTCATCGGTCCGGATCCGTGCTTGCGCCACAGGACTTTCGTTTCGGCGGTCGAGAGTGCGTTCAGGTCGCGCGTACGGCGCAACTCGATGCGGTCCCAATCCGCGGCGGTGGCGATGAAGTAGTACTGGCCGTCCGTGTGCAGCATCGCGTGCGGATCGGCGCGCTGGCGCAGCAGCGGATTGTCGAATCGCGTTTCGGGCGAGGCCCCCACGACTGGCGTGGCGAGCAGCAGACACGACAGGATTCTTGCAAGCGTTCGGTGCATGACGATCTCGATGGTGGTTACCCACCCATCGTCCCATGCGCCGCAGGCGCTTGAAATCCTCGATTGCGCATGGCGGCCGCTCAAAGCCTGATGTCAGGCTCCATGTCCACGAGACGACGCGCATAAAAAAAGGGTGGACGAAAGTCCACCCTTTTGAGTCCGCGCTACTGTGTTCTTGTCAATTCACGATCACGGCGTGTTGCCGTATCCAATGGCGCCGTTGCAATGCATCCATTCGCTGTTGCCGCCACCGCCGCAACTGCCGTTGGCATACAGCCCGGTGTTGTAGCTCTGGGCTTCGGACTGACGGGTCGCGCCGTTCACGATGATGTAGTCCACCTGCACGTCGCGTCCGCTGGCGTCGTTGGTGTAGGCCACGGTGATGCCACCGCTCAACGAAGTCGACGCCGTGTAGTTCTGCATGCCGGTGCCGAGAGTCCAGGTCTGCACGTTCTGATTGTTCACGCGCAACGTGATGGACTCGCCGCCAGCAGTGCCACGCGCACGGACGGTGAAGCTCTTGCTGCCTCCGCCGCTGCTGCTACTGCTGCTGCTCGACGACGAACTGCTGCTACTGCCGCTTCCGGTTCCCACGGTGATGTCGGAGCTGCCACTGCTCTGATAACCCTCGGTGGCCATGATCTGGTAGTTATGGTTGCCCAGATTCATTCCGTAGCTCGCCCAGGCATCGAAGTGATTGCCTGTGGTGATGGTGCCGCCGACGCGCCTTTGCTGCCGTACGCTCCAGTACTGATAGAAGGTCCTGGTCCCTTCAATGGAAGGCTGATTGACTCGCTGCGTACGATAGACGTCGTAGGTGCCGCCATCGCTGGTCACGGTGCCCATGAACCCCTGTCCACCCGGCGGACGATAGGTGCCCCAGCTTTCGACGATGTAGTACTCGATGAGCGGATTCTGCGTCCACCCATAGAGAGTCAGATAGCCGTTGCCAGGCGAATTGAAGGTGCCTGAGTAGGTCACTACGCGACGGCTGCCCGGGTTCCAGCCTTTGCCGCCCACCCAGTTGTTGACGTTGCTCCAGTTCGACGTGTAGCGCCCGCCTGCCTGGTTGCAGAAGGACACGGACCCGCCATTGTCTTTCCAGAATGAAAAATAGAAGCCGTTGTTAGTGCCTGTCTGGCTGGAAGTCAGGCATTGGGCATTGGCCACCGATGCCATACCGAAGATACAAATGAGCGCCGCAACGACCTTCCTGCCGCTGCCAGTCGCGTTCTTAAGACTTTCAATCATTGAAATTCCCCTTCGTGTAATGAGACTCGCCGCTTTTATTGATTCATCACCCGGGTCCACACCGCGTTGTGGTTGCGAGTTGAGCGGCGTCGGTAGTAATCAACGATAGCGCTAACATAGTCAAGCAGACGAGTGCCATCGCGGGGGGTCCTGCGCTAACTACTTAGCCTGGATCGGCGCTCACGCAATGCGAGCACGTAGTCGCGCGTGCGACGCCTCTGACAACGCTTACCGGGCTCCGGATTCCTGGCTCAGCGCGTCGGGCCGCGTGAAAGGCTTGTTAGTCGCGGATCGCGGGAGTTGCGTCTGACATAACGCAATCCGGATGACAGCGTTGCCATCGGTGCCGGAGCGCCGCTGCTTCGCCGCCGGCTGCCGGGTCCTCATCCACACCAGCATCGCTTTCGGGTTTTCAGACGCCTGTCTCGGCGAAATGGAACCAATCCAGCAGTTAATAACAACGATTCGTATTTGCGAATCATTCTCAAACGCTCTAGGCTCTTCGCTCCTAAGAGAGGACAGCCATGACCACGCCCCCAGCACTCCGGTATCCCGATTCGGAAGGGTCGGTTCGCTCGACCTGGCGGTTGGCGCCCGCAGGTACGCCATGTTGCGGACCTTCTTGAGAATTTCCCGGTGACTGGTTCGGCGGCAACAGTTTCTCCCCGACGCCTCGTCGTCACGCTTTCGCGAATCGCCGCCGCCGTACTGGGCGGCTACCTGTTCGTGTGGGGCCTCGTCGCGTTGAGCATTGCGGGTCTCGCATCCCTGGGGCTCGACTACGACCAGGCGTGGATGCTGGCGATGCTGCTGGCCTTTCTCGTCTACCTGGTGGTGTTCATCTGGTCATTCGCCGCGCGCCGGCTGGTCCTCGTCTGGCTCGTGTTGCTGGGCGGCGGAACAGCGATGACCGTGGGCGCCCAACTACTCGTGAGCGGCTGACGATCGTGCACCAGACATTCCGGCAATCGATGACGTGGCTGCACACCTGGTTCGGCCTCGTGGTCGGCTTCGTCCTCATCGTGGTGTTCTTCTTTGGCTCGTTGTCGGTGTTCGATCGCGAGATCGATCGCTGGGCGCAGCCCGCCACGCGTTTCGCCCCGCAGCCCATGCCGTCATTCGACAAGCTGTTGCGTCCGGTGTTCGAGCGCATCACCGAGCCCGACCCGGACGCCGTCGAGCTTGCGCGATCGCTCGTCGACGGCCCTCTGCCTGAGAAATATCCGGTGATGGACTGGAGCGCCTACACGACCCATCGCGATCCGGTGCTCGACACGTACGTCAGCTTCGATCTGCCCAATGCGCGCAATCCGGATGACCACGTTCACGGGCATCAAACCATCGATCCCCGCACCGGCGCCCGGCTTTCGGCGGGCGACCTCAAGATCGGCAGCGAGTTCTTCTATCCACTGCACTACGGCCTGCACCTGGAATGGCTGGAGCTGGGTTACTGGATCGTTGGCTTTGCCGCGCTTTCGATGCTCGCCGCGCTCGTGAGCGGCGTCGTCATCCATCGCAAGATCTTCCGCGAGTTGTTCACCTTCCGGCCGCGCAGGCAGCGCCAGCGCGTGACTCTCGATCTGCACAATCTCACTGGCGTGGTCGCGCTGCCCTTCCATTTCTTTTTCGCGTTCACCGGTCTCGTCATCTTCGCAGGCATCTACTTTCCGGTGTCGGAGACGCAACTGCATCCGCTCGTCGAAGCGCACGAACAGGCAGAAGCCGCAGCCACGGGGCTGCCTCACGAGCCGGCCGGCGTGGCGGCGCCGCTCGCTTCGGTGGATGCCATGGTGAGCGACGCCCGGCGTCGCTGGGCAACGCGCGGCATGGGCGGCGACGTCGGATTTCTTTTCGTCAATCACGTGGGTGATGCGAACGGGTACGTGAGCATTTATCGCGCGGGCACCGACCGCATTGCGCTCACCGGCCAGGGCATACATTACAAGGCATCCACCGGCGCCTTGATTCGCGAAGACCCTCCGGAAACGGCCATCGCGAGCGTCAACGAATTCCTCACCGGGTTGCACCTGCAGCACTTCCGTCATTGGATGTTGCGGTTCCTGTACCTGTTCGGCGGTCTCGCCGGATGCGTGTGCATCGCGACGGGATTCATCTTTTTCGTGGAGAAGCGCAAGCAACAGCACGCGCGCGATGGCGTTGCGGGTGCGCGCATCGTCGATGCGCTGGCCATCGCCACGATTACCGGCACCCTGGTCGCGACGCTCTCGATGCTCGTGGCCAATCGCCTTCTGCCCGAACATCTCGCGGACCGGGACGAATGGCAGAGAAATGTGTTCTGGCTGACCTGGCTCGCTGCCGGAATACACGCGTTCTGGCGCGGACGGTTCGCGCCGCAAGGTGATACGGCGCCGGCGTGGCGTGAACAGACGCTGCTCGTCGCGGTGTTGGCCGTGGCGGCGCCCATTCTCAACTGGCTCACCACCGGCGATCACTTGTTAGCGACTCTCCAGGCTCGCTACTGGCCGGTGGCGGGAATCGATATCTTCCTGCTGGCCACGGGCGTCGCGGCGGGCCTCATCGCGCACCGCCTGCGGTGCCCGGCCATCGCGCATGCGAGTCTCGCGGCGATGAAGCCATGATGCTGTTGTTGGCGTTTTTCCTGTCTTTCGTCGGTCTCGCGCTGCTGGCGCTGGCGATGGAGCGTCACTGGCGCCAGTTGCGCGCGACAGAGCCGCTGACGAACTCCACCGCGCGACTGCTGCGCATCGGCGGATCGATCGCGCTGGCGTCGTCGTTGGCGC
Organism: Steroidobacteraceae bacterium; assembly: GCA_035765415.1. GTDB lineage: Bacteria > Pseudomonadota > Gammaproteobacteria > Steroidobacterales > Steroidobacteraceae > CADEED01. Next base: position 35,704 of record DASTXR010000004.1, on the reverse strand, counting down.
TGTGTCTCACCGTCGACCACGCCTCGATGGCGTCGCTGGTATGGATCATGACGCTGGCGGTGTCGGCGTTCGTTCTGGCAATGCTGCTTGCGTGGTGTCCTGGCTGGCTTGCACCGCTCATCGCCTGGACAGGTGTGAAGGGCTAGAACGTGAGCCGGAGATCAACTCTCCGGCTCACTATCTTTCAGTTCAGGCGTACGACACGAAACCAGTTGAGATTCCAGCCGCCGGAGATCGCGCCGATGCCGAATCGATGCGTTCCGGCCGACAGGTTGACCGTGTGCGAGATGGTGGTCCAGTTTTGCCATCCGCCCGTGGAAGGAACCGCGAGTTGTCCGTAGACCGGGCTGCCTCCGCCCTCCTCGAATCTCAAGCCTCCGCCTCCGTTGAGACTGGCAACGCGATACTCCACGCGATAGGAGCCCGTCGCTGGAATGTTCACGGGAGAATTCTGGTACGACAACCAGTCGTTGACGTCTATCCACCCGACGTTCAGTCCACCACCAGAATCCGTGGTGGTCTCCGTTTGAATGCCGCTCATCTGGCTGAAAGCTTCCGCCTGGATGGTTGAGATGACAGTGCCGTTCGGAGGCGGCGGAGGTGGTGGAGGCGGTGGTGTCGTGGGACCCCAGTTCGAAACGATCTGTTTGACCAGTGTTCCGGAAGCGGTCAGCTGACTCGCCGGCCAGCCACCCGAGGTGCTCGCCCCCGGGCGCAGCGCGGAAGCACCTTCGGCCTTGTCATTGGTCGCCCAGTTCGCGTGACTGATGCCGCGCGACTTGAGGAATGTCATCCAGGTGTTCGTCTCGCCCGTGTTGACGGCGCCATCGCCATTAGCATTGACCGTGCCCCACTCGGTGACGAACAGTGCGACGCCGCGATTCAGCGCGGTCTGCGCTTTGTCGCGCAGGAACTGCTGGTGAGTTCCCGCATAGAAGTGCAGCGTGTATGCGATGTTGGTTCCTGCAATCGGATCCGCCGCCGCCACGTCCACATCCTGTGACCAGGTGGGCGTGCCGACGACGATGAGGTTGTCAGGGTCGATGGCTCGTATCGCACTGATCACCGCCTGCGCATACGGCTTGATCTGGCCACTCCAGGAAATCTGCAGCGGCTCGTTGTAGATCTCGTAGATGACGTGGTTGCGCGTGCCGTATGTGCGCGCCATGTCCTGGAAGAACGAGATGGCATTGCTTCGATATGACTCCGCGTGATGCGAGTGCCAGTCGATGATCACGTACATGTCGTTGGCGATAGCCGCATCCACAACGGCCCTGACACGCGCCAGGTTTCCGGACGGATCCTGGAGATACCCTCCCATGTCTTCCACGCCCATCGCCGCGCGCACGATCGTCGATTTCCAATCGGTCTTCAGCCAGCGAACCACGTTGGCGTTGTAGTACTTTTCTCCGCCCCAGCCGGTGTTGCTCCAGAACAAACTATTGCCGGCGAAGGAGGCTGGCTGGCCGCCCGCAAGAATCTGGTTTCCCCTGGTCGCTAGCGGCGCCACGTCCGCCATGGCGGGTGTGGCCGCGGCGAGCGCAAACAGCGCCGTAAACGCCGCCAGTTTCCTGGCAGCTCCGAGTATTGCTCGATCCATGATTTTCCCCCACGTCCATGATTTGCAGCGCCGAACGGCGCGTCGTGACTACTAACACAGGGAATCCCGAGCGCCAACGTAACAACGCGAAATGTGCCCGCGGAATTCTCGTGCATGGAAAGCGATGTCCCGTTTGTCGCGGGAAGAGATGGCTTGTCGTCTCGTTTGTCTCGTGCGGGAGCTTGCGGACACCACCCGCCTAACAAGTGGCGTTCGTCCCGCACCGCGGAATTCCTGCGATCCGCGGGAGATTCCTCTCGCATATGAAATCGTGCTTCCCATCTGAAATTAACAGGATCATGATCGCGTGGCTCCGGCTGGCAGGATGCCCGCCTGGATGCGGGCCGGTACCACGCCGGTTCGAACACAAGGAGGTCTCATGTCTCGCGGCTTCAACCTGTTTCCCCTGCGCTCACTGCTGCTCACTGTGGCCGCCCTGTGCGTCACCTCGCATGCGGCGGCACAAACACCGGTGCGAATCATGCCGCTGGGCGACTCCATCACCGCCGGGCCAGGCTGCTGGCGCGCCTACCTCTGGAACCAGCTGCAAACGGCTGGCTACTCGAACATCGATTTCGTCGGCGGCGTGAACAACGGCGACGGCTGCGGGCTCGCGCATGACACCGACCACGAAGGCCACAGTGGCTTCTCGATCACCGGCATCGCCGATCAGAATCAATTGCCGCCCTGGCTGACCGCAGCTCGCCCCGACATCATCGTCGTTCACCTGGGCACGAACGACATGTGGGGTGGACACATCCCGCTGGCGAACAAGATCACCGCGCTCACGAAACTCATCGGCCAGATGCGGGCTAACAACCCGAACGTCAAGATCGTCATGGCGCAGATCATCCCGATGAATGCGGCCGGCTGCACGACGTGCATGTCGGATGTGGTGGCGTTCAACAACGCCATCGTCCCATTGGCCGCCAGCCTCAACAGCGCGCAGTCGCCGATCTTCATCGTCGACCAGTGGACCGGTTTCAACGTGGTGACTGACACCTTCGATCAGGTTCACCCGGTGACCTCCGGTTTCATCAAGATGGCTAACAAGTTCTTCCCGGTCGTGGCGCAGGCGCTGAACACCGGCGCGCCCGTGACATCCACGCTGTCTGTCGCGAAGGCGGGCGCCGGCAGCGGCACGGTCACTTCAACGCCCGCGGGCATCAATTGCGGCACGACGTGTAGCGGCAACTTCATCACCGGTTCGTCGGTGACACTCACCGCCGCCGCGGCCACCGGCTCGACATTCGCGGGCTGGAGCGGAGCATGCACGGGCACCGGCACGTGCACGGTGACGATGGCCGGCGCGCGCGCAGTCACCGCCACGTTCGGCACGTCCGCCAACACGTTTGCGCTGAGTGTCACGCGCGCAGGCGCGGGCACCGGCGCGGTGACCTCCAACCCGGCGGGCATCAGCTGCGGCAGTACGTGCTCAGCCAGTTACGCGAACAACACCTCCGTCACGCTGACGGCCCTCCCGGCGAGCAACTCGACGTTCGGCGGCTGGAGCGGCGCGTGCACGGGCACGGGGACATGCACGGTCTCCATGACGCAGGCGCGGTCGGTGACGGCCACGTTCAACGCCGCATCGCTCATTTCGCTCAGCGTCGTGAAAGCCGGCACCGGCAGCGGGACCGTGACGTCGTCGCCCTCGGGCATCAACTGCGGCGCCGCCTGTGTGGCCGGCTTCGGCGGCAACGCCGTAGTCACGCTGACTGCCTCACCCGCCAGCGGCTCGGTCTTCGCAGGGTGGAGCGGTTCCTGCACCGGCGTCGGCAGCTGCGTGTTGACGATGAACCAGGCTCGCTCCGTGACGGCCACTTTCAATACCAGCGGCGGAACCGGCGGCACCTGCGCCAACCCGGTCTCGTTCACGAACAACACGGGCAATTTCAACACCACCGGCGCGGTCTGTTACCGGACCAACATGAACATCAACGGATGGGGTTGCTCGAACTTCGACGGGCGGACGCTCACGGTGGGCGGCGTGGCCCGCACCTGCGGTCAGCTGCCGCTCACGCGGGCGTCCGACGGTTACTACTATTTCTCGGTGACCGCCGGCCAGTTCCCGTGGGCGAGCATGTACGCCTGGTAGTTAGGGTCGGGCCGGTGTTCAGGGAAGAGGGACGCCGGTCAGCTCGGCCAGTTTCGCGATGAGCTGTTCCTGGAAGCGCTGGTCGAGCGCGCCTGCCGCGGGTTTCCGCTGCGCGCGGTGATGCCAGTAGGCCCCGCTCACCTTCGCGGCCGGGTCGTCGCTGACCGCAAGCCAGGTCTGCGTGAGATGTCCCTTTTCCAGATCGTCGGGGGCGCCGGGGCCACCCATCCTGGTAGGCACCCAGCCGGGATCCACGGCATTGCTCAACACCTTTGGCCAGCGCCTGGCCAGTGCGAACGCGAGCGCCGTGATCTGCAGCTTGCTGTCCGAGTAGGCCTGGTTGGTGTCCCAGCGTCGTTCGAGCCAGTCGATGTCACGCAACGAAGCCTCGCCGCCGTAGTGCATGCTGCTGCTCAGGTAGATCAGCCGGTCGGGGCGCTCGATGAGCGCGGTGAGCATGTACGGCGCGAGCGTGTTCACGGCCAGGACCTTCGCGTGGCCCTCCGGCGTCTTTCCGCGGCTCGGCTCGCGGTAGATGCCCGCGTTGTGAATGACGGCGTCCATGCGACCTATCTTGTTGACCTGCTCCGCGAGAGCCCGGGTTTCGGCGGCGCTGGTGAGATCGCCTAACACCACTCCCGCGGCGCGCGGCGCCAGGTCAGCCAGCGCTGACGCCCGTTGCTTCGACCGCGCGTGCAGCACCACCTGGTGGCCTTCGTCGATGAGCGTCTGCGCCGCGCCGCGGCCAAGGCCATCCGTGGATCCGGTGATGAAGACTCGACGCATGGGCCGATCCTTTGAGGCAATGGGCAACGCGGCAGCGGCCATCGCTGCAAGATGTAAAACACGGCGTCGCGATATCGATTGAGTCATGTCTCGCCTCGATCAATCGGGGGACAAGGTTACTGCTCCTGATCGGGCGGTAAAGCCCCGCATTGCATTACCACCGGTGTCATCGCATAGAATCGCCCGTCGGTGAGCGGAAGAGTGGGGGCTCTGGCCAACTGCCTGACGATCGATGGAATGATCAACTAATCAGGGGGAACCCCATGTCACTTCGCAGACCTTCCGCTGCGAAATGGCGCAGCGGGCTCGCGCTTTGCGCGTTGCTGCTCGCGTCCATTTCCGCTCCTTCCCAGGCCCAGCTCCCGACTGCGCAGACCGTTGCCGGCCAGATCCGGGTTGGCTGGAATCTTGGCAATACACTCGAGGCCCAATGCGGTGAAACCGCCTGGGGCAATCCGGCAGTCACGCAAACGTTCATCAACAGCGTGCGCGCCGCCGGATTCAATGCGATCCGCATTCCCGCGGCCTGGAACTGTCATACCAACCCGGCGGGCTCTACGACCATCGACGCCGCCTGGATGGCGCGCGTAAAGACAGTCGTCGACTACGCATACAACCAGGGGATGTACGTCATCCTCAACATCCACTGGGACGGCGGCTGGCTCGAGGAGCATCCGCTCTTCGCGAACCAGGCAGCTAACAACCAGCGACAGCAGGCGTTCTGGACGCAGATCGCGACCACGTTCCGTACGTACAACGAACGCATGATGTTCGCAGGCACCAACGAAGTGCATGCCGACTTCAACACGCCGACCTCCGAGCACCTGCAGGTACAACAGGGTTACAACCAGGTGTTCGTGAACGCGGTGCGTGCGACCGGCGGCAACAATTCCTCGCGCACGCTCGTTGTACAGACGTACAACACGAACGCGTGGCACGGATTGGACTTCTTCACGATGCCGACGGATACGATTGCCAATCGGCTGATCGTCGAGATTCATCACTACGATCCCTACGACTTCACGCTGAACCCGAGCGGGCCGTGTCTCGCCTGGGGTGCGTCATTCCCGCAGTTCAGCCAGTGCGCCTGGGCGCAGGAGGCCTACCACACCGACTTGTTTGCGCGGGTCCGGAACAAGTGGGTGGCGAACGGCATTCCGGTCATCATCGGCGAGTGGGGCGTGGGCGGCCGGCCCAACCTCAACCTGGCATCGCGTGAGTTCTATTACGAATTCGTCACGCGCACCGCACAGCAGAACGGCATCAAGACGTTCGTCTGGGACATCGGCGTGCCGACGTCGCAGAACGGAAATGCGCTCTTGAATCGCAGCACCGGCGCCATCGTCGATCAGGGCGCGTTGAACGCCATCATGCGCGGCGTCGGCGGCACCAATCCCACGACGTTCATGCTCTCCGTGACGAAGACTGGTGCCGGCACCGGCACGGTGGCGTCATCACCATCGGGCATCAATTGCGGCTCGACGTGCAGCACCAGCTACAACAGTGGAACCTCGGTCACGCTCACCGCGACCGCGGCCAGCGGGTCGACATTCGCCGGCTGGAGCGGCGCCTGCACCGGCACCGCAACCTCCTGCACGGTTTCGATGACCGCGGCGCGCGCCGTGACGGCATCGTTCAACAGTTCGACCACGAACTTCACGCTCAGCGTGACGAAGGCTGGCAGTGGCACCGGCACGGTGACGTCGAACACGGGCAGCATCAACTGCGGCAGCACCTGCAGCGGCAGCTTCGCCAGCGGAACCTCGGTCACGCTGACCGCGGCGGCCGGCAGCGGCGCAAGCTTCGCGGGCTGGAGTGGCGCGTGTTCGGGCACCGGCGCATGCACCGTGTCGATGACACAGGCACGCTCGGTGACGGCGACGTTCAACTCCGCCACCACCTTCGCGCTCGGCGTGACGCGCGCGGGTACCGGCACCGGCACGGTGGCCTCGAGCCCGAGCGGCATCAATTGCGGCACTTCCTGCACGGCTAACTACGCGACCGGCACGTCCGTGACGCTCACCGCCACGGCGGCCAGCGGCTCGACATTCGCCGGCTGGAGTGGCGCGTGCACGGGTACCGGCAACTGCGTGCTGTCGATGACCGCGGCGCGTTCGGTCACCGCGACCTTCAACACGAGCGGCGGCGGAACCGGCGGAACCTGTGCCAACCCGGTCACGTTCACCAACCAGACGGGCAATTTCAACACCACGGGCGCGGTCTGTTACCGGACCAACCTGAACATCGCCGGGTGGGGTTGCTCGAACTTCGACGGACGGACGCTCACGGTAGGCGGCGTGGCTCGCACCTGCGGGCAATTGCCACTCACGCGATCGGCCGACGGTTACTACTATTTCTCGGTGACCGCGGGCCAGTTCTCCTGGGCGAGCCTGTACGCCTGGTAGACCCGCACTAACTAGTCTCCGGCCCGCCCCGACTGGGGCGGGCCGGGGATTACTTCACCCGGCGCGATGCATCTCCGTGCACGCTCCCACCCACTCCCGCAGCGAACCATCTTCGTTGCGAATGGGCGTGGCGCGAATCACCACCTGCCGATATTGATTGCTCTGGGCATGCCACAGCCTGGCATGGCATTCATAAGGCTCTGGCGAGAAACACGCCGCCGCCCAGGACGCCTGCACGTCGCTGCGGTCCTCGGCATGTATGGCCTCGAACCAGCCGTGCCCTGCATGCGCGTCCCACGTCTGCCCGGTGTAGTTTTCCCAGGCGGGCTGTAGCTGCGCAAAGGCGCCATCAGGTCTGGCTTGCCACGGAACGTCGGTGAGCAACTGTGTCAGCGTACGCAGCCGCTCTTCGCGCCGCCGCAATTCTTCATCCTGGGTCTTGCGCTCGATGAGATCGGCCGCCAGCCGCGCCAGGATATCGAGCAGTCGCAGATCGCGTTCGGAAGGCGCGTGAACATTCTTCCAGTGCGTCGAGATCATGCCGACCAGATCACCTCGTCGCGAGAGCAACGGAGTGGATTGAACCGAGCGAATGCCTGTTTCGCGATAACTCGCCAGGTCTGGCGATCCGGTCAGGCTCGGCATCGCTTCCACGTCCGGTGCGATGACACGCTCGCGCGAGGCAAGCGCCAGGCCGCAGGTGCAAGCCGAATCCGCGCGGACCCAGGTCCAGAATTTCGCTGCCGCGGGGCTGAAACCGCGAAATCCAAGCAGCTTCAGTTCGCCGCGTGCACCCAGGTGCGGGTAGTACTGCTGCATGCTCGAGAAATCGGAATGCATGATGGACTGCACGGCATCGAGGATCTTTTCGTACAGCGCCTCGACATCCACTTCGTGCGCCAGCTCGACGCTGAGCGATTGCAGCAAGCGGGTCGCGGCCAGCTCTTCGGCAAGCTCCGCCTCGCGATCATGCAACTGGCGATGCGTGCGGTTGCGCTGGATCGAGAACGCGAGCTGCCGCGCGATGGCCAGCGCCACGGCGAGGTCTTCTTTCGTGAACGCATAGGGCTCGCGGAAGTAGGCCATGAACTTGCCGATGAGCGCGCCGTCCGAGACCAATGGAACAAAAGCGATCGCGCGAATGTTTTCGCCGAGCACCGTCGCCTTCAGGGGTTCAGCCAGTTGGGCACTCGCCACGTCGGGTATGTCGATCGGCACGGCATCGATTTCGTCTATCTTCCACGGCGTATGACCGGTCACCGCCAGTCGATATTCGATGGATAGTCCGCGCGAAGCGACAAACTGCATGACCCCGGCGTCATCGAAGAGCAGGATCGCGGATCGATCGCACCCGAGAGCCGCCTCGATCGCATCCATCGCCGCGGCGTAGATCTCTTCGATGCCATTTGCGCGGTGCAGCTGCTCGCTCAGTAGATAGAGCGCGTCACGCTGCCGGTTCGCGGACACGAACTCGGTCAGTGGAACGAGCAGGCGACGCGGAGCCTGAAGGCCTGCATCGTTGTCGCCAACGAGAGACAGCGAAACGCTCTGAATCATTGAAACCTTCTCGCCGCCACCGACGGCGCGTCTTGTTGGTATCAGTCTATTCCCACGCCCGGGCCGCGGCTGTCCTCAGGCGGCTGACAGTATGTAGGAGGCCTCTGACGACGTGGTTGCGCGCCGCTCTCCCCCACCGCTAGTTTCCGCAGACAAACTGGAGGAGCCCATGCCTCACTACACCGGTGGATGTCTGTGCGGCGCGGTGCGCATGGAGATAACCACCTCGCCTTATCGCGTCGGCATCTGCCATTGCCTCGATTGCCGCAAACGCCAGGGCGCGATCTTCCACACCTTCGCCGTATTTCCCATGAATGCGGTGACCGTCACCGGCGAAACGCGTCAGTTCAAGACTCGAAGCTTCTGTCCGACCTGCGGCTCGCCGCTGTTCGACCGCTTCGGGGACGAGTTGGAGCTGCACGTCGGCTGCCTCGACGCGCCCGACCTGTTCGTGCCCACGTACGAATGCTGGGTAATACGTCGCGAGGCGTGGCTGCCGCCTTTCGACGTCGCCACCCGCTACGAGCGCGACCGCAAGTGAGCCGCGCATGTAGATAGGCGGCCGCCGGCCCGGCTGCGCGACTGCTACAAAGCCCGATGACGCCCTCGAAGTCATCAAGGGATCGCTGAGCTGCCCGCCGTAGCCGGTTCCGCGTGCGTGCGGACCCGCGCCCTTCGCCGGGCGCGGGAAGTCAGCTCAAAAACTTCAGCAGGAGGGGCGCGAGGACCGGTGCGCTCACATCATGGGCCTGCCCCTCGACAACCTGCCGCTGCGCGCCCGGGATGGTCTTGCCAAGCTTGTCTGCCGTCGCACGCATGAACGGCATGGGCCCTTCGCTTGCGCCACCGTCCATCACCAGTGTGGTTGCCTTTACCCTCGCTGCAATTCCAGCGGGCACGGATCGATCCTCACCGAGGATGGCGTTGTCATAGCGGAGCGTCGGCGCCATCGCCAGCATGCCCGGCCACGCGGGCGACGCTTTCATCTTCGCCACCACTTCATCCGGCGCGCCGACGAATTTCATGAACAGCGAGATGGCGTCGGCTCGACGGTCTGCGGCGAGCAGTGCATCAAGCTGCACCCTGAATTCTTTCCATTCCCGGGCTGCGCCTTCGGCGTCACTGTAAGGCGCTTCGTAGAGAGCGAGCTTGCGGATCTTGTCGCCGAGCACTGCTGCCGCCTGCAAGGCGAGCGCCGCTCCCGATGACCTGCCATACACATACGCAGACCCGCCGGCACGGTCGATGAGCGCCTCCAGGTCTTCGATCTCGCGCGCGACCGAGTAAGGCCTGGTGTCGGTACTGTCGCCGCGGCCTCGCCGGTCATAGCCGTAAACCGTGAAGTGCGCGGCCAGGAGCTGGGCGAGCTCCGAACTACCCGCGCGGTCGGACAATGCGCCACCCACGATGATGAGTGCCGGGCCGCTGCCCCATTTCTCAAAGGCGATTCGCGTTCCGTCGCGTGACGTCACTTGCATGGGTTTCGCGCCCTGGCCGTTCGCAACGAATGCAAGCGACATGAGCCCGAGCGTCATGATCAGCGTATGTGAGATTTTGGGCATGGCGGATTTATATGAAAGTCGCGCCTCGAGCCCAGTAGTCAGACTGGCGTGGTGTCCGTAGGACGAGCCCGCGGCTGATCCGTCATGGACCACTCCCGGGACAATCGAGATCAGGACGTCAGGCCACCTACTGGCGCTGCTGCTCCAGGTATAACTGCTGCGCTCTCTCCGCCTTCTCCTGGACCGTGAGGCCCGGGTCGTTCTCGTTCTCCATGAGCTTGTAGAGCGCGCGCTGGGCCTTTTCTTCGGCGCCGAACATCTTTTCCGTCGCCTCCTCGCCGAAAAACTGCACGCGCAGTCCGTGCATGCCATCGATCTGCGACACACCCTGTTCGACGGAGGTCATCTCCCGGTCCGGTGGATAGGCCTGATACGCCGCCGCCTGGTAGTTCTTGTACTGGTCCATCAATTGATGGAGCTGGCTGGCGGCCGCGGGCGGCAGCGTCGCCGACACCTCCTGCAATTTCTTCTCGCGATCCGCCGGACTGTAGAGCGCGTGCAGCCTTTCGAGATCGAGCCGCGTATTTTCGTTCAGCACGATGTCGCCGCGCGAATCCGCCTTGAATCCGATCTCGCCGTCATCCTGGTCCGATTCGTCATCGGGAACAGCCGCGATCGCGCTATCGGTCGCCTGCGTTGCGTCGCCCGACATCGCAGGCGCCGCATTCTGCGTGCGTTCCGCTTGCGGGCCCTGCGCCGCTGCTCGTGGCGCGTCGGGCGCGACCGCGACTGTTTTCGATTCCGACGGCGCAGAGACGGGCGCTTCGGAGCGGAACAGCGCGAACCCGCCGACGAGCGCGAGCACGACGAGCAAAGCGATGAGGAACCCGTTGCGTTTGTTCATAAAAGGGGGCGGCACGGTGGCCGCCCCTGTTTGCCTAGAACGGCGCCGTGGACGCGAACTGCGACAACCGGCTGTCGTTGACCAGGAACTGCGTGTAACGCGAGTCTCCGTCGACCCAGCGCTTCATCCATGCAATCTGGTACATGCTCGATGGCTGATGCGCAGGATTGCTGCTCGGAAAGGAGTGGCCTCCGCCGTTGTTCACCGCGAGCAGTTTCTCCGCCTGGTTGATGCTGTTGTAGGACGGGATCGCATGCGTATTCAGCGGCGCAACGTTGTCGTTCGAGGCGCCGATGATCGCCGTCGGCGAGCGGATCGCCGAGAAGCTGGCATCGCCGTTCCAGGGTGCGAGGCCCACGCCCCCGCGAAGCGACGCGTTCTGGCGCAGCGCAATCAACGCACCGCCACCGCCCATCGAGTGGCCCGTGACCGCGCGGCGGTTCGGGTCGACCTTGCCCGCGACGGGACCCGTGGTGAGTGCGGCGACTGCGTTCAACGCGGCTTGCAGTTGCGTGGCGCGGCTGGGCGGAAAATCGAGCGACGAGTTGGTGTTGATCGTGACGACGACGAACCCGTGCGTCGCGAGCCGCCGGCCCATGACGGCGACCGCGGACTGCGACGACGTGAAGCCCGGGCAGAACGCAACCACACCGTATGTGCCCGCGGCATTCGGCGAGTACACCGTGCCGCCACCAAAGCCGCTGCCCCGCGCCAGCGTTTGCGTCGATACCGCGAACGGACCATCTGCGGCGACGCTTGCCGCCGTCGGATCGGGCCCCTGAATCTGCGCATGCGCGACGGCCGCGAGCGCCAGTAGACAGAACCCGATCGCGCATTTCTTCCTGATATGCATGTGTCACTCCTTGACTTGGTTGAATTGCGCGGCTGCCATCGGCCAGCCGCGCGTCCTTGCGATTACCGCGATGGTGCGCGTCACCATGACTCACTACACCGCGCCTGTCGAATCCTCCACGAACCAGTGGACAGCAATATTAAAGGGCAGCCGCACCGGCTTGCACGGGTGCATGAGAACCGGCGTGCAGGACGGCGCGAATTGCCGAGGTTCAGCTACAAGTTCCTAAGAAAGCGTTCTTCGGAATCTTCAGCTTGGGCGCTCGCGATCAAAACTGACCGCGAATGCCGACCGCGATCGTTCGGCCATTGAAGACCGAGTTGTCACGGCGAGTAAGGCCATTATCCGAGGGCTGATCCGGATCCTCGTAATATATGTACGTGTTCTCGTTGGTGATGTTCAACGCATCCAGGCGAAGCTCGAAGGAATCCGTCAGCTCGTAGCTGATCGTCGCATCGAGGTAGCCGAGCGGCGAAAGCAGCGCAATCTGATCATTGCCCGAATTCAGGTTGAGCCCGGAGTTTGAGCTCGAGGCCGGCCTGGAGACTCTCGCGGAAACCCGAGACGACGACTTCCTGGAGGTCTTCTGCGAATGCCGCGCTCAGGCATTCGCCGCGCCGTCCACCCAGCCAGCAGAATTGCTGGCTGGGTGGCTGACGTTCACTGGTAGACGCGAATGTAGTCCACGTACATGCGCTGCGGGAAGACGCTGCTCGAGTTCGGGCTGCCCGGCCAGTTGCCGCCAACCGCCACGTTCAGGATCAGGAACATCGGATGATCGAACACCCAGTTTCCAAAGCTCTGCACCTGGGACCTGGTCACGGTATAGAACAGGGTGCCATCGACCAACCAACGCACGCTGGTGGAGTTCCACTCGATTGAATACACGTGGTAGTTGGCATTGACCTGTTCGTTCAGGAAGAAAGTTCCTGCGAACGGCGTATTGCCGGAGTAGTTTGGCCCGTGCATGGCGCCGTGCGTGATGGTCGGCTCGAAACCCACGTGCTCCATGATGTCGAGCTCGCCGCAGGCGGGCCAGCCCACCGAACCGATGTCATTTCCCAGCATCCAGAATGCCGGCCAGATTCCCTGAGTTTGCGGAAGCTTGAGACGCGCTTCGATGCGTCCGTACTGGAAGGTCCGCTTGCCCGCGGTGTTCATGCGCGACGAAGTGTATTCGCAGCGCCCATACCAGCAGTTGTAGTTCGCCGGGTTGTCACGGCGAGCTTCCAGCACCAGCACGTTGCTGTTGGCCTGGGGATCGAACTGGATGAACGCGTTGTTCCCGTTGGTGTAGTACTCGCGCTCGTTGTTGCCCCAGCCACCGCCGCCGACTTCATGGCTCCAGGTGGCAGTGTTGATGTTGTTGAATTCATCGCTGAACACGGGCGTCGGCCCCGTGCCGCCTGACACGACTTCAATCCAGTTGAAGTTCCATCCTGCGGTCTGCGCGAACACCCCGAGATTGTAGGTGCCTGCGTTGAGCGTCACGGTGCGGGTCACCGTGGTCCAGTTTTGCCACCCTCCCGTGGCAGGGATGGCGAAATTGCCGAGCGGAATACTACCGGCGTTCAAGTCCACCGAGGCAGTCGCACCGCTCACGCTCGCCACACGCAGCCGGATAATGTAGCTGCCGGTCGCAGGGACACTGAGACCATTGAATGCCAGCCATTCGCCCTGCGCAATCCATCCGACGTTGCAGCCACCGCCGGAGTCGGTGGTGGTCTGGATGTCCACGTTGACGTTGGCGCTGTTGGTACACGCGGCGCCCGAGTTGCCCGTCGTGTTGTCGAACGCGCTGTTGAAGCTCTCTGCCTGGTAGACGACGGCTTGCGCGCTTGCCGAGAACAGCAGGAAGGCGGCGCCGCAGCCGAGCAGGATTTTCGTCGATGACGTTTTCATGTTTCCCTCGCCAAAGTCCATTTCGTTATAGGGCATGTCGATAGTTAGCTGCCTGTTGCGGCGTGATCCTCCATACGTTGAATTCCAGCCACCGGCCGGTGGCGACTATTGCTCCACGGCGCCGACGTCACAGCCGGGTCCCTGCGGCCGTGCGACCCCTCGCTGATCCGTCGCCGGACAGCTCGCGGGATTTGCAGCGTCGAGCGCCGGACTGCCGATGTTCAGTGCGTGTGTCAGCGTCGGTCCGCCATTCGCGGCCAGCGGACCCACACCCGCGGCTGCCACGACCTGATCGCTCGCGTTCGGCGCACAAGTTGCGTCGTTGAACACATTCGTGCCGCCGGAAGTTAGCGTCACGACGCCGCTGCCGAACGGTGCGACGAAGCACCCGGTGCCGGCGTTGCCATCGAGATCGCGATTTTCGGCGACGATGGTGTTGGTGATGTTCAGCGTCGCATTGGCGGCGGTGAAGGTGCCGACGAACAGCGCCGCGTTGCCGAACGATGGCGCCACATTCGCGGTCACCGTCGAATTGACGAGATTCGCCACGCCGTCGGTGTGGAACAACGCACCACCGAACCACGCGCTGGACGTGTTGCCGCTCAAGGTGCTGTTCACGATCGTGGCATTGCCGAGCATGCGGATGCCGCCGCCGACATTGCCCGCGACGTTGCCGCTCACCGTGCTGTTTTCGATGCGCACGGCAGCGTTGAAGAACGCATAGATGCCGCCGCCGTCGACCAGCGTCGTGCGGTTGTTGCTCACCGTGCTGTCGAGCACGTTGAGCGTGCTGTTACCGCCGCTGTAGATCCCGCCGCCGCCTTTCCAGAAGTCATTGGCATTGGCGCCGACCACATTGTTGGTGACGACGCAGCGCTCGAGATTGACGGTGCCGTTGTTGAGGATGCCGCCGGCCAGGTCGAAACCGAAGCCGTTGGTGATCGTGAGATGGCGCAGTGTTGCCGTGGAACCGCCCTCGACGATGAACACCCGCTCCACTCCGCCGCCACTCAAGCTGAGACCCGGAGCCGCGGCGGCATCGATCGTTACGTTCTTGCCGTTGACTATGAAGGGCCTGCCGGGCGCGACGGTGATCGTCTGGCCCGCCAGCTCCGGAGCGAAATCGATCACGCCGCCGTTGCCGATGATCTCGACCGCGCGGCTCAACGAGCCCGGTCCGCTCTGGTTCGTGCTGGTGACCGTGAGCGCCAGCGGCTGAATCAGCCTGACCTTGTCTAACAACAAGCTGCCGGTATCGAGCCCGTCCGGCGGGAGCACCAGGCCGTAGCCCCAGACCTGCGACAACGTCAGACCATCGTTGGGCGCGCCCTTCGGCTGCCAGGCACTGCGCGTGAAACCCGGGAACGGCAGCGAGACTTCTTTCCACCCTGGCGTGTCGTCAACGAAGGCGGTCTCGAATCGCTCTGCCGTGTCCGGCCCCTGATAAACACGCACGTAGTCGACGAGCATGGTGCGCGGGAACGGGACATTGGGATCGACCGGGCCGCCAAAGTTGCCGCCAACCGCGAGATTCAGGATCAGGAAGAACGGGTGATTGAACACCCACTGGTTAGGCGCAACGCTTGCCGGCGTCGCGGTGTGATAGAGAATGCCGTCGACGAACCAGTCGATGCGGTTCGGCTGCCATTCGATGGCGAAGGTGTGGAAGGTCTCGGACACCGGGACGCCGAAATCATGCGTGCCGCCAAAGGACGCACCGCCGGAATATCCCGGACCGTGAATCGTGCCGAAGACTTCGTTCGGCACGCGGCCCACGAATTCCATGATGTCGATCTCGCCCGTCTGGGGCCAGCCGACGTCCGCGATGTTGGAGCCCAGACTCCAGAACGCCGGCCAGGTCCCGGCGCCCGCGGGCACCTTGATGCGCGTCTCGATGCGCCCGTAGGCGAACTCGGCCTTGTACTGGGAAACCAGCCGTGCGGAAGTGAATTGACACGGTCCGTAGTAACACGACAACGAACCGTCCGATTGGCGCGCCGTGATGGCGAGTTGACCGCGTCCGTTGGTCGCGGCGTTGCGCGCGCTGTCCGTGTAGTACTCGAGCTCGCTGTTGCCCCAGCCGGGTATTCCATTCGCCGTGCCGTCGCCGATCTCGTGGGTCCACGTGCGCGAGTCCGGCCGCCGGCCCGCCGGAGCGTTGAACTCGTCATGCCACACCAGGCGCCAGGAATCCGGACCCGGGTCGGGCGCGCGATTGTCGTGGAGCTGGAACCGGATCGCGTCGCCGCCGCCCGTCCCGCGGAACCAGAAGCGGACTCCGTCGGCGATGCTCCAATCCTGTCCGCCCTGGATCGGTCGGAACAGCGTCGCGACCGAATCTCCGCTGGTGATCGGGGACCTGTCGACGGTCTGCCCGTGCAAGCCGGGCAAGTCGTTGTAATTCAGATCGTGAATCTCGCCGCAGCGGAAATGAGCGGCGAGGTCGAGATCGCCGTCGCGATCGACATCTTCAAGGTGGGAGCGCGGCCTGCCGTGCTGCCTGGCGTGCACTTCATCCGCGCCGCCGAGAGTGAGGGTCTGGTAGTCGACGCTGCGCGCGTCGAATGACGGCGTGGTCAGGATGCCGAGCTCGATCTCGCGGTGCTTGTCGAAGTGGCGGTTCTTGTGACAGAACTGGCCCTTGGGCCAGCGCACGTCGACGTGCCGGGGTCCATCTACTTTCAGGACGCCTTCGGCGGTAGTTTGGCCCGGCAGGGCCAGCGGATCCGCCGGAAGAATCGTGGGTTGCGTCAGCTCCACGTTCTTCGAAACCCGCCATTGATATGGAAACTGGTTGAAGTCATCGATGAGCGACGCGTCCGCCGCGAAAGCGGAGGCGGAAATGCACAAGCCCAGGGTGATGCAGGCGAGACGGTGAGATGACATGGGCGACCTTTCCTTCATGTCCGTGGAGATGGTTCGCTGGCGCGTCCGGAGCGACAGTCTACTGGTCGTTT
Source organism: Steroidobacteraceae bacterium (assembly GCA_035765415.1). GTDB lineage: Bacteria > Pseudomonadota > Gammaproteobacteria > Steroidobacterales > Steroidobacteraceae > CADEED01. Next base: position 19,140 of record DASTXR010000004.1, on the reverse strand, counting down.
TCAGCGGTGGAAAGCGCTTACATTCCACGCGGCTCCGCCAGGCGTGCTGCAACGCCAGAACGCCGAACTAGTTGAAGGACTTCAACAGGATGGGCGCCAGGACTTTCGAACCGGACAGGCGCTCTCTCAGGCCGGCGCTGCGCAGGTCTGTCCCGCCTCCGCAGCGATGTCTCGCAGGATCTCGAAGACGAACTGCGCGGCGGGCGTCAGCTCCGGCGAGCGGCGGTGCGCGAGGTACATAGACCGCATGAGCGGCGCATCTTCCAGCGATCGGGCGCGGAGCTTTCCGGATTCGAGATCCTCCTTCATTCCACCCATCGTCATCGGGCCGACCCCGAAGCCGCGCCGCACGGCCTCCAGGGCGCTGTGCAACGAATCGATTTCCACGACGACATTCACCGACAGGTTGCTGGAGGCGAATACCGCGTCGATCAGCGACCGGATGGAGTTGGGACGCCGCGGCATCACCCACGGCAGCCGTGCGAGTTCCGCAAGCGTCGCGGACTCCGGCAATGTCATCGACGCGGGATACATGAGGACGATGGCCTCGGTCAGCACTTCCTCGCCGGTCAACACGCCTTCCGGGCGAGTCGCCGAGATCGACAGCTCGATCTTGCCGTTCGTGAGCAGCTCGTTCAAAAGCAGGCTGCCCTCTTCGCGGATCTGCAGTCGCATTTCGGGATGCTGGGTGCAGACCTTGCCGATCAGTGGCAAGCCGAAGCGGGCGATCATCGTGGGCGGCATGCCGACCGTGACCGTGCCCGAGAGCGGTTGAACTTCGCGATGAACCGCTTCGCGCAGATCGTCCACCTGTCGCAGAATGGCCTGCGCACGCGCATAGAGAATGCGTCCCGCCGCGGTGGGCACCACGCCCGAGACCGACCGGTCCAGCAGTTTCACCTTGAGATCGTTCTCGAGAATGGCTAGCTGCTGGCTCAGCGCGGGCTGCGCGACGCCGCTCAGCGCAGCGGCGCGCGTGATGCTGCCGCTATCGACGATCTGTACGAAATATCGGAGTCGGCGTGCATCCATGCCCGGATCATAAGAGTTGCTTATGAGGCGAGCCAGAGTCGATGTTTCCGGTGAGCCCGATCGCTCGCGTACCATCTCCACGAATGCCCGTCGACGCGGCCGCGACCATTCGAAAAACGAAGCTGCGACTGCTCACGCCGTTGCTCGCGCTGCTGTTCCTGAGCACCATCGATCGCGCCAACATCAGTTTCGCGGCGCTGCAGATGAACGGCGAGCTCGGCCTGAACGCGGAAGACTACGGATTCGGCGTCAGCATCTTTTTCGTGGGTTACATCCTCATCCAGTGGCCGAGCCTGTGGCTGCTGCAGCGTTTCGGCATGCGGCGCTGGGTGTTCATCTGCGCCGGCGTATGGGGGCTCGCAGCGGCGGGTCTCGCGTTCGTGCATTCCGCCCACTCCTTCTATGCGTTGCGCCTGCTGCTGGGAATTGCCGAGGGCGGATTCGCGCCCGGCGTGATGTTTTATCTCGCGCAGTGGATCCCGGCGCGTTATCGAGCCGGCGCCATCTCCACGTTCATGCTGGCCGTGCCGGTGTCGGCGATCTTCGGGGGACCGCTCGCGGGCTGGCTCATGAGCACAAACAACCCCGTCGACTGGCCTGGCTGGCGATGGATGCTGCTGGTCGAGGGCGCGCCGACGCTGCTGTTGGCGGTCGCGAGTCTCTGGCTGCTGCCCGATAGCCCGCGGAACGCTTCGTGGTTGTCGGCCGACGAACGGCAGTGGTTAGAGAGTGAGATCTCGCGCGAGGCGGAGGGGCATGCGAAGAGCAGCTCGGGCCTGCCGCTCGGCAATTACCGGTTGTGGATTGCAGGAGCCTGCTGGTTTGGCCTCCTGGCAGGCGCGAATGGGCTCCTGTACTGGTTGCCACAGATCATTCGCCATCTCTCGGCCGGCAGCTCCGATCTGCAGATCGGGTTGATCGCGGCGCTCCCCTGGATCGCGGTCGCCTTCGGCATGCTGGTGAACGCCTGGCATTCGGATCGTACGCAGGAGCGGCATCTGCATGTGGGGCTCGCGGCATTGGCTTCGGCCGTACTCATCGCATTGACCCCGATGCTGGGCACGGGCGCGGCGGCGCTCGCGGTATTGCTGCTCGCCGGATTCGCCATGGGCGCGGCGCAGGCAACCTTCTGGACACTGCCGCCGCTCTTCCTCGCTCCGGCGGCACTGGCCGCGGGCTTCGCACTGATCAACATGTGCGGCAACATGGCGGGAATCGCCATTCCGACGTTCGTCGGCTGGATTCGGGAGCGCACCGGCTCGTTCGACACTCCGGTGTTTGCGATCGCGGCGCTGTCGCTGCTCGCAGCGGGCGCTGTGGCGCTGCTGCGCATGCCCATCAAAGCGCCTTATAGCCGGTAGATCGATCCACTGTTACCCAGCACTGCGGGCGGTCCCTACCATCCGTTGCATGCCGGAAAACGAATACGACCCGACGGCCGACGAGAGCTTCGAAGGCACCTACGCGAAGTTCGCGGACCTGCGCGCGCGCTGCCCGGTCGCGCACAGCACGGCGTTCGAGGGCTTCTGGGCGGTGACTCGCTACCAGGACGTGCTCGACATCCTCTTGCAGCCGGATCTCTACATCACCTCGGTGCGCAATGTCGTGCCAGGCTCCTCTGCGACGGGACGCCGGCCGCCGCTGCATCTCGATCCTCCGGATCACACGCCGTATCGCCGGGCCATCGACCGCGCGCTCGGCGCGGGGCGAGTCGCGGCCATCGAGAACACCACGCGGCGGGTCGCGCGCGAGCTCATGCAGTCGCTGGTCGCGCGGGGCGAGGCGGATTTCGTCGAGCATTTCTCCAGTCCTTTGCCGGCAGCCGTCTTCGGCGAGTGGTTAGGGCTCAGCGACCCGCAGACGCAGGTCCTGTGGCGAACCGCAAAAGCCTATGTGAAAGCCTGGGAGTCGTTCGACCGTAACAGTGTCGCCGCCGCCGCCGCCCAGCTCGCGGAGATGGCCGCGGAAGTGATCGCCGAACGGCGGCGTGAACCGCGCGATCCCGAGGTCGATCCGACCAGCTCGCTGCTGGCGGCCCGTGACGAGGCGGGCCAGCCGTTTCCCGAAGCACTGCTGGCCGGTTGCGTGCGCCAGGTGCTGGTCGTGGGGCTCGTGGCTCCGCCCATCCTGCTCGGCAGCATCGCGGTCCATCTGTCAGGCGACGTCGGACTTCAGCGGCAACTCCGCGCAGATCCGTCGCTGGTTCCGGATGCCGTGGAAGAGTTCCTGCGTCTCTACACGCCCTACCGCGGCTTCGCGCGCTCCGCGCGGAAGGAAGTGGAATTGCACGGGCGGCGCATCGAGCCGGGCGAGCCGATCGCGCTGGTGTATGCCTCGGCAAATCGTGACGAGGCGGTGTTCCCCGACGCCGACCGGTTCCAGCTTCGCCGGCCCAACATCCGCCAGCACCTCGCCTTTGGCCGTGGCCCACACATGTGCGCCGGCATCGCACTCGCGCGGCAGGAACTGCGCATTGCGCTGGAAGAGCTGCTGCGCCAGACCCGGCACTTCGAGATCTGCGGAGAGCTGAAGATGAGCGGCATGCCGGAGGTCGGGCCGATCAGCGTGCCGCTGCGACTGATTCCCGCGGCTAGTTAGGACCGACTATCGACACTTCCGCGCGACGATGCGCGGCGTCGCCGGTGCCATCCGGTCGCTTCGAGCGATCCTTCACCTGAAGCGAATAACGCACACCTTCGAGCCCCGCGCCCTGCAGCAGCGTGCGAATCTGTGCGGCGCGCTCGCGGGCGATGGACTCGCGCTCGCGCATCACGGTGCCGTTCGACAGTCGTGACGCCGAGCGATAACCCGTGATCCTGACTTCGGTGGCATGCGTCGCCCGCGCTGTCTCGAGCATCCGCTGCAGCGTCGGCGCGTGACGAAACGCCACCATGCCGTCGAACTCGTATTGCAGCGTGAAATCGCGCGGCGCGGAGTCGACCGTGGGCGCGCCCGCCGGTGTGGGATTTCCGAAAGCCAGCCGGCCGCGGCTCGGGCCCGGCGGACGCGGCGGCTCGAAGTCGAGGTTGTAACGGTCTTCCGCCGGCAGCAGCGTATTGCACGAACCGTCGAGCTCCTGCATCACCGACAAGGTGACGGGCTCGAGCACGCGTCCGCCGCAAACGTCCGCTTTTCCCGAAACCACTCCCTCCACCAGGACCTTGTGTCCCAGCCACGGCGGATTCACGGGCGCGCTGACATCGGTCTGCAGCGTGAGGAAATAGATCACGCCTTCGTACTCCGACAGCCAGCACGGGACCGAGCTCGTGTCGCGCACGATGGGGCAGCTCACGAAACTCACTCGCTCGCCGGTCGCGGGCGGAGCAGCCGACGAGACGCCCGCGCTGAACATCACCATGAGACACGGGATGAGCCGCCTCACAATGCGCTCAGGAAGTTGATGAGGTCTTCCCGCTCCTGGTCCGTGTAGCCGATGTTGAAGCGACGATCGTAGAAATCCACGAGTTCCCGCAGCGTGCCGGCCGAGCCATTCGAGAAATACGGTGCGCGCGCCGCGAGGCCGCGCATCTGCTGCATGACGATGGTGCCCACGTCGTTGCACTTGCCGGAGATGAGCCCGCGACCGGGATCCTGCGTGTAGAACACCCGGCCGAGGAATGGATGCGGCGGCACATTCGCCTTGCACGTGACCTTGAACAGCGGCAGCAGCGGCTTGCGGGAATTCCACGGATTCAGCGGCTCCTCGCGCGCCCACGGCAGGTTAGTGGTGCCGATATCCATCCAGCCGTTCGCCACGTCCATGCCCATCATGTGCATGCCGTGACAGGTGGCGCAGGTCCGCTTCGTCGGATTTCCGAGACCCACGGTGTTGAGATGCATGGCGTCGCGGATCCAGAACGTGCGGAACATGAAGACGTTCTCTCCGCGCACGATGGATTCGCGCATGCGGTTCCCCTTCCACCGATCGCCGAGCGGGATGACGTAGTTAGTGATGTTGTTGCCGAGCAAACCGTCCCGGCCCGCGGCCACGTTGCGCACACCCAGCCCCGGCGGACCGCCGGCCTCCATGAGATCGCCGGCCTCCGCATGCCGGATCTGCGCGACATAGATCTGCCGCTCGAAGTCCACGATGCGCCCGAGACGCTCGTCGTCGAGTTTGCCGTCGAACTGCAGGTGCGTGACCGCCGCTTCCACCGCCTGCGTTTTCAGCGTGGGCTGGCGCGCATCGGACAGCAGGTTCATCGCGCTCGGCAAGCCCGTTTCCGGATCGCGGCTCGCGGGCAGGCCGTTTTTCCCGATGAACGAGAACACGCCGAAGCCCTGGTGCGTGACGTACCTGAGATTGGCGACCGGTCGCGGCCGCCGGTACACGGACACCATGGGGTTCGCGCTGCGCAGCCCGAAGTCCGGGTGCGTGTTGCATCCCGTGGGATCGCGCACGACCTCGAGCGTGAACTCCGGATCGAGGTCCGATCCAGCCTCGGCCTTGGGCGGCCATGGAAGAAAAATCCGGAAAAGCCCGCGCTCCAGCAACAGCGAATGGGACTTGGGATCCGCGGCGGGTAGATGGGGACAGTCCATGCCATCGACGGGCGCGAACAGCGGGTCCTTCCCTTCAGTTTCTTCCCAGCGGCGCCGGATCATTTCCAGCGACACCGACATGCCGTTCGCGGGCTGGTGACAGCTCACGCAGGCACGCCCATTGCGGCCGATGGGCTCGAAGAACGGATGGCCCGCCGTCGCGACGGGCCCCTGCGCATTCAGCACACCCACGCTGCCGAAGGCATTGCGATACGGAGCGAGCACCGCGAGCGTCTTGCCGTCGCCGGGCAGCCACCAGGCGGTGGCCGAGGGCTCACTACTGCCGGGCGGCGACGGCGCCTGCTGCGCCTGCCGGTTCTGTTCCGGGACATGCCCCGCTACTTCCTGAGCGTGGCAGGTCCCGATCCAGAAGCCGGCGATTGCTATGACAGGCCATCGAATGGGGCGACACCTCAAAAATCGAACTTCACGCGCAAGCCAATCTGGCGCGGCGCTCCGTAGATGATGCCACCCGTCGCGCTGCTTGCATCCTGCACCTGCGCGGCAATGTAGGTCTCATCGAATACGTTGGTGGCGAAAGCCTCGAGGCGCAGTTTTTCCGTGGCCAACGCCGTCACGCGCAGATCGGCGACGGTGCGCGAGGGCACGGTGGTCGCGGGATAGCTGAATGGCGTGGAAAGCTGCTCATCGATGTGCGAGACCTGGATGCGCGGCGTCAGCGTCCACGACCCGAACATGAAGTCGTACTGCATGCCCATCGTCGCGGTGAGTTCGGGAGCGAAAGGGATCGGCGAACCCTCCGGCACCACGCGGTTGGTGTTGGTCTGCGAATCGGTGATCAACGCGCTGTCCCTGAATTCGGCGTGCAGCGCACTCAGACCGACGTTGAACTCGAAGGCGTCGAACCTTCCCAGCAACTCGATCTCGCCGCCGTAGATGTCGGCCGGCGCGGCGTTCTGCGTATTCGGCAGCAGCGCGGGCGGTATTCCGACCGCCGTGAGGGACGAAAGCTGGATGCCGTCGTAGTCCGAATAGAAGATGGCGCCGTTCACGCGCAGGCGCCCACTCGCGAGCGTCGTCTTGATGCCGAGCTCGCCCATTTCGTTGGTCTCCGGCTCGAAATTCGGAAGCCGTGGATCGAGATTGATGCCGCCGGCCTTGTAGCCCTTGGACAGCGTGCCGTAGAACATCACGTCGTCGGAGGCGAAATATTTCAGCCCGAGGCGTCCCGTCGTCTCGTCGGACTCCACTTCGGTGGTGCACGGAAAGCAGCCCGGCGGCGGCGGGCCGGGAATGAGGTTTCGCGTGTAGGTCTGCTCATCCCGGGAGTAGCGCAATCCCACATCGAGCCCCCACGACGACGCGAAACGCCAGTCCACCTGGCCGAACACCGAGCTGGAGGTGTTGTTCAGCTCCGTGATGATGCTGGAGTTCGACTGCACGAAGGTCACGGTGTTGCGGTTGTCGCGCAGCACCCAGACGGGACTTTCCTCTTCGAGGTAAAACGCGCCGACCACCCACTGCACCGGGCCGTTGTCGGTCGAGAGAAGATTGAGCTCGCTGACCCACGTGCGCAGATCCTGCGTGGTGAAACTCACGCGGCCGGGGAACAACGCTGTATTCGCGCCGTTGGTCGGGCGGTTCGGCGGCACCGGCAGTGCCGTGGCGGTGCGGTCTCCATCGGCCTGGTCCTTGGTCTCGGCATCCAGGTAACTGGTGAGCGCGCGCAACGCCACACTCGCGGAGAGATCGAAGCGCGCCTCGAGCGAGACGCGGTCGGCCTTCTGGTCGAGGAAAGAGATCGCGTCCTCTTCGATGGTGAACGGGTCGGAGGTGACCAGATCATTGCGGTTCTTGATCGCGTTGTAGTCCGTGTCGCGATTGAAGTGTTCGAAACGCAGATCGAACGTCATCGTATTCGTGGGTTGATAGCGAAACGCGACGCGGCCGGCGACATCGCGCCCGCTTCCCGGATCGCTCGGGCTCGGCCCGATGTTGTCCGTGAAGCTGCCGCGTTCGTCGTATACACCGGAGAGGCGCATCGCGAACTTCTCTCCAGCCGGCACGTTCAGGGCCGCGGTCGTGCGGTACCAGTCGGTATCCGCGATGGTCTGGTCGATGTAGCCCGAGACTCCATCGAAGTCCGGCGCCGGAGTCCGCACATAGATCGCGCCGCCCGTGGAGTTCTGGCCGGTGAGCGTGCCCTGCGGTCCGCGCAGCACTTCAACGGATTCGAGGTCGTAGAACGTCTGAGCGATGAATTGTTCGTGCGGGATGTACATCCCGTCGATGTAGTACGCGACGCCCGGGTTCGACGTCGGAGCGGACTGTGCAATGCCGACGCCGCGTATGTTGACGAACGTCGAGCGGTTGTAGGTGTTGATGGCTACGCTGGGCGCGACCGTCTGGATGTCGATGATGTTGTCGACGCCGCCCGTGGCGAGCGCTTCTGCGGTCAATACCGTCGCGGACGCGGGCACGTCCTGAAGATTCTCTTCGCGCCGCTCGGCGGTGACGATCACCTCTTCCAGTTCCAGCGAACTACCGTCGGCGTTGGATTGCGCGAGCCCCGGCGAACTCGTCGCCAGCATTCCCGCGGTGACGATTGCGGTACGAAATCGAATTGCGCTCCAAACTCTGCTAGTCATGCATTGCTCCTCAGTCGGTTCCCCCCAAGGAGCCGCAAAGAGTCTAGAGAGCTGGCCGCGAACGGGGGAAACAAAAAATTTGTCTGGAGGCATAAGCCATATCGATGCGTGGCGGTCGCGGTCCGCCGTGCGTACAGTCGGCGGCTTCATGACTTGCCGGCACGAGGTTTTCAGATGCGGGAACAGTCGGGCGGTATTCGGCTCATGCTCAATGCGGCCATCGGCCTTCTGGCAATGACGTACAACGTGAATGCGATGGCGCAAGTTGCGGCGCCGGCACCCGCAACGGCCGAGGAACGCACGGCCGCGATGGCCGCGCAGCGTGAGCGTCTCGACAAGATTCCGGACACGGTCGGCACCGGCCCACATCCGGCGCTCAAGGAAGAAACCCCGTCGCTGCCGAACCACGTGATCTATCGTCCCGCGGAACTCGGGAAGCTGGGCGCTCGCAAGCTCGGCATCTATGTTTTCGGCAACGGCGCGTGTTCGAACGACGGCGCGAGCTCGCGCCTGCACCTGCTGGAGATCGCATCCCATGGCTACCTGGCCATCGCCCCGGGACGCATTCGCACGGGTCCGGGCGCGACCGCGATGCCGGACGAGCCCCCGCCGCGCCCGGCCGACGGCAAGCTACCCAAGCCTCGGACCAGCTCGGCGGATCTCGTCTCCGCGCTGGATTGGGCACTCGCACAGAACGCGGATGAGGCGAGTCCCTATTTCCGCAAGATCGATCCCGCTGCAGTCGCCATCTCGGGCTTCAGCTGCGGTGGATTACAGGCGCTGCAGATCGCGTCCGACCCGCGCGTGAAGAGCCTGATCGTCATGAACAGCGGCATCTTCAACGACAGCACGATGGGGATTTCCGGAATAGACGTGTCGAAGTCGCTGCTCGACAAGATCCACACGCCGACTTTCTACATTCTCGGCGGCGAGACCGACATCGCGTATGCAAATGGCATGGACGATTTCCAGAGAATCCGGCACGTGCCGGCGTATCTCGGCAACCTCGTCGGCGCAGGCCATGGCGGAACGTACTGGCAACCCAATGGCGGCAAAGCCGCAGCGGCCGTGGTCGCGTGGCTCGATTGGCAACTGCGCAGCGATCCGCGCGCGGCGAAAATGTTCGAAGGCGAGGATTGCGGGCTGTGCAAAGACCCGGACTGGCAATTCACGGCCGCACGAACGCCTGAGTAATACTGGCGCCCTGCACCGGCTGCGGTCGTTGCCGGAACACCTGCATCCTCTCTGGGTAGATAGCATTCCGCACAGCAGCAAGTGCCACGCCGAGGTGGTCTGCATCCGGCGACGGGATGCGGCGCCGCGCCACCCGGCGTCACACAAATCGTCTTGATTGGTTGGAAACCCTGGAGCAGTCTTTGCTGCCATTTGGGCGCATTCGTTTTCCGTCGCTCAAACTACTTTCGCGAGAATCCAGGATAGCTCTCGCATTCGCAGGCTTCGCCGTGAGCGTTTCAACGCAGCATAGGAGGATTCGTCCATGCGCCCGACAGCCTTCCGTTCAGGAGCTTTGTTTTTCATCCTTGCCATATCCTCCGCCTTCGCCGCGTACGCGCAGCAACCAGGCCTGTCGCCGGGTAGTTTGGAGGAGACGACCTCGGCGGATCTCGACGGCGATGGGATTCCGCAGAATCTCGAGTTCCAGCTCGCCCGGCACTTTTTCCCGTGGATCTGGTACGACAGCGGCGAGGACACCAGCGCGCCCGGCGGCAATCACAACCATCGCGAGCAGCAGCAGCCGGGCCGGCTGCTGTTCCGCGTCCGGCGGCACCCGCAGTCGCCCTCTCACATCGCCATGACCTATGCATTGCTGTACCGCGTCGATGGCGGCGAAGGGTACTTTGGGACGACCTTGGCCTGCCACCCGGGCGACGTCGAGCCGTTTGCGATCACTCTGAAGCCCAATCCGTCCTGCGCTCTCGGCTACAGCATGGACTGGATCGAGACGTGGGCGCACGGTGTGCACTCGACGGGCCAGAGGCAGGCGAACGGCTGCAACTGGACCGACACCGTGCTCGCCTCCGAGAACAAGCACGGCAACTATCTCAGCGAGGCGAAGTGCGACTTCAGCCTCTTCGGTGGCGCGGAGAACTGCGACACCGACTGGACCGCCGGCGACGTGAACGCGTGGACCGGGCTCAACGTGGGAGAGCGGTCCGCGCCGGCTCCGCTGGTCGTCCAACGACATGACGATCTTTCTCCACTCGGCTTCAGCGAGCGAACATGGACGAGCGGGAGCTTTTGCGGCACCCCGCACTCGGCTGCGGACCTGGCCGAACTGTTTCTCTCCTGCCAGCTCCCCCTGGCTTGTCCGGCAGCACCGCAGTCGAAATTCACGGACGACTTCGTCGCTCCCTACACGCCAATCCCCTCGCCTCCGGGTGGCTACGCCGGTTGCTTCACCGACGATCCCAACCGGGCCTTGCCAGCCGGTCTCGGGACCGTAGGCGACATCGGCACCTGCGTGAATATTGCGCGCGCCAGCGGTTTCGCCTATGCCGGGCTGCAGTGGTACGGCCACTGCTTTGGAGGCAACGAGTTGCGTTATTCGCAAGTGGGAGACGCGGAGTGCAACACGCCATGCCCGAGCGGGCAGATGTGCGGTGGTGCCTGGCGCAACAGCATCTATGCAACCGGTTATTCGCCGCCAACACCGGGAAGCGGAATGCAGCCCGACTCGGCCGTCCGCGGATGCTCGAACTGGACCTGGTGGGCTCCGGTCCACAAGCCCGACGCGGCCTCGTGCCGCGCCTACTGCGTCCAGAACAGCGCCAACGCCTGCGAGTGGTTCGCGAACGGCGACTGCTACGTGGAGTTCGGCAGCGGTTGTCAGGTTCAGGGCGGCTTTCCGGGATGGTCGGCGGCGGTGTTCTGAGACAAGAACGAACGGACTGCCTGCCTGAGCCACGGCCGTAGGTACGTTTGCCCATCGTTCATTAATAAAATATATTTCACGTACACAGCGCCATCATCACACGCGCTGCAGCACGGCCAAGGACGTGGCCGCCCAGTTTCAATCACCAGGGATGGGTAACTCATGATTCGCAAACTTTGTTTGGGATTGCTGCTGCTCGCGTCGGCGGCGGCGGCCCACGCCGCCATCAACTTGAGCGCGAGCGCCGGAAATAACCAGGCGTCGCTGACGTGGTCGTACACCGACACCGTCGCGGCCACTCAGGAAGTGTTTCGCGACACCGACTCCAATCCGAGCGGCCGCGTGCGCATCGCCAGCATCAGTACCAGCACGCGCAGCTACACCGATACATCCGTATCGAACGGCACTACCTATTGGTACTGGATCAAGAATACGAACAGCGGCACGGTGACCAACTCGAACGCCGCGTCCGTGACGCCTAACGGCGCCCCTCCGCCGACCGGCGGTTCGTACACCCCGGTGACTAACCAGTATGTGTACCGCAGCATCTCCACCGCCAACGCCTTGTTCCTCGATTCCGCGCATTTCCGTGTCTACTACGGCACGGACGGCAGGAATGCCAACGGCATCCTGGGGCACAACAGCCAGGCGCAAGTGACCCAGGTGCTGGATTTCCTGGAATCGGCGTACGCCTACTGGGTCGTGCAACGCGGCTTTCGTTCTCCGGGCCGTCCGGTGAACGGCCGACCCGGTGGGCCGTTCAAGATGAACGTCTACGCCACTAACGATCTCAACGCTGGCGGCGCCATGGGTTTCGACGGCAACGCTGGTCTGCCGTACCTGGTCGTTCATACCAATCAGATGAGCGCCGTCAACGTGTACGTGCACGAGTTCGGCCATTGCATCACGCTCTCCGAGTTCTTCTGGGTCAACAAGAGCAACACCGGCGCCTGGTGGGAAACACTTGCCCAATGGCACACGGACGACTTCGTCGCCTTCTCGTCGCAGCACGCGACCACGGCGGCGCGGTATGGGCGCGCGACCTCGAGCACGATCATCAATCTCAACAGCACGATCAGCCAGTCGCGCCTGACGCTGGTGCATGCGAACAATCGCTACGAGGCGTGGCCGTTTTTCGCGTACCTCAATGCCAATCCGGATGGTTATGCCGGCCTGGGCAACACCGCGGTTCGCTCCATGTATCGCGCACACCAGGGCAACGAGACGCCACTGCAGACGGTCGCGCGCATGTCGTCGACACCATGGCAGCGCGTGGTGGGCCAGTACTGGGCGCGCATGGCGTACATGGACATCAACCATCCGCTGGCGCGGCAACGGCTGCTCTCCACCATCAACAACGCCACGTTCCGCGCGAACTCGTACCGCAACCTGACGTCCATCGGCAATTTCACGTATCGCGTGATCGCGGCGCGTCAGCCGATGTACGGCGGCGCCAACATCAACCCGCTCACCGTGACTGGCGACGGCAACATCAGTATCGACGTCAACAATCTCGGCAACGGCCTGTCGGACAGCAACTTCACGGCCACCCTTGCGATCCGCACCACGTCGTCGGGCGCCGTGCGGTACGTGCAGATGTCGAACGCCGGCACCGGCGCGACGTTCATCGGCGCAGGCGAAGAGGCGACTCTGGTCATCGCCAACACGCCGAACAACCTTCTCACCTACGACGCGTTCGCGAGCACCGGGACGGCTCCGGAGCTGCGCGGCTTGAACTACGAGGTGATGATCGTCGGTGCGCAGCCACGCGATCTCTGACGCCACGACGTTCGCAAGAGCGAAGGCCCGGAGCGAAATGCTCCGGGCCTTTTTGTTGTCGCAAGCGAACGATTCGTTCGACTCGCGGCGCGCCGGCTCGACCCGGGATCGAGCGCCGCCAGCGGTAGTAGCCGATCAGTCCTCGATGTAACGGATCGCGTACGGCGGGGTTACGAACTCCGGTACGTCGCGCGCTTCGTAGCGAATCGCGCGAATCTTCGTGAGCAAGGTGTCCTCGACGCGCCCGTCGTTGGCGCTCGAGGACACCACGTGCGCCTCGGTCACCTCACCACTCGGCGCAATGGTGAAGCTCACCACGACATTTGCCGGGCCCTTGACCTGGTGTTTCCTGAATATGGATGGCGCACCGATCATCGCGAGGTTCAGACTGCGCAACACCTCTGACTGCGTGCGCGAGGTCAGCCGGGTCTGCGCTTCGCGTTCTTCGGCGGCCTTGCTGGCCGCGGCTCGGTCCGCATCCCTCTGCAGCTCTGCGGTGGATTTGACCCAGCCCTGCTCGCTGCAGGCCTTGACCTCCGGGATGACGGGAAAGTCATGGTTGGACATCATGAGCTCGTAGTGCCAGCAGATGCTGATCTTCTTCGTCAGCGCCAGTTTCGCGTGAAGCCCGGGCACGATCACCCAACGCTTGCGCGGAAATCCGATTGCACGGAAGGTGCCTTGTGACCAGGTGGTCTCGCCCCACCGCGCCCCATGATGTGTCACGTACAACTGACCGTAGTACGCCGCAATCAGGTCGATCCATCGTGCGTGTTCCGGATCCGGCTCGCTGTCGAAGGACTGTTCTTCCAACTGACCGTACACCGCCTCGGCCAGACGTTGCAGCGGCACGACGCTGGCCTCGCTGCCATCGAGGGTCACACCGAATTGTTCGGCGGCCAGTTTCACCAGTTCCGCCGAGGTGGCGGCGGCGAACTGCCGGGCCTCCGCCGTCGTCTTGAAAGTGTCGCGGCGTTCACTCTCGAGTCTGAACCTGATTTCGCCGGCAGGCTCCCCGGCGAACAAGGGAGCCGCGAGCAGCAGGGCAAGCCACAATATCGATTGGCGCATGCCGGGATTGTCGCAAATCGTTCAGGCGGCGATCAGCCGCCATTCACACTTTGCTCAGTACCCCGCTCCAAGCCGGGAACCAGGCAGTAGCTAGGCCAGGGGCGCCGCTTGAATCCCGGATATATGGTAAGCGAAGCTCGCCCGGTTGTTCGCCTGAATGCCGTGAAGTGCTGGTGGCGATACGAGCGATCGAGCTGACGCGCTAGACAGCGGGCTCGGGTGTCTTGTCGCGCTTGAGCACAAACGAGGTCACCACGCTGTGCACCCCCGGCAGTAGCGCAATGCCGTCACGCACGCGGTTGAGCGCGGCCACGTCGGCGGCGGCAAGTTCCACCAGCAGATCAACCTCGCCGCTGAGCGAATAACAGCGCACCACTTGCGGTGTCGATACCACGGCTCGAACGACTACGGGATCTGGCGTACGCGCCAGCTTCAGCAACAGGATTGCATCGAGGCGCGTCTGTTCCGGCGCGATGTCGATGGTGTAGCGACGGATTGTGCCGTCCGCTTGCATGCGCGTGATGCGATCGCGCACGCTGCTGCGCGACAGCGCCACCGCGGCGGCGAGCGCCTTCAACGGACGGTTGGCGTCTTCGCGCAGCAACTGCAGCAGGTGGCGGTCGATGTCATCCATGGAGGCTGTGATCCGTCGTACGTCATTTTGTCGGGAGGTTCCGGAAAAAGGACGGCGCCCGGAACGTGGTGATGATGGCACCATCCGCCGCGGTTGTCTTAGGGCCGCACCATGCATACGAGACGAAGATTCTGCCGACTGGCCGCGCTCGCACCGATGGCGGCAGCCGCCACGCCCGTGAAAGGAAACCGCGACATGCTCCTGAAGCCGATCAATCCCACTGGCCACACCTACGCGCAGGCGTGCGAGGTGTCGGGGTTTTCGAGGCTGCTGTTCGTCAGCGGGCAGGTGCCCGAAGACGCGGAAGGCCGCGTGCCAGCCGATTACCGCAGCCAGTATCGGCTCGCGTGGCGCAATGTCGAGACGCAGCTCGAGGCGGCCGGCATGTCGTACGACAACCTGGTCAAGGTCACGATCTTTCTTTCCGACCGCGCATTGATCTCGCAGAGCGCTGGATTGCGGAAAGAGATCCTGGGCGATCGCTCGCCGGCGCTGACCATCATCATTGCCGGCATCTACGATTCAGCGTGGTTGCTGGAGATCGAGGCAGTGGCGGCGGCATGAGCGTCGATCGGGCGATACCAGCGCATCTGGCGCCGCGCCTTCATGGCACCCTCGCCGGGTAGATAGCATTCCGCACAGCAGCGATGGCGACGCAGCGGTTCTGCGGCCGATCACGGGATGCGGCACTGCGCCACCGTGGCGCTCGCACGAATCCTCTTGATTGGTCGAAAACCTTGGAGCAAAGTCTTTGCTGCCACCTGGGCGCACTCGTTGTCCGCCGCTCAAACTACTTCGCGAATATTCCAGGATGGCTCTCGTATTCGCAGGCTTCGCCGTCAGCGTTTCAACGCACCATAGGAGAAATCATCCATGCGCTCGACAGCCTTCCGTTCAGGAGCCTTGTTTTTCATTCTTGCCATGTCCTCCGCTTTCGCCGCGTACGCGCAGCAATCCGGCCTGTCGCCGGGTAGTTGGGAGGAGACAACTTCGGCGGATCTCGACGGCGATGGAATTCCGCAGAATGTCGAGTTCCAGCTCGCCCGGCACTTTTTCCCGAGGATCTGGTACGACCGCGGCGAGGACACCAGCGCGCCCGGCGGCAACCACAACCATCGCGAGCACCATCAGCCGGGCCGGTTGCTGTTCCGCGTCCGGCGGCACCCCTGGCAGCCCTCCCACATCGCCATGACCTATGTGTTGCTGTACCGCGTCGATGGAGGAGAAAGGATCGTCGTGGACGGAGCCTGCCACCAGGGAGACGTCGAGCCTTTTGCGATCACTCTGAAGCCCGATTCGTCCTGCGCTCTCGGCTACAGCATGGACTGGATTCAAACGTGGGCGCACGATCACTCCACGGGCCGCGAGCAACGGAGTGGATGCAATCTAACCGATACTGTGTTCGCGTCGGAGAACAAGCACGGCAACTATCTGAGCGAGGCGAGGTGCGACGCCGGTCTCTTCGGTGGCGCGGAGAACTGCCATGACGACTGGACCGCTGGCGACGTGAATGCCTGGACCGGGCTCAATGTCGGAGAGGACTCCGAACCCTTCCGTCGCCATGACGACCTTTCGCCGCTCGGATTCAGCGAGCGAGCCTGGACGAGCCAGAAATTCTACGGCACCCCGCACTCGGCTGAGGATTGGGACCAAATATCCCCTCCCCTCTGCCTGTTTCGCAACGATCCTCCGGATGCACCACATACGAAATTCACGAACGACTTCGTCGCTCCGTTCACGCCTGTCTTGCTTGGTTATCAAGGCTGCTTCACCGACGATCCCAACCGCGCGTTGCCAAGTTTGCTGGCGAACGTACACGACATCGACAGCTGCGTGTGGCTCGCGCGCCTCAACGGTTTCGCCTATGCCGGGTTGCAGTGGTACGGCCAGTGCTTTGGAGGCAACGAGCGGCGCTATACGCAGGTGGGTGACGCGGAGTGCAACACGCCGTGCCCGAGCGGGCAGATGTGCGGTGGCGCCTGGCGCAACAGCATCTATGCCACCGGCAATTCATCGCCACCACCGGGAGGCGGAATGCAGGCCGACTCGGCCGTCCGCGGATGCTCGAACTGGACCTGGCATTCTCCGGTCCACAAGCCAGACGCGGGATCCTGCCGCGCCCACTGCGTCCAGAACGGCGCCAACGCCTGCGAATGGTTCCAGAACGGCGACTGCTACGTGGAGTTCGGCAGCGGTTGTCGTGTTGAGGGCGGTTTTCCAGGATGGTCGGCGGCTGTGTTCTGAGAACAGAAGGGATTGCCTGTTACGTGAATGGCTGCGAACGGAGATACGCGGCGATCTCATGCCGCCCGGCGTGCTCAGCCCAATCGGCGGCCGTGCCACCGTGATGAATGTCTTTGAGGTCGAGCTGTGCACCTCGCGCTACCAGCAGGCGCACGACGTCGAAATGTCCTGCCAACGCGGCCTGATGCAGCGGAGTGGAGTGCGCATGAAATCCTGCGGGGTTGTATCGACTCGGAGCTTCTCCCGCATCCAACAGCAGCTTCACCGCTTCGATATGGCCGTACTGACATGCGAGGGCGAACGCGATGTGCCGCACTTCGGGCGCGGAGGTCTGCAGCTGCTCTCTGACCAGGTCTACCCGACCCATCGCTGCGGCAGCCGTGAGATCGAGCCGCGCTCCGCAACGTTGCAACTCCTCCGCTGCTTCGAACTCACCGTGGCTGATTGCCGCGCTCATGGCGCCTGCAACGTTCGCTCCATTTCTGAAAAGCAATCGGATCAGTGGAATCTGCACACCGCACTCCCGCGTAACGCGCCCTGAGCAAACCAGGCCGAGCGTCGAGTCCAAGGCCGCTTGATCGGTGCGCGCGCCCGCCTCGAGGATCACCGCTGCAATGTCGAGCACTTCGGGGCTAAGCCGTCCGTGTCGGATCGGATTTTCCGCAATGAACTCCAACAGCGATGGATTGCGGAAATAGTTGCCTCCCTCGAACACCACGCGCTGGTGCACCACCGCCGGATGCTCCGACAAGTAGCCCCTCAACCCCTCGATGTCCGCGTCGTCCACGAGACCCACCGCCAATCGGAAGACCGGATCGTCGATGCGTTCATGTTGCGGACGATCCAGATCGGTGGGATTCGTGACATGAGCCCGCAAGCGGGCCCAGCTTGCGAATCCATATTCGCGAGCGATCGCAAGATAAGCGTCCGAGAGGATGAATTGCGCTGACTGTATCTGCGCATCGGTCGAACTGTGGAATCGCGGATGGAATTCGCGAATGCGCTGGCTGGCGTCTAACTTGCCGGCAAGACGATCAGCAAGCAGATCGCGGGCTTGATACTTCAGATGCGCGAGGCTTGGCCTCGGTGGCAAACGCTTTGTCGGCATGTGAACGCCCCTTTCAAGAAAGGGCCTGTCGTCCGCGCTCGCAGGCAGAAAGGTTCGTTCGCTGCATCGACCTCACAAGGGTGGACTTCTGTCCTTTCCGCGGACTGGGTGCGCCCCTGGCGCGCGTCGGCATTCTAGCTCCGCCCTTCAGCGCTGATCACCACAAACGCGTCTTTTTGAGCGCACGACGAGTCCGGGTGTGTCAGCGCGACGTTTCGGATGGTGCCGACAGCGAATCGCTGCCGTCGTTGCTCACACGGCTGGTCGTTTGTGACACCCGGTGAGGGGATCGACGCGTGGGCGTCGTTTGAATCTATGACTCACGGCAAAAACGCCGCGAGCATCCTCAAACTGCAAGGAATCCATTATGAACAGTCGGAACTACAGCGTCTGGTCGCTCGGGGGAGCCGTGCTCGTCCTGGCTTGTTTGAGTTTCAAGGTCTCGGCGCAGGGCGTCGACTGTCCACAAGGGTTCGAGCGCATTCCGTCCGGCGCGGCCTGTGCGGCAGCGAATCTGGCGGGGGCGGACGGAACGTTCCCGGGGCTGGTGGCTCCGCTCACGAGCACGCGGTCGTGCCCCGACGGTTTCGAGCGCCCGGCCGGCGTGAATTTCTGCGTGGCCAAGAATCTGACGGTGAACGCGATCGGTTCGCTGCCCATTCTGGAAAAGCAGACTTCGCGGTTCTGTCCGGAGGGGTTTCATCGACCGACCGGCAGCACGATCTGTGTCGCGAGCAATCTCACGATCGCCGTGCAAGGCGCGAACGCGACGCTGCTCGGGCCGACGCAGGACTGTCCTGTCGGATTTTATCGGCCGGTAGGATCGACGATCTGTGTCGCGGGCATCGTGACGGGTTCGGTAAGCGTGCTGCCGGCGCCGGTCGGACCGCAATGTCCTGCTGGGTACTATCGTCCGCCTGGTGTCGCGATCTGTTTGCCGAAGGCCATCGTCTACGCGAGCACGGTTCCGGCCAGCATTGTCGTGCCGACGGGCGCTTGTCCCGCGAACTGGCATCGTCCGCCGGGCGTGAGGTTCTGCATCCCCAGCCATGAACGCGTGCCGCCGAGCACGAACATCCTGTTCGGCTTCACCCCGAATCCGTGTCCCGCCGGCAAGGTCGAAGTCTGGTTCGACGTGCCGGTCTACGACGAAGAGACTGGCTGGTGGGTGGTCGACTACATTCCCACGCGCTTCTGCGTGCCCGAGGATCTCGAGCCCGCAGGTTGA
>DASTXR010000003.1:0-26123 GCA_035765415.1 Steroidobacteraceae bacterium | reverse complement strand
TCGGGGTTCCCGGCATCACCCTCCGTCACGCCTAACCACCGGCGGGCTTCGACGGAAAAGTCGGTGGAGTCGGTGCCGGCCATCTCATGACGCACGAACTGGTCGCCGGTAACCCGCGTCCACCAGGGCGCGGCCGGTGGTTTCAGCGGTGCGCGCGTCAGCATCACGCCATGCCAGGCGGCCGCGAAGTGCTCGATGGACACGGGCGTGTGCTTGAGCTCGGGCTCCCCGGAAATGGGATCGACCACGGGATTCGTGAGCGCCCCCACGCGCGCGTCGGACGCGAACGCGCGGTTCCAGTGGATAGGCGCGAACACCATGCCCGCGGGCACGTCCGCCCCGATGCGCACGCGCGCCACCATCGACCCGAAGGTGGAACGCAGCGTGGCCAGTTCGCCGGCGCGCAGGCGGAAGCGGAGCGCATCGGCGGTGTTGATCTCGGCATAAGGCTCGGGGATGTGCGCCGAGAGCCGCGCCGACTTGCCGGTTCGCGTCATCGTGTGCCAGTGATCGCGCACGCGGCCGGTGTTGAGCACCAGCGGATGTTCCAGCGTGGGCGCGTTTTCCGGCAGCCGCGGGGCCACCGCGATGAAGCGGGCCTTGCCGTCCGGATGCAGGAATTTCCCGTCGCCGAACATCGGCCCGCTCGCGGATTCGCGCGACTCGGCCATCGGCCAGGCGGCCGGCTCCCAGTTCTTGTACTCGGCGGCCGTGATGCTGGCCCACGCGCCGAGGTTCAGCGCGCGCCGGCCATCGTTGTGATGGGCCGTGAGCCGCGCATGCTCGCGGAAGATTTCATGCGGCGAGACGAAATCGAAACCTTCGAAGCCCATGGCGCGGGCCACTTCGCAGATCACGCGCCAGTCCGCGCGCGCTTCGCCGGGCGGCGGCAGGAAAGCCCGTTGCCGCGAGATCGTCCGGTCGGAGTTCGTGACCGTGCCGTCCTTCTCGCCCCAGGCGAGCGCCGGCAACAACACGTGCGCCAGCGCCGCGGTGTCGGTGTTGCCCATGACATCGGAGACGGCGACGAACTCGCAGCGCTCGAGCGCCTGCTTCACCTTGTCGGCGTCCGGCAGGCTGACCACCGGGTTGGTGGCCATGATCCACACGGCCTTGATCCTGCCCTCGTGGATGCGGTCGAACATCTCGACCGCCTTCGGCCCTTGTTTGCTGGCGATCGCCGGGCTTCCCCAGAAAGTCTTCACGGCCATGCGGCCGGGTTCGTCGTGCAGGTCGACATGTGCGGCCAGCGTGTTGGCGAAACCGCCCACTTCGCGGCCACCCATCGCGTTCGGCTGCCCGGTGACCGAGAACGGTCCCGCGCCCGGCTTGCCGATGCGCCCCGTGGCGAGATGGCAATTGATGATGGCATTGACCTTGTCAGTGCCCGCGGAGCTCTGGTTCACGCCCTGCGAAAACGCGGTGATGACGGCGGGAGTGGCCGAGAACATCTCAAAGAACTGCTGCAGGTCCGCCACGGCCAGGCCGCAGGCGCGCGCGGTATCGGCGAGGCTGCCGCCGCCGGCGCGCGCAGCTTCAAGCGCCTCTGCCCAGCCATTCGTGTGCGTATCGACGTATGCGCGATCCACGTGGCCGTGCTCCGCCAGCCACACGAGCAAGCCGTTGAACAGGTGCACATCCGTTCCCGGCGCCAGCGCCAGGTGCAGGTCCGCGAGTTGCGTGGTGGCGGTGCGCCGCGGATCGAGCGCAACGATCTTGAGACCCGGCCGCTGCTCCTTCGCCGCCAGGATGCGCTGCAGGATGATGGGATGGCACCACGCCGTGTTGGAGCCGACCAGCACGATGAGATCGGTCTGCTCGATGTCTTCGTAGCTGACCGGCACGACGTCCTCGCCGAACGCGCGCTTGTGGCCGGCGACGGCCGACGCCATGCAGAGCCTGGAATTCGTATCGATGTTCGCCGCGCCCACGTAGCCCTTCATGAGCTTGTTGGCGACGTAATAGTCCTCGGTCAGTAGTTGGCCCGACACATACAGGGCCACGGACTCGGGCCCATGCTTGCGGATGCAATCCCGAAACGCGCCGGCGACCGTGGCGATGGCCGTCTCCCAGGACACCTGCTCGCCGCGGACCACCGGATGCATCAACCGGTCTTCCATGCCCACGGTTTCGCCCAGGGCGTTGCCCTTGACGCAGAGCCTGCCGCGATTGGCGGGATGCGCGGGATCGCCGCGCACGTCCACCGCGCCGCCCTTGCGTGGCGTGGCGAGCACGCCGCAACCCACGCCGCAGTACGGGCAGGTAGTTCGAGTGGTGACCCCGGCGTTCACGCGCTAGGCGGCGGCCGACGAATCGAACAGCAGCTGATCGCGTATCGGGCCGATGTCTGTTTGGTCGGCGATCAGGTCGCGCAGGCGCGAAGCCTCGCTCACGTCGCCGAACAAGACGGCGCCGCATACCTTGTTGCCCTCGAGAACCACCCGCTTGTAGACCCCGCGGCGTTTGTCCGAGAGCACCAGTGACTCGCGGTTCGCCTGTTCTGAAAAATCTCCGGCGGAAAACACTTCGATGCCGGACACCTTGAGCTGCGTGGCATTGATCGCGCCGGAGAAGCGCGATACGCCGATCTCCGCGATGTGCTGCGCGCAGATGCGCGCCTGTTCCCACAACGGCGCCACCAGGCCGAATGTCTGGCGGCGATGCTGCACGCATTCGCCCACCGCGTAGATAGCCGGATCGTACGTCTGCAGCGTGTCATCGACGAGGATGCCCCGGTCGCATGCCAGGTATGCCTTCTTCGCCAGATCGATGTTCGGCCGCACGCCGACCGCCATGACCACCAGGTCCG
The DNA here is from genome assembly GCA_035765415.1 of Steroidobacteraceae bacterium. Lineage (GTDB taxonomy): Bacteria > Pseudomonadota > Gammaproteobacteria > Steroidobacterales > Steroidobacteraceae > CADEED01. The sequence goes on along the minus strand of DASTXR010000003.1, from coordinate 23,314 downwards.
CGGCCACTTCATCGCCATTTTCGAACTTCACGCCGCTGACGCGTTCGCCGCCGGCGATCTCCCGCGTCTTGGCGCGCATGCGGAACTCGATGCCGCGTTTTTCCAGCGCCGCCTTGAGCAATGCGCCCGCCGAGGCGTCGAGCTGGCGCTCCATGAGCGTGTCGAGCAGGTGAACCACGGTGACGTGCATGCCGCGCAGCGAAAGACCGTGCGCCGCCTCCAGGCCTAACAATCCACCGCCGATGACCACGGCGCGCCGGCCCGCGCCCGAACGCTCCAGCATCCGGTTGACGTCGTCGAGGTCGCGGAACGTGACCACGCCGGGCAGATTCTTGCCGGGCAACGGCAGCACGATGGGATCGGACCCGGTGGCGATCAGCAGGCGGTCATAGGGCACTTCCATGCCGCTCTGCGACTTCACGATGCGCCGCTTGCGATCGATGTGCACGATGGGATCGCCCGAATGCAGCTTGATGCCGCGGCGCGCGTACCAGTTGGGCCGGTGCAGCATGATGTCGTCGGCCTGCTGCTCGCCCGAGAGCACCGGCGACAACAGGATGCGGTTGTAGTTGCCCCGAGGCTCGGCGCCGAACACGGTGATGGAAAAGCGGTCGCCGATGCCGAGCTTGAGCAGCTCTTCGACGGTGCGCATGCCGGCCATGCCATTGCCCGCCACCACGAGGCGCGTGCGCTTCAGCCTGTCGGGCGCTTCGACGAATACGCGGCCGTCGGTCACACGCGTCGGATACGTGGCCAGGTTGAACGTGGGATCTTCCATGCAGCGCCCGCTGGTGAGCGCGTAGTGGTTCTTGTAGATAGGCGACGCGACCACGCGTTCACCCTGCAGGTTGCCCGTCAGGCCGCGCGACAGCACGTTGGCGCGGCTCGCCGGGTCGAAATTGTCGAGCGCGTAGACGCGCCCGTGGACCTGGAACAGCGCGATCTGCCGCCCGCCGATGAGCGCGGCCACGCCTGCGCCTTCGATGAGATCTTCGAGCGCGCACACCTCGTGCCAGCGTGCGTTGCTCATGCCGCCACCCCTTCGTCGGCCTTCGCGAGCGTCTCGGCAATGACGCGCTCCTCGGGGCTCGCGGGCCGGATCTGGCCGCGCTCCTCGACGAACACGACGTTGCGATCCTGTTCGTCCGAATTCACGAAGTGGCGGAAGCGCTTGAGCGTGGCCGGGTCTTCGATGGCCACTTTCCACTCGCAGGCGTAGTTGCCGATGACGCGCGCCATGTCGGCTTCGAGCTCCGCGCCGATGCCGAGTGAATCCTCGCACACCACCTTGCGCACGTAGTCGATGCCGCCTTCGAGGTTCTCGAGCCACGTCGAGGTGCGCTGCAGCCGGTCGCCGGTGCGGATGTAGAACATGAGATAGCGGTCGATGTACTTGATCAACGTGGGCGTATCGAGATCGCGCGCCAGCAGGTCCGCATGGCGCGGCTTCATGCCGCCGTTGCCGGAGACATAGAGATTCCAGCCGCCTTCGACGGCGATGACGCCCACGTCCTTGCTCTGCGCCTCGGCGCACTCGCGCGTGCAGCCGGACACCGCGAACTTGATCTTGTGAGGCGCGCGCAGACCCTTGTAGCGATTCTCCAGGTCGATCGCGAGGCCGACGCTGTCCTGCACGCCGTAACGGCACCACGTGGAACCCACGCAGCTCTTCACCGTGCGCAATGCCTTGCCGTAGGCGTGGCCGGACTCCATGCCGGCATCGATGAGCTCTTTCCAGATCAACGGCAGCTGATGCACCTGTGCACCGAACAGGTCGATGCGCTGGCCGCCGGTGATCTTGGTGTACAGGCCGAACTTCTTGGCCACCTGGCCGATGACGATGAGTTTCTCGGGTGTGATCTCGCCGCCCGGCACGCGCGGCACGACCGAATAGGTGCCGTCCTTCTGCATGTTGGCGAGGAAGTAGTCGTTGGTGTCCTGCAGCGCCGCGTGGCGTTTCTTGAGCACGAATTCGTTCCAGCACGACGCCATGATGGACGCCACCGCCGGCTTGCAGATGTCGCAGCCGAGCCCGCGGCCGTGGCGCGCGAGCAGGTCCTCGAAGGTCTTGAGCTCGCCGATGCGCACGAGATGGAACAACTGCTGGCGCGTGTACGGGAAGTGCTCGCACATCGACGTGTTGACATTGACGCCGCGCTTCTTCAGTTCCGCATTCAGGATCTGCGTGACGAGCGGCGTGCAACCGCCGCAGGTCGTGCCCGCCTTCGTTTTCGTCTTGAGCGCGCCGACCGTGGTGCAGCCCGCTTCGATGGCCGAGCAGATGCCGCCCTTCGACACGTTGTTGCATGAACATACCTGTGCTGTCGCCGGCAGCGCAGCCAGCGCGTTGGTCGGGGGTGCACCCGCGCCTGCCGCCGCTGCCGGAAACAACATGGTCTCGGGGTTTTCAGGCAGCGCCATCGCATTGGCTACTGTCTGGTGCCACATCGAGTAGTCAGACGTGTCGCCGACCAGCACCGCGCCGATGAGCTTCTTGCCCTCGGCGTCCACCACCAGTTTCTTGTAGACCTCCTTGCGCTGGTCGAAGAACGAGTACACGCGCGCGCCGGCGGTGGTGGCATGCGCATCGCCGATGGATCCCACTTCGACGCCTAACAGCTTGAGCTTGGTGCTCATGTCGGCGCCGGCGAAGACTTCGCCCTGGACGCCGAGCATGCGCGCGGCGGCGATGCGCGCCATCTGGTAACCCGGCGCCACCAGGCCGAACACGCGGCCTTCGTAGGCCGCACACTCACCGATGGCGTAGATGGATTCGTCCGACGTGCGGCAGTCGCCGTCGATCGCAATGCCGCCGCGCGGCGCCACGTCGAGACCGCAGGCGCGCGCCAGTTCGTCGCGCGGCCGGATGCCGGCGGAGATGACCACCACGTCCGTTTCGAGCGTGCCGCCGTCGGCGAAGTGCATGCGATGGCGCGCCGTTTCGCCGTCCTCGATGCGGGTGGTGTTCTTGCCGGTGTGCACGGCGACACCCAGCGCTTCGATGCGCGAGCGCAGCAGACCGCCGCCGCCTTCGTCGACCTGCACGGCCATGAGCCTCGGCGCGAACTCCACCACGTTGGTGGCGAGCCCGAGATCCTTCAGCGCCTTCGCGGCTTCTAGCCCCAGCAATCCACCGCCGATCACCACGCCGCGCGTGGAGTTCTTGCCTGCCTCCGTGATGGCCTCGAGATCCTCGATGGTCCGGTACACGAACACACCGGGACGATCGCGGCCGGGAATCGGGGGCACGAAGGGGCTCGAGCCCGTGGCGAGGACCAGCAGGTCGTATTCGTACTCGGCGCCACTGCGCGTCGTGACGCGCTTGCTGACGCGATCGATGGCGGCGACCGGGTCGCCGGAGTACAGCTCGATGCCATTCTTGTCGAAGAATTCACGCGTCGTGAGCGTGAGGTCTTCCACGGAGGATCCGGAAAAATACTTGGAGAGATTGACGCGGTCGTAGGCCAGCCTTGGCTCTTCCGCAAGCATGGTGATCGTGAATGCGCCGGCACCGTCCTTGGTGAGCGTTTCCAGGAATCGCTGGCCGACCATGCCGTGCCCGACCACGACAATTCGTTTTGACATTGCTATTCATCCCTCGTCCGCAATGGAGATGAGTAAGCAACGTCTGTGCCACGCCGCCAAAGTAACCATGTCTGGCAGCCGGGCCCCTGATTTCACGCCTCTGCTTCAGCTTGGTGCAAGGGGTCCGCGACGCCGCTTCAGCAGCGGGCACCGGCGGGTGCAAGCGCGCTCGGAGTCAGGGCAACAGCTCGACGTATTCGAGCCCGCTGAGGCGCAGCGTCAGCGCTTTCTTGATCTCGTTCTGTACCCTTTCGGCTTCGCGCTTTTCGCTACGCCCGAACATGCCCGGATCGGCCTGGATGCCGATCGCGACTTCGTTAGGCGCCGGGAACGAATACGTGAGGAACAACCCTCGTCCCGAGAACGAGCCTTCCCAATGCGGAGGATTGGCTTGCTTGCGTTCGAGGCCGCGCTTCTTTGCAACGTCTTCGATCGCCTCGACGATCTTGTCGCGAGGGAAATCGTTCGCGGTCGGGAGGCCGCGCACGGCGAAGTCATTGCGCAGTCCCGGCGTGGAAGTGCCCATCACGCCCAGCAGCGTGGCGGCGAGTATCGGCGGCAGCAGCCAGCGTCGCAGGCGCTGCAGGATTTCATCGCGTTTCGCTTGCGCGGCGGCGAACTTCGCACAGGGCGGCAGCACGATCAGCGCCACCAGGTCGGTGAAGTCGACGACGCGCCCGATGTTCAGCGGCTGCACGGCATTCAGAAAACCGATGAACGCGCCCGAAGCCGGGCTCTTCCACCACAGGAAAAAGGCGGCCAGCGCCAGGTAGATAGTCCGCGAGTTGCGCGGAAACGCCGCGAACAGCGGCAGCCCGACGACCGCGAGACCCGCGAAGTCGGATAGTTTGCCGGTGATGAGCCCGGGGTATGCCTGCTTCAGCACCTGGTCGTTGATCAACAGGACCGCGAGCGCCAGAACGAATGGCCAGGTCGTGATGATGGCAAACACGCGGTTGCGCATACGATCCCCGCTGGGTGTCAGTCGACCAGGTTCAGACCATAAAAAACGGTGCCAGGAACGTGGGCGTCGCCATATGCCGGAATCTCGACGAAGCCCAGCGAGCGGTACAGTGCCTGCGCAGGGGCCATGGTCGCAAGCGTGTCGAGACGCAGCTCCTCGTACCCGCCCCGCCGGGCACTGGCAATGGCGCTTTCGACCAGCCGTTTGCCCAGCCCGGTTCCGCGCGCGGATGGGCGCACGTAGAGCCGCTTCATCTCGGTGACCGTGCGTGTGAGCGCTCGCAAAGCCACGCAGCCTGCTGCAACTCCCGCATCGGTGGCAATGAACAGCTCACCCGTGGGCGGCGCGTATTTTCCCGGCAGCGAGGCAAGCTCGGCGCTGAATCCCTGGTATTCGAGATCGATGCCAATGGCCGCCGCGTATTCGCGGAACAACACCCCAATGGACGCGATGTCTGCATCCGACCGCACCGGCCTGATCTGCAGGCCGCGCGTCATTTCGAACTGAAGCTCACCGGACGCCGTGCGGCCCGTCAGCGACCAGCCCGCGGCTTCGTAGAAGCCCTGTGCCCGCGAGTCCGGTTCGGTCGTCAGCCATAACCGCCCGAGACCCTGGGCCCACAACCAGTCGAGCATGGCGTCGTGCAGACGGCGCCCGTGGCCGCGCCGCTCGTGGTCCGGGTGAACGAACAATGCCCAGATGTTGCCGCTCTTCGCATTGCCGATCGCGAACGCGACGATTTCATGCTGCAGCTCCACGACCCAGCCCCGTCCATCGCGCTCGATCGCATCTCGCACGTCTTCGTCGCTGATGACCGTGGAGACCAGCCGGTTTTCGCGCACGGATGCGCGCACGCGCTGGATCCCGGGAATGTCTGCCGCAACTGCCTGGCGCAACATTGCAATCTCAGAAGTCGGATTTTCCGAAACGCGCAATCCCCTGGTTCCGGCCCGGCGGATCGAGAACGGATTCATCGAGGAGCAGCGGTTCTCCGATCCACTGGGCGAGCGTCGTGTGGTCCGCGAGATCGTCATCGGTCAGCGGGTGAACCAGCACGGTGAGCCCGCTGGCTTTGAGCACTCGGGTGATAGCCGGCAGCGCTGAGGCCCGGAAATGAATTTCGAACTGCGGCAGGGGATGCGGGCCGACGCCGGTCTCACACATCCGTCCCACGAACAGCAGGTCCGCCAACGTGCCACCCATCAACATGTCGCTGAGCTCCTGGTGCAGGCGATGCGCGGAGTCCCATGAGTCATGGTCGTAATAGATGTGTGCGTGGTAAGGATCTGCCGGGTCTGGCATCTCATGACTCATGCGCTCGCTCCTCCGCAAACAATCGCAAGGCAAACTTTCCGGCTTCAGTATCGCGCAGGCGCAGCACTTCTTCACGCATCGACGGGGGCACCGCGTCGAGCGCGGGATGAGCCGCGCGACATTCGCCGGGAAACAGCACCGGCGCTGCGAGTGCGGCAAACGTAAGGTCTGCGGCCGTGAAGCGATCGCCGACCAGGAACCGACGTCCCTGGCCCAGGCGCTCGTCGACGCGCCGAAAAACACCTTGCACGCGCGCGAGCGAACGCTGGACGCCTTCCGGCGTGATCTTGTACGCCGAGCGCACCAGGAGCCGGGCCAGCGGAGCGATCAGCGGAACGAGCATGGCCTCGCCGCGCGGCACACCGCGCGACCACAAGCTGCGGAGCAGTTTCGCTTCCGACAGCAGCTGACCGTAAGCCCAGCGACGCACGTTTGGTCCGAGCTCCCGGTTGAAAACATCTTCGAGCGTCTCGACCTCGCGTCGCATTGCGGTTGCGCGCGGGTACAACACCTCACCACCACAAACGGCGTCGGCATGCACGAGGATGTCGGTGGAATCCGTGAAACGCGTATTCCCATGCACGAGCAACGGCACCGTACCGCCATGATGGCGTTTCGTCGCAAGGAGGTGCACCAGCGGCGCGTGAGGTTCTTCGTCGTAGGGCAGACCCGTTCGATCGAGCCCCCAGCGCGCCTTCTCGCAGTAGTGGCTGAGCGGGATCGTGATGAGGATGGCGCGACGATTCGTCAGATCGCTCATTTCTGCTCGCGCGCGGTTTTCCAGTCGTAGAGCGCCGCGAGCGACTGCTGAACATGCGGCAGTCCGTTGCTGGTCCACCGCGCGCTGGTCGGGTTCGACTCGGTCTTGCAGATCGCCGTCGCTTCCTCAGGGCTTCTGCCGGAGAAGATAGGCTCCAGGATCAGCTCCCTCACCTGCGCGCGAACCGCCTCGACGGAAGCATCGACGCCGGTCGATGGCGCAGAAATGAGCGGCACGATCTGCGCGACGGTCGTGTCGACCGCCTCGATGAGCCTGGCATTCTTTTCGCGCCAGACCTGCAACAGCTTCTGGCGGGCCTCGGCGCCCTCCGGATCCGAAAGCCGGCACCGCTCCTCCAGCGCTTCCGGCCCCAGTCTCCAGCCCAGCACCGCACCGATCTCGCGGCCGACGATCTGCCGGTCGCCACTGGCCGCGAGCGATGACGCTTGCGTCAACAGCAAGCCTGCGATGATTGCGATCGCTGACGACAGTCTGTTCATGGTGCCGAGCATAACCCGCGCGATGCGTTTCAACCCGGTGGCATTCGCTCCCGCTCGACCCATGCGTCGTCGAGCCGCCGCGCCGAGATCCGCGATCGTGTGCCAAGCTGCTGCGCGAACAGCGAGACCCGGAACTCCTCGAGCATCCAGCGGAATTCGTCGTCGCCCGGGGGCCGCAACCCGCGCTCGGCCTTGACCCGGTTGCGATAGCGGGCCTCGATCGGTGCGATTTCGGCGGCGAGCTGCGCGTCGCGGCGCGGATCGCGGCCTAGCTTCTCGAGCCGCTGCTCGATCGCCTGGAGGTAGCGTGAAAACTCGCGAAGCCGCTCGCCGGGCGTAGTTAGCAGGAATCCGGCGGGCACCAGCCACGCAAGCTGCGAGCGGATGTCGGCGGCCGCTGGCGGCGCGGCCTTCGCGAGCGCCGCCTGGATGCGGCCTGACCGCTCGAGCGCGGCCTGCACGTGTCGCGAGATCTCCTGGGCCGGCAGGCCGATGCCGCCGCGCAGCTCGGCGATGCGCGCGTCGAAGGCGGCGGCGGTGCGCAGCGGCTCCCGGCCTTCGAGGAACACCGTCATGACGATGCGATCGAGCAGGTCCTCGCGCAGATCGCGTCCGGCGACGAGCTCCGGGTTGAGCAGCGGATGTTGCACGAGTGCGCGATAGACGATCTCGCCCTGCACGTTCACGGGCAGGTCGCGGCGATAGGACTTGAAGTCACGCGCCATGACGAGCCGGATGAGGCGCGCGCAACCGCGCGTATGGCTGACCTGCGCTTCGGCGGGAGTGGCGAACACGCGCAGGCCGACACTGTCGCCCTCGTCGACCAGCGCCGGATAACCGATCTGTGCGCGCCCACCCTGCGTGACGTCCTGCCTTTCGGGGAGATCGCCGAACACCCAGCTCCGCGCGCCGGTCGTGAGCTGCGACTGCTTCGCGTAATGCTGCTGGGATGCGCCGGCATGTTTTTCGCGCAGCGCCGCGAGGCTGCGCGAGCGGGCGATCACCTTGTCCGCGTCGTCGAGCAGCACGAAGTTCATGCGCAGGTGCGGCGGCAGCAGGTCCTCGCGAAATGCGTCGCGAGGAACCGGCACGCCGCCCGTGCGCAGCAGCGCATCGGCGAGCTGCGCGTACAGCGAGCCACGGCCGCGGTCGAGCAGCGGCAAGGCGCGCGCGACGGCTTCCGGCACCGGCACGAAGTGCACGCGAAGATTCTTCGGCAGCGAGCGGACCAGCGCCTCCACCTTTTCATCGAGCAGGCCCGGCACCAGCCATTCGAACGCTTCTTCCGGAAGCTGGTTCAGCACATGCAATGGAATGAGCGCCGAGACCCCGTCGTCCTCGTGGCCCGGCTCGAAGCGGTAGCGCAGCTGGATCACGAGCGGGCCCGCGGACAGGTGGTCCGGGAACCGCCCGGCGTCGAGCTCGGCGTCGCCGGGCGAAATGTCGCTTTCGGTCAGCCACAGTAGTTTGGGATCCCTGGCCTCGGCCTCGCGCCGCCACCGCTCGAAGGCCGGGCCCGTGGAGATGCCTGCCGGGATGCGGGCGTCGAAGAACGCGTAGAGCTGGGTCTCGTCGCCGAGCAGGTCGACGCGCCGCCCCTTCTGCTGCAGGTATTCGGTGTCCTGCAGCAGCTTGAGGTTGTGCGCGAGGAACGGCGCGCGCGAGTCGTATTCCATGTGGACCAGCGCGTGTTTGATGAACAGTTCGCGCGCGGCCTTGGGATCGATCTGCTCGTAGGGCACACGCCGGCCCGCCGACAGCAGGAGTCCGAACAGCGTCACACGCTCGTAGATCGCGGCGCGCGAGGCGCGGCGTTCCCAATGCGGCTCGTAGTGCTGTCGCTTCACCAGGTGCGCGGCCACCTGCTCGATCCACGCGGGCTCCACGCGCGCGACGTTGCGCGCGTACACCTTCGTGGTCTCCACCTGTTCGGCGCTCACGATCCAGGCCGGCCGCGCCTTGAACTGTCCCGAACCCGGATGAATGAAGAGTTTCGTGCCGTTGGCGCCCAGGTATTCACCCTGCTCGCGGCGGTTTGCGACCTGGGACAGCAGCCCGGCGAGCAGTGCGCGATGGATAGCCGCGTATTCTCCCGGCTGCGCATTGAGCTTCAGCGCAAGCTCGCCCTTCACCACCTCCATGACCTGCCCATGCACGTCGTGCCACTCGGTGAGTCGCACGTAGGAGAGGAAGTTTTCCTTGCACCAGCCGCGCAGCTTGGCGCGCGAGAGCTGCTCACGCTGCTTCGCGAATTCGCGCCACAACTTCAGCAGCGACAGGAAGTCCGACTGCTCGTCGCGCAGCGGCGCGTGTTTCTGGTCGGCCTGTGTCTGCTTGTCCGCCGGCCGATCGCGCGGGTCCGGCACAGAGAGCGCCGACGCGATGATGGCGACCTCCTCGAGGCAGTGCTCGTCGGCTGCCGCGAGCAACATGCGGCCGAGCCGCGGGTCCAGCGGTAGTTTGGCGAGGCGCCGGCCGATGTCCGTGAGCACGCCCTCCTCGGACAAGGCGCCGAGCTCGCGCAGCGTGCGCTGGCCGTCGCGCACATAACGGCCGTCGGGCGGCTCGACGAACGGGAATGCTTCGATGTCGCCGAGCTTGAGCGCGTGCATCTGCAGGATGACTGCCGCGAGATTGGTGCGCTGGATCTCGGGCTCGGTGAATTCCGGCCGCGCGAGGAAATCCTCCTCGGAATACAGGCGAATCGCGATGCCGGGCGCAACCCGGCCGCAGCGGCCGGAGCGCTGGTTCGCCGAGGATTGGGAAATCTTTTCGATGGGCAGCCGCTGCAGGCGGCTGCGATGGCTGTATCGGCTGATGCGCGCGACGCCGGTGTCGATCACCGCGCGGATGCCGGGCACCGTGAGCGAGGTCTCGGCGACGTTCGTGGCGAGCACGATGCGCCGGCGGCCCGAAGGTTTGAAGACGCGTTGCTGTTCTTCCTGCGAGAGCCGCGAATACAGCGGCAGCACCTCGCAACCCTGCGGATGGTGTTTGCGCAATGACTCCGCGGTCTCGCGGATCTCGCGCTCGCCGCTCAGGAACACGAGGATGTCGCCGGCCTGCTCGGACCACAACTCGTCGACGGCGGAAAGTATCGCGGCCTGTTCGTCGACCGCTGTTTCGTCGTCTTCCTCGAGCTCGACCGGCCGGTAGCGCACCTCGACGGGGTAACTCCGGCCGGACACGTTGATGATGGGCGCATCGCCGAAATGCCGCGAGAACCGCTCCGGATCGATCGTCGCCGAAGTGATGATGACCTTGAGGTCCGGTCGCTTCGGCAGCAGCCACTTGAGGAGCCCCAGAAGGAAGTCGATGTTCAGTGAGCGCTCGTGCGCCTCGTCCACGATGATCGTGTCGTACGCATCGAGAAAGCGGTCGCCCTGCGTCTCGGCGAGCAGGATGCCGTCGGTCATGAGCTTGATGAGGCCTTCGGGGCGGCTGCGATCCTGGAAGCGCAGCTTGTAGCCGACTAACTGCCCGAGCTGCACGCCGAGCTCCTCGGCGATGCGCGCCGCGACCGCGCGCGCGGCGATACGCCGCGGCTGCGTGTGGCCGATGACTCCGGCGACGCCGCGGCCCGCCTCGAGGCAGATCTTCGGCAGCTGCGTCGTCTTGCCCGAGCCCGTTTCGCCGCAAAGGATCACGACCGGGTGCTGCTCGAGCTTGCGGCGGATCTCGTCGCGACTCGCCGAGATCGGCAGGTCTTCCGGATAGCTGATCTTCGGAATGCTGGCCGTGCGCGCGGCGCGCGCGGCGACCGACGCGGCTATCTTCTGCGCCAGCGCCGCCTCGGCGGCCGCGACGTCGTTGCCGCGCATCCGCTCGCCGCGCAGGCGATCGCGCTCGCGCCGAAGGCGATGCTGGTCGCGGCGAAGGCAGGAATCGATGGACAGCGCGGAGTCGACGGTGTTCGGCGGCTTCATTGGCGGCACGGGCGCGGGCCCGCACCCGGTGAAAAGGCGGCCGCCAGTTTACCGGAGCCGCGCTGCAGCAGCCGCCTGTAGGCCAAAGACGTCTTGCCTCAGCGGCTGAAGCGGCCTATATGGAAGGCCCGATCGTTCAGCGATCACGGATCGATCGCATTCTTGCTTCATGGAGGAAGTATGAAAACCGCACGCGCGCTGTGGCCGGCCCTGCTCGCCATGTTTTTCACGCTGGGATTGAGTGTTGCCGCCAGTGGCGCAACGCTGCCCAGCGGATTCGCGGAAACCCGCATCGCCACGGGGCTGGCCAGCCCCACGGCCATGGCATTCGCACCCGACGGCCGCCTGTTCGTCGCCCAGCAGGGTGGCGCGTTGCGCGTCATCAGGAACAACGTGCTGCTCGCGCAGCCCTTCCTCACCGTGAGCGTGAACTCTGCCGGTGAACGCGGCCTGCTCGGAGTGGCATTCGATCCGAACTTCGCCTCGAACAACTTCGTGTACGTGTACTACACCACTTCGACCGCCCCCGTTCACAACCGACTGAGCCGCTTCACCGCGAGCGCCGCCAATCCGGACGTCGCCGCCGCGGGAAGCGAAGTCCAGTTGCTGAACCTGCCCAACCTGAGCTCGGCGACGAATCACAACGGCGGGGCTATCCACTTCGGCAATGACGGCAGGCTCTACATCGCCGTCGGCGAAAACGCCAATGCCGCCAACGCGCAGTCGTTCACCACCACGCTGGGCAAGATGCTGCGTATCAATCCCGATGGCACCATTCCTTCGGACAATCCGTTTCTCGGCCAGACCACCGGCATGAACCAGGCGATCTGGGCGCGCGGCCTGCGCAACCCCTTCAACTTCGCGATCGACCGCACCAATGGCCGCATCCATCTCAACGATGTCGGCGAAAACACGTGGGAAGAAGTGAATCACGCCATCGCCGGCGCCAATTTCGGCTGGCCGCAGACCGAAGGCCCGAATCCTCCCGGTGTCGCGGGCGTTCGTTATCCCATCCACAGCTATCAGAACGCCGGCTCGTTCTGTGCGATCACCGGCGCGGCGTTTTATCGGCCCGTCACCAACACTTTTCCGGCCGAATACGCCGGCCGATATTTCTTCGGCGATTTCTGCGGTGGATTCATCCGCATGCTGAGTCCGCCGGATTACACCACCTCACAACCTTTCGCCTCCGGAATCAGCTCGCTGGTGGACATCAAGGTGCACACCGACGGCTCGCTCTACTATCTCGCGCGCGGGGGCGGCGAGGTCTTTCGAGTGCAGTTCACGGCCAGCACCGCGCCGAGCATCTCGTCGCATCCGTCGAGTATTACTGTTGGCGCCGGGCAGACGGCCAGCTTCTCGGTGACGGCATCGGGCACCGCACCGCTGACTTACCAGTGGCAGCGGAATGGCGTGAACATCCCCAATGCCACGTCGCCCACCTTCTCGTTCACCACCACCACCGGCGACAACGGCGCCATGTTCCGCGCCGTCGTCAGCAATTCGTTCGGGTCTGTCACCAGTAATTCCGCGACGCTGACGGTGCTCACCAACAGCCCACCCACGGGAGTGATCACCGCGCCCGCGAACGGCACGAACTACCGCGGCGGGCAGACGTTCACGTTCTCCGGAACCGCTTCCGATCCCGAGCAGGGTCCGTTGCCGGCGAGCGCGTTCACCTGGCAGGTGGATTTCCACCATGACGATCACACGCATCCGCATGTGGCGCCGGTCAGCGGCATCACGACGGGCACGTTCACGATCGCCAACCGCGGCGAAACCTCCGCCAACGTGTTCTATCGCGTGATCCTGACCGTGCGCGATTCGAGCGGCCTGACGCATACCTCGTCGGTGGACGTGCGGCCGCTGACCTCGGTCGTGCGACTCGAAAGCAATGTCGCCAATGCGCAGCTGACGCTCGATGGCATGCCGGTCACGGCGCCGTTCGCGTTCACCGGCGTCGAAGGCGTCATCCGGTCGGTGGGCGTCGTGACACCCCAGACCACGGGCGGCACCACCTTCGAGTTCGTGTCCTGGTCCGATGGCGGCGCGGCCACGCACGAGATCGTGACGCCTAACAACGATACGACGTTCACCGCGCTGTTCCAGCCGACGGCGTCCACCACGCTGTTCAGCGACAACTTCGAGACAGCGCTGGGATGGACGCTCACGCCCGGACAGAACACGGCGACCACCGGGCAGTGGCAACGCGGCGATCCGCAGCCCACCACTTCGGGAATCAACCTGCAGCAGGGAACCTGCGACGGTCCCTCGGTCAACTGCTTCATCACCGGGCTCACGGCAGGTGCTGCGGCCGGAACGGCCGACGTGGATGGCGGCCAGACTTCGGTTCAGTCGCCACCGATTGCGTTGCCGGCGGGCGCGACTATCAACCTGACGTTCCGGTTCTACCTGGCGCACCTGAACAACGCCACGAGCGCGGACTTCTTCCGCGTTCGGGTCGTGGGAACCAATGGCGTGGCGACCACAGTGTTCACGCGCGCGGGCGCGGCCACCAACGTCGCCGGCGTGTGGAGCACGGGATCGGCGAATCTCAGTGCGTTTGCCGGCCAGACCGTCACGCTCAGGTTCGAGGCGGCGGACGCAGCTACCGCAAGCCTGATCGAAGCCGGTTTCGACAACGTCGTCGTGACACGTCAGTAGCCAGGGTGGGCGCCAGTCCGGAGACTGGCGCCCGCCTGACGATTCTCGAGCACCTGCCGCAGGGCGGCACTCGGCGCATAGGGCGGTTTGCGCGAGAGGTCACCGCCCGTGTCCCACAGCACCGGAATCATCCCGCGCGACAGCGCCGCTTCGACCACGGCCGACATCCAGCGCACGCGTGATGGCGTCTCCTTCCTGTCGGTCACGCCGAACTCGCCGATGAATGCCGGCAGGTCGTTGCGCCTGCAGAATTCCTGCATGGCATAGAACAGCCGGTTCAACTCGGCGACCTCGCGCGCGCTTCCCCACGTCAGCGCCATCTTTCCCCAGTCTTCGTCCTGGGTCATGCCGGCGAACTGCCACGGCGTGTAGTAGTGCACGGAGATCAGCAGGCGATGCGGCACGGAATCCCTGGGCAATTTGTATTCGTTGCTCGCGGTCTTGGTGAAGTCGGTGGCATAACCCGTGACGATGAGCAGGCGCTTCGCGTTGTTGCCGCCCGTCTTGCGCACCGTGTCGATGAAGAGCTGGTTCACGCGCGTCAGCGTGGCGTATGCCTTTTTCGTGGATCCCTCGCCTTCGAAGTGCGTCTCCTCGTTCAGCGCTTCGAACAACACGCGCTCATTCCGGTCGGCGAAGTGCGTGGCGATCTGCGTCCAGTACGCCGTGAATTTGCGCTCCGCCTCCGGGCTGAAGGTGCCGTACGTTTTCGGAAATCGTTCCCTGGCGCTCGAGTCGATCCAGCCGCCGTCCCAATGGATGTTCACCACGCAGAACATGCCTGCCGCCGTGATCCAGTCGACCACCTCCGCGACGCGCGCGAGTTTGTCGTCGGCGATGCGGCCGTGACGCGCGTAGGTATCCCAGGCGACCGGCAGGCGAACCGTCTTGAATCCAAGCCTGGCCAGGCTCTCGACGAATTCCTTCGTGATGCGCGGGTTGCCCCAGCCCGTTTCCCAGGACGTGGTGTTCTCGAGCGTGTTGCCGATGTTGGCGCCGAGGCCCATGAGTTTCGCGGCGTCCCAGGCGTCGAGATCGTCTGCCCTTGCGGGTGAAACGGCCAGGCTGACCATCGCAAGGATGGCCATCAGGCCCGCGGGTTGTTTGTTCATGCGCTGACTGTACGCGGCATCAGAAAAATCTGTCGAGAAACGCGGCGGCATCCGCCGATATGCCGACGATCTTGTTTGTCGCCTGGCGATAGAACTTGAAGTTGAGCTCGGTCTCGGGACGGCCGTCTTTCCAGTCGGAGAACGGTTTGAGCTCGCTGCGCCCGAGGCGCTTCTTCGCAAGCGCTGTGCGCTTGACGGCGATGCTCACGCGCGGTGTCTGGCGTTCAGGGCCTGGCTTTTTTGGGATGGCCTTGGCGGAAGTGACAACGCCTCGCGCGATGAGACCCGGGCCGCCTTCGTTTTCGCTGGCGAAGATGAAGATGATGTCGCCCTTGGCGATGCGCCTGCCGCCGTACATCGTCTTCTGTGCAGTGAAGGTGAACGTGGTCGCGCGCGGGTTCCTGATTTCGACTTTGATGGCGTACATGGCTCTTTTCTCTGGCCGGCCTGCTGATTCTTCTGCAAGAGCATCGCTTCCCGGCTCTTGCGATGCCACGGCTCATTCACCTGCGTTACCCTACTCCCGTCATGCGCCTCCTGCTCGTCACCCCGCCGATGATCCAGCTCAATACGCCCTATCCCGCGACGGCGTATCTGACTGGATTCCTGCGCCAGCACGCTGCCGATCTCGGGCTCGTGGTGGCTCAAGCCGACGCCTCGATCACGCTGTTCCTGCGGCTGTTCTCGGCGCCGCTCGTCACACGCATGGCCGAAGATCTGCGCCAGCGAGCGAAAGCCGCCGGCAAGCTCGCCGCGGTGCCGCCGTCCATCGCGCACTTTCTCGCTCACGCCGAGCGTTACGCGGATACCGTCGAACCGGCCATCCGATTCCTGCAGCGCCGCGATCCGAGCATGGCGTTCCGCATCGTCGGGCGCGCGTTCCTTCCCGAAGGGCCGCGCTTCGAGCAGGCTCTCGACGAGCAGATTCACGCGGCCTTCGGCGCGCTGGGCACCACCGAGCAGGCACGGTACCTGGCGAGTTTGTATGTCGACGACCTCGCCGACGTCTGGCGCGAAGGCATCGACCCGCGTTTCGAGCTCGCGCGCTACGGCGAGAAGCTCGCTGCGAGCTCGGCGACGTTCGACCCGCTGCACGAAGCGCTGACGGGTGAGCCTACTCTCGTCGACGAAACACTCGATGAGCTCACGCGCGAACTGCTCGCCGAGAAGCAGCCTGACATCGTCGCCATCACGGCGCCCTTCCCGGGCAATGTCTACGGCGCGTTCCGCATGGCGCGCACGATTCGCGCGGTCAACCCCAAGGCCACGCTGATCCTGGGTGGTGGTTGGGTGAACACGGAGCTGCGCTCGTTGCGCGATTCGCGCGTGTTCGACTACTTCGATTACGTGACGCTCGATGACGGCGAACGGCCGCTGCTCAACTTGCTGACGCGGCTCGCGGGCCGCGAAGCGAAGCTCGTGCGTACGTACGTTCGCAAAGGCGACGCTGTCGCGCTCGAGACCGACCGCATGCAGCACGACATCCCGCAGAAGGACGCGGGCATCCCGACCTACGACGGGCTGCCGCTCGATCAATATGTGTCGATCATGGAAATGCTGAACCCGATGCATCGCTTCTGGTCGGACGGCCGGTGGAACAAGATCACGCTGGCGCACGGCTGCTACTGGAAGAAGTGCTCGTTCTGCGATGTGTCGCTGGATTACATCGGCCGCTACGACGAACCGAGCACCGACCTCATCATGCGGCGAATCAGGGCGTTGATCGCAGAAACCGGTGAAACCGGCTTCCATCTCGTCGACGAGGCCGCACCGCCCTCGGCGATGCGCGCGCTCGCGAAACGGCTCATCGCCGAGAAGTTGAGCATCACCTGGTGGGGCAACATCCGTTTCGAGAAAACCTTCACGCCCGAGCTCTGCCAGTTGTTAGCCGACTCCGGCTGCGTGGCCGTGAGCGGCGGGCTCGAAGTGGCGTCGGACCGGTTGCTGGAGCTCATGAAGAAAGGTGTCACCGTGGAGCAGGTGGCGCGCGTGACGCGCGCGTTCACCGATGCCGGCATCATGGTGCACGCCTATCTGATGTACGGTTTCCCGACCGAGACCGAACAGGACACCGTCGATGCGCTGGAGCGCGTGCGCCAGTTGTTCGCGGCGGGCTGCATCCAGTCGGCGTACTGGCATCGATTCTCGGCGACGGCGCATTCCCCCATCGGCCTGAATCCGGATGCCTATGGCATCGAGCTGTTGCCGCCCCCGAACATCACGTTTGCGCACAATGACGTGAGCTTTCACGACCCCACCGGCACCGATCACGACTACCTGGGCAGCGGCCTGCGCAAGGCGCTCTATAACTACATGCACGGAATCGGGCTCGATGCCGACGTGCGCGAGTGGTTTGAACCTCGCGCGGCGCGCCGGGTCGGCGGGCGGAAGCATGGCCGCATCGGCGTGGGCGCTTCCGTGCCGCGCACCAAGGTGCCGCCGAACCTCATCGAAAGCTTTCTCGGCTGATATCAGCTTCGACCGAAGAAACGCGCGGGATTGTCCACGGTGATGGCGCGGATCTCACGGTGCGAAACGCCGATCTGTTTCAGGTAGGGAATGGTCTTGCGAGTGTTGAACAGCATTCCATCCGGGTTCAGCGCATCCCTCTCGACGTCGCCGAATGTCCAGTCGTTAGACAGAAACATCCTGTCGACGAAACCGGCATCGATGAGTTGTTTGATGTATTGCGCGCGACTTTGCCAGGGCACCTTTTCCCCCTGGGCCAGGCCACGAAAGGTGTGATCCATGCCCAGCGTGTATCCGCGCCTGGCCAGGGCGATGAGATAGGCCGGGTCGTCGGTGTCATCGCTGTGCCCCAGAGATACCCTGGCGGCGCTCACGCCCTCGGCTTCGAAGATTTCCGCCTGGGCGTTGCCGCCGCGACGACGCGCGTGCGTGTGCGTTTCAATGGGAGCGCCGGTGGCCTTGCTGGCGCGTGCCGCGGCTTTGAAAACCTTTTCTTCCGCGGGGGTCATCGTGTCCGATCGGCTCGCGACCTTGATGACACCCGCCTTGATGTCCGTATCTTCGATGCCCCGCTCGATTTCGCGGATGAAGAATTCGGCGATCTCGTCCACGGTTCGTTCGTTGAAGGAATCCGGCGCATAGAGATGCTGGCCCGTGCACGCGACGATCTGCATTCCGGATTTGCGCGACACTTCCTCGCCAAAGCGGATGTCGCGCTCGATATCGAACGTGGTGACGTCGACGACGGTGTCGACGCCCTCGTCCTTCGCCATCTTGAGCCGGTCGATGGCTTTTGCGACGGCGTTCGCCCTGTCGCCAAAGATGTTCAGCGGGCAACGGCAAATGTGCTCGTGCGTGAGCGTGAAACCGAGCTTCGACGCGGCGAGAGGCCCTTGTACTGTCTGAACTACGCCAGCACCCGCTGCCTTCGTGGCGCAAGCGGCTTGAATGGATGCAGCGGCCACGACACCAGTAGCGCCAGTCTGCTTGAGGAATTCTCGCCGGCTCAGCATGGTGAAGCTCGCCGATAACGGTCGCGAAGCCGTAGGATATATTGAGCTAGTGCTGATCGCCTTCAACAAGCCGTTTGGTGTCATCTGCAAGTTCTCGCCCGAGCCCGGCAAGCCGACGCTGGCCGACTACATCGACATCCCTGACGTGTATCCCGCGGGCCGGCTCGACACCGACAGCGAAGGATTGCTGTTGCTGACGGATGACGGGGTCCTGCAGAACCGCATCGCCGACCCGGGCCACAAGATCGCCAAGGTCTATTGGGCACAGGTGGAAGCGGTGCCGACGGAAGCGGCGCTTGCCTCGTTACGTAACGGCGTCGATCTCGGTGACTTCAGGACCAGGCCAGCCGGCGCGCAACTCATCGACGAACCCGCAAACCTCTGGCCGCGTGACCCGCCGATCCGCTTTCGCGCGAAGATTCCCACGGCATGGGTCGAGCTCACGCTGCGCGAAGGCAAGAATCGCCAGGTCCGGCGCATGACGGCGAAGGTCGGATTTCCGACTTTGCGGCTGATACGCGCGAAGATCGGCGCGGTCAGCGTGGGTAGTTTGGCGCCCGGCACCTGGCGCGAAATAGACGCTGATTCGCCCTGGCAGCCTCTGGCGCCCTAGCCCTTCTGCGCAATGCCGCCACGAAGGCTTCTGCCGATCATTTATTGGACTTGTTGAGTGCCACGGCCGCACGAATGAGGGCCTTGAACGCCTTCTCGTCTATCTTCCCGTTTTCGCGGAAGTCGATGGCTCGCCGCGTGTTGCCTTCAAGGCTGGAATTGAAGAGGCCCGAAGGATCCTGCACGGCCGCGCCCCTGGCGAACGTCAGCTTCACGGCGCTCTTGTAGGACTCACCGGTGCAGATCAGCCCGTCGTGCGACCACACCGGAACGTTCCATTTCCATTCCTCGACCACATCGGGATCGGCTTCCTTGATCAAGGCGCGGAGCTGGCTCAGTGTTTTCCCGCGCCAGTCACCCAGCTCCTTGATCCGCTCGTTTATGAGCTGGGAAGGAGACTTGTCGCTCGGCGTTGCGGTTTTCTTCGTGGCCATGTCTTCTCCTGGGGTCCTCTCACGCCCGCTCTATATTCACGAAATGGGTCATGTCGCGCCAATCCTTCATCTGCCAGCTTTCGGCGCCCGCTCCCACGACGCTATGGAACCCCGCCGTACGTTGAACATGGGGTGATGCGCCGGAGCCGAAACGATACGCCACTTCGAATACATGGAGGGGTTTCGCACGGCGAGCTTTCGAAGTAGATGCTGCCATTCGTGCCGGAGTTGTCCGCTGGTCACCGATATGCGCGCTACTGCGCGAACCGGCCCTATCTTCTTGCGATCGAAGTCGTAGCCTCGGGAGACGGCTTCCTCATATATCGCACCGAGATATGAATTGATTGCCAGGCGAGGCGTTCGGTGAGAGGCGAAGCGCTGCAACTGGGGGTGATGTCTATAACCCTTGGTCTTGCCTCGCAGAACAGCCTGGGCCAACAACGCCTCTCGCCACAGCGCGACCAGGCCTTGCGGGTCGAGATACTTCGGATGTAGTGACCAAAGGCGCATGAGTTCACGAGCCGCGCCTGGAAAACCAGGCGTGAATCAGACCAGCCTGAAAGAACTGCACCGGGGTCTCGAAGCCGCCTGATTCGATGATGGCCGCCACCGCAGGTGGCGGCAGTATCGCCACATCATTCGCCCAGGCGGCCTTCATTCGTTCCAATCCTTCAGGCGGGATTCCGGCCGCCGCCATCATGCTCATCCACGCATGAACAAGCGCATTGTAGTTATACGATCCCACCTCGGACGCCAGATCGGAGCTCACCAGCATCCCGCCTGGCCGAAGCCTGTCGGCAATCGAGCGAAAGAATCTGGAGCGCGTTTCCCGATCCACAATGAACTGAGACACCAGCAGACAGGTGTTGCCTCCTTCATCAGTCAACGGACTATCAGATCGGCCAACCACGAAGAAAACCTCAGGAATGGTATGCCTCCGTCCGGCAATCTGTTGCCCAGGCCGATTGCCCACGTGAGCGGCAAGAGCGTCAACGCGAATAGTGCCGCCGCGAACACGGAGGAGACCAGCCGTTCGCGAATGGCGCGATAGGTCACGTATGCAGTGATCGGGATGATGAGGACGATCGAAGTCACGACGCCGGGAGCATACACCCCGAGCGAAAACAGCCAGTAGATATGCGCAAAGCAATGACTGAATACGGCGATGAAGAAGACCAGGAGCAAATGCAGGGCGATCGCCGGGTTGCGAAAGCGAGATGCCAGGAACGTCCAGAGAAATCCGAACAGGCTTGCAAACGCGAGCCACGTCCAGGAATTCCGCTGGTTGACGAGCGCGGGATCGACGTTGGTCCAATAGCGTCGATACCACGCAACG
Source organism: Steroidobacteraceae bacterium (assembly GCA_035765415.1). Classification (GTDB taxonomy): domain Bacteria; phylum Pseudomonadota; class Gammaproteobacteria; order Steroidobacterales; family Steroidobacteraceae; genus CADEED01. Next base: position 2,625 of record DASTXR010000003.1, on the reverse strand, counting down.
ATGTTCCATTCTTCGAGTTCGTGAAGAGCAAACGCTGCCGGCAGCAGCCAAGCCAGTTGCCGAACAGGAATTGCACGGAACACCGGGTTCATATCGACATCAGCCTGCCTTGACTTGGCATAAGGCCCTGGAGCCAACTAATAGTACTGCCGCCACATGAGCATGGAACCATGACCATCCGAAACTTCGCTCCCCAGCCGATGAAGCTCAGCGTGCTGACCGCCGCGTTCCAGGAGCTGACGCCCCGCGATCGGCGCGATCCCGATCCAGACCTTGCGATCGAAGAGTGGCTGGAATTTGCGCACGACATCGGTTCGCCGAACATCCAGCTCTCGGCCGCGCTGCATCCCACGCTGAGCGACGTCCCCGAAGAAGCGATGCTCGATCCGGTGGCCAACACACTCGACCTGCGGGCGCCCTTCGACAAGAAGCGCGCCGCGCGTGTGCTCGAGGCCATGCGCGCCACGGGTGTCGGGCTTTCCGACCTGGGCTACTTCGACAACATGCTGGTGGACGATCCGGCCGCGCGTAAACACAAACACGACTTCATGCTGCGCGTGTTCGATGCCGCCGCTTTGCTGGGCGCCAATGCCGTCTGCGGATTCGTCGGCCGCAACATCAAGCTCGAGATGGACGAGAACCTCGTCATGTTCGAGCAGCAGTTCATACCGTTGCTCAAGGAAGCCAAGGCGCGCGGCCTCACGTACCGCGTCGAGCAATGCCCGATGCCGGGCTGGAACACTCTCGACCGCTGGCACAACAACATCGCGTACGCGCCGGGCCCGTGGATTGCCCTGCATCGCATCTGCGAAAAGCACGGCGTCGGGGATCAGTTCCGCATCCACTACGACCCCTCGCACGCCATCCTCATGGGACAGGACACCCGCTCGTTGTTCCAGTACCTGAAGGATGAGGGCTACGGATTCCTGATCGGCGGTTTCCACGTCAAGGGACAGGTGGTCGACTCGCGCGGTGTATCGGCCTGGGGTTATGGCGGCCAGACGATGAATCGCGGCGACTGGATCAACGGCAAGCCGTCCAGCAATCCTGCCGACGCGGCCAATGCCTGGAAGAAGCAGGTGGTGCTCGCCGAACACGAACTGCCCGGCACGGCGCGGCACGATCCCCTCGCCTACCTGCAGAATCGCACAGTCGACTGGCTCGACCATCAGCTCGCTGCGCGCGAGCTGTTGTCGATCGCCCCTGCCGATACCTATCTGGTTGTCGAGCACGAGTATCCGCCGGCCCGCATCCAGGACAAGGCGCGGCTCGCACCGATATTGAAAGGCTCGCTCGCGTTCGTGAAAGCCATCGACGAAGCCGCCGCGGCGATGTTTGCGCTACAACACGAGGTGATGGCGGCCCAGGGAATCCCGATCCAGGGTAATGGCCGCGAAGCATATCGATCATGATCACTGCGCGCCTGAGCGTGATGATGTTCCTGCAGTTCTTCATCTGGGGCTGCTGGTTCGTCACCCTGGGAACGTTTCTCGCGGCCAACTTTCACGCGAGCGGCGCGCAGACCGGCCTGGCGTTTTCCACGCAGTCATGGGGCGCGATCATCGCGCCGTTCATCATAGGGCTGATAGCAGATCGCTATTTCAACGCCGAGCGCATCCTCGCGGTGCTGCATCTCGTCGGCGCGCTGTTGATGTACCAGATGTACTCGGCGCAGGGCTTTACGCAGTTCTACCCCTATGTCCTCGCATACATGATCGCTTACATGCCGACGCTGGCCCTGGTCAACTCGATCTCGTTCCGCCAACTCACCGATCCATCGCGACAATTCTCGCTGGTGCGCGTCTGGGGCACGATCGGCTGGATCGTCGCCGGGCTCGTGATCAGTTTTGTTTTCCACTGGGACTCGCAGGAGGCCGTGGCGCAAGGCGCGCTGCGTAATACGTTCCTCATGGGCGCGGTGATGTCGCTGCTGCTGGCCATCTTCAGTCTGACCCTTCCCGCTACGCCACCCACGGTCTCTGGCACGGGCGGATTTTCGCTGCGCGCCGCGCTCGGACTCGATGCGCTGAAGCTGCTGCGTGACCCTAACTTCCGCAGGTTCTTTGCCGCGTCGGTGCTGATCTGCATTCCCCTGGCGTTCTACTACCAGAATGCCAGCCCGTTCCTCACCGAGATCGGCACCACCAACGCCACTGGCAAACTGACCATCGGCCAGATATCTGAAGTCGCGTTCATGCTGTTGCTGCCCATCTTCCTGCTGCGCTTCGGCATCAAGAAGACGCTGCTGCTCGGAATGCTCGCCTGGGCGGTTCGCTACGCGCTGTTCGCCTATGGCGGCCCCGACAATATCTCCGCGCTGTTGATCATCGGCATCGCATTACACGGCATCTGCTACGACTTCTTTTTCGTCTCGGGCCAGATCTACACCGATTCGAAGGCCGGCGAACACTATCGCAGCGCCGCGCAAGGCATGATCACGCTGGCGACATATGGCGTCGGAATGCTCGTCGGCTTTTCCGCCGCCGGCGCGATCACCGATCGCTTCAACGTCAACGGCCAGCACGACTGGTTTCAGATCTGGGTCTATCCAGCCGCGTTTGCCGCAATCGTCATGGTGCTGTTCGCGCTGCTGTTCCGGAACGAAGCCATAACGTATGAGGCCCG
>DASTXR010000002.1:0-58467 GCA_035765415.1 Steroidobacteraceae bacterium | reverse complement strand
CCCAAGGGTTCGGCTGTTCGCCGATTAAAGTGGTACGCGAGCTGGGTTCAAAACGTCGTGAGACAGTTTGGTCCCTATCTTCCGTAGCCGTTGGAGATTTGAGGGTGAGCTGTCCTTAGTACGAGAGGACCGGGATGGACGTACCTCTGGTGTTCCGGTTGTCACTACAGTGGCACTGCCGGGTAGCTATGTACGGACGGGATAACCGCTGAAAGCATCTAAGCGGGAAGCCCCCCCCAAGATTAGATCTCCCTGGGAACTTGATTCCCCTAAAGGGCCGTCGAAGACTACGACGTTGATAGGCTGGGTGTGTACAGTCAGTAATGACTTTAGCTAACCAGTACTAATTGCCCGTGAGACTTGACCATATAACTTCAAGCAGTTTGGCTGTTGCTGGCCGTGTGCAAACACGCTGCTGCGAAGTGATGTCATTGGAGCATTCACATGGTGAATGCGACATGGTCCTGACTCTGCAATGCAAGTCGTGCGACTTGGGCGTCAATTCAAAAAAACTATCGGATTGGGCGATTGGTTCGGGTTGTTAGCCTGGACGGATCGCTAAACAGAATTCCCTGGCGGCTATAGCGAGCGGGAACCACCCGATCCCATTTCGAACTCGGAAGTGAAAACGCTCCGCGCCGATGATAGTGTGGCAGCTGCCATGCGAGAGTAGGTCACTGCCAGGGTCCTAACAAAGAAGCCCCCGTCACGAAAGTGGCGGGGGCTTTTTCTTTGGGTCAGCCGCGAACCGCAGGTGCAATGGAACGCCGGACGAGAATCTGCAGGTGGCCGAGAGAAGACAACATGGCGTGGGCCGCATGCAGGTAGCCGAGGCCGTTCAATTCCATGAGAACCGCGCCATCCAGCGCCCGTAACTTCTTTTCTTCGATCGAATGCAGGCCGCCGATCTTGCGCGACGGGCCATCCGGAGACTTGAGCTCCAGCTGGATCGGATGAATAAGTTCAAGCGCCGAGAGCCGGTCGACGAAATCGCGCGTTTTCTGCTCGCCATCCACCAGCTCGGCAAGCATTGCGAGCTTGTGTCGCAGATAGGGGGTCTCGGCGCCATTGGCGTCGAATAACGGTTCGCCGGCCGAATCCTGCACACCGGGATTCTCCAGGTCGATGCAGGGGATGAGGCTGTCCTGTCCCGCTCCACCCGCGGGACTGTCCGCACGCCCAATGAAGAAAGGCTGTCTGCCGATATTGAGTGGCACGGTCACGCTGCTCCAGCGATCGTCACGCCAATACAAATTCTGGTCAGGATTGACGCCAAAAAGCGCGACGGGAATCAGAGGCCCGCTTTCGCTGCTCTTTGTAAAGGCGATCGGGTATTCGATGACGAGACGTGGGATCTCGCTGAGCGCCACGGCGCACATTGTCACGTCCTTGCAGGATGAAAATGCCCGCTCTTCCAGGACGCGGAGTTGCTTGTGGGCTACACGATCGAGATGGGTTAGTTTCATGCGCCAATGATTACAGATCGCGCGTCACTCGTGGCGATGTCGGTCGCGACGATCGGTCCCCCGGGGCGGGACCGACGCGAAGATCGTGCGCACTTGAATTGGCGCCAGAGGCGCGCCGACGTCACCTTCCGCAATCGCAAACATGCCGCATGCCTCTCGACGCATCGATGGAGTGCCGCCCGTTGAGCTTGCGCGACGGGTCGTGTGGTTGAGCACTTTTGCCGCAGGCGGATCTCAACGGATATCTCGTAGAATTCCGCGCATCCGTCGCGCTGGCAGTTTCGCATGCCGGCGCACCAAATTTCGCAAGTCAGAATTGCAAGGCGCGCAGCAACGTCTGGAACTGAAAGCAACGAATCGATGAATCTCGTACTTCACCCGGGCTTCCGACTCCAGAAGCTCACCATCGGTCGGGAGCAAGCGCCACTCGTTGTCATCGACAATCTCGTCGCTGACCCCGACGGACTCGTAGACCTGGCGGCTACAAAGTTGTTCGGTGACGTGGTCACTTACTACCCCGGCGTGCGAGCGAAAGTGCCGCTCACATACCAGCAGTTCATCCTCGCTCAGTTGCGTGATGTCTTTGCCGGCTGCTTCGGCCTTGGCGCGAATGCTGTGCGCCTCACGGCATGCCACTTTTCGCTGGTCACGACACCGCCGCATAAACTCGACTATCTGCAGCGGATTCCACATTTCGATTCGACGTTCGGAACCGAACTCGCTTTCATCCACTATCTGTTCAAGACGGATCTTGGGGGCACGGCTTTCTACAGGCATCGCGCGACCGGCTACGAGTACATTGATGCGGCGCGGGCGCCCGTGTACGGGCGATTGGTCGAGGAAGAAGAGGCTGGTCCCGATTCCGCGGATGCTGCTTACATCAACGGTGATACCCCACTGTACGAGCGAGTCGGACACCAGGATGGCGTATTCAACCGGTTGCTGATCTATCGCCGCACGTCGTTACATTCCGCAGCCTTGGCCAGAAATTTCATCCCCGACCTCAACCCGCGCACTGGCCGCCTGTCGATAAACGGGTTTCTGGCCTGAGACTGGCTCTCTACTTTCTGTAGGATCTGGCACATGCCGCGACACGCACTGCTCAACAATATCGAACACAAAGATTTGCGCGTAGTTCTTCGCTACGGCGCCGAGTTTGGCGACGACGTCGCGACTCTGATGACGTTTCCAACGGAATACAGCGATGTTCAGCGCGAGTATCCGATTTTTTTCCGCAAGGATTCCGTCACTGGCGAGTACCAGTCGATTGTCCTCCTGGGTTTCGAGAAAGGAGAAAACCTGTTTCTGGACTCTGGCCGTTGGGATGCACATTACGTTCCCGGGATGGTCGCACGCGGCCCTTTTCTGATCGGATTTCAGGAACGCCTCGTCGACGGAGAAATGCGCAAGGAACCTGTCATACACGTCGATCTGGACAATCCCCGGGTCAGTTTCACCGAAGGCAGGCCTGTCTTCTTGCCCGCTGGGGGCAACAGTCCGTATTTGAATCTGATCGCAGGCGTGCTGCGGGGAATTCACGAGGGCATAGCAGTCAGCAAGGCGATGTTCGCCGCGTTCACGGCATTGGATCTCATCGAGCCGGTCAAACTCGAAGTCAAGCTTGACGATGAAGAGACGTTCAATCTTGCCGGCCTGCACACCATCAGCCAGGAAAAGCTGCGTGCGATCGACAGCGAATCTCTCTTTCAGCTGCACCGCTCCGGCTTTCTGGAGGGTGCCTTTCTTGCGCTTGCGTCCGTGAAAAACGTGGGCAAGCTCATGGCTATGAAGCGGCGCCGGAATCAGACGGCAACTGAAGACAACAGCGCGAGCCATTGAGCAGGACAACTCGGGCGTGCATATCCTTGCGGTCCGTAGCCGCAAACCAGGGTTGGCGTCAGATGTGCGGGCCAGACTATGGATACGTCGACCTCCCTCGCCGACCGTCGAAGTGGCTTCCGGAGCTGGAATTGACCCTTTACTGGGGCGGTCCCGACCCGGGCGCCGCATTCATGTCCCGAATGTTGTTGTTTTTTTTCTGTTCGGGTGCGCCCATCCCCACCCACATATGTCTCCAGCTCTCCCGCCTTGTCTCGTAAGGACATGATTCTTGCGGAGAAAGGTGTTCACCCCGGTACTCGCAGGCATGGAATTTTCCGCCAGTACTAGGCGTGGACTTTTATACACAGTGTCAATATCCTCCGATGCAGTACGAGGGGGACGCGCATCTTGCGCATTACTGATTTGAAGCCATTCTGGCGCCGTTCTGTTGCGCCGATTGAGTCTGCGGAGAATGCAGATCCCCCGCCGTTTGGTCGACTTGTTCGACACATCCTTTTCCCGTTCCAAGGTTAATTCCGGTTTCTTTGTTCCACGGTTAATCCTGGTTTTTACAACGAATAGATGTACGAGTGCGGAGGACATCTGACTATGAAATTCAATCCGAAGGCTTTTCCCATAACATCGAGAGCGCTGTTCACCATTGTCGGTGGCGCGGTTCTCATCAACCCTGTTTTTGCTCAAGATCAGACTGAAGAAGAACTCGAAGAAGTTGTCGTTACCGGTCTGCGCGGATCCTTGATCCAGTCGATGGAAGTCAAGCGCGATGGCATCGGCGTAGTAGACGCCATCACGGCGGAAGACATCGGCAAGTTCCCGGCATCGAACGTTGCGGAATCGCTGCAGCGTATTCCCGGCGTCGCGATCGATCGTCAGAACGGCGAAGGTGCGCAGGTCACGGTTCGCGGCTTCGGCCCGGGCTTGAACCTCGTCACGTTGAACGGACGTACCGTTCCGACGGCCGAAGTGAACCTCTCGGGCAACCGCGACAACTTCTCGGGCGGCCAGGGTCGCAGCTTCGACTTCTCGAACATCGCTGCTGAAGCGGTCGCGGGCCTCGAGGTATACAAGACCGGCCAGGCGCTGATCCCATCGGGAGGCATCGGCGCGACGATCAACGTCAAGACCCGACGTCCGCTCGATACTGCGGGGCTCCAGGCTTCGCTTTCGGCCAAGGGACTGATGGACGTCAGCAACGAGGAAGGCAGTGACATCACGCCCGAACTCAGTGGTCTGTTCAGCTGGACCAACGATGCCGAGTCATTCGGCTTCGGCCTGTTTGCCGGGTATTCAAAGCGCGATTCCGGTTCGGCCATCGGCCAGACCAACGACTGGGTCGTGCGCACCGCCAGCAACTTCCTGGGCACCACGAGCATCGTGCGCGCCGGCGGCAATCCTGCCAACTACGTGAACGCGCCGGCCGACGGCGAATTGTTTGCGATCCCGCAGGACAGCCGTTACGACGTGTCGGATCTGTCTCGTGAGCGCATGAATGGTCAGGCGATCTTGCAGTTCCGCCCGATGGACTCGATGACCCTGACGTTGGACTACACGTACTTCAACACCGAGAGCGAAGAACTGCGTTACGAGCAGACCAACTGGTTTGCCACGCCGTTCGACCGGCTGGTGTTCGATGGCGAAGGCCCAGTGTCACAAGTCCTGGAGATGCAAGAGAACAACGACGGCCAGAAGGACATGGGCTTCGAGCAGACTTATCGCGCGCAGCAAGACGAGTTCGATTCGCTCGGTTTCAACGCCGAGTGGGCGATCACCGACACTGGCACGCTGGCTTTGGACTATCACACGGACACGGCCAGTTCGACGCCGAACAACCCGCTGGGTCACTCGGCGACGTTCGTTGCAATTGCGGCGCCGATCATCTCGCAGCATTCGCTGAGCTGGGACAACTCGGACGGCTTCCCGGTCCAGAGCTACACGTTCAGCGACGCGATCAAGGGCAACAATGACGGAATCATTAACGTCGGCGACCTTGGTACGCAGGTCTCACGCAGCTCCTCGCAGTGGCAGGAAATGGATGTCGATGAAGCCGACCTCCGTTACACGCTGAAGTTCGACAACAGCAGCCTGACGTTCGGCAGCAACCTTCGCCAGACGGAAGTGTATGTGCGTGGTCGTACCACGCAGCAGGACATGGGTTCCTGGGGTATCTCCAACCCGCGCGACGTCGAGGTGTTTGCGCCGGGCGTGATGGAAGCGTTTTGCATGGCCTGCCGGTTCGATGACTACGGGGTTGGCCAGGCGAACGTTGCCTTCCGCGGTGACGCCACGGAGCTGTATTCGATCCTGACTCCCATCTACTCAGCGGCTCCTTTCAATCGCCCGGTCAGCGTCAACGACAACGAGAACTGGGTCGAAGAAGACATTCTCGCGTTCTACGCGCAGTTTGGCGTCCAAACGGAGTTCCTGGGTCGACCGGTGACGATCAACGGCGGCCTGCGCTTCGAAGAGACCGATGTGACCTCAACTGCGCTGCAGTCGGTGCCTACCGGCATCGTCTGGACCGCGGACAACGACTTCCTGATTCAGTTCAGTGGCCTGACGGATGTGTCCGGAGAGGGCAGTTACAAGCACTTGTTGCCGAACATCGACTTCAAGCTCGATGTCACCGACAAACTGGTGGCCCGCATGTCGTACAGCGAAACCGTCGGTCGCGTGCCTTACGGCAACCTGTTCGCCTCGGTCACCGCCGGTGCGCCGAACAACCCGACGGTCCTCGGTGGCCAGACGGGCGGCAACAGGGAGGATCCGGGCCTGCTGCCACTCGAGTCGGAGAATTTCGACGTTTCGGTTGAGTATTACTACAAAGACGATAGCTACGTATCGCTGGGCTTCTTCGACAAGACGGTGAAAAACTTCCTTGGCAACGCGGTGTTCACTCAGCCGCTGTACGGGTTGCTTGATCCGACCTCGGGCAACGCGGGCACGCGCTCGGGTAACGCTCTGGTCGAGATCGATGACCTGAACATCGATCGTTCACCCGCTCACTTGTTCACGATGGTCGCGTTGATCGACGCGAACGGGGGTGATGTGGCGGCGGCGCGTGCTCAGTTCGAGGCGAACCTGGCACCCAATCCGACAACTGGCGTCATCCAGCTGCCGCAGACTTATGTTGACCTGATCCTGGGTCAACGTGATGTGGTAGGCATCCCCGGAGTAGATCCGCTCATGCAGTTCGACGTGAACACTCCGATCAACGATCGCGAAGGCAACGTGTCCGGCTGGGAATTTGCTGCTCAGCACTTCTTCGGTGGCAGCGGATTTGGCCTGGCGGCCAGCTACACGGTCGTGAACGGCGACGTGGAAGCGGACATTGGTCAGGACCCGAACGAAAACCAGTTCGCGCTGGTCGGCTTGTCAGATACGGCCAACTTCACGGCAATGTACGAGAAGCACGGCGTAACGGCCCGCGTCTCGTACAACTGGCGTGATGCCTTCCTCAATGCCACGAACCAGGGCGGCAGCCGCAGCCCGCAGTTCACCGAGGAATTCGGCCAGATCGACTTGAGCGTCTCGTATGACGTGACCGAGAACTTCGAGGGGTTCTTCGAAGCCATCAACCTCACGGGTGAAGACCACCGCGAGTACCGTCGCAAGGAAGGCATGACGGTCTGGGCGTTCGAGCTCTCGCCGCGCTACACGCTCGGTGCGCGTTACAAGTTCTGATCCGCTGGCGGGGTGCTGAAGGCTTTGCCTTCGGCACCCCGCTCGATCCGGGCTTAGTGGTCCGGGGAATCAGAAAGCAAGTTTGGAAAGCCCCTTTTCGGAGGGGCTTTTCCTTTCTCCTGTAGTCGACCGCAATGACATCTGGATACGACGATGAACCGAACAGTGTTGCTCGACAACGTCGCGCACAAGGACATCAGGGTTAGGACCGGCTACTCAGCGGAATTCGGAGACAACGTCAACAGCTGCCTGGTGTTTCCGACCGAGTTCATCTCGGTGCAGCGGGAGTACCCGATCCTGTTCCGCAAAGACTCCAGTGGGAATCTGCAGGCCGTCGCCTTGCTCGGACTCGACAAGGACGAGAATCTGTTTCTCGGTGACAACCGATGGCACGGCCGCTACGTTCCCGCGGTCCTGCAGCGTGGTCCTTTCCTCATCGGGTTCCGCAAGATCGACAGGCAAGGAGAGATCGTCAGTGAGCCTGTGGTCCACGTGGATCTCGATCACCCCCGGATCAGCAGGACAGAAGGCGAGTTCGTCTTCATGAAACATGGCGGCAACTCACCGTACCTCGAGCGCGCGAATCGCATGCTGCAGCTCATCTACAAGGGGACCGCTGCCACCGCACCCATGTTTGCCGCATTCGAAGAGGCGGGCCTCATCGAATCCGTGGAAATCAATGTAGAGCTCGACGAGCGCACGAAGTACTCGCTTCCAGGTTTTTTTTCGATCGGCGAGGAACGACTCGGAAAACTCGACAGCGCGCAACTCGAACGCCTGAACAAGGCCGGCTATCTGCACTTCGCCATGTTCGTGCTGTCCTCCATCGGCAACATCCATTGGCTTATAGAACTCAAGAATCGAAAGCGCGCAGCCGCCCTCACCCGGGCAGCTGAAGGCGCCGACAAGGCATAAGATTTAGCCGCGTGTCGCAGTCAACGAACAAAGTCAGGGTGGTCGAAGGGATCGCACCGAACGCGGTTCCATACGATGAATTCATCGCCAGCCAGCAGCCGGTCATCATCAAGGGCCTGGCACGGGACTGGCCGCTCGCACGAACCACCACGCCCGCAGACGCGGCGGCGTATCTCAAGTCCTTCTATAAAGGTCGCCGAGTCGTCGCATTCATCGCGCGACCCGAACTCAAGGGGCGCTTCGGCTACTCCATCGACGCCACGCGACTCGATTTCCAGTCGGACCGTGTCCTGCTCGATGAGTACCTCGACCGAATTCTCGCGTATTCGGACGACGCGGCAGCACCATCGATCTACATAGGCTCGACGGATGTCGACACCTACCTTCCGGGATTCCGGGCCCAGAATGACCTGGTGTTGAACCATCCCATGTTCGAAGCGAATCCGCCCCTGGTCGGTGCGTGGATCGGAAACCGGACTACGGCGCTCGCGCATCACGACATGTCCCACAACATTGCCTGTTGCCTGGTCGGGCGGCGTCGGTTCACGCTATTCCCGCCGGAGCAGATCGAGAATCTCTATCCGGGGCCGCTGGAGCCAACGCCGGGCGGACAGGTCGTGACCATGGCCGACATCCACGCGCCTGATTTCGAGCGCTTCCCGAAACTACGGGATGCATTGGCGGCCTCGCAGGTCGCTGAGCTCGAACCCGGGGACGCGCTGTTCTATCCCGCGCTGTGGTGGCATCAGGTCAACGCGCTCGAAAATTTCAATGTCATGGTCAATTACTGGTGGACCACGTCACCGCAGTTCATGGACTCGCCACAGGGCCCACTCCTGTACGCGATGCTCAGCATTCGTGATCGCCCTGACGCGGAAAAGCGCGCATGGCGCGCCATGTTCGACTACTACGTGTTCGGTCCCGCGGATCGTGCCGGCGCCCATCTACCAGAGGCGGCGCGCGGCAATCTCTCGCCTATGGATGAAACGAAGGCGCGGCGATTGCGATCCCAATTGCTTCAGCGCCTGAATCGGTGATGGGGACAGGCGTGTCGAACCAGGCAGTCAGGCGTGTCGTCATTGCGGGCGGTGGAACGGCCGGGTGGACCGTGGCCGCCGGGCTGGCGCAGCAATTGGGCCAACTACTGGATATCACGCTGGTCGAGTCCGAGGAAATCGGCACTGTTGGAGTGGGCGAGGCCACTATTCCGACCATCCGGACCTTCCATGCTCTGCTCGGTATCGACGAGCGGGAGTTCATGAGCGCAACCCAGGCCACATTCAAGCTCGGCATCGCCTTCGAAAACTGGGCACGTACTGGCGATCGCTACATCCATGCCTTCGGTGACATCGGCAAGACCACCTGGATGGGCGGCTTCCACAACATGTGGCTGATGGCAAAGGCCGCCGGGTTTGGCGGCGACCTCGGCGATTACTGCCTCGAGCACCAGGCCGCGGACGCGGACAAGTTCGCGATTGCCTCTTCCACTCCGATGAACTACGCGTTCCATCTGGATGCGGGTCTGTACGCGCGATTCCTTCGCCGGAAGTTCGAGGCCAGGGGCATCAAGCGCGTCGAGGGCAAGATTGCCTCGGTGGTCCAGAACCCCGAATCCGGCTTCGTCGAAGCGCTGGTGATGGAGTCGGGCCAGCGTATCGAGGGCGAGCTGTTCATCGACTGCACGGGATTTCGCGGGCTGCTGATCGAGCAGACTCTGAAGGCAGGTTACGAGGATTGGCGCCACTGGCTGCCCACCGACAGCGCGCTCGCCGTGCAGACGCCATCGGCCAATCGCACTCCGCCCTATACGCGCGCCATCGCGCGCAGCGCGGGCTGGCAGTGGCGCATCCCATTGCAGAACCGGGTTGGCAATGGTCTCGTCTTCTGCAGCGCACATCTCACCGAGGAACAGGCGCGCACCGAATTGGCGGACAACCTCGTGGGCACCCCCCTGTTCGAACCACGCCTCATTCGCTACGTCACGGGGCGACGGCGCAAGACCTGGGACAAGAACGTCGTCGCCATGGGTCTTGCGAGCGGCTTCATGGAGCCGCTGGAAAGCACCAGCATCCACCTCATCCAGATCGCCGTGACGCGCCTCATCAAGATGTTCCCGTTCGGCGGCAATTTCGCAGCGCTCTCCGCTAACTACAACGCGCAGACGAACATCGAGCTCGAGCGCATCCGGGACTTCATCGTCCTGCACTACAAGCTGACCGAGCGCGACGACACGCCGTTCTGGCGCGGGTGCCGCGACATTTCGATTCCGGACTCGCTGGCGCAGCGCCTGGCGCTGTTCCACGAGAGTGGCTTCGCCTACATGGCCGCCGACGATCTGTTCAGCATCACGTCCTGGGTTTTCGTGATGGTGGGTCAGCGGCTGATGCCGCAGCAGTACCACCACATGGGCGCCATGCTCGGCGAGGAGCGCCTGAGAAACGCGCTGGACTCGCTCAACTCCAACATCAAACGTGCCGTTGACGGCATGCCATATCACCGGGATTTCCTGCAGCGTTACTGCCCGGCAGAAGCGGTCTGACGGGTCGGGAGAGTTCGAATGACAGCACAGACCGTCAAGAAGGTGGTCATCGCCGGCGGTGGTACCTCGGGCTGGTGCGCGGCGGCCGCGCTTTCGAAGCAGATGGGTACCTTGCTCGACATCACGCTGATCGAGTCCGAAGAAATCGGCACGGTGGGTGTTGGCGAGGCCACGTTCCCCACCGTACGCACGTTTCACAAGATCATCGATATCGACGAGCGTGAGTTCCTGCGCGTCACGCGCGGCTCCATCAAGCTCGGGATCTCCTACGAGAACTGGGCACGCATCGGCGATCGCTACATTCATTCGTTCGGCGTCATTGGCAAGAGCACCTGGCTCGCCGACTTCCACCACCTGTGGGTCGCGGCCAAAGCGGCGGGGTTCGGTGATGAGCTCGGCGACTACTGCTTCGAACACCAGGCCGCGCGCGCCCACAAGTTCTTCACGTCGCCGGAATCCCAGATCAACTACGCCTATCACTTCGACGCGACGCTTTATGCGCGATTCCTGCGCACGCGCAGCGAGGCCATGGGCGTGCGGCGCGTCGAGGGCAAGATCGGCAGCGTCGTACAGAACTCCGCGTCCGGCGACATCGAAGCCCTCGTGATGGAATCAGGCCAGCGAATCGAGGGCGATTTGTTCATCGACTGCACCGGCTTTCGCGGCCTGCTCATCGAGCAGACCCTGAAGGCCGGCTACGAGGACTGGACCCGATGGCTGCGCAACGACAGTGCGCTTGCAGTGCAGACCAACTATCCACTGGACAACATTCCGCCCTACACGCGCGCGATTGCTCAACATTCAGGCTGGCAGTGGAAAATTCCGCTGCAGCACCGGCAGGGTACGGGGATTGTCTACTCGTCCGCGTATACGACGGACGAAGAAGTACGCAAGTTGTTGCTGGGCAACCTCGAAGGCGACATCCGTGTCGAACCGCGCCTTCTCAAATTCAAGTCGGGCCGCCGGCGCAGCACCTGGGTGAAGAACTGTATCGCGTTGGGCCTTTCGGCCGGATTCGTCGAGCCACTGGAGTCGACGAGCATTCATCTCGTACAGAGCGGCATCACCCGACTGCTGCGCCTGTTCCCCATCAGCGGATGCGGCGAGTCACTGGCACGACAGTACAACCAGGAAACGCAGCTCGAAAACGAGCGTGTCCGCGATTTCATCGTGCTCCACTACAAAGCCACCGAGCGCGATGATACTCCGTACTGGCGCGACTGCCGCGACATGGAGATACCCGACACACTGACGAATCGACTCGAGCTGTACCGGGAGAGCGCGCTGGTAATTCCGGACGCCGCGGATGTGTTCCGCGTGGATTCCTGGTTGCAGGTGCTGACCGGTCAGCGCGTGGAACCGCGGAGTCATCATCACATCGCGCACCTGATGGACAAGGAGAGGCTGCGCACGATGCTCTCGACGGTCAGGCGCAGTATCGGCGCCGCGGTCGAGAAGCTGCCGACGCACAAGCAGTTTCTCGACAGCTACTGCCTGGAGCCCGACGAAGCCCGGAAGGTGACCGGCGCCAAGTGACGGCAACCGCCGTTCAGGCAACGAAGGCGTCGTAAACCACCACTCGTTCCCACAAATGCGAGCAGTCGGCGACGAACTTCTTGTGGATGGGATGATCCTGGTAGATCTTCTGACCGTCGGTGTCGTCGAAGAACAGGATTTCCGAGGCGCTGAAACTGTTGTCCACCACGTCGCGCTTCTCGGTGCTCGCGGGCACGCCGAAGTGCGTCGCGCGCACCGACTCTATCTTCGCGAGCGTGCGCAGCCCCGCGAGCAGCCGCGCGAGGTCTTCCTTCGACTCCGGATTTTTCAGCCAGAAGAAAACGTGATGCACGAGCTTAGGAATGTTGTTCACGGCGGGGGATGCTCCGGCGTTGGTGGCCGCCACGGTGGCGGCCGCTGCAATGAAAGTCCTGCGCGTGCTCATGAAGATAACTCCGGGGTGAGCGCCACCTGGGGCGCGCTGAGCCTGTCATAGGCGGTCTCGAGTTCTTTACGGAACCGCTCATCGCTCATCAGCGCCAGCGGCAACACGGATTCGCAGGCCGCGAACCTGGGCAGATCGGAACGCGCATCGCCGCTGCAGCCTCTGCCGATGTTCGCGAGACGCTCGGCGTCCGGATCGACGATGGCGACTCCCGCCTTGGCCTGGCGCACGATGAAACGCATCCACGCGGCGATTGGCATCAGCAGCCGGTGGATGGGTCGGCCGGCCCGCAGGGCATCGGCAATCGTCACCACCAGCCGCACGGGAAGCTTCTTCGAACCATCCCAGGCGATCTGGCTCAACAGGTGCCGTATGCCGGGATTGCGAAAACGGGCGAGCACAGCGGAGATGTAGTGCTCCACATCGAGCCCGGGCGTCGTTCCGAGGCTCGGCGCCAGGTCTTCGATCATCAGCAGCTCGACGAACTGCGCAAGCTGCTCGTCGCGCATCGCGTCCGCGACCGACTCGTGTCCACGCAGCAAGCCAAGGTAGGCGAGCGTCGAATGCGGGCCGTTCAACAGCCGCAGCTTGGCGCGATCGTACACACCCACGTCTTTCGCCAGCGTGACGCCCACCGACGCCCAATCGGCATCCCGCATGGCCGCCACGTCTTCCACCACCCACTGCGTGAACGGCTCGCGTTGAATCGGCCAGGCATCGAGCACACCGGTGATTTTCTCGGCACGCGCACGCAGTGCATCGTCGGTGGCGGGCGTGATGCTGTCGACCATCGTGCGCGGGCAGGTGACCTCCGCTTCTATCCACCTTGCGAGGTCGGCGTCGGAGCTGCGCGCGTAGGCGACCAGGGCCCGCTTGAGCACCACGCCGTTGTCCGGAAGATTGTCGCAGCTCAACACCGCGTACGGCGGTATACCCTGCGCACGCCGGCGACGCAGGCCTTCCACGATCCAGCCGATGGTGCTGCGTGGCTTGCCGGGGTTTGCGAGGTCGTGCGAGATGTCGGCGTTGGCCGGATCGAGCTGATTGCTGGCATCGAGGCAATAACCCTTCTCGGTCACGGTGAGCGAGACGATGCGCGTATCGCGCGCGGCCAGGCGCGCGAAGGCCGCGTCGGTGTCCGTGGCGCCCACCAGCATCTCGCGAATCGCGCCGATGACGCGCGCGCGCGGCGCGGCGCCGAGCTCGACCAGCGTGTACAGGCCCTGCTGCTGTGCCAGGGCGTCGCGCAGGCCGGTGCTCTTGAGCGAGAGCGCGGAAATCGCCCATCGCTTGTCGGAGTGCAGCAGCGTATCGACGTAGTAGGCCTGGTGTGCCCGATGAAAGGCGCCCGGGCCGATGTGGACCAGCCCGATGCGCGTCGCGCCACGGTCATAGGTCGGGAGGATGGTGCCCGAACGAACGGAATGCAGACTCGCCTCGGTGAGGCGCGGCGGACTCATCAGGACCTCGTTAACTAGTGATTGTGGCGCGGCGTCTTCTTGGCGACACCGCGGTATTTCACCGCCATTTCCATGACGGCACCGCTGTCGAGTTGCCCGACCGTCGAGCGATACAGTTCCTGCCAGGGTGTGGCG
Organism: Steroidobacteraceae bacterium; assembly: GCA_035765415.1. Lineage (GTDB taxonomy): Bacteria > Pseudomonadota > Gammaproteobacteria > Steroidobacterales > Steroidobacteraceae > CADEED01. The sequence goes on along the minus strand of DASTXR010000002.1, from coordinate 44,487 downwards.
CTCTCCGGTACCGGGGGCAATCCGTTGCTCTTGCGTCGCGCAATTTCCTCGTCGCTCACCAGCATGTCACAGCTGCCGGCGGCGAGGTCGATGCGTATCTTGTCCCCGGTCCGCAGCCACGCGAGTCCGCCACCCGCGGCGCTTTCCGGAGAACAATTCAGAATGGATGGGCTGTCCGACGTTCCAGACTGCCGGCCGTCGCCCAGCGTGGGCAGACTCATGATGCCACGCTTCAGCAGCGCATCAGGCGGCTGCATGTTGACCACCTCAGCCGAGCCAGGCCAGCCCAGCGGGCCCGACCCGCGGATCACGAGGATCGTGTTCTCGTCGATGCCGAGCGCGGGATCGTTGATGCGCTGGTGATAGTCGTCGGATCCGTCGAACACGACGGCCTTGCATTCGAAGCTGTCGCCCTGGCCGAGATAACGCTTGCGAAACTCCGGCGAGATGACGCTGGTCTTCATGATGGCGAAATCGAAGAGATTTCCCGAAAGGACCAGGAAGCCGGCTTTTTCCTGCACCGGTTTCTCGTAAGTCGTGATGACTTCGCGGTCCACGGCCGCGCGCGCCCCGGTGTATTGCCCGACGTTCTCGCCGAGCGAGCGTCCGGTGACCGTGAGTGCCTTGCCGTCTATCTTGCCGACGCGCAGTAGTTCGTTGAGTACCGCGGGTACGCCGCCCGCGCGGTGGAAGCGCTCGCCCAGGTATTTGCCCGCCGGCTGCATGTTCACCAGCAGCGGAATGTCGCGGCCATGCTCCATCCAGTCACGAGGCGTGATCTCGATGCCGGCATGGCGCGCCATCGCCACCAGGTGCGGCTGGGCATTCGTCGAGCCGCCAATCGCGGCGATCGCCGTGATGGCATTGAGGAACGCCTGGCGCGTGAGGATCTTCGATGGACGCAGATCCTCATACGCGAGCTCGACGATGCGGCGCCCGGTTTCGTAGGAGATCTGGCCGCGTTCGCGATACGGTGCCGGGATGGCTGCGCATCCGGGCAATGAAAGACCGAGCACTTCGGCGACGGCATTCATCGTCGATGCCGTGCCCATGGTGTTGCAGTGGCCGAGCGACGGCGCCGACGCGGCCGCCGCATCCAGGAATTGCTTTTCGGTGATCTGGCCTGCCGCGAGCTTGCGCCGCGAACGCCAGATCACGGTGCCGGAACCGACGAGATCGCCCTCGTGCCAGCCGTCGAGCATGGGGCCGCCCGAGAGCACGATGGCCGGAATGTCGACGGTAGATGCCGCCATCACCTGCGCGGGTGTCGTCTTGTCGCAGCCGGTAGTGAGGACCACCGCATCGATCGGATAGCCATGCAGGATCTCGACGAGGCCGAGATAGGCCAGGTTGCGATCGAGCGCCGCGGTGGGCCGGCGGCAATTCTCGAATATGGGGTGCAGCGGAAATTCCATGGGCACGCCGCCGGCATCGCGGATGCCTTCGCGCACTCGCTTGACCGTGTCGAGGTGCACGCGGTTGCACGGCGTGAGATCGCCACCGGTTTGCGCGATGCCGATGATGGGTTTGCCCGACAGCAGTTCATTGGCCGTGAGGCCGTAGTTCATGAAGCGCTCGAGGTACAGCGCCACCATGTCGAGATGTTTCGGATCGTCGAACCAGTCGCGCGAGCGGAAGCGGTGATTAGATGCCATGTGTCACGATTCCCTGTGCGAGCCCCGGCACATCGACGCGTACGCGGAACAGGCCGCCTGCCAGCGGCTGCTGCCTGCGTTGTTCCGCATCGAGCGCGACGTGCGCGGTGGTGATGTAGAGCGTCCGGAGATCATCGCCGGCGAAGGCCGCCTTGGTCACGGCCGAGCAGGGCAGGCGCAGGCTCGACAGCAATTCACCCCGGGGAGAGTAGCGCCGCAGGCCCCAGCCGCCGAACACTCCGGTCCAGACGCAACCTTCGGCATCGACGATGGGCCCATCCGGATATCCCTCGCCGGGTGCGAAACGCGCGAACACGCGTTTGTTCGAAAGTGCTCCATCGCGCGTGCGATCGAACGCGTAGATGACGCCGGCGAGCGTATCGGTGTGATACAGAATGCGTCCGTCGGGACTGGCCGCGGGTCCATTCGTGACGACGTAGCCCGGGTCGCGCCGCTGGCAACCAGAGTCGGTGAGCTGGTAGAGCGCGCCGCTCGGTTCTTCTTCGTCGTCGTCCATCGAGCCGAACCACAGGAAGCCGTCGCCATCGACGAAGCCGTCGTTCAGCCGGTTGTTAGGCGTGTGCGGTTCGACGACGTGCAGCAACGCGAAATTGCCGGTCTCCGGGTTGAAGCGATGCAGGCCGGTCTTGAGCCCCGCCACCAGCCAGCCTTTGTGCGTGAGAGCCAGGAAGCCGACGCGTGCCGGCGCGGGCCACGAGCGCCGGGCGCCGGTGGCAGGATCGAACCGATGGATCGCGGGTGCCTTGATGTCGACGAACCAAAGCGCCTGCTCGGCGGCCGACCAGACCGGACCCTCTCCGAGGATCGCGCCTATCGGCCAGACACACTCGATGTCGGACATGAGACTAGCGGTAACCCGCGTCCACCCAGTAGTTATGCGCAGTGCACATGCGAGCGTCGTCCGAGGCCAGGAACAGCACCATGGCGGTGACGTGGACCGGATCGACGCGCGCCTTGAGGCACTGCTGCGCGAGGATCTTCGCCTCTTCTTCCGGCGTGTGCCAGAGCTTCATCTGGCGCGGCGTGCGAATCGCGCCCGGCACCACGCAATTGACGCGGATGTTCGACTCGCCGAGGTCGCGCGCGAGCGCGCGCGTCATGCCTTCGATGCCTGCCTTGGCGGTCTCGTAGATGGAAAGCTCGGGGATGGCAGAGTGCCAGGACACCGATCCCAGGTTGATGATGGAGCCGCCGCCGGCCTGCTTCATTCCCGGGGCGACGAACTGCGCGCCGAAGAAGATGTGCCGCAGGTTCACGGCGAGCCGCTGTTCCCAATAGGCCGGCGTGACTTCCTCGAACTTGTGCCGATCGTCGTTCGCGGCGTTGTTCACCAGCACGGAAACCGGCCCGCGCGCGGTGATGCCGGCAAACGCAGCGCGCAATGCGTCGACGTCCGTCACGTCGCATTTCACGAATTTGACGCCGTTCCCCAGGCGCGCTTCCAGCGCCTTCGACTCGCTGTCCGCGACATCCAGGAAGTAGACGTGCGACTTCTGGCGCGCGAATCCTTCCACCATCACTTCGCCGATGCCGGAACCGCCGCCCGTGATGACGACGGTCTTGTTGGCGAGTGATGGATAAACAGCGTGCGTCATGTGGTTCATCAAACTCTAGGCCCAGGTGTAGCTGGTCTTGACCTGCGTGTAGAACTCGACCGCGGCGAAGCCTTGCTCGCGCGGACCGAAACTCGACTTGCGCGTGCCGCCGAACGGCACGTGATAGTCCACGCCGGCGGTGGGAAGGTTCGTCATGACCATGCCGGCGCGAACGTTGCGCACGAAATGCCGCGCGTATTTCAGCGAGCTGGTCATGATGCCGGCCGACAGGCCGAATTCGCCCGCATTCGCGGTGGCGAGGGCTTCGTCGTAATCCTTCACGCGCACGGTCGAGGCAACCGGCCCGAAAACTTCTTCCATGTTGATGCGCATGTCCTGCTTGGTGTCCGCGATGAGCGCGGGTGCAACGTAATAGCCAGGCGTCGCAAGCGAGAGCAATTCACCGCCGACGACGCGGCGCCCGCCTTCTTTCGTGGCCACGTCCACATAGGAAAGAGTGGTGTCGAGTTGGGCCTGGCTGGCGAGCGGCCCCATCTGGGTGTCGGGCGCAAGCGCACTGCCGACCTTCAACGCTTTCACCTTGGCGGCCAGCGCTTCGACGAATTTGTCGTGAATGTTCTGCGTGACGATGATGCGGCTCGAGGCTGTGCAGCGCTGCCCGGTCGCGAAGAAGGCGCCATCGAGCGCGCACTGCACGGCGCGATCGAGGTCGCAATCGTCGAGCACCACGAGCGGATTCTTGCCGCCCATTTCGAGCTGCACGCGCGCGTTGTGCGACATGGCAGCCCTGGCCACCTGCGCACCCGTGCTCTGGCCACCGGTGAATGAAATGCCGGCGACATCGGGATGTTCGGTGAGCGCGCCGCCCATCGAGCCGCCGCCGAGGATGAGATTGAACACACCCTTCGGGAAGCCGGCTTCGTGAATGATCTCCGTCAGGGCATGCGCGGTGGCCGGCGTCAACGACGCGGGCTTCATCACCACGGTGTTGCCGAAGGCGAGCGCTGGCGCGCTTTTCCATGCCGGAATTGCGATCGGAAAATTCCACGGCGTTATCAGTCCGAACACGCCGAGAGGTTCGCGATAGGTTTCGACCGCGACGCCGGGGCGCGTCGAGTCGACGGTCACGCCGTGACGACGCAGCGCTTCGCCCGCGAAAAATTTGAAGATGCGCGCGGCACGCATGACCTCGCCTTTGCCTTCGGGAAAGGTCTTGCCTTCCTCGCGCGACAACAGGCGGCCGAGGTCGTCGGCGCGCGCCATGATGGTGGAACCGACCTTGTCGAGCAGATCCGAACGCACCTCGGGGCTGGCGTTGGCCCACGCGGGAAAAGCAGCCTTGGCCGCCGCCACCGCGGCATTGACCGTGGATTTGTCGCCGCCCGGAACCTTGGCGACGATGTCGCGCGTATCGGAAGGGTTGAGGCTGTCGGAGCCGGCCGCACCCGCGACCCACTGCCCGTCGATGTAATGAGAAAGCTGCTTTGTGTCGCTCACGTTGTGTATTCCATTCAAGGGTTCAGGAGGCCGCGACGCATCAAATTGCGCATCAGATCCGCGATTCCGAACGACCACGGCGGGGCCCGGTCACATGTGGTCACCTTGTTTTCTAGCACACCGAGCTTCTCGGTGGACACCCGGACGACGTCACCATCCTTGTGCGTGAATCCCTGGCCGGCGACGCCACGATCCACGATGGGCGCGAACATGGTTCCGAGGAACAGCGCGAACCCATCGGGGTAGCTGTGATTCTTGCCGATGGTCTGACCCACGAGCTCTGTCGGGTCACGGCTGATCTGCGACATGGAGCTGCTGCCTTCGAGGCGAAACCCTTCGGGTCCCGCGATCTCCAGCTTGACCACCGCCTGGCGCACATCGTCCAGCGTGAAACTGCCGTCGAACATGCGGATGAACGGGCCGATGGCGCACGACGCGTTGTTGTCCTTGGCCTTGCCCAGGAGCAACGCACTGCGTCCCTCGATATCGCGCAGGTTGACGTCGTTGCCGAGCGCCGCCCCGAGGATGCGCCCGGCGCTATCTACCGCGAGCACGATCTCCGGCTCCGGGTTGTTCCACGCCGAGTCCGAGCGAACGCCTATCCAGTCGCCCCAGCCGACGGACGACAGCGTGGGCGCCTTGGTGAAGATCTCCGCGTCCGGGCCGATGGCGACCTCGAGATATTGCGACCAGAGTCCATCGGCGATCAGCGCGGCCTTGAGTCGCTTCGCTTCCCCGGAGCCCGGTTTCACCGAGCGGATGTCGGCGCCGATGCGATCGCGCAGGCTCGCACGAAGGCTTTCCGCCTTGCTCGCATCGCCGCGGCATCGCTCTTCGATCACGCGCTCCATGGCCGAGATCGCGAATGTGACGCCGCTCGCCTTGATGCATTGCAGATCGAACGGCGAGAGCAGGCGGATGTCCTTCGCACCCGCGAACTCACACGTGAAACCAAACGATTCCAGCGGGCCGAGATCCACGCCGTCGGGAACGGCGCCATTCCAGCCGTTGAGCAGCTGCGACACCGTGGCGGCGTGTTTCGACACGTCGCGCACGCGGCCTTCGAATACCACGACCGGCGTGGGTCCTTCGCGCGTCAGCATGCGGCCGACGAGCACGGACTCGCGCCAGTCGGAAGGAAGGTATTCGATCATGTAGTCAGGCCGTCTTGGTCTTCCAGAGCTTCTGCATGTTCTCGAGCGACATGCCCTTGCTCTCGGGGACGAACTTCCAGACGAACAGGGCCGCCAGCACGCTGAAGCCACCGTACAACCAGTAGGCGAAGCCGTGGTTGAACGCGGCATTGAGGGCCGTGTTGCCGTCCATGATGTTGAAGGTGACCGAGACCACCCAGTTCATGAACCACTGCGCGGCGACCGCGATGGCCATGGCCTTGTCGCGGATGGAGTTCGGGAAGATCTCCGCGAGCATCACCCACACCACCGGGCCCCACGACAGCGAGAAGCCCGCGATGTAGATGCAGACCACGATGAGTGCGCCGAGGCCCATCGATCCCACGTGGAACATGAAGCCGAGCAGGATCATGGACACGGCCATGATGAGCGCGCCCAGGATCAGCAGCGGCTTGCGGCCCCACTTGTCGACGGTGACCGTCGCGATGAGAGTGAAGACCACCATCACGACGCCCATGATCACCGTCTGCGCAAACGAAGCATCGCCGGTGAAGCCCATGTTCGCGAACATCTGCGGTCCGTAGTAGAGAACCGCGTTGATGCCGACCAGCTGCTGGAACGCGGACAACAGGACGCCGACCACGAGCAACATGCCGCCGTAAGAGAGCAGCTTTCCGGCGGTCTCCTTCAGAGAGGCGTCGATTTCCGCCAGGACGATCCGGGCTTCTTCCTCGTTGGCGAGCTTGGTGAGGACTTCGCGCGCCTTCTGCTCCTTGCCCTTGAGCATGAGCCCGCGCGGCGTTTCCGGAACGAAGAACAACAGCAGCACGAACAGGCCGGCCGGAATGGCGCAGCACGCCAGCATCCAGCGCCAGCCTTCGACATGCACCCAGTTCGGGTCACCGTCGCCGCCAAACTTCTTGATGAAGTAGTTCACGAAGTACGACACCGTGATGCCGCTGACGATCGCGATCTGCTGATAGGTGACCAGCGCGCCGCGCTTCGAGGGCGGAGCGATCTCGGCGATGTACATGGGCGCGAGCATCGAAGCGAGGCCGATGCCCATTCCGCCGAAGAGGCGGTGGCCAGTGAAGTTGGTGATCACATCGCCGAACTTGAGATAGGGAGCGTCATCGAAAAAGAGATTGAGGAACCAGATCAGGGCATTGATCAGCGGAGTCAGCACCGAGCCCAGCCCGCCGAGGAACGATTCCGGCCAGGCGGAACCCAGTGACGAGACGAAGAACAACGCGCCCGCGACGAACAGGCCGCCGCGACGTCCGAGGTAGTGCGCCACCACGCCACCGAGGGCGCCGCCGATGAGGCAGCCCCAGAGCGCGCCAGCGATAGTGAATCCTTCGAGACTGAGCCGGGCGCCTTCGGCAAGGCCCATGGGAGCGACGAAGTTCTGTTTGATCGAGTCCGTGGCACCGGAGATGACCGCGGTGTCGTAACCGAACAGCAGACCGCCCAACGCGGCGATGATCGTCAACGTGATGAGAAGGCCGGTATGAGTAGAGGCCGCAGGGCTCTGGCTCGTGGATTGAGACACGCGCTATCTCCTTGAAGAGGTTATGTTTTTCAGCCCCGCCGGCGTGCGTAAAAAACGCCCCCCATCCAGCGGTCGCGGAAGCGTAGTGATAGCGTTATCAGATAGCAAGCTGACGCGCGTCTATTGCCGCAGGGCCGGAAAACGCCCGCGCTGGTTTTGCCTTATTTCAGGGCTTGCGTGGCGGCGCCACCGAATCGCGCTTCACGAGCACGTACGGGACGAGGTGATCGACGGCCTGGTGCACATGCCGATCCTTCGGGCGCCGGATCTTGTGGAGCAGCAGATTGATTGCGGCTTCCGCCATCGCCGCGATGGGCTGGCGAACGGTGGTGAGCTCGGGCCACACCGTGGTGGCAATGGGTGTGTCGTCGAAGCCGACCACCGACAGATCGTTCGGCACATCGAGCGAGCGCCGGTGCGCAACGGAAATCGCCGCGGCGGCCATGTCGTCGTTGCTCGCGAAGATCGCGGTGGGGAGACGCTTGCGGACCAGCAGCTTCTCGGCGGCCTCGAGGCCCGACTTGTACGAAAAGAAACCCTGCACCACGAGCGCCGGATCGACTTCCAGTCCGCTTTCTTCCATGGCCGCTTCGAAGCCGGCGAGGCGCTGCGCGCTCGCGGTCTGGGTCGGCTGGCCCTTGATGAAGGCGATGCGCGAATGGCCCTCGGCGATGAGATGCAGAGTCATCTCGCGTGCCGCGTGGAAGTCGTCGATGCGTACGCACGAGACGTCTTCACGCGCGCGTCCGGTAGCTAGAGCCACCACCGGCACGCCTTCGGCCGCGAAGGCGGCGGCGATGGCTTTCGATTCGCACAGCGGCGGCGGCAGCAATACGCCGGCGATGCCTTCGGAAAGGCGTTGCGCGGCGGCTTTTTCAGCGGCGGGTTTCAGATTGTCCCAGCGATCGAGCACCAGCTGCGACGCCGTGCGATGCGAGCCATCGAGCGCGCCGACCAGCATTTCGCTGAGATAGGACGCGCTGGGGTTCGAATAGATGAGCGCGATGCGCGTGTCGCGCGCGCCGGCAAGCACGCGGGCGGCGGGATTCGGGCGATAGTTGAGCGCGCGCACCGCTTCCATCACGGTTTCGCGCGTCGAATCGCGGACATTACTTTCGCCGTTGATGACGCGTGAGACGGTCATCGGCGAAACACTGGCGTGGCGCGCCACTTCGTGAATGGTTACAGCGCTGCCCTTGCGGCGACTGGTTTTTTCACCGAGGCGCGGCACCCCGTCACTACTGCGATCCCCTGGCTCGCTCAATCGTCCACCCGGCTACTGGCGTATGGCTTGCGTTAACGATAACAATAGATTCAACGCACTATCAAAGTCCAATGCCGCGATGAAGATTTCCATTGCTGTCGCATGTCTCGCCTTCGTCGGTTGCTCTTTGCCCGCGAGCGCCGAAGACGGATACGACTTATGGCTGAGATATCGACCCGTCGAGCCTGCGTTCAGTCGCACGCTCGACGCCCCGGTGCAGGAATTGGTCAAAGGCGCGGGTTCTGCGACTCTGGACGCCGCCGGTGATGAGCTCCTGCGCGGTCTTTCGCAGCTGACGGGCCGGCCGCTGGCGCTGGTCGACAAGGCCAGCAGGGCGGGCGCCGTGGTTTTTGGCACGCCGGCCAGCTCCCGAGTGATCGCCGGCCTTCCGCTGTTGCTCGAGCGCGTCGGGCGCGAGGGCTACGTGATCCGCAGCCTGAACATCGACCAGCGGCCCGCGATCGTGATCGCCGCGAATTCCGATGTCGGGGTGCTGTACGGCGCGTTTCATTTCCTCAGGCTGATCCAGACCCGGCAGTCGCTGACTTCGCTCGACATCGTGTCGCGCCCGCGTACGCAGATTCGCGTGCTGAACCACTGGGACAATCTCGACCGGCATGTCGAACGCGGTTATGCCGGGCAGTCGATCTGGGACTGGCACAAGCTGCCGTCGTACCTCGATCCTCGCTACACCGACTACGCGCGCGCCTGCGCTTCGCTGGGCATCAACGGCGCGGTGCTCACCAACGTGAACGCCAACGCCACCAGCCTCACGCCGGCATACCTGCAAAAGGCCGCGGCGCTCGCCGGTGTGTTTCGCCCCTACGGTGTGCGTGTGTATCTCACCGCCCGCTTCAGCGCGCCGATCGAGCTCGGCGGACTCAAGACCGCGGATCCGCTCGATGCCCAGGTGCAGGCCTGGTGGAAGGCGAAAGCGGCCGAGGTGTACGCGCTCATTCCCGACTTCGGCGGCTTCCTCGTCAAGGCGAACTCCGAAGGGCAGCCTGGGCCGCAGGACTACAAGCGCACACATGCCGACGGCGCGAACATGCTTGCGGCGGCCGTGGCGCCGCATGGCGGCGTGGTGATCTGGCGTGCGTTCGTCTATTCGAACGAATCGCCCGATGACCGCGCCAAGCAGGCCTACAACGAGTTCGTGCCGCTCGACGGCAAGTTCGCCGACAACGTGCTGGTGCAGGTCAAGAACGGCGCCATCGATTTTCAGCCGCGCGAACCCTTCCATCCCTTGTTCGGCGCCATGCCGAAGACGCCTTTGATGATGGAGTTCCAGATCACGAAGGAGTACCTGGGCTTTGCCACGCACCTTGCGTATCTCGGAACGCTGTTCGAGGAAGCGCTGGATTCCGATACGAACATGAAGGGCCAGGGTTCGACGGTGGCCAGGGTCGTCGACGGCGAGTTGCACGGCTACAGCAAGACCGGCATGGCCGGCGTGTCGAACATCGGCGCCGATCGCAACTGGACCGGCTCGCATTTCGACCAGGCGAACTGGTATGCATTCGGCCGGCTTGCCTGGGATCCGTATCTCCCGGCGCAGGCGATCGCGCGGGAATGGGTGCGCATGACGTTCAGCAACGACCCTGCGTTCGTCGAACCGGTGGTCGCGATGATGATGGCTTCGCGCGAGGCGGTGGTGGATTACATGATGCCGCTGGGCCTGCATCACCTCTTCGACACGGGTCATCACTACGGCCCGGGGCCGTGGGTCAACAACCTCAATCGCGCCGACTGGAACCCGACCTACTATCACCGCGCTGACGCCGGCGGTGTCGGCTTCGATCGCGGTCCCCGGGGCAGCAACGCCGTCGCCCAGTACCACCCGAAAGTGGCCGCGCAGTTTGCGGACATCCGCAAAACCCCGGAGCAGTTCCTGCTCTGGTTCCATCACGTGCCGTGGGACTACAGGACTTCCTCGGGCCGCATCCTGTGGGACGAGCTGGTCCATCGCTACACCCGTGGCGTGGAAGTAGTTAGCCAGATGCGCCGCACCTGGGCGAGCCTCGAACGGTACGTCGACGCCGGGCGTTTCGCGCAGGTGAGCGCATTCCTGGCCATCCAGGAGCAGGAGGCGCAGTGGTGGCGCGACGCGTGCATCGCCTATTTCCAGACTTTCTCGAAGCGGCCGCTGCCGGCGGGTTTCGCGGCGCCGGCGCATTCGCTCGAGTACTACCAGGGCCTGAAGTTTCCATACGCACCGGGCCGCTGAGCGGCCAGGCGAGGGGGTCGATGCGCATCGTTCTGCCGGCTTGCGGAGCCCTGGCCGTCGCGGTCACGGCACTCGCGGCAGCGCCGGTGCCGCCGCTCGATCTCACGGCCGCGCAGGACCATCGCCTGATGATGGATCGTCTCGGCATCACCTCGATCCGGGAGGGAGCCAACGGGCGCGATCCGGGCGCGCCCAACGCGGCTAACTACGACGAATCGAAGGGTAATCCCCATCCGGACTTGCCCGATCCCCTGAAGTTCGACGACGGCAAAGCCGTGAAAGGTGCGCGCCAGTGGTGGAGCAGGCGCAGGCCGCAGATCGTCGAGCACTTCGATCGCGAAGTGTACGGGCGAATGCCGGAACACACGCCGGACGTGAGCTGGGTGATCGTGGAAACCAGGAATGAGACGAACGGTGGCAAGGCGGTCATCACGCGCAAGCTGCTCGGCCACGTCGATAATTCGCGATACCCGTTGATCGACGTCGACATCGAGATGTCCCTGACGACGCCGGTGGGTGCGCAAGCCGTGCCGGTCATCGTCGAATTCTTTCCCCCCGAGTGGGCCGCGCGCCTGCCGCCGCAGCCATCGCCGACGTGGCAGGAGCAGGTGATCGCGCGTGGGTGGGCCTATGCGATTCTCTCGCCGACCAGCATCCAGGCGGACAACGGCGCCGGCCTCACTCGCGGCATCATCGGTCTCATGAACAGGGGGCAGGCGCGCAAGCCCGACGACTGGGGCGCTTTGCGCGCCTGGGCGTGGGGCGCCTCGCGCGCACTCGACTATCTGGAGACCGATGCGGCGGTGGACGCGAAACGCGCGGTCATCGAAGGCGTATCGCGTTACGGCAAGGCGTCGCTGGTGACGATGGCGTACGAGCCGCGCTTCGCGATCGGCTTCATCGGGTCATCGGGCATGGGTGGCGCGGCGCTGCATCGCCGGCGCATCGGCGAGTGGCTCGAGAACGTCGCGGGCAGTGGGGAATATCACTGGATGGCGGGCAACTACATCAGATACGCGGGGCCGCTCACCGCAAAGGACCTGCCCGTCGATGCACACGAGCTCATCGCGCTCGCGGCGCCGCGCCCGCTGTTCATCGGCGCGGGCAGCCCGGACAAGGGTGATGCGTGGGTCGACCCGCGCGGAATGTTCATGGCCACGGCGGCTGCCAGCCCCGTGTATCGCTTGTTAGGCGCTCGCGCGCTCGACACCACGGAGTTCCCGCCCATCGAGACCGCGCTCACGGCTGGCGAGCTTGCCTGGCGGCAGCACGCCGGCGGCCACACCTCGTATCCGAACTGGCCGACCTTCCTGGATTTCGCCGCGCGCTACTTCGAAAGGTAGTGCCGGGCACCAAAAGTCGTAGTTCGCGCTGTGCTGCGCGTGGTTAAACAACGGGCGTCAGCGCGAACTACGACTTTTGGTGCCCGGCACTACCCTCTAGCTACCAATCCCACATCGTGCCGTCCTCGAGACGCGCGATGGGGAGCTGCTTTGGCGAGTAGGGAAATTTCGCAGCGAGTTTCTCGTCGATGGTCACGCCATGCCCGGGTGACTCGCCGCAGAACAGTCTGCCGTCCTTGAAGGTGTAATCGTGCGGAAACACCTCGTCGGTTTCCGGCGCGTGCTTCATGTATTCCTGGATGCCGAAGTTCGGAACCCAGGTGTCGAAGTGCAGCGCCGCGCCCATGCACACCGGCGACAAGTCAGTGGCGCCATGGAACCCGGTGCGCACGCCGTGCAGCGCCGCGAAGTCCGCGATGCGACGCACATGCGTGATGCCGCCGCCGTGCACGATGGTGGTGCGGATGTAGTCGATGAGCTGGTTCTCGATGAGATGTTTGCAGTCCCAGATGGAGTTGAACACTTCGCCGACCGCCAGCGGCGTCACCGAATGTTTGCGGATCAACTCGAAACTCTTCTGATTCTCGGCCGGCGTTGAATCCTCCAGCCAGAACAGGCGATAGGGTTCGAGATCGCGCGCCAGGCGCGCGGCCTCGATGGGCGACAGCCGATGATGCACGTCGTGCAGCAGCTCGATGTCGGGGCCATGGTCCTTGCGAAGGCGCTCGAAGAGCTGCGGAACGACTGCCAGATATTTCGGTGTTGCCCATAAAGTCTCCGCGGGCAACTCGCTCTCGGCGGGCTCATAGGCATTCTTGAGATTCGAGATGCCATACGCCTTCTTGATGCCGGGCACGCCGCATTGCGCGCGAACCGCTTTGTAGCCCTGGGCAATGTATCTGCCGACTTCTTCGCTGGCTTCGTCGATGTCCTTGCCGTTCGCGTGCCCGTACACGAGCGCCCCATCGCGCGAACGGCCGCCGAGAAGCTGGTACAGCGGTTGGTTGCTCATCTTGCCGAGGATGTCCCACAACGCGACGTCGACCGCGGCTATTGCCGTCATGGTCACGGGACCGCGGCGCCAGTACGCACCACGATAGAAAAATTGCCAGATGTCTTCGATTCGTCCCGCGTCGCGGCCGATCAGATTCGGCACCAGGTGGTCCTTGAGGTAGGACGCCACCGCGAGCTCGCGGCCGTTCAATGTTGCATCGCCGATACCGATAACACCTGAACGCGTAACAATTTTCAGCGTGACGAAGTTGCGTGCCGGGCAGGTGACGATGACTTCGGCAGCGACTATCTCGCGTTCACGAGCCGTTCCCGCGTTTAAATTATTCGCGCCCATAATGCTTACGCCCATTGCCCCTTCAAAAGATAAGAATTAGTGTCGCCCGCCGCGGCCGAATTTTGGCCGGCCGTCAAACCGGGCCCGCATACTACCAATATGGACAAACTCAATCCCGATCGGCTTTTTCCCGCCGACCCGAACACGCGAGCGATTGCACGGAACCTCTATCGGCTCGTGAAAGACCTGCCGATCATCAGCCCGCACGGCCACACCGATCCAAAATGGTTCGCCGACAACAGCCCGTTCGCCGACCCCGCGAGCCTGTTGCTGACGCCCGATCACTACGTTTTTCGAATGCTCTACAGCCAGGGCGTCAAGCTGGAAGAGTTCGGAGTCGCGCGCGTCGATGGCGGCGCCACCGAGCGTGACTCGCGCAAGATCTGGCACCTGTTTGCGTCTCACTATTACCTTTTCCGCGGCACGCCGACGCGCATGTGGTTCGACTGGGTGCTGTCGAGCATCTTCGACGTGCCGATTCCGCTCACGTCCGAGAATGCCGAGGCCACCTACGATCGCATAGCCGAGCGGCTGCAGAAACCCGACTTTCGTCCACGTGCCTTGTTCGAGCGCTTCAACATCGAGGCGCTGGCCACCACCGAATCGCCGCTCGATGACCTCTTGCACCACGTCACCATCCGCAAGAGCGGCTGGCAAGGACGGGTCATCACCGCATACCGTCCCGATCCGGTGGTCGATCCGGACACCGTGGGCTTTCTCGACAACCTCAAACGATTCAGCGCGATCACCGGTGAAGACGCGCTCTCCTGGCGCGGTTACCTCGCCGCGCATCGCAAGCGCCGCGCGTTTTTCGCGGTCATGGGCGCCACCTCCACCGACCACGGTCATCCCACCGCGCGCACGGCGGACCTGAGCCCCGCGGATGCCGAAGCCCTGTTCGCGCGCATCGTGAAGGGCGCCGCGCAGCCGGGCGATTCCGAGGTGTTCCGCGGCCAGATGCTCACCGAGATGGCGCGCATGAGCCTCGATGACAAGCTCGTGCTGCAGATCCACCCGGGAGCATGGCGCAACCACAACGCTCCGCTGTTCGATCGCTTCGGCGCAAACGTGGGCGCCGACATCCCCACGGCCACGGATTACGTCGGCGCGCTGCGCCCGCTGCTCAACCGCTACGGCAACGATCCGTCGCTCTCCATCATCGTCTTCACGCTGGATGAAAGCGCCTATGCGCGCGAGCTTGCGCCGCTCGCGGGCCACTACCCGGCGCTCAAGCTCGGGCCGGCCTGGTGGTTCCACGACAGCCCGGAAGGCATGATGCGTTTCCGCGAACAAACTACCGAGACGGCCGGTTTCTACAACACGGTCGGGTTCAACGACGACACGCGCGCATTCATGTCCATTCCGTCGCGCCACGACGTGGCTCGCCGGGTCGACTGTTCGTTCCTCGCGCGCATGGTTGCCGAGCACCGGTTGCCGGAAGACGAGGCGGCGTTGCTCGCGCCGCAGCTCGCCTACGAATTTCCAAAGAAAGCCTACAAACTTTGAGCGATGAATCCTCGGGGGGATCTGCCGAATGAGTTCTAACAACGTATCAAATGACACCGGTGGCAATGTGCTGGGTGCGGTCGGTGCGCGCGTGGGCAACTACCGCTGGGTCATCTGCGCACTGCTGTTCTTCTGCACGACGATCAACTACATCGACCGCAACTCGCTGTCGGTCCTCAAGACCACGCTGCAGGGCGCGCTCGGCTGGACCGACGTCGACTATGGCTGGATCACGTTCTCGTTCACCTTCGCGTACGCGGCGTTCCCTTCGCTCATCGGTGTGTTCGTCGATCGTTTCGGCGTGAAAAAGGCGCTGGCGGGCGCGCTGGTGCTCTGGTCGCTGGCCGCGGCGGCCCATGGTCTCGTCGCCACGGTGCTCGGCTTCGTCATCGTGCGCTTCGTGCTGGGCATCGCCGAGGCGGCTAACTTCCCGGCTTCCATCAAGGCCGTGGGCATGTGGTTCCCGCAGAAGGAGCGGGCGCTCGCCACCGGCATCTTCAACTCCGGCACCAGCGTCGGCGTCATGGTGTCGTTCCTCACCGTGTGGATCGCCGGACATTGGGGCTGGCAGGGCGCGTTCATCTTCATCGGCGTCATCGGCCTCGTGTGGCTGGTCTTCTGGCAGAAATACTTCGATGCCCCCGAGCATCAGTCGCGTCTTGGCAAGGCGGAGCTCGAGTACATCCAGGCGGGTCTTCCCAAGTCCGAGAAAGCCGTCAAGGTGCCGTGGACCTCGCTGCTGCGTTACCGGGAAATCTGGCCGTTCATCATCGGCAAGTTCATCACCGACCCGGTGTGGTGGTTCTACCTGTTCTGGCTGCCGTCGTACCTGGAGCGCGAGCGCGGCCAGAATCCGCTGACGAGCGCGCTGTGGATCGGCGTGATCTACACCGGCTCATCCATCGGCTCGATCCTCGGCGGCTGGCTTTCCGGCGCGATGATCAAGAGAGGCTGGCCCGTCGGCAAGGCGCGCATGACCACCATGTTGTTAGCCGCGGTGTTCATGCCGGGTTCCATCTTCGCGTACTACGCCGACAGCTTCGGCGCATGCGTGGCGTTCATCACGCTGGCGACCGCGTGCCACCAGGCCTGGTCCGCCAACCTGTTCACCAACGCCACCGACATGTTTCCCGGCAAGGTCGCCGGATCGGTGGTCGGCCTCGGCGCCACGGCCGGTGGCATCGGCGGCATGTTCATGACCTTGTTAGCCGGTCTCGCCGTGCAGTGGACCGGCAACCAGCAGATCGTCTTCGTGTGGGCCGGCGGCATGCACCTGCTGGCTCTCGCGCTCTTCTGGTTCTGGTTCAAGGGGCGATTCATACAGGTGAACGTCGACGAGGGGCGTGACGAAACCGTGTCGCACATGGGCCTGTTGCTCGCGGGTTCGGCCGTCGCGGTCCTCGGGCTCGGGTTGTCGCAGCTGGTGTACAGCAACTGGCAGACGATGGTCACTGCCGTGAAGGCAACGGGCGCAGCGCAGGCGGCGGTTGTTGCGGTTGGCTTCGTGGTGATCGGCGCCGCGCTGCTGTACGCGGGCATGGCGAAGAAGGGTCAGCGAACGGCTTGATTGCCGGATGCCCGCGGGCTTGGGCTGTCGCTCGAGTCCGCGGCGCTACTTCGTCGATGAGTAACGCCGGCGCTTTTCGGCTGCCACGGCTCGCGCCTTCTCCATCTCCTCCACTTCGGTGACCTCGAGCAGGTCTTCGATGACGCGCGAGAGATGCTCGCGCATGGCGGCGCGTGCAGCGTCCGGCTCGCGGCGCTTGAGCGCGCGCACGATGGCGGCGTGCTCTTCGATGGGCGGCTTGTAGCCCCGTGCGCGAACTTTGGCGCTCATCGAGCGGTTCTGCGGCGAGCGAACGCGCGAATCCCACAACATTTGCACGGCGGCGGTAATACCAGTGTTCTGCGTCGAGCTGGCGATGAGTTCGTGGAACCGCCGATCGGCGTCCTCGCTCAACAGGATCTCGTTGCGGCGGTTGTCGTCGCGCATTTCGTCGATGAGCTCGGACAGTTGCGCGAGCTGGGCATCGTCGATGCGCATCGCCGCCATGGCGCAGGCCTCGCCTTCGATGGCGCGCCGGGCTTCGAGCAGCTCGAAGAAGCCGATGTCCTTGTAGCCTGCCTTGCCGGCGGGCGGCTCCCGGTTGATCACGTAAACGCCCGAGCCAAGCCGCACCTCGACGAGCTCGTCGAGTTCCAGCGCGATGATGGCCTCACGCACCGTGGGTCGTGATACGTCAAAACTCTGCGCGAGCTCGCGCTCGGAGGGAAGGCGCTGTCCCACCTCGTACTTGCCGTCGGCAATGGCCTTGGCGAGCTGTTGCGCGATCTGTTCGTAGAGGCGGCGGGGTTCGGGCATGGCCGGCAGTCTGCCTGTACAGGTCCCTGCCAACAACAAGAATTGGTCAGGGCAGTTCCAGCGGTGTCACGTGTCCTGCAGGACAGTCTGGTCAGGGTGCTTGTTGCACTTGGCCTGACCAATTTGATACGGTGCCGGCCATCGTTGCAAAGACAACGCGGGCGGGCGCTCTCAAGTCGGGGCGGCGCCGGTTTTCAAATCGTGGGGGGATTCAATGCTTACGAAGAACCGTTACCAACTCGCAGTGCTGGGATACGTCGGCGCAGCCGCGTTCGTCTCGACCGCCGCCTCTGCTCAGAATGGCGACGCCACCGTTCCCGCCAGGGAGACGGAAGAGATCGAAGAAGTCGTGGTCACCGGCTTTCGCGCGTCGCTGCAGAATTCAGTCGGCGCGAAGCGCGACAACATCGCATTCTCGGATTCGATCTTCGCCGAGGACATCGGCAAGTTTCCCGACCTCAACCTCGCCGAGGCGCTGCAGCGCATCCCCGGCGTGCAGATCGCGCGCGACTTCACGGGCGAAGGCACGTCGGTCGCGGTGCGCGGACTCGGCAAGGACTTCACGCAGATCACGCTGAATGGCGCGCCGGTCGAAACCGCATCGGACAGCAACGTCGACGGCGTCAGCCAGGGACGCGGCCTCGATCTCGTGCTGTTTCCGACGGAGTTGTTCCGCCAGTTGACCGTGAGCAAGACGCCCACTGCCAAACAGCAGGAAGGCGCGGTCGCCGCGAACATCGACCTGCGCGTCGCGCGCCCGTTCGATGAAAAAGGGTTCCACGTCAATTACAGCGCCAAGGGCAGCTACCAGGAATCGGCCGAAGACTGGAGCCCGCGCCTCGGGTTCTACGCGAGCAACACCTGGGACACCGGCATCGGCGAATTCGGCATCCTGGGCGGCGCCGCGTATTCGAAACGCAAGTATCGTTCCGACGGTTTCAACACCATCGGCTTCACCACCGTCTCGCTCGGCAACCGCTGCCTGTACGCCACCGATCCGCAGTGCAACAGCTTCGTCACTCCCAACAACGAGACGGGTTACGGCAACCAGGCGCAGGCCTGGCCCACCACGGTTCCCGCCGGCTACAACTTCGGCGTGAATGGCGCCGATGACGGCAACCCCGCCACCACCGATCCGCTGACGGTTTGCGGCGCCGGCGACACGCCGGGCGGCACTTCCGGCCTTTCGTGCCGCGACCTCAGCTTTGCCATCTGGCCGCGCCTGGCGCGCCCGGACATGCTGGTCGGCGAGCGCGAGACCACGTCGGCAATCATCGCGATGCAGTGGGCTCCTTCCGAGAAGCTCGAGTTCTACATCGACGCGTTGTACTCCGAGGCCGACCATCCCTACGAGCGCAACGACCTCAACCTCGCGGTCCGCAGCATCAACACCAACGTTCCGGTCAACGTCGAGCTCAACGAAGACAACGTGGTGACGCGCGCCACCATCGCGAACCCGATCTGGCTCAACGAAAACCGCCCGTACCACGAAGACACGGATTTCATCAATCTCAACGGCGGCATGCAGTGGCAGATCGGTGAGAAGTTCAACGTCGATGCGTCGATCAACTACAACCACAGCGACTGGTTCCGTTCGACCAACACCTATCTGTTCAACTCCAATCTCAACACCGGCATCACGGTCGATCTCGAAGCCAATGGCGACGGCGTGATCAAGGTGACGCCGAGCCGCGACCTGAACAATCGCAACTTCTGGAACTGGAACGCGCTGCGCATCCAGCCGGTCAAGCGTGAGCTCTGGCAGAAGGGCGGGCGCGTGAGCGGCGAATGGGCGTTCGCCGATGCATTCAAGCTCGGCGCGGGTTTCTCGCACGACACTTTCCATCGCGAGATCACCAACTGGGAAACCACGAGCTGCGCGACCGACGGCGGAAACACCACGAGCCCGGCGGGCCGCGAATGCGCCGCCGCGCTGGCGGCCGCGGGCATCCAGCACGCGAGGGCCGTGATCCCCAACACGCAACTGCAGAACTACATGCAGACGTGGACGCACGGGCCGCTGTACCAGACCTCCGACTTCGACGTCGGCGTGAACAACGGCTGGGCGCTGCCTGACTATTCGCTGCTCGATCCGGCGGTGAACATCGACTTCTTCGAGAAGCAGCTCGCCGTGGGCCTGGTGGGCGGCCTCAATGTCGCCGGCTACAATCCCCGCGTTCTCGACGAGGAAACCGACGCGTTCTTCCTCGAAGCCAACGGTCAGCTCGAGATTCTCGGCAGCCTGCGTTACAACGTCGGCGCGCGCTACATCAAGACCGACCAGTTCGTCTCGGGCTACATCAGCGCGAACACGCCCTCGGGTGCGCAGCGCACGTATGTCGAAGATGCCGCCGACTACGACAAGGTGCTGCCGAGCTTCAACGTGGCGAGCGAGCTGGGTCACGGGTTCGTGCTGCGTGCCGCGGCGTCGAGGACCATGACGCGCGCGCAACCGGGCGACATCGCGCCCAACCAGACGCTGAGCATCAACGGCGACGTGCTGACCATCGGCAACGCCGCGCTCACGCCGTACTTCTCCGACAACTACGATCTGGGACTCGAGTGGTACTTCGGTGAATCCGGCCTCGGCATGGTCGCGGTGAACGCCTGGCAGAAGGAGATCGAGGGTTACACCACGATCGTCGGGACGGTCACGCCATTTGGCCAGTTGGGCATCGACTACTCGACGCTGCCCACGGCCACGCAGGTGGGCATCCAGAACACCGCGAACGCGCAGTGCGGTTGCACCAACGGCAATCCGCTCACGGCCAACGTCCGCGTCGATCAGCGCCAGAACACCGACGAGCTGATCACGCTCACCGGCTGGGAGGTCACCTACGTGCAGCCGCTCGACATGTTGTTGAAGGGCGCGGGGTTCACCGTGAACTACACGCACATCGACCAGGAGTCGGAGGGCGGTCTGCCGGGTGCGCCGTCGAGCGCCATCACCGGGCTCTCGCCGTACACCTACAACATCACCGCGTTCTACGAGAACTTCGGATTCTCGGGCCGCCTGGTGTACTCGGAGCGCGACGCTTTCGTGGAATTCCTCGGCAACAACGAAAACAACATCGCCGGCGACAACTACGCCCAGAAGCGCGGCTACCTCGATGCGTCATTCAGCTACAAGCTGCCGATGGATACGGACATTTCCATCAGCCTCGAGTTGCAGAACCTGACCAACGAACAGCTCCTCACGTACTTCCGCAGCGACGAGTTCACGCCGCGCGCGTCGTTCGCGCCGGGACGCCAGATCCTGCTGGGAGTCAGCGGGTCGTTCTGATCTGATACGCCGACAGGGGAACGAGGGAGGCAACGGAAGTTGCCTCCCTTTTTTTCAGGAGCGGGATTGGGCCAGCATCCAGGAATACAGGTCCTGGCCTTCGTACACCCGCACCCACGCCAGGTGACCCAGGTCTTCCTCGACGGTGAAGCGCACCTCGGGGTGCCCCAGCGCTTCGAGCTTGTTGAGCGCGGGATAGAAAAAGCGCAGCGCCACGACGGGATCACGTCCGCCGGCGAAGACCCACACCGGTAGTTTGGCCCCGGCGATGGGTTCGGCATGGTCGGGATGACCGTAGCCGACGATGGGGGCCAGCGCCGCGAACTTCTGCGGGTGGCGCGCGGCGAGATGCCAGGCACCGAAACCGCCGTAACTCAGGCCGGTCAGGTAGACACGCTTCGCGTCGCCTTTGAAATCCGCGATCGTGCGGTCGACCATCGCCACGAGCTCGCTCTCCATTTCGTTCCAGCCATCAGGCGGCCCGGCGGGGCCGTCAGGTAGTTTGTCGTCGGACATCGCGCCCTGCATGGGGCCGGGGAGGCGTACGTCGCCGGCATTCGGCCGCGCGTTGATGCCCGACGGCAGGCGGCGTGGAATCTTCGCGGCGTCGCGATGCTTGATGTAGGGAATCTCGCCGCGGCTGAACTTGTCGAGTTGCGGCGAGATGATGACGAAGGGCAGGTCGCGCCGCTGGCACCAGGCTTCGAACACAGGGCCGTGGATGAGCACGAAGTCGAGCTCGCCCCTGGCGTCGCCGCGCTCCCCGTCACCGTGCAGGAACAACATCACCGGCCAATGCTTCTGTTGCGCGAATCCGCGCGGCAGATAGACGAAGTAGTCGCGTTCCTTGCCGGTGCGCGCGCTCTTGTAGGAGACGCGCCGGAGCTCGGGCTCCGACGCGGCGGCGGCATTGGCGGGCGAAGCGGCGGCCGAAACGCCGGCCGCCCCCGCGATCAGGGGGAACACTTCTCTTCGTGTAGTCATGAAACCCCCTCGGTTTTCGATTGGCTCAGCGGATGACCCGGGCTCCTTTGCCCTTCATCACCGCCTCGACTTCCTTCACGTTGACCATCGAAGTGTCGCCCGGCGTGGTCATGGCCAGCGCGCCATGCGCAGCGCCGTATTCGACGGCAGCCTGCGGGCCCTTGCCTTCCAGGAATCCATACGCGAGGCCGGATGCGAACCCGTCGCCGCCGCCCACGCGATCGTAGATCTCGAGATTCTCGCGCATCATCGATTGATAGAAGTTGCCGCCGGCATAAAGGATTGCCGACCAGTCGTTGAACGTCGCCGTCTTCGCATTGCGCAGCGTGGTGGCGGCGACCTTGAAGTTGGGAAACTGCTTCACGGCGGTCTGGATCATCTTCTTGAAGTTTGCCGGGTCGATCGCCGAGATGTGCTCGTCGAGGCCTTCCACTTCGAAGCCCAGGCAGGCAGTGAAATCTTCCTCGTTGCCGATCATCACGTCGACGTACCTGGCGATGTTGCGGTTGATCTTCTGCGCGCCTTCCCTGCCGCCCTGGCTCTTCCACAGCGAGGCGCGGTAGTTGAGGTCGTAGGACACGATGGTGCCGTATTTGCGTGCGATCTCGACCGCCTCGATGACCGCTTCGGACGTGTTGGGCGCCAGCGCGGCGAAGATGCCGCCCGTGTGGAACCAGCGCACGCCTTCTTCGCCGAACAGTTTTTCCCAGTTCACTTCACCGGGCCTGATCTGCGACGCGGCCGAGTGGCCACGATCCGAACAACCGAGCGCTGCGCGGATGCCGAAGCCTTTTTCCGTGAAGTTGAGGCCCACGCGCGTATTGCGGCCGAGGCCGTCGAACTCGCGCCAGATGATCTTCGATGTGTCGACGCCGCCCTGCATCATGAGGTCTTCGACCAGCCAGCCGAGGTCGTTGACGGGCAGCGCGGTGACCGCGGTCGCGCGTTTGCCCCAGCATTTGCGCATGGCGCGCGCGACGTTGTATTCGCCGCCGCCTTCCCATACCTGGAACGTGCGCGCATTGCGCACGCGGCCGAAGCCGGGATCGAATCGCAGCATGATTTCGCCGAACGAGGCGCAGTCCCAGCGGGTTTCGCTGGCGGACTTTATCTTCAGTACATTGTCGCTATGGATTGGGTCAGTCATGTCTATCTACTTTTACTTCCCACGAATGGTCTTGATGAGTTTCACGGTGTCGCGCACCTTCGCTTCGACGCCGGCGTAATCCTGTTTGGCGAGCAGCTCCTTGGTGATCAGGTTGCTGCCGATGCCGCAGGCGACGATGCCCGCGCCAAACCACTTGCGCAACGATTCTTCGGTGGGCTCGACGCCGCCGGTGGGCATGATGCGCGTCCAGGGCATCGGGCCCATGACGTTCTTCACGAATTCCGGTCCACCTACCGACGAGCCCGGGAACACCTTGACGATCTCGCTGCCTAGCTCCTGCGCGTACGAGATTTCGCTGGCGGAGCCGCAGCCGGGGCTGTAGGGAATCGCGCGGCGATTGCAGACCTTGGCGACATCGGCGTTGAGGATCGGCCCGACGACGAACTTGGCGCCGTTGGCGATGTAGATGCCGGCGGTCGGCGCATCGACGATGGAACCGACACCCATGATGACGCTCGGATCCGCCTTGTCGAAGTGACGCGTGACTTCGTAGAACACGTGCGTGGCGAAATCACCACGGTTGGTGAACTCGATGCATTTCGCACCGCCGTTCGCGCAGGCCTGGATGACTTTCTTACAGACCTCGACATCCGGGTGATAGAAAACCGGGATCACTCCCTGGTCCATCATCGCGGCCAGCACGCTCATGCGATCCTTATTCATCAATGTCTCCGTTCATTAGTGAAGCGCCGGCATTTTCGTGACCTTCGTCGGCGGCCGCAAACAATGTTTGCAGGGTCGCAATGCCTGAGCAGGGACACAAGCCCATATCGTTTGCCATATGCCGTCACGCCTTGCGCTCGCGTTTGGAGTCGTCTATAACGAGCGCCAAGGAAACCGGTGTCATTTTCGCGCCCGTTTCCGGAAAACAACAAGTATCGAATCGAAGAGGGAGGGGACGATGGCGAACACATATCGCACCAAGGGAATTCTGCCTGTGGTGTTTGGCTCTTTAGGCGTAGCCACCGGCGCTATCGCCGCCGATCAGGATCAGGCCGCAACGGCGACCGACGCCCAGAATGGCGGCGCAGCAAACACGTCGGAAGAAATCGCGACCGTCGAGGTAACCGGTTACCGTCTGTCGCTGCGCAACGCCATCGACATGAAGAAAAACTCGAGCGTGATGATGGACGCCATCAACGCCGAGGACATCGCCGATTTCCCCGACGCCAACCTCGCAGAGTCCCTGCAGCGCCTGCCAGGCGTCGCGCTCGACCGTGATAACGGCGAAGGCCGCAGCATCACGGTGCGCGGACTCGGCAGCGACTTCACGCGCGTGCGCCTCAACGGCCTCGAGACGCTGTCCACGGCGGCTGCCGCCGACTCGGGCACGTCGCCCAACCGCGGCCGCGGCTTCGATTTCAACGTTTTCGCGTCGGACCTCTTCAGCTCGCTGGAGGTCACCAAGACCGCCGCTGCGTCGCAGGACGAAGGCTCGCTCGGCGCCACCGTCGACCTCGTGACCGGCAAGCCGCTCGACTACAAGGGCACCAAGTACGCGCTTTCCATGGAAGACGCGTATTACGAAAACGGCGGGACGCACAACCCGCGCGTGGCCGGATTGGTGGCGGCTCAGTTTTTTGACGACAAGCTCGGCTTTTCGATGTCGGGCGCTTACAGCGAGCGCACTTCGGAGATCGACCGCTACAAGCGGCAGGCCGGCCAGTCCGACTACCTGTACCGTGGCGCCACGTTCAACGCGGCCGGGACCGGGCTCGTAACGCCGCGCGCCGGCTTCTCCGTCCCCAATGGCACCTCGCTGGCGGGCATCGTCCCGGCCAACGGTGTGCTCAATCCGGCAGCGATCGCCGCACAGTCCGGATCGGATCCCGCCGCGTATGCGGCGCTGTATCCGGCTGCTTACGCCACTCCGGGCCGCTTCAACAATTCGCTGGTGCGCATTCCGGCGCTGATGAACATCGAACAGCAGGACCTCGAGCAGGAGCGCCTCGGGCTCACCGGCGCCATCCAGTGGCAGCCGATCGAGGGCACCAACCTCGGTCTCGACATGGTGTATTCGAAGTTCGACCAGAAGAGCGACGTGAACCAGATCCAGTCCGTCGGTCTGAATCGCAACAACACGAACAACAACTTCAACCAGGCGAATCCGACGGTGCCGAATCGCCGCGCCGCATATGCAACCTGCGCCAGCCAGACCGCGCTGCCGTTCCGTGAAGCGATCAATTGCGGTGGCTCCGAAGCCGTGGCGGCCGGTGTCTTCCCGGGCCTGGGCACGACGAGCTTCAGCACGAATCCTAACAATCTCGATACCTACGACTACTACAACAACCCGATGTCGCCGGGTTTCGGCGCTTCGCCGAACGGCATGTTCTTCCGCGACCGGATCGTCGGCCGGCCGGGCGTCGATGTGCTCGCGGCCAACGTCTCTCCGGCGGGCAATGCGGACTATCTGGAGCTGCGCAACGTCGACTGGCGTTCGGCCACCGACTCGTCCTATTTCACGACGCAATTCCAGCAGGCTTCGTTGAGCTGGCAGCAGGACATCGGCGATCAGTTGAAGATGGACGTGCTGTATGGCCGTTCACGTTCGACCAACGACAACAGTGGTTATCTCGTCGAATTCAATCGCATGGATTCGCCCGAGACCTTCATCTACGACGAGCGCGCCCACGGCTCCATGCCGTCGGTCAGCTACGGGTTCGATCTCGCCGATCCCAGCAACTGGAGTCTCGTGAAGGGCTTCTCCTCGCTGCGTCATTTCGAGCGTGAGACCGACAACGAATACCAGGGCGGCCACGTCAACTTCGAACTCAAGATGACCGACAACGTGGGCCTGGAATTCGGCTATTCGCGTCGCAAATACGAATTCAAGACGAACCAGGGCCAGCGCCTTTCACAGGAAGCGCAGAACCCGACGTTGCTCGAACTCGGGGTCACCTCTTCGGACCTGGGCCGCGTCTACGACTTCGGCGATGGCCTCGATCTGCCGGCCGGCACGCCCACGGCGTTCTTCGCGCCGAACATCGACGCGTTCCGCGAAATCATCGGCTTCGATTGCAGCTGCGTGAACGAGTACGGCGACTGGACCCTGGGGTATCTCTCGAACCCGGGCAACCAGTTCGCGGTCATCGAATACGACACCAGCTACTTCGTCCAGCTGAATTTCGATTACGACCTCTTCGGTCACCGCACCTTCGGCAACGTGGGTGTCCGCGACGCCGATACGCATGTGAAGGCCTTGGGCTTCACACCGAACGTGGCGGCGACGGGGCCGCGCCCGCTCCAGGAAGAGCACACCTACAGCGACAGCCTGCCTTCGATCAACGTCGCCTTCCAGATCACCGACACCCTGCTGGCGCGTGCCGGCTGGTCCAAGGTGATGGCGCGTGCGCAGCTGGCGAACCTGGCTCCGACCATCACCGGTCTCACCACGCCGACCATCGGCTCGGCGACCGTGCCTTCGGTGACGCTCGGCAATCCGGAGCTGTCGCCGTTCCGTGCGAAGAACTACGACCTCTCGCTCGAGTGGTATTTCGCAGAAGGCGGCCTGTTGTCGGCCGCGGTGTTTCGAAAGGACGTGACCAACTTCCCGCAGACGGTTTCATCGTCCGCGACGCTGCAGGAACTCCTGCCGCCGGATCAGTACGCGGCCACGCTCGAGACACTCACGCCAGGACAGGTCGCGTGGGTGCAAGGCGGCGGCAGCAACGGTACGCCCGGCCTCTACGGCGTTCGTCAGTTCCGGGACTCTCCCGGCGGCGAGATCGAGGGTTACGAGCTCAGCTACCAGCAGGACTTCACGTTCCTGCCGGGCTTCTGGAAGAACTTCGGCGTGCAGGCTAACTACACGCACCTGACTTCGGAGCTGCAGTACATCGTCGACCCGGGCAACACGCTGCTGACGCCCACGACGCCGCTGCGTCCCCAGGTCACGGCGCCGGGCCCGTTCACCGGCGCGTCGCCGGACTCGGCCAACTTCACGCTGTACTACGAGACGAAGAAGTGGAGCGCTCGTGCTTCATACGCGTACCGTTCGGCGTACGTGAGCCAGTATCCGATTGCGGCCGGCACTTGCGATCCTGGCGTCTGCGATGCTCCGCTCGTGAACGACTTCCTCGGAAGTCTCGCCACGCGCAACATCGACGCGAAGGTGACGTGGCAGGCGACGGACTACCTGTCGTTCTCGATCGAAGGCCTGAACCTCACCAACCAGACCGAAGATCGCTGGGCTTACCAGGATGAGCCGCTGGTCACGCAGTACTCGAGCACGGGACGGCAGATCTTCGCCGGGTTCCGTCTCAGCCTGTAATTCGACCGTCGAGTAACCGAAGCGCCGGCGCCTGAAAAGGTGCCGGCGCTTCGTCGTTTCCGGGGCCTGCCCGGGGCGCTCGCGGCGCTTTCCCTACTCATTATTAAGGGGAAATGTGCGCGGTTCGGTGCTGGTGACCGGGGCCCGCCAGTCAAACTCTGGAATGGCTATAAATCGCACGTGACGCAGTTCACGTTATGAACCGCACCAGCAATACGGAACCGAAAACGAGGATCCGACAATCGCCGCTGCCTGTAATCGGCGCGGTGGTTGCCATCATTCTCGTGGTGTTCTACGGCTGGTCGCAGCGCGGCTGGCTGAGCAACGTGGCCGACATCGAATCTCGCGATGTCGACATGCAGAGCCAGCAGCTGCAACGCGGTTTTGCCACCGAGCTCGACGACCTCTATTCGGCGATCGGCGACTACGCGATCTCCAATGCGACCGCGGAGTTTGCGCGCGGCGGCCGGCCGGACTTCCTCACCGACACGGTCAACGCCGGCGCGCTGGTGCGGCTCGACGTCGACACGTTCCTGGTGCTCGACCGCAACCTGGAGACACGCGCGTCGCTCGCGCTCGATGCGTCATCCGCGCAGGAATACGAGATTCCGCCCGACCCGGAATTGCTGGCCGCCATCAAGCAGGCCGTCACCACCGGCCAGCTCAGCGGCAGCAGCGACAGCGTGCGGGGCATCGTGCAACGCGCGCGAGGGCCCGCGCTGTTCGCCGTTCGCCCGGTGTTCGACAGCACGGGCAACGGCCCGGCGCAGGGCTGGATAGCGTTCGCGCGTGCGTTCACGCCCACGGTGGTGGCGCGCATGGGCCGCTTCTCGCCATGGCCGGTGACCGGTTTCCCCGTCGCCAGCCTGGACCGCGCCGGCGTGCCCGACGAGGTGCTCGACTGGGTGCATCACTCGCCGCTCACCGCGAACCTGATGACACGCGTGGCCGGCCGCAATCACCTGACCGGTTACCTCGTACTGCGCGATCAGCTGGGCACGCCCGTCTGGCTCATCGCACTCGAGATTCCGCGCAGCGCCTATGCGCAGGCCAAGCGCACCACGCTCTACCAGACCATCTTCCTCGGGCTGCTGGTGAGCGGCTTCACGCTCGTCGCGATGTTGCTGCTGGCGCGTTCGCGGCGTCTCAACGCCGACCGGCTGTCGCTCGAGTCGCGTTATCGCGCCATCATCGAACAGGCGCAGGACGGCCTCCTCGTGGCGGATGCGCGCACCGGCGAGATCGTCGATGCGAATCCGGCGGTGCAGGAGCAATTGGGATTCACGCTGGCGGAATTGCGCGGACGTTCCGTGCTGTCGGTCCTGCGCGGCCCGAACGACTCGCAGGATCCGGTGATCGCGACGCTGGCGCGCCTGGAACCGAGCCGGGGCATCGAGCTGGTGCAGTGGCTCAAGGACGGCCGCCAGATGGACGTCGAGGTGAGCTGCGTTCCCATCGAATCGCGCGACCGCCGGCTGGTGTCCTACCTGATGCGCGACCTGTCCGAGCGCAAGAAGGCGCAGACCCAGCTCCTGGCCAACCAGCAGCGCCTCGACAAACTTGCCAATCACGACCACCTGACCGGTTTGCCGAACCGCCTGTTCCTGCAGGCGCACCTGCCCGAGGCCATCGCGCGCTGCCGGGAAACCGGGCAGATGCTCGCGGTGCTGTTCCTCGATCTCGACCGCTTCAAGCACATCAACGATTCGCGCGGCCACGAAGTGGGCGACAAACTACTTCAGGAGATCGCCAAGCGCGTGCGCTCGGCGGTGCGCCCCGCGGACATCGTGGTGCGCATGGGCGGCGACGAGTTCGTCGTCGTGCTGCACAAGGTCAATTCGCCCGACGAGGTCGGCATCGCGGCGACGCGCATCAACGAGCTGCTCTCCGCGCCGGTCATGATCGACGGCCGCGCGCTGGTGGCCACCGTGAGCATCGGGGTGAGCCTGCATCCGCGCGATGGCGCCAGCATGGGCGAGCTGCTCAAACACGCCGACACGGCGATGTACCAGGCCAAGGACCTGGGACGAAACAACTTCCAGGTGTTCTCGCCGAAGATGGACCGCGAGCTCAAGGAGCGCGTGACCACCGAGTCGTCGCTGCGCGTCGCGCTCAAGCTCAACCAGTTCGACGTGCACTACCAGCCCATCATCGACATCCATTCGCGGCGCGTCGCCGGTCTCGAGGCGCTGTTGCGCTGGAAACATCCGTCGAAAGGGTACATGTCGCCCGAGGATTTCATCGACGTGGCCGAAGAGACCGGCCTCATCATTCCCATCGGCCAGTTCGTGCTCGACCGCGTCGGCAGCGACATCACCCGATGGCGCGAGCAGGGCGCGCACCTGGTGCCGGTGAGCATGAACGTGTCGGCCGTGCAGCTCGAACGCACGAAGCTGCGCGAGCTCATCCAGCAGGCCATGCTCAAGTACCGCATCGGCCCGCAGCTCATCCACCTCGAGCTGACCGAAGGTTCGCTGTTCGAACAGCGAACCGGCGAGTTCCGTGAAGACGCGCTGGAAACCCTGCGTGACCTGGGCGTCAAGATCGCCATCGACGACTTCGGCACCGGTTACTCGAGCCTGTCGTACCTCAAGCGCTGGCGCGTCGACTCCCTGAAGATAGACCGCAGCTTCGTGCGCGATATCGCCACGGATCCGTCGGATCACGCGATCGTCAGCGCGATCGTCGCAATGGCGAGGAGCCTCAACATCCAGGTCGTGGCGGAAGGCATCGAGACCTGGCAGCAGCTCGAGATCCTGCGCAACATGGGCTGCAGCCTCGCGCAGGGCTTCCTGTTTGCGCGGCCGTGCCCGGCCAGCGACGCGTTGCGCTACCTGCGCGTCGAACCACTCGACCTGCTCGACAACGACTGGCAGAACAGCAGCAACTCACTCGCCGAAACTGGCTAGCTCTGAAATACTCCGGCCCAACGCAAACACGTTTGGGGTCTGGAGGATTCATGACGCGAGGCTGGAAAGACAGGGCCGGGTACATCGTTTCATTCGCTGCCGTGTGCGCCATGGCGAACACCATCGCGCGTGCCGCCGATTCCGACGAATGGGCGGGTCGCGAGACCCTGAACGCCACGTTGTGGATGCAGATTGCGCCGGAGTATCGCGCCATTGCACGGCAGGTCTACCGGCAGGCCGGGGAGCGCCTCGCGGCTCCGGCGCCAGGCAGCGCGGCGCTCGAACAGGCCGCGGTTCCCGCCGAAACGCTCAGCCGCCTGCCCTCGGCGGTGGTGCTCGATCTCGACGAAACGGTGCTCGACAACACGGTGTTCCAGGCGCGGCTGCTGCGCGACCGCGCCAGCTACAACGCGAAGAGCTGGGGCGAATGGGTGGGCGCCGGCGAAGCGGACGCGGTGCCCGGCGCGCGCGAATACATCGCCAGGGCGCGCGCGCTCGGCCACACCGTGTTCTACATCAGCAACCGCGACTGCACGGCTCCACCGCCCACCGCCACCGATCCATGCCCGGCGAAGACCGCCACCATGAAGAATCTGCTCGCGCTCGGCATCGATGCGGCGCCGGATCCGCAGCGCATGCTGCTGCGCGGCGAGCGTCCGGAGTGGAACAACAGCAACAAGACACTGCGCCGCGCGTTCATCGCCGCTAACTACCGCATCGTCGCGCTGGTCGGCGACGACCTGGGCGACTTCGTCGATCCGCCCGCCTTTGCCGGCGATCGCGAACGCCTCGAGCCGCGGTTCGGCGCCACCTGGTTCCTGCTGCCGAATCCCATCTACGGCTCCTGGACCAAGCCGTTCGACGCTCTCGAAGCGAAATATGCCGCCCTGCAGACGGCCGACCCCGTGCTCGAACTGCCCGGTGTCGGTCGATGGCAGGGCAACGAAACCCGCGTGCGCGTCGCGAGCTGGAACGTGGAATACCTGGTGACACCCGCCACGCACCAGGGGCTCCGTGCCACCTGCGCCGAGAAGGGTGGCATGGTCGGCGGCGACGATCGCACGCTGCCTTGCGCCATCACAAAACATCCGCCGCGCACGGCCGCCGATTACGCGTCACTGCGTCACTACGCCGCGCAGTTGCGCGCCGACATCGTCGCCCTGCAGGAAGTCGACGGGCCCGACGCCGCCGCCCAGGTGTTTCCCGGCTACGACTACTGCTTCAGCACGCGCGCACACACGCAGAAGAATGGCTTCGCCATCCGCCGTGGACTGCCGCATCGTTGCGAAGCGGAGTACGAACCGCTGTCGTTGGACAACGCCGTGCGCCGCGGAGTCGTGGTCACCTTCTTTCCCGGCACGGACAATGAATTCCGCCTGATGTCCGTGCACCTGAAATCGGGCTGTCCCGCTGGCCCCCTGACCGCCGACGGCCGCAATTGCGAGCTGCTGTCGCGCCAGGTGGCGCCTCTGGAAGCCTGGATCGAAGGGGAGGCCGCGGCCTCACGTCGCTTCGGCGTGCTCGGCGACTTCAACCGGCGTTTCACCATCGAGAAGGGCCCGGCGCGTGATGCACAGGGCCGCCAACTCAATGTCTACGCCGAGATCAACGACGGCCAGCCGGCCGCGAGCGCGCTCACCAATGTCACCGGCCGCGAGAAGTTCGTGCCTTGCACCACCGGCAGCGAATACCGCGAGTACATCGACAACATCCTGCTCGGGCGGGACCTGGCGAAAAGCGTGGTGAAGAATTCCTTCGTGCGCGTGGTGTTCAACGACGCGGATGCGAAGTCGCACTGGCTGTCAGATCACTGCCCGGTGGGCATTGATCTCCGTCTACGGTGACGTCGAGCCAGACGAGGCGGTGATCGGAGCTGGGCACAGGGCTGTCGCCCCACACCAGCGCGGCGGCCGGGTCGGCCCTGGAGGGCCAGAACACGCCGCCTCCGCACACGCGCAGCCCTTTCGAGGGCAGTAGATAGTCCACGCGCAGGTTGCCGGCCACGCGGTCGTTGAAGTCGGCGGTGTCGGTGCGTGCGTCGCCCCGCTGCGTGGCATTCGCGCCGCCCTGCGCGGCGCCGGCTTCGGCGGCCCCGGAGCTCACCGGTGCGAAACTCGCGTCGACACGCGGATGCGCGAGCAGCGCGCCGATGGCGTTGTGGATGCTGCCGCCATCCACGGGATCGGAGTTCTGGTCGCCCATGATCAGGAACGCCTTGGCCTTGAACCGGCTGCTTCGGCCGGCGTCATCGCGCAGGTACGAAGCGCCGTCGAGGTAATCGCTCCACAGGCGGATCTCGTCATGGTTGCGCCTGCCGTTGCGATCCTCCGCGCCGTCGAACGCGGGCGGCGTCGGATGGCTCGCCAGCAAGTGCAGCGTCACCTTGCCAATGTCCACGGGCACATCCCAGTGGCTCTTGGAGGAGAGCGGCAGCACGGCCAGTTCTTGCGGCGAGTACCAGTCGGCGGGCGCCGGCGTGCCCGGATCGTCGGGCAACATGGCGCCGGGCATATCCCGCCACAGAAACTTGCGGAAGGTGCGCGCCTGCGCGCGGTCGATGGGGAAGCGCGACAACAAGGCCATGGCGTACTGCCCCGGAAACTCGCCGAAACCCAGCGCGTCCTCGCCGCCTTGCACGCGGCCGTCGTTGTTCAGATCGAGTCCGGATGGCTGGCCGGTGTTCGACTCGGTGAAATAGGAGTGCTCGAACCGGATG
Organism: Steroidobacteraceae bacterium; assembly: GCA_035765415.1. Classification (GTDB taxonomy): domain Bacteria; phylum Pseudomonadota; class Gammaproteobacteria; order Steroidobacterales; family Steroidobacteraceae; genus CADEED01. Next base: position 11,693 of record DASTXR010000002.1, on the reverse strand, counting down.
GCTTCGGAGCCGTTCTGCGGACTGCCAAGGTAGTTAGCCTGGAAGCGGCGCAGCGCCACGCCTTCGGCGTCGTAGTCGAACTCCTGCAGCAGCAGGATGTCGGGCCGCACGCGCTGGACGATTTCCGCGACCGCCTTCGCCTGCGCGTTGTCGGGAGTCGCGAGGTCACGGCGCAGGGCTTGCGCATTCGTGCGATTGAGGCTGCAGTTGAAAGTCGCGATGCGGATGAGGCCGGATGGCCGTTCCGCCGCGGCGGCGGGCGAAAGGCCCGCCGCCGAGAGGATCGTCAACGCCAGGACGCCGCGCACGTCCATGCGCAGGTTTAGAAGTTGAAGCGGAAGGACGCCACTACCGTGCGCGGCGCACCGATGGAGAAGAAGCCCACGGAGGTGCCGACGCCAGTGCCCGGGCTGATGTTGCCGTAGTATTCCTCGTCGAGCAGGTTGGTCACGTTGAGCTGCACTTCCGCACCTTCCGCGCCCCAGAGGTTGAAGCCGTAGTTCAGGTCGAGGTCGACCACCGTGTAGGCCGGGGCGACTTCGGTGTTGAGGTCGGTGGAGAAGCGGTCGTCCACCTTCTTCGCCTGCAGACCGACATGGAAGTCTTCGGTCACGTGCAGGTCCATGCGCGCGGCGAAGGTCCACTCCGGCGTTTCCACCAGTTTCAAGCCGTCGAGCGCCGGATTGAGGCTGCCTTCGAGCTCGCTGTCGTTGTACGACGCCGACAATGTGAGATCGACGAGTTCGCCGAAGCGGTGACCCACCTGGGCATCGAAGCCGTCGATCGACACGTCACCCACGTTGCGGTCTTCGTTGTAGCCGAGATCGGAGTTGAACGTGGACACGATTCGATTGGTGTAGTCGATGTGGTACAGCGCGAGCGACGCGATGTTGGTCGGGTGATTGAGACGCCAGCCGAGGTCATACGACTTGGTGGTCTCGGATTCCGGCGTCGGGCGCGTGATCTCGGTTTGACCCGGGTTGCGTACCGTGGCGTACAGGTTGTCGGTGCGCGGCGCCGACAGGCCTTCGGCATACGACAGGTAGAACTGGTGGCGCTCCCACGGACGGAACGAGAGACCCGCGTTCGGCAGCAGTTCGTCGAACTCCACGGTTTCGCTGTACGGCGGAATGAATTGCACGGCCGGCACCGCCGGTGTCATCGGATTGGAGGGCACGAATGTGACGTTGCCGTTTGCCGTCGTGGTCAGCGGAGCCCGCGACGTGCACAGCGTTCCGCCGGCCGGGCCGATGGTGCCCGGGCCGCCGTTGCCGCCGTTCGGCGTGTAGCAATATTGATTGAGCTCACGCTTGAAGAACGGAGCGCGCAGACCGAGCGTGGCCGTGAACTTGTCTTCGAGGAAATTACCGCGGTATTCGAGCGCGTACTGGGTCAGCTCGGCGATCGAGAAACGATCGCGGCCGCGGATGATGTCGCCGTCGGCGGCAAAGATGCGCTGGCCCTCGCGGCCGGCGAAGACGTCCTCAGGCTCGCCCGTGGCGAAATCCATCGGGCCCCACTGGCCGGTCTGGCGATGTTCCGCCTTGTCCCAGGTGAACGCGAAACGCAGCAGGTGGTCGTCGTTGAGGTCCCAGATGAGCGAGCTGGTGACGACATAACGATTGGTGTTCGTCGTATTCGGCGTGTAGAAGCGCACGGTGTCGAGCAGATCGCCATCGCCGTTCAGGTCGACGCCGGGCGCCGTGGAATTGCCGCGCACGCGAATGTCGGAAGAGAAGGGAACTGCAGTTTCGGCAAGGGTGGTGGTGCCGCCGCCGTTGGCCAGCGTGTACTGGTACGACGGATCGAAGGTCAGGCGGAGCTTCTCACCCAGGTGCCACAGCGACTGCACGCGGACGTTGCCCGTGTTCGACGGGTTGATGCGAACGCCGAAGAAGTTCGTGCAGCTTCCCGTGTAGAGCGGGTTGTCGGCGAACAGCGGCGCTGGCGGAGGCGGTTGCGGCGTCGTGTTCGCGTTGGGCAGGAAATTCTCGTTGTCGATCGCGCCGCTGGTCGGGAAATCGCGCGTACACGTGTCGATGTTGTCGTAATCGCGGCCGTTCCTGTTATAGGTCGCGTCACTGGTGGTGCGGTAAAAGTCGTTGCGGTTTTCGTTGTAGTGCAAGCCGATCGAGATGAAGTTCTCGTTCTCGAAGTCCTGGCGGACCATCGCGTTGACCTGCTTCTTCTCGAGCTCGCCCGGGCCCTTGAACTTGTCGTACTTCTGGTACGAGCCGGCGATGAACGCCTTGGTGCCCCAGGGGCCGAACTCGCCCGTATCGAGGCGCACGAGGCCGCGCATGTAGTCGAACTCGCCGCCCGACACGATGGCGAAGCCGCCGAATTCATCCTCGGGCCGGCGCGTGCGATACGCCACCGTGCCGCCGGTGGCCGACGCCGTGGGACTGTCGACATCGGTGGTGCCCAGGTTCACGTCGACGCGGTCGATGAGCTCGGCGTCGAGCATCTGGTTGGTGAACAGCGCGTAGTTGCCCGAGTCGTTCAGCGGGATGCCGTCGAAGGTGACCGACACGCGCGAGCCGTCGAAGCCGCGGATGCGCAGGTTGCCGCCGGAGGTGCCGTACGGATCGCTGTTGGTGAAATTGACGCCCGGGATCTGGTTGAGCGATGCAAACACGCTCTGGCCGGCGAGCTGGCTCTGCAGGTACTCACCGTCGAGCGAGATCCGTGACTTCGGCGCCGATTGCTGGAGCGCGATACCGACCTCGGCGACGCGAGTGGCGCTGACCACCACTTCGGCCATGTCGGCTTCGGTCGCTTCGGTGGCGGATGACTGCGCAACCGCGTTCTGCGCGAGGCCGGCGCCTAACAAGGTGGCGGCGACAAAAGACCATTTGTGGAATCGGAGCAACAAGGCTCCGTTGACGTTACGCATTGGTTTCTCCAGTTATAGACGCGGCCATCTATGTGGCCCTGCGCGTTTTATGGAGTACACGTTAATGACATGACGTGTCAGTTACAACCTGAAATCGCGGGCTTGCTGCGCGTGAGCAACAGCTTTCACCGAGCTGGGGCAGGAATTCCGCCGGTGTGTCCTAAGCGTGCAGTACGAATCTTGAGCAATCTCAGGCAGGAATCATTGCGCCGGCAAGAGCTTGCGAAAAATGTTTGCGGCACAGCGGCACGTAGCGCTCGTTGCCACCGATCTCGATCTGCGCACCCTCGCGTTCGGCAGTGCCATCGGACTTGACACGCACCGTCATGATGGCCTTGCGCCCGCAGTGGCAGATGGTCTTGATCTCGGCCAGGTTGTCCGCGCAGGCAAGCAGGTGGGCGCTGCCAGGGAATAACTCGCCGCGAAAGTCGGTGCGAAGGCCATAACACAGCACCGGAACGTTCAGCTCATCGACCACCGCGCCCAGCTGCTTCACCTGGGCCGGCGTGAGGAATTGCGATTCGTCGACGAGTACGCAGGCGAGTGGGGCGCGCTGTTGTTCGGCGAGAATCTGCGCACGCAGGTCGAGCTCCGGGTAGAAATGCAGCGCCTCGCGTTCGATGCCGATGCGCGAGCGGATCCTGCCGCCATCGCGCGAATCGATCCTGGCCGTGTACAGCAGCGTGCGCATGCCGCGCTCTTCGTAGTTGTGCCCTGCCTGCAGCAACGCGGTGGATTTTCCCGCGTTCATCGTCGAGTAATAGAAATAGAGCTTGGCCATGCGCCAGCAGTCCCGCCTTGTCGTTCTGGTTAGATGAGCTTGATTTCCCGCAGGCGTTCCTGCAGGAAGTCATGCGCGTTGATCGGAACGGGGAACTGGTCGGGATGCTGCGCGTCGACGTACTGCGGCAGCGTCTTGATGAGGAAGTCCGGGTTGAAGTGCAGGAAGAACGGCAGCGAGTAGCGCGCGTTGCTGGCGCGCTCGCGCGGCGGGTTCACCACCCGGTGCGTGGTGGAGCGCAGGTGCATGTTGGTGAGCCGCTGCAGCATGTCGCCGACGTTGCACACCAGCGAACCCGCCGGCGGATTCACCGCTATCCACTCGCCCTTGCGCGACAGCACCTCGAGGCCCGGTTCTTCGGCGCCTAACAACAGCGTGATGACGTTGATGTCCTCGTGCGCGCCGGCGCGCACCGACGGCGTGGGCTCCGGCGGCATCGGCGGGTAGTGGATGACGCGCAGGATGCTGTTGCCGAGATCCACCTTGTCGTCGAAGAAGTTGGCCGGCAGCGCCACCGAACGCGCGATCGCGGAAAGCAGGCGCAGGCCGAGCGCGTCGAAAGCCTTGTACAGGCCCAGCGTGGATTCGCGGAAACCCGGGATCGAATCCACCCAGATGTTAGGCGCCATGACCGCGTTGAAAGGGTGGCCGGGCGGCAGCTCGCGCCCCACGTGCCAGAACTCTTTCAGATCGTGATGCTGGGCGCCCTTGGCGGTCTCGATGCCGAACGCCGTGTAGCCGCGCGCGCCGCCGCCGCCCGGCACCCGGTAACGGAGTTTCTCGGACGCGGGCAGGGCGAAGAACCTGCGAAAGCAGTCCAGGCACTGGTCGATCAGCGCCTTGTCGATGCCGTGGTTTTCGATGATCACGAAACCGAATTCCGCGTACGCGGCCGCGATCTCCTGCGCGAATTGCGGGCTTTCGGTGTTGCGCGCATCGAGTGTGGGAATGGAAGTTGTCATTGCGGGCTATTGTGCCTACCGGTCCCCGGATGTAGAAGTCGGTAATGCAGGGTGGGAAAGAAGGGGGCCGATCGGGCCCGTCGCAGTGTGCAAGCGCCGTCTTGATGGTTCGCCCGAAGCACTTCGGATTCAACGCGCAAACCGCTGGTACCAATCGTTTTCAACGGCCGGGTCCCGATGGCAGGGGCGCGGCCGCCGATGTCTCGCAGCAGGCCCTGCGGGAATTCGACGCCTTCGCCGCGGCGCTGGCCGCCGAAGGCGTCAAGGTGTGCGTGGTGCCGGATTCCGATACGCCGCGCAAACCCGACGCCGTGTTTCCCAACAACTGGGTCAGTTTCCACGCCGACGGCACCGTGGTGCTCTACCCCATGCACGCCGAAAATCGCCGCGCGGAACGGCGCCCCGAAATCATCGACTCGGTGATGCGCGAAACCGGTTTCAAGGTGCGGCGGCTGCTCGACCTGACGCGCCACGAGAACGAGGGACGATTCCTCGAGGGCACCGGCAGCCTGGTGCTCGACCATCGCGCGCGCGTGGCGTATGCCTGCCGCTCGGAGCGCACCGACGAAACCGTGGCGCGCGAATGGGCGCGCGAGATGGGTTTCGAGCTCGAGCTGTTCAGCGCCACCGACCAGTCCGGCACGCCCATCTACCACACCAACGTGCTCATGTACGTGGGCACGCGCGTGGCCGTGGTCGCCCTCGAAGCGATCGCGCCTGCCGATCGCGATCGCGTGAGCGCGCGGCTCGCCGCCTCGGGCCTCGAGGTGCTCGCCATCGATCACGCGGAGATGGGCGCGTTCGCCGGCAACATGCTGGAGGTGGGTAGCTGGGACGAGTACCTGGGCGACTTCACCATCCTGGTCATGTCGGAGACCGCGCGCCACGCGCTCGCCACTTCCAGGTACGTGCGGCTCTATTCCTCGGTCGACGCCGTGCTCGCGGTGCCGCTCGAAACGATTGAACGCCACGGCGGTGGCGGTGTCCGATGTATGCTCGCGGAAATATTTCTTCCCTGAAGCTCGCTGCCGCGCCATGGAATTCTGCGTCAAGGTCCTCATCGCCTATCTTCTCGGCTCCATCGTCGGCAGCCTCGTGGTTGGCCGCCTGTGGGGCGGCATCGACATCCGCAAGCTGGGCAGCGGCAATGCCGGCGGCACCAATGCGCTGCGCACGCAGGGCGCGGCGTTCGCGGTCTGGGTTTTCCTCATCGACATCGCCAAGGGCTGGGTCGCCGCGGCATTGCTGCCAGGCCTGGCGCTGCCCGGCATCCCGCCTTCTTCCGCTGCGCTCGCGGCCTGGCTGCCGCCGGCCTGCGCGTTCGCCGCCATCCTCGGCCACGTGTTTCCGGTGTGGCACGGCTTTCGCGGCGGCAAAGGCGTGGCCACGCTGGTGGGCGCATTCGCGGGCATCGACCTCCTGCTGCTGATTCCGCTGTTCCTGAGCTGGCTTGCGGTCGTCACTGTTTCCGGCTTCGTCGGCCTGGCGTCGATCACCGCCGCGTTCGCCATCCCGGTCTATCTAGTGTTGCGTGACGGCGCCGTGCTCACGCCCGTGCTCGGGTTCGCGCTGGCCTGCGCGGTGCTGGTGGCGTTCACGCATCGCGCCAACGTGCGGCGCATGCGCGCCGGCACCGAGCCGCGGGCCCGCCGCCTGTGGCTGTTCGGTCGCGGGCGAGCGTGAGCGACGCCGCGTCACGGGGTCCGCTGCCACAGCGCGTCTTCCAGCGTCTCGACGACCGGGGTTTCCTTTCGGGCGAGACGCTGGCCGCCGATCTCTCCGTGACCCGTGCCGCGGTGTGGAAGGCGGTCGAGCAGTTGCGCGAGATCGGCGTGGCTCTCGACGCGCAGACCAACAAGGGATACCGGCTCGCGCCGGGGGTCAGCGCGCTGTCGGTGGAACGAATCCAGTCCCTGCTGCCCGCCGACGTACGCGCCAATCTCGAAGTGCTGCTCGTGGAGTGGACGCTCGAATCCACCAACACCCGGTTGCTCGAAGCGCTGCCGCCGGGAGCCGGCACCGCGGCCGTGGTGCTGGCAGAGCACCAGACCGGCGGTCGCGGCCGGCGCGGGCGCGGCTGGGTCGCGCCGCCCGGTGGAGCCCTCTGCCTGTCGCTTGCGTGGCAGTACGCCGACATGCCCGCGGATCTTTCGGCGCTGTCGCTCGTCGTGGGATTGAGCGTGGTGAATGCGCTGGCCGCGCTCGGCGTGCCCGGTGTCGGCTTGAAGTGGCCCAACGACCTCGTGACCGACAACGGCAAGCTCGGCGGCATTCTCATCGAGATGCGTGCGGAGTCCGGCGGGCCCGTGCACGTGGTCGCGGGCATCGGCCTCAACGTGGTTCTCGATGAGGCCGCGCGTGCAGCCGTGAAGGCCACGGGCAACACCGCCGACGACATCCGCGCGCATTGCGCCGCCGTGCCCGATCGCAATGCCATCGCTGCCGCGCTGCTCGCGCGCCTGCTGCCCGCCTTCGAAAGCTTCCCGCGCCACGGGCTCACGCCCCATCTGGACGACTGGCATCACTGCGATGCGTTGCGCGATCGCGAAGTGCGCGTGGAAAACGCCGGCGAGATCACGCGCGGCGTGGCGCGCGGCGTCGATGCGCATGGCGCATTGCTGGTCGAAACGCCCACCGGCGTGCGACGCTTCATCTCCGGCGAAGTCACGGTGCGTGTCGAGGCATGAGCTCACGAATGAATACATTGTTAGTCGACATCGGCAACACCCGCGTCAAGTGGGCCACCCTGCGTGACGGCCGGCAGGGCCGCATGCAGGCGGCAGCTCACGAGAATTCGGGCCTGGCGCTGCGGGCCGTCGTGCGTGGCGCGCCCAGCGGTGTCAAACGCATCGTCGTGGTCAGCGTCGTCGACGAAGCGCTCACACATGCGCTCGACGCCGCCGCGCAGCGCCGGTTTGGCGTCGCGCCGGAATACATCGCGTCCTCGCGCCGCGCGTTCGGCGTCACCAACAGTTATCGCGACCCCTGGCGTCTCGGCGCCGATCGCTGGGTGTCGGCCGTCGGCGCCCATGCGCTGGCGCATGGCCGAACCGCGGTCATCGCCAACGTGGGTACCGCGCTCACCATCGACGCGGTCACCGCCGCGGGCCGCCATCGTGGCGGCGCCATCGTTCCTGGCCCCAGGACCATGGTCGACAGCCTGTTGTCCGGCACGCATGGCATCCGGCGCCGTGCGCACGGCGGGCGCGCGGCGTCGCGGTCGCTGTTCGCCACCGATACCGCGAGCGCCCTGGCCGCGGGCTCCATGTTCGCGGCCGCCGCGTTCATCGATCGCGCGCTGCTCGAAGCGCAACGCCATCTGCGCGGCCGTCCCGTGCTCATCCTGACCGGCGGCGCCGCGCCGGAACTCAAGCGGTATCTCACGAGCCCCGCGCGGGAGGTTCCCGACCTCGTGCTGCGGGGTCTCGCGGTGTTCGCAGGGGACTAAAGCCCGGAGCGCATTTGCTACACTCGCGCCTCGCGTGCGTGCAGCCTTACTCCTTCTCTTATTAGCCAACCTCGCGTTTTTCGCGTGGATGCAGTGGCTTGCGCCCGACGAGGCGCAGTTGCCCGTATCCCCGAAGGTCAATGCCCCACCGCTCGAGCTTGTCCGCGAGTCGAGGGCGGTAGTCGCGGGCCCCGGCAATTGCGTCACCGTCGGTCCGTTCGCCACCAACGAACTGGCTGCGCGTGCGAGGTCGACGCTGGCCGACAGCGGTTACCAGTCGCTGCCCCGCGAAGTCGAGACCCGCGATTTCGACGGGTTCTGGGTCTATCTCGAAGCCCCGTCGACCGAATCCGGTGAACGCCGTCTGCTCGATCGCCTGAAGAAAGGCGGCATCGCCGACGCGCAGGCCGTCGGCGACTTGGGTGCGCGCCGCATTTCGCTGGGCGTGTTTTCCGACGAAGCCCGGGCCGCGGCGCAATCCGAGCGCGTCGCCAGGCTGCAGCTTTTGCCGCAGATCGAAGAGCGCCTGAAGACCGGAACGGCCATCTGGCTCGATCTCACGCTGAAATCGGATTCGCCGCCGCTCGAAGGGCAGAAATTCCCGGCGGGGGACACGGAATTGGAGTTCCGGGCGTGCCCGGCGGATGAAGAAGCGGAACCGGCGCAATAGCGCCTTGCGGCGTACGCGCCTAAAATCGCGGCACTTCCAGAGAAGGCCGGCTTAGCTCAGTTGGTAGAGCACCTGATTTGTAATCAGGGGGTCGCGGGTTCGATCCCTGCAGCCGGCACCAGATTTCAACGACTTACGTTGAATCGGCTTCCCGCTCCGTGCATTTTCGGGCACAGTCCGTGCAGCGAATAACTCCAACAAACGCACAAGGGAGCGCTCTTACACATGGCGTCTATCCAGCGCATCACATCGCCGCTGACCGGCGAAGTTTCGTACCGCGCGCAGGTGCGAGTTAAAGGACAGAAGGCGCAGAGCCAAACTTTCCCGAACCGAAAAGAGGCTCAGCAGTGGGCGAACTCGATCGAGACTTCGATCCGTGAGAATCGGTTCTTCCCGCAGGCGAAGGCGTCGAGGCTTACGTTCAGCTCGATCGTTGAACGCTACTTGCGGGACTCGATCGGAAATCTCAGCGACACAGAGCAAGCGGCCCGTAAGCAGCAACTTGAATGGTGGACGAAGTACTTCGCCGGGAAGGTGCTCTCTGAGGTTACGGCCGAGCAGGTTGCAGAGGGTCGCGATGCTCTCGCGTCCGAGACGTACACGCGAGGCAAGCCGCGTACAAGGCGCGGCAAGGACATCAAGCCGAAGGAGCACAAGCGGTCAGGCGCGACCGTCAATCGATACCTGGCGGCGCTGAGCCACATGTTCTCGGTTGTGGTTAGGGAATGGCGACTGCTCGATCGCAACCCTGTCCGCGATATCTCGAAGAGGAAGGAGAGCAGAGGGCGGACTCGTTTCCTCGCCGATGACGAGCGAGCTGCGCTGCTTGACGCGTGTGCGAAGTCCGATTGGAAGCCATTGGAGACCATCGTCCTGCTTGCGCTTACGACAGGAGCTCGCCGCGGAGAGCTGGTCAATCTCAAGTGGGCCGACGTCGATCTGAAGAGCGCCAATGCGCTCGTTCACGACACCAAGAACGGGGACTCCCGGATGTTGCCGCTCGTCGGCAAGGCGCTCACCGCGCTGCGCGAACTTAAGCTGAAGAACAGTGTGCGCAGCGAGTATGTGTTTCAGCAGCCGAGCGAGTTTCCAGGTCCCTACGAACACTTCGATGGCCATTGGTACGTCGCTCTGAAGGAAGCTGGCATTGAGGACCTGAGGTTCCACGACCTTCGCCATACGACCGCTAGTTATCTCGCGCAACAAGGTGCGAGCTTGCTGGAGATCGCTGACACCCTTGGCCATCGCACTATGGCAATGGTCAAGCGCTATAGCCATTTGACGCAGAAGAACAAGGTCTCGGCCATCGAGAAGATGGCGAAAGAGCGTGGGCTATGAGATCCAAACGTGCGCGCGCTTTGGTGGCAGCCCGCGCTTCGCTTATGCAACCTGCAGAAGCGAATGCCTTACCAGAGATGCATGAGGAACTTTTGCCAGCAGATGTCGAGATCCCCGTTCCGGACGAGCCCTATTACCTCAGGTGGGGAGAAGCAGATCTCGAAAACTGGGCGGACGCATTGGTAAGCACCAGATCGCGCCAACACCTCGACAAGGACGACTTTCAGAATATTGCGAAGATTCTTAGGCGCGTCGCGGCATCAGTCGACTTACGCCAGGCTGTATTTCCGCCAAGCCACGGATCCAAAAGAGGCCGGCGCGGCACGCATGCACAGAGAGACTTCCTGATTGCAGCCGACTACTGGATTCGCCGGGAAGTCAGCGCAGGACGGTGGGGTCGTGAAGCTGGTGACTTTAAGGCAACGATGGAATCGTTGAGCAAATGCGCAATCAGCGCCCACACCATTCGCCACGCTCGAAGAAAATGGTCAACCGAGGCGAAGGGTTTCATAAGGATGTACATGGCACGACAGGATGTCGCGACTATCGATTGTTCCCGAGAAGAGAAGCTTGAGCATCTCCACAGGATCGTTCGCTCGAGACTAAACATCTACCTGTAGTGGGCTCGCAAGAATCGGCCATTTCTTGCGCCTATGTCGCTTTGTAGGCGAGCACTTCACATGAGTACGCTTCGGCGCATGAATCCTCGCGGCCACGCCGCGATATTGGAGAGAGTTCATGTCGACTCAGCGCCTCGCGCTCCCAGATCGAAAGCGAAAGTTCTTTGAAAAGTTGGCGAAGCACCCGAAGGGGGCGGACTACGATTCCTCGGACACCCTGATTCCGCTGCCACCGACCGCGGAGCTGTTCTTGGTCAAGGACTTTGCTCAGCGTCACCCGAATCTTCTCAACGAGAACCGAGTCCGCTGGGCCGTCAGAAACCGCTTTCAGAATGGGCTGGCGGGGAGCGGCGGCGTCTACGAGTCGCCGTGCGGCTACATTCTGCACGAACCTTCGTTCCTTACCTGGTGGCTTAGCCGGAATGGCCGAAATCGTCCGCGGGCAACGCGGTGCAGGAAGGCCAAGTGATTCCGCTCCAGCACGCCCGTGCACATGCCCGAGCCTTCGAGGATCTGATTGTCAGCACACGACCGCAATGGGCGATCACGCTGACCTGGAAGCCAGCGCGTCGGTCTCAGTTTCGCGATGACCTAGACGTTGAGCGCGCGGTGCGGAAGGGCATGTGCGTATTGGCACGGGCGCTTGGAGGGCAGGGATGGCAGGACCTATATCCGCCCACCATTGCCTATATCGGTGTTCTCGAGAATGGAGTTGGCGGCGATGTCCATGTGCATCTTGCTGTGAGGGTCAATCCGGGCCTCAGCGCATGGGGTCGTTCGCGCTTTACTGGCTGGTGGATGCGGAACCACGGCTTTGCGCACTTCAAAAAAGTTTTCGGCGCGCGCGGCCTGGCCAAGTACATGTCGAAGCACTTCGGACCGCGCTCGCACTACATCTTGTCGAAGGACCTGACGAGCTTCGACGACGACGACTTCGGCTGATACAGCAGGTTCTCGCGAGAACGGGCCGCAAGTCCA
>DASTXR010000001.1:0-8994 GCA_035765415.1 Steroidobacteraceae bacterium | reverse complement strand
GTTGATCCGGGCGACGATGTTGTCGGCACGATACCGGCTGAACTTGCGTTCGATGCGCCACGCGCACGCGGCCACCGATTCGGCGATGGTGCGCGCCACCGATTCACTGGCGACGTCCGCCAGCACTTCGCACGGCCCGCCCATGGCGCGGAAGCGTGCGATCCACAGGCCATCGCCGCGCGAAATGTCTATAACTTGAAGCGGTAGCCGAACTGCAGGATCACCGCGTCGAAGTCCGGCATCTGCGTGTTGCCGATCTGGTTGCCGATCAATACTTCGCTGGGGGCTTTGCCCGTCTGCCGGTAGAACTCCAGTCGTGCATTCCATTCGTCGCCTCCGGCGGTCACGTGGCCGTACTTGAGCCCCACCGTGACCGCGCTCATTTCCGAAAGCCGCGCGTCGGCGGTGGCGAACCCGGGCAGGGGAGAGGTGTTCGGCAGGCTGTACCGGTAGAACGACGCCGCCGTCTGCTGGTAGTAGCGCACGTGCGGCTCCAGGTAGTTTGACCCGCCGAACGGGAGGCGCAGTCGCGACTCGAGCGTGTGCGAGTCCACTTCCCAATCATCGGTGGAGTACCGGTAACCGACCTGCAGCACGCGGCCGGAGAAATCGTGGCGCATTTCCGCATAGACACTTTCCTTGCGGCGCGAATCCGGGCGGCTCTCGAAACGATAAACGCCGGTGGGCCCGGATTCGCCGGGCGCCGGCGTGCGCCCGATGAGTTCGCCGGTCACGGGGTCGACGACACTGAGAATCTTGTAGGGGTCGGTGAGATATCCGCTCGAATCGGAGTACGAGAGGTTGACGCGCAGCACGGTGTGACGGCCGAGCACCTGCGTGAATCCGAGCAGCACGTCGAGCACGTTCTTGGTGTCGCTGCTGTCGCCGCGGTTGGCGGGGTTCAGGTCTTCGTCGTCTTCATCATCATCATCATCGCCGACGGCATCGGGCATCTGCGCGAGCGGCAACGGCAGGCCGCCGACGGGTTCGATGGTGTCCTGCGCGTATGCCACCGCCGCGCTCAGCGTGGTGTTGCGCTGGTTGAAATCGCGCGTGAGTCCGATATTGGCGCCGATGTGCTGGTAGTCGTACTCGGAGGAGAATCCCAATCCCGCGCTCACGGTGTACAGGCGCGCGAAAGGTTGCGTCCAGCTGGCGTTGAGTGCGAAGCGCGTGTCGAGAAAGGTTTCATCGAGCGGGATTTCGCCCGCGGGCGTCGTGTAGGTCTTGCCGCCCGAAGGGCTGGTGAATGTCTGGGCGCCATCGCTCGCGATGGCGCCATTCGGCGAGGCGCCCGTGAGCCAATCCACGGAGAGGTCGAGGCCCAGCTTGCGCTCGTCGCCGAAATCACGCGTGGCGTGCGAGCTCAGGCTGAAGTCTTTGACGCGACCGTCGCTCTCGCCGTAGTAGAGGAAAGCGGAGTCGATGTCCCATTTCGGTTCGGCTTCCTCGGCCACCGAGACTGACGGCGCGACACCCAGCAAACTACACGTGGCCGCGGCAAGCGCGGCGCCGATCTTCGCATCCCTGTCCGCCATGTCAGTTACACCCGCAGCCGCCGCCGCCGAATCCGCGGCCGCCGCTGGTGCCTTCCTTGCTGAAATAGATGTGATCGTCGAACGCGGTGTCGAGCGCGTTGGCGTCGAGTTGCATGTCGTCGCGCGCCAGGACCTCGCGCTCCCACGGCTGCACTCCCAGGCTCGCGCAACCCTGGAGCGCAATGGAAACGGTGGCCAGCAAGATCAGTTTTCGCATGGGGACTCCTTGGGTCGTCAGCCTGCGGGATGCAGCAGATTCCTGAGGGCGGCTTCGTGCTCGTCTTTCTTCGCATCGCGAAATCCCACGAAGGATTCGACCAGCTTTCCGGTGCGATCGAAGACGTAGGAGCTGGGCATGCCCTGCACCTTGAACTGCTTCGCGAGCTCGCCGTTCGGATCGAAGACGATTTCGAACTCGATGGGGACGTCACGCAGGAACTTGTCGGCGTCGCTGCGTTCCGCGTCCACGTTCACGCCGATGATCGTCAGGCCGTTCGCGCCGTAGCGTTCACGCATGGTGTTGAGCCAGGGGATCGAGCGGCGACACGGCTTGCACCACGAAGCCCAGAAATCGACGATGACCACCCGGCCGCGATGACGCGCCAGATCGAGCGGAGCCGCGGCCGGCGAGGCGTCGGCACAGACCGTCCCGGCCGTGGCGGCGCTGAAAAGCAATGCTGCGATGCGCGCAATCCGCGGCGCACGCAGGGCGCGTCGCGCAGCGCTGTGCGACTGCCGCGCATGGCCGTCGCCGCTCGGGAAGATTTCTTTTTGCACGAAGAAGCCCTGCGCAAAGGTTTGCACTGTCGCGTTAGACGCCCGTCGGGGCCAGAGTCCGTCGCGAAAGTGGGGGATCTGCAGAAATAAATCGCGTGGTCAATACATTCAGGCGGTTACAACCAAGGTTAGCGCGTCGAGCGCGCGCAGCAATGTGGAGATTGCGTATGCACCTACGCGCGGCTGCGAATCCCATCGCCCGCACCGGCGCGCAAGACTTGCATCGGACAATCGTCCTCTAACATCAAATGGGGAATCACCATGAGCTTGATCAAATGGCAGCCTTTCGGGGAATTGGACGACGCCTTCAACCGGTTGATGCCGAGCATGTTCAGCCGGTTTCCGCGGGTCGCGGCGGACAACGGCGGGAAGTTCGAGTGGACGCCGAGCGCCGACATCAGCGAGACGGACCAGGAGTACCTGATTCGCGCCGCGTTGCCCGCCGTCAGGAAGGAAGACGTCAAGGTCACTCTCGACCAGGGAATGATCACGATTCACGGCGAGCGCAAGGAAGAGAAAGAGACCAGCGATGAGAAGTTCCATCGCGTCGAGACTTTCCGCGGAGCCTTTTCGCGCAGCTTCTCGGTGCCGGACAACATCGACGAGAAAGCCATCCGTGCCGAATCGAAGGACGGAGTGCTGACGGTTCACCTACCGAAGACCAAGGCGTCGACGGCCAAGACCGTCGAGGTCAAGGTCCAGTAGTCGTGTCTCGAAAGAAGGCGTCGGACTGGCAGTCCGGCGCCTTCGAGGATGGATCCCATGAATCATGCAACAGGCAACTTCAAGGCGGATCCGCGCCGCGCCATGAAGGAACGCGCTGCGAGGTCAGGTGACATCGAGTCGGGCACGGCCAGGGCGCGCGCGGTGAAGAGCCGTGCGGGCAAACGCACGCACGCCGCGCAACCGCCTTCCAATTCCATCGTGACCCGCAGCTCGGCGTACATGGAGCCGGAGGCGCGCGACGCGATGATCGCCGAAGCTGCCTACTTCCGTTCCGCGCACCGCGGATTCGAGCCCGGCCACGAAGTCGACGACTGGCTTGCCGCCGAGTCGGAGATCGACGCGGCGCTGGCGCGCGGCGATCTGCCGCAGTTCTGCGGATGACCGAAAGGACGTGAATCCCGCTTACAGCGCGGGCGTGGCGAGCGTGGGTGAAGCCACCACGCGCATGCCGCGCCGTTCGCGCTCGAGCTGAGAGACGAATCCTTCCGGCTTGACCACCAGCACGTCGCAATTCAAGGCGCCGAGCACACGCTCGGCCGTGTTGCCGATGAACACGCGCTCCAGGCCCGAACGCGACAGCGCGCCCATGACGACGATGCTCGCGCCGAGTTTCCCGGCGACGCGCGGAATCTCCCGGGACGGATTGCCTTCGACCAGGTGAGCGCGAGTCCGCGGAATGGCCGCGTTGGCGCGAAACACTTCGAAGGCCTGGCGCTCCTGGTCCTTGAGTTCCTCGTAGCTGAGCGTCGACCAGGTGCGATTGACGGGCGGTCCGAGCCCGACGATGGTCGGGTAGTTGGCGTGCACCATGTGCAGCGTGCCGCGCAATCCTTTGCTCAACTGCGCGGCCGCCGCCAGGATGCGCGCATCCAGTCTGGAAGGCTTGGCGTGCGCATGTGCCGGGTCGACCGCGGCGAGCGTGAGAGGCCGGCGATAGGCCTTTGCGTTCTTGAGCAGCAGCACCGGCACGGGGCTGAGCCGCAGCAGTTCCCAGTCGGTCAGGTGAATGAGCCAGGGGCGCGTGCGCCCGCCCTTGTGGCATTCGGCGACGATGAGCTCCGCGCCAATCTTCACGGCCCGGCGCACGATGGCTTCGTGCGGTGGATAGTCCCACGCCACCGATGCTTCCGCTTGCACACCGTGTCTTTGCGCCACATTGCAGAGGCGCACCAGGGGTATCCGGACTTCCTCCTCCACGCGTTCGCGCAATCGGTCCACCGTGTTGTCATCGAGCTGCGCGAGCTCGATGAACAACGGATCATCCAGTGCGTGGAACAGCTCGAGCTTCGCGCCTGACGCTCGCGCCACCTGGATGGCCTTGGCCAGCCCTGGCTGCAGCTTTGCGGTGGGATTGCGGATGGCAAAGAGGATGCGGTGATTGTTTTCCATGACGGCTTCCTTCGACCCAGCGAAATCGTGTCGTCAGGTTAGCCAGGCGCCATCCGCGCGGCGATTCGCGGCCGTGCGTAAGCAAGTCAGGAAGATTACTTACGCCCATGGACGTTCACGATGCGTGCGGCAGCAGCGCGCGAATCCGTTCTGCAAGCAGGGGAACGACATCGATCGCGTTGCTCGCATGGGCCACGGTATTGGTGCTCACGAATCGCCCGACTCCAGCGGCCTTGATCGCCGCCTCCGCTTCCGGCGCGAGCAGCGCGTGCACGACCACGCAGGTCACCGGGCGGGAAGTCAGAGAGCGGAGTCCGTTGGCGGCTTCCACCAGTGTTCGTCCGGACGATACGATGTCGTCGATGATCACCGGGCTGCGATCGCGCAGGAGTCCGGGATCCGGAAGACTCACGGATACCTGCCGGTCACCGGTGCGGATCTTGTGCAGCACCGTCCACGGAACTCCCATGCTTTGCGCCACGCTCGACGCCCACTGCGTGCTCTCGGAATCCGGGCCGATGATGACGGGGTCTTTCACATTGGCCGCGATCCAGTCCGACATCGCCGGCATGGACGACATGTTCACGGCGGGAATGGAGAATATTTCGTCGAGAGACCTGATCCGATGCAGGTGCGGATCGACTGTCACTATCCAGTCGAAACACCTCGAGAGAAATTGTCCGTAGGCGCGGGCGCTCACCGCGTCTCCCGCGTGAAATGCCGTGTCCTGCCGCATGTAGGCAAGATATGGAGCCACCAGCCCGATCCTGCTCGCACCCATCGCGCGCGCCGCGTGTGCGGCGAAGAACAAGGGCAGGGCGCTGGTGTTCGGGTGGTGCCCCCCGCAGACGAGGATCACGCACTTGCCGGCGCATTCGACCGGGAGTCGCACGCGGGTTTCACCATCCGGAAATCGATGGATCTCCACGTCGTGGTGTTCCGCTCCGATCGCCCGCGCAAGGCTGCGCCCGATATGCGCATCCTGCGCAAACGAAAAGCAGACGGCGCTCACGATGTCACTTCGATCATTCGCGGGTGCCGCGTGTGATAGTCGAGCGCGTATTGAAGTTCGCCGTTGGTCTCGGCATGCACCGTCATCAACGGTTCGCCGCTCTCGATCCCGTCGCCGAGGTGCTTGTGCAGTTCGAGCCCGGCGGCCGGATCGCGTGGCGCGCCGGCCAGTTTCGCCAGGCGACTCAACAGGCGATTGTCGACTGCCGATACGGTTCCGGCGTGCGCGGCCGTGATCGTGGCGGTGTGCGGCGCCGTCGGTGGCTCGCGCCGGCCGCCCTGGGCGTCGCAGATGGCCTCGA
The DNA here is from genome assembly GCA_035765415.1 of Steroidobacteraceae bacterium. GTDB lineage: Bacteria > Pseudomonadota > Gammaproteobacteria > Steroidobacterales > Steroidobacteraceae > CADEED01. The sequence goes on along the minus strand of DASTXR010000001.1, from coordinate 3,251 downwards.
ACTTGCGCGCAGCGCTGCCATCGTCGAGCGCCCGCTGCGCGCGTGCGCGTCCGGAACCCGGCGCCAGGCCGTTGAGTTCCAGCAACAAGCCCGCGAGATCCAGCGCGCGTTCGCGCAGGTCGAGCGGCGCGTCCGGCGACCGGGCGAGTACTGCAACCACGTCGCGCGCTTCGAGCGCGGGTCCGATTCCGCGGCCCACCGGTTGACGGCCGTCGGAGATGTGCAGGCGCACGTTCAAACCGATTGCGGCGCCGACCTCCATCAACTTGATGCCTAACTGCTCCGCCGCAACGACCGAACGGATCTTCGCGGTGGGGCCGACGGGCAGATCGAGCAATACATGGGCTGCGCCCGCGGCCGACTTCTTCGACAACACGCTCGCGATGAGCTGCGCATCGCTGTCGAAGTCGAGCACCCGCTCGACGCGGATGAGCACGTCATCCGCGGGGCTCAAACCGACCGAACCGCCCCAGACGACACAGCCACCCTCGCGTTCGACCACCGCGCGCATGGCGTCGAGACTCAGGTTGACGGGCGCCAGCAGTTCCATCGCATCGGCGGTTCCGGAGGGCGACGTTATCGCGCGCGATGAAGTCTTGGGAATGAGGCCGCCGCACGCCGCGACGATCGCCACGACGATCGGCGTGGTCCGGTTTCCGGCGAGTCCGCCGACGCAATGTTTGTCGAGCACCGCACTGGAATGCCACTGCACGCGTTCGCCTACGTCGACCATGGCGAGCGTGAGCTGCGCGATCTCGGCGGAGCTCATCGGCCGCGCGGCGCACGCGGCCAGGAAGGATGCGAGTTCCACGTCCGCGAGGGCGCCCTCGATGGCGTCGCGCATGATGAGCCGGAAGCCGTCGCGATCCAGCTTCTCGCCATAAACCTTCGAGCGAATGAGCCGAGCGGAATCCGGCGCGTCCGCGTGACTGAAGGTGACCGTCTCGCCCGGCTGCGGAGCCAGGTGGCGCCACGCCACCTCGGACAACGCGGCGAAGTCGCGGGGCAGCCAGTTGCCTTCAGTGACTACGTTCAGCGTCGCGATGATGCGCCGGCTGCCGACTTCCACCCACACGCGCGCCTGTGCCGCGAAACCTTCGGAGCGGCACACGGCGCAATCCGCGTTCATGTAGACCACCGGCTCCTGGTAGGTGTCGATCCCGGCACGCATGAGAAACATGCGTTCACGGCCGACGCTCATTTGGCATCCGCCATAGTCATCTCCGGTGGAACGTCACATCCCGCGCCGCGCCAGGGCGAGAACGTCGTTGATGCAGCGGTTCCGCGCCGCCGCGCGACCTTCGACGTTGCCGATGAGGCTCACCCGCACGGGTTTGAACCCGACGAACCCGAGGATGTTGCGGGCCAGCGATCGCACGCTGTGGGAGCGGTAGTAGAGCTGGTAGAAGAGCGACGGCATGCCCATCGTCACGACGATGCGCGCGGATTTTCCCGCGAGCAGCTTCTTCGGCAGGCCCTTGCCCTTGCCGTACGCGAATGCGAACCCGGGGCGCATGACCTGCTCCAGATAGGCCTTGAGCAATGCGGGCATCGATCCCAGCCAGAGTGGATAGATGATGACGACGTGATCCGCCCACCGGATATGCTCCTGTTGCGCGGCGATCATCCCCAACGGGGGCGCGGCGAATTCCTTCGCGCTGCGCAGCCACGGAAACTCCAGCTCGCACAGCCTGACTACCTGGACCAGGTGGCCGCCGGCCTCGGCCGCACTCGCATACAGGCTGGCGAGCGTGTGCACCAGCCGCTCGCGTGCCGGATCGGGATGTGAGTCGATGACGAGTATCTTCTTGCCCATGGCCAGTCTCGGTCGCGGAGCCGACAGGATCTGTCGCCCGGATATCTTGCCGGCGCGCAGCCGCACCGCGCATGCGTAAGAACACGCATGTCTCCGCAGCGCTGCGTAGGGTCATGCGCGATCCTACTGATTCCGCCGAAGCCGTCACGCGCGACCATGTCTGCATGCGGAAAAGATCTTCCATGCGGACGAGAGTCATCGGATGCGTGCGCGCATGCGCGATGACGCTGCCGCTTGCGGGATGCATGATCACTTCGGATGGTCTCGAGATTCCCGAGCCGGCGATCAACCGGATGCAGGTCGTATTCGAATGGCGCGGCAAGGACGACGTCTCCGGGACGATGATGGCCAGGCTCGCCGACGGGCGACAGTTCCACGGCGCCTATTTCCAGATCAAGCAAGAGCTGCCGATCGAAAGTCTGGATTCTCTGTGGGACGGGTGGGCCGCCGTGCATCGCGGATGGCACCGTTGGAATCCGCAGCCGGCTTCAGACTTCCTGAAGCACTACGACGGCAAAGTGCTCGCCAACCTCGGCACCTCGGGCGACGGACATATGCGCTGCCGATTCCTCCTGGTTCGGCCCTGGGCCGGCATGCGCGGGGGCGGCGAAGGAGTGTGTCAGCTCACCGATGGCATGGTGATCAATGCGACTTTCGCAGCCGCGCCTGAGAAAACAGGGGCGGCGAGTGAACCTCAATTCCTCGCTTCTTCGGGCTGATTCCGACCAACAGGAGATTCCCATGAACGTTTCCCAGCTCTGCAATCGAAATGTGGTCACTGTCCGCAAGTCCGACGAAATTCCCGCCGCCGCGCGCGTGATGCGCGAGAAACACGTCGGCTATCTCGTGGTCGTCGAGGCGGACTTCAACGCGGCCACGCAGCGGCCCATCGGCGTGCTGACCGACCGCGACATCGTCGTGGCCGTCGTCGCGCAGGACGTGAACCCTCGCGGGCTCACCGTGGGCGACATCATGACGAGCAGCCCGGTCGTCGTTGAATTGAACGATTCGATCGCCGCGGCCGTGCAGGAAATGCGCCGCATCGGCGTGCGGCGCATGCCGGTCGTGGGCAGCCTGGGAGAACTTGCAGGCGTCCTGTCTCTCGACGACGTCCTGGACGCGCTGGCGAACGAGCTGCACAACCTCGCCGGCGCGATCCGCAACGAGCGGCGTGTCGAGACCGCGTTGCGTACGTGAGGAGGCGCCGGCGCGTCGCGGGCGCTGGGGCGCCTTACGGGCCGGCGGCGACGACGTTCACGATGGCCGCGACGCAGGGCCCGCGGCGGAACAGCGCGTGGTGCATCCGACCTTCGCGCAGATGGAACCCGCCGGTGTCTCACACCACTCGACGCCGACTCCGTCGCGTGCCGCGCGCACCACGATGGCCGTTATTTCCACGGCGCGCATTGTTGATTCGTTTCCCAGCACCGCGAGG